>NZ_JZEX01000199.1 GCF_000969415.1 Devosia geojensis | reverse complement strand
CCCCTCCCCTCAAGGGGGAGGGGCACGCATTGTGCCTGTGGCGGGGTGTCTGCCCCCACCCACCGGCTGTCATCCCGGCGAAAGCCGGGACCCAGCCCCGAGCACAGCCGCATGCACGGGGAGCGCGGCTGTGCGCCTTGCCCGTTCACACACCTTGCGGCTGGTGCTGCATCTCAGGATGGGGTCCCGGCGTTCGCCGGGATGACGGCCGGTGGTGGTGGCACCCTTGTGCCCCACCCTCATTTCCGCCCTCAAGAGCCTGTGCACGGGAGCGCGCAAGCGCTACCCGAGTGGGGAGGGGGACGCATGGTGCCTGTGGTGGGATGACGGCCTACCGTGAGGCGAGGGTCAGCGATGCGGGCTGGAAGCGGTTGGAGGTGGGGATGGGCGGGAAGTCGCCGATGCCCATGACGGTCACGTGCCGCCCGAGCTCGGTGGCCGGATCGAAGTCGGCCTGATCGTGCTCGAAGATGACGGCGTAGTGGGCCGAGCTAACCGGGCCGGGCAGGGCCATGACCTGGGCGACGTGGTCGAGGTCCGGGGCGACGAGTTCAACCTCGCGTGCGGCGATCCCGGCAGCCGGGCGATCGTTCCCGACGAGATTGGCCAGCGCCTCGGCGAGCGAGCGCGCCTGCGGCTGGCCTTCGACGGCGCTGAAGGTGGCCTCGAAGATGTCGGGCGCGGGAACGGGAGCCGGGGCTGAAGGCAGGCCGCCGAGGGAGGCCGTGCGCAGGGTCGCGGCGCTGATGAGGCCGGGACGCGTGTCCGGCGCGGGGACGGTGGGGCGCGGCGCGACCGCGACTTCGGTGGTGTCGCTTGCGATCAGGTTCTCGAGGGCGCGCTCGGCGGCGGGGGCGGCATAGGCGGTGAGGATCGTCTCGCGCTCGTCCGACGGATCGGTCATGTGGAGACGCGGGGCAGGCACCGGCGCATCGAGCGCGGCGATGGCCATGACGGCGGTCTCGCCGTCGGTGACTTGCCGCAGGGTCGCGGGCTTGATGGCCGGGATCGGCGCAAGGCTGGCGACGGTCAGCTCCTCGGGCGTCAGAGGAGCGCTGCCGACGGTCGAGAACGGAACCATTTCGGGCTCGTTCGACTGCGGCGCGGCGGCTGGAACCGGTGCGGCGGCGGTTGCCGCGGCGAGCTGGACGTCCGGGCGCATGGCCGGGACGGGGGCGACGCGGCTGCCCGAAGACGCAGAGGCCGAAGGCGCGGACGCCGACGCCGCCGGAGCGGATTGGGTGGCGGCTGCGACCGCGACGGGCGCAGAAGCCTGCCGGGAGGCGTTGCCGCCGCCGGTGAAGAGATCCATCAGCGTGCGGCCGGAGCCGGCGACGGCCGTGCCGGAAGACCCGCCGCCGCACGGTACCTGATGGCACCTTTGCCACTCGGCCTGGGCGAGCTTGTAGCCTTCCTGCGAGAGCGGACGGCCATTGGTCGGCACATGGAGGGTGCGCCCGTCGGGGAACAGCTCCTTCAACTGGGCGGTGGTCATGCGCGGCCAGGCGCGCACATTGCCGGTATCGAGATGGACGAAGGGGCTGCCGGAATTGGGATAGTAGCCGACGCCGCCGACCTGCTTTTTCATGGCGACCGCCCGCAGGCGGTTGAGCGGAACGCCCGGGATGTAGAAATCCATGGCGTTGCCGCGGGTATGCTGGGAGTTCTCGGCGACGCCCGAGGAGCTGGCGCGCAGCATGGCGTTGGTGGCGGGCGAGCGATAGGCGGAAACAATGTGGATCGGCTGGGTGGCGCCGACCTCCTGGTAGACCTCCCAGACGAGGTCGAAGAGGCGCGGGTCCATCTTGGCCGGCTCGTTGCGGCGCCAGTCGCGCAGGAACCGGTTGAGCTCGTTGATGCCCGACTGCACGTACTGCCCGTTGCGCTTGAAGACGATGCGCGCGGTTTCCTTGGTGTGGGTATAGTAGAGATAGAGCGCCCGCTCGCTGGCGGCGGCGGCCGGCAGCGACTGCGGCAAGATGGCGGCAAGGCTGACGACGGCGGCCATGAAAAGCCGTGCGATACGAATTGCCCTCAAACGAAAAGTCCCCGTCACGCTATACACTGTCCGGTCGGATCGTGGTCAATTTCTCGGACTTTTAGCGCAAACCTTACTAGAACCCGTTAACGCTAACCCTGCGTCAACGCCTCCCGGCATGCCCTCGGTCAGGGGTTTTACGGCCTAATGCCGGCCGAACCAAGGCGAAAATGTTAAGGGAAGGTTGCGGGGCGGGGGCCGTTGCCGCGTACGCCAGACATCGCGAAATCTTGAGACGGCTCGCCGACCACCGGGTCATTCCCGCGAAAGCGGGAACCCCAGTTTTCTTCGGTGGAGGATACCAAACAGAGGTCCCCGCTTTCGCGGGGATGACCCGGTGAAAGGGGCGAGCAGGAGCGCGTCACCAGCGTGTGCTGGAACCCGGCTTTCGCCGGGGCGACATGGTGGCGCCGGCTACGCGGCCATCAGAGGCCCATCAGCTCGATGAGCTTCTCGTTGTGACCGTAGACGTCGCCGAAGGAGCGCAGGGTTCCGTCCTCGGAGACGCGCAGGGTGAAGTAGGCGATGTGGACGGGAATGTGCTTTTGCGGGTTCACCCAGCGCTCGGAGGGGCCGAACAGGGCCTCGAGGGAGGCGCGGTCGATGGCGGGCTCGTTGACGGTCAGGGCGTCGGCGAACTCCATCGGGTTCTCGACGCGGATGCAGCCATGGCTGTAGGCGCGGAAGCCGCGCGCGAAGAGGGACTTGGACGGCGTATCGTGGAGATAGACGTCGTGCTTGTTGGGAAAGAGGAACTTGATCTGGCCGAGCGCATTGCTTGGCCCCGGCTTCTGGCGCACGCGGAAGGGGAAGTTGCTGGACGAGACCATGCCCCAGTTGACCGAGGACGCGCTGATCACCGAGCCGTTGTAGAGGAGCTCCATGTTCTGGCCGGAGATGTAGCCGGGGTTGCGCAGAACCGCCGGGGCGACCTCGTTGGCGATGATCGAGTTTGGCACGTTCCAGTAAGGATTCACCACGATGTGGCGGATGTTGTCGGAAAAGATCGGCGTCTGGTTCTTGACCGTGCCGACGACGACGCGGGTGGCGTAGACCTGCTTGCCGTGGTCGCTGATGGCAAGACGGAACTCGGGCACGTTGACCATGACGTTGAAGTCGCCGAGCTCGCGCGGCATCCAGCGCCAGCGCTCCATGTTGGCGATGATGTCGGCGCGGGTGACGGGCCCGCCGCCGTTGAAGGCGGCCAGCGTCGCCGGGCCGACGACGCCGTCGGCCTCCAGCCCCTGGGCCTCCTGGAAGGCCTTGACCGCGTCGGCGAGCGATTGGTCGTACACGGTCAAGGCTTCGGCGGAGGCGGTGATCTTCAGGCGCTCGCGCAGCAGGGGCACGCGCGGATCGCTCATGCCGGGCTTGATGGTCGGCCCGTCGGGCAGGGGCTCGGGACGGTCGACCTTGTCGCTCTCGAAGCGGGCGAGGGCGGCCTTCAATGCCAGGAACTCCGGGTGTCTCGGCTCGAGCTCGGCAAAGACCGCGCCGGGGTCGTCGCTGGAAGCCAGGCGCATGAGGAGCGCGGCTTCGTCGAGGCGCTTGGGCGCGATGTCGAGGAAGGCGGAGACGTCCTGCGGGCGGATGCGGCCGGTATAGATGTGGGTGGCATAGCGCAGGGCGGCGGCCGAGAACGCGGTCTCGAGCGCGGCCATGCGGGCCGGGTCGCCTTCGGCGGCGGAAACGTCGAGATCGGCGGTCAGATAGTCCTCGCGCCGCAGGCCTTCGCTGCCGGCCTGCCTGAAGATGTCGAGGATCGCCTCGGCCTTGTCGGAGAAGGCGAGGGACCCGTCGGCGGCGAGCGACAGCCAGAGCGGCTCGAAGTAGCGTTCGCCGTAGAAATAGTAGAGGCGCTGGGCTTCCTCGTGGGCGGCGGTGCCGGGCTTGGTGCCGGCATAGGCGGACGCCAGGCCCTGCTTGATCGTCGTTGCCAGGGAATTCTGCGGCGGCGCGATGACCACGCGCCGCAATTCAAGGCTCGCCACGTCCTGGGCAAGGGCGGGAAGGGCGGCGGCCGCCGTAAGCACCGTCAGCGCAACACCAGCCAAGAGCTTAATCATAGGGTCTCCATGCCATGGGGCGGGCCCCCTGCCGCCGGCGCGAAAGAGAATCGCGTGCCAAACCCCGATAGCTAAGCGCATCCATACTCCCGAAGCCTTAACGCCGCCATGGCTCGCCGATTTGTGAGCGGCGCTTGTTGCGCGCCTGCAACGGTCATCGGCCGGACTAGCTCGTTTTGGCTAGTTCGGCCGCGCGCGCGTTTCGCAGTAGGGTCGCGCAAGCGTCTCCGCCGGCCGGTTTTTCTTGGCCGCTCGCGACTCGGATACGCCCGGATGAGCCGAGGGTGCATGGGATGACCAACCGGATCGTCACCGAAAACCTGCTGACGGGTAATCCGCAGAGCGAGTGGGACATCGCCGAGACGAGCAACTGGACGATCGAGGGCTTCGCGACGCAGATCAGCGTCAATGCCGGCGGCACGGTCGAGTTCAAGGTCAACACGGCCAGCACCAACTACCGGATCGACATCTACCGCCTGGGCTACTATGGCGGCATGGGCGCACGGAAGGTGCACACCATCCAGCGCCAGATCGCCCAGCCGCAGGTGCAGCCCGCCCCCGTGCGCGACGCGACGGGCATTGCCGATGCCGGCAACTGGGCCGTGTCCGCCTCGTGGGCCATCCCCTCCACGGCGATCTCGGGCATCTACATCGCCAAGCTCGTGCGCCAGGACGCCACGTTCGGGCAGAACCACATCGCCTTCATCGTGCGCAATGACGGCTACGAGGCGGACATCGTCTTCCAGACCTCCGACACCACCTGGCAGGCCTACAACCATTGGGGCGGGGCGAGCCTTTACGGCGGCGACGGCCCGGGCTCCGATCCGGCGACGGCCGGGCGCGCCTACAAGGTCAGCTACAACCGGCCGTTCATCACCCGCTGGGGCGGTTTCCATGCCGGTCCGCAGGACTGGATCTTCGGGGTCGAGCACTCCGCCATCCGTTGGCTGGAACGGAACGGCTACGACGTCACCTATATTTCGGGCGTCGACGCCTCGCGCGACGGCAGCCTGCTGCTCGACCACAAGATCTATCTTTCCGTCGGGCACGACGAATACTGGTCGGGCGAGCAGCGCGCCAATGTCGAGGCGGCGCGCGACGCAGGCGTGCACCTCGCCTTCCTCAGCGGCAACGAGGTCTATTGGCGTACGCGCTGGGAGCCGAGCATAGCCGGCCCGGCAACGCCCTATCGCACCCTCGTCTGCTACAAGGAAACGCGCGCCCACGGCGACATCGATCCGGCAACGGAGTGGACCGGCACCTGGCGCGATCCGCGCTTTGCCGGCCCCAACGCGATCGGCGCGGGACGGCCCGAGAACGCGCTGACCGGCACGATCTTCACTGTCGATTCCTACCGGCTCGATACCATCCAGATCCCTTACGCCCACTCGCGCATGCGCTTCTGGCGCGATACCGGCGTCGACGAGATCGGCATCGGGCAGACCGCCTCCCTCACCACCGGGTACCTCGGCTACGAGTGGGATTCCGATCTCGACAACGGCCATCGACCGGCGGGGCTCATCAACTTTTCCTACGCGCAGGTCAGCGTCCATAGCCTCCTGCTCGACTATGGCACGATCACCGGGCCAGGCACCGCCGAACACAGCCTCACCCTCTACCGCGCCCCGAGCGGCGCTCTGGTGTTCGGCGCGGGCACCGTCTACTGGGCCTGGGGGCTCGACGCGAACCACGACCTCGAGCAGGTGCCGGACGACATCCGGGTGAAGCAGGCCATGGTCAACCTCTTCGCCGACATGGGCGTGCAGCCGGCCTCGCTGGAAGCCGGATTGACGGCGGCGACGGCCTCGACCGATTTCACCGCCCCGACATCCACGATCACCGCCCCGCCCGGAGCCATCCCCCACAACCAGGCCTATACGATCGCCGGCACGGCGGCCGATACCGGCGGCGGGGTGGTCGGTGGCGTTGAGGTCTCGACCGACAACGGCGCGACCTGGCACAAGGCCAGCGGGCGCGAAAGCTGGAGCTTTTCCTGGACGCCCTCGCTCGGCGGCGTCTACGCGGTCCGCTCGCGGGCGACCGACGACAGCGGCAATATCGAGGTTCCGGCCCCCGGCATCTCGATCACGGTGACCGGGCCGACGGGGCAGACCCTGTTCTCGCCCTATGCACGCCCGATGGTGCTCGACAGCCAAGACACCAACTCGCTCGAACTGGGCATGCGGTTCACGCCGGGGGCCAGCGGCACGATCTCGGGCGTGCGGTTCTTCAAGGGGCCGCAGAACACGGGCACGCATACCGCCACGCTCTGGACGGCGGCGGGTGGTTTGCTGGCCACCACGACGTTCACGGGCGAAACCGCTTCCGGCTGGCAGACGGCGCTGTTCTCGAGCCCGGTTCCGGTGACCGGCGGAGCGAGCTACGTTGTGTCCTACCACACCAACGGCCGCTATTCGGCCAACGACTATTTCTTCACCTCCGCCATTTCCGGCGGTGGGCTGACCGCGCCGGCGGACGGCCCCGGAGCCGGCAACGGCGTCTATGCCGTCAGCGCCTCGACGACCTTTCCCAATCAGACGTACAACGCTTCCAACTACTGGGTCGACGTGCTCTACCATCCGGCCAGCACGACGCCGCAACCGCCGGTGGCGGGGGACGACAGCGGGTTCGTCACCGAGCGCGACGTGCCGCTGCAGCTGTCCGTCAGTCAGCTCCTCGCCAACGATACCGATGCCAACGGTGATCCGCTGACCATCATCTCGGTCGGCTCGCCCAGCAACGGAACGGTGAGCCTCAATGGCGGCACCAACACCATCACCTTTACCCCCGCCGCGAGTTTCACCGGCAATGCCGGGTTCGTCTATACGGTCTCGGACGGACAGGGCGGGACGGATACGGGCAATGTTTCCATCACCGTGGTGGCGCCGGCGAGCGGCGCGACGCTCTTTGCGCCGACGGACGTGCCGGCGACAGTGACGGTCAACGATAGCGGTTCGGTGGAACTGGGCATGAAGTTCATCCCCGCCGTCAGCGGGGTCATCACCGGCATCCGCTTCTACAAGGGGCCGCAGAACACCGGCACCCATACCGGGCGCCTGTGGATGAGCGGGGGCAGTGAGATGGCGAGCCTGACCTTCGCCAACGAGACGGCGAGCGGCTGGCAGACCGGCCTATTTGCCTCCCCGCAGGCGGTGAGCGCGGGCGTGACCTACGTGGTCTCCTACCACAGCAACGGCTTCTATTCGGCCAACCAGAACTTTTTCGGCTCGGCAGTGACCAACGGTCCGCTGACGGCGCCGGCGAGCGGCGCGAGCGGGGGCAACGGGGTCTTTGCCTACGGCACGACCAGCACCTTCCCCAACCAGACCTACAACGCCAGCAACTACTGGGTGGACGTGCTGTTCACGGCGAGCGGCGGCAACCAGGCGCCGACGGCCGGCGCCGACTACGGCTTCTCCACTACCGTCAACACCGCCCTGCAGATCCCGGCGTCCAGCCTTCTCGGCAACGACAGCGACGTGGACGGCGGCACGCTCGGCGTCACCGCCGTTGGTTCGGCTATCAACGGCGCGGTGAGCTTCAACGGCGGCACCGGCATCGTTACCTTCACGCCGGCCAGCAACTATGCGGGTCATGCCGGCTTCACCTACACCGTATCCGACGGCCAGGGCGGCACGGACACGGGCGATGTCAGCCTCTTCGTGATGCCGACGGGCGCCGGCGTCTTCGCGCCCTCCGCCGTGCCATCGACGATCACCGTCAACGACTCCCAGGCGGTGGAGCTGGGCATGAAGTTCGTGCCCGCCATCAACGGCGTGATCAAGGGCATCCGCTTCTACAAGGGGCCGCAGAACACGGGCACGCATACCGCCACGCTCTGGACGGGCGGCGGTTCGCTCGTTGCGAGCCTCACCTTCACCAACGAAACACCGAGCGGCTGGCAGACCGCGCTGTTTCCCACACCCGTCGCGGTGACCGGCGGGCAGACCTATGTCGTCTCCTACCACTCGTCCGGCTTCTATTCGGCCACCAGCAACTACTTCGCCTCGGGCACCACCAACGGCAACCTCACCGCGCCGTCGAGCGCTTCGAGCGGGGGCAACGGCGTCTACGCCTATGGCGCGACGAGCTTTCCCGCCTCGACGTTCAACGCCACCAACTACTGGGTGGACGTGATCTTCGAATGAGGCGGGAGGAACATCCTCCCGCTCTCGCGGTAGTGGATGGTTGCAGCCGTCATGCCCGGGCGGTGCGGGCGCGGGCGTTGTCGAGCGCCCATGCTCCCGGGCCGGCGGCGAAGAGGTAGAGGAAGATGAAGCAATAGAGGATCGCCGCCACGCCCATGTTGTTCGAGGGGAACGGATTCATCGGGTAGTGGAAGCCCCAGTAGGCGACCGCCATCATGCCGGCGAGGACGAAGGCGACCGGACGGGTGAGAAAGCCGACGAGAAGGAGGATGCCGCCGACGAGTTCGAGAACGCCCGCCGTAAACAGCAGCGTTTCCATCTCGGGGGGCGGAGGCGGATGGATCGGGGGCGGGAAATCGAACAGGTGATAGCTGCCGGCCTCGATGAAGAGGATCGCGGTGACAATGCGCAGTACGGCCAGGAACTTGGGCGAATGCCGATTGAGATCGGGAAACATGAGCTTTCTCCTCCACGCCAGGGATATCCTTGCCTTGTGACGACGAAACAGCCCGGGCCAGTTCGACATTTGTGACTCTATTTCGTAACGTCCGGCTGCCGCGCAACAAACGGACGGCCATGATGGCGACGTTTCCTCCCGCTCCATTTCCTTTGGAATTTTCCAGATGACCACGCTTTCCGACTTCACCCTGCCGCTGCTGTCGGGCGCGGCCCAGCCGCTTTCGGCCTATGCGGGCAAGCTCGTGCTGGTGGTCAACACCGCCAGCAAATGCGGCCTGACCCCGCAATACGAAGGGCTGGAGGCGCTCTACCGTCAGTATGGGCCGCGAGGGCTCGTCGTCCTCGGCTTTCCCTGCAACCAGTTCATGGGCCAGGAGCCGGGAAGCGCCGAGGAGATCGCCGAGTTCTGCTCGGTCAACTACGACGTCAGCTTTCCCATGTTCGCCAAGATCGAGGTCAACGGGCCGGGCGAGAGCCCGCTCTATGCCTGGCTCAAGGCCGGGCATCCGGGCGACATCGAGTGGAATTTCGCCAAGTTCCTCGTCGGGCGCGACGGGCAGGTCGCCGAGCGGTTCGCGCCGACGGTGGTTCCGGTCGACATCGCTCCGGCCATCGAAGCCCGGCTGTAACGGTGCGCGGGGCCGGAGAGCCGGCCCGCGGCGCTTGCGCCTGGAGCATGTCCCGTTCCGGTTGAAGCGGAACGGGAGCCCTAACCCAAGTCTTGTTTTGCGGCGACTAGTGCCCCAGCACGCGCTCCATCGCGCCCGGCTGGTCGTGCACGGCGAGCTTGTCCATGATGGTGGCGCTCGCCTCGTTGAGTCCGATCACCTCGACCTCGGCACCCGTCCGCCGGAATTTCAGCACGGCGGTATCGACGGCGTTGACGCCGGTGAGATCCCAGATATGGGCGGCGCCGACGTCGATGCGCACCCGCTCGAGGCTCTCGGCAAAGTCGAGGGCGGCGAGGAAATCATCGGCGCTGGCAAAGAACAGCTGGCCTTCGATACGGTAGGTCCGGCATGTGCCGTCTTCGGACAAGCTGGAGGTGACACGGAAGATCTGCGCCACCTTCCAGGCAAAGAATATCCCCGAGAGCAGCACCCCGACGCCGACGCCGAGCGCCAGGTTATGGGTGCCGACGACGGTGACGACCGTCGCCAGCATGACGATGCTCGACCGGCGGGGGTGCTTTGCGAGGTCCAGCAGGGACGACCAGCGGAAGGTGCCGATCGAGACCATGATCATGATGGCGACGAGCGCCGGCATCGGGATGAGGCCGACCCAGTCGCCGAGCACCATGAGGAGAAAGAGCAGCAACGCGCCGGCCGCGAACGTCGAGAGGCGCGTGCGTCCGCCCGACTTCACGTTGATCACCGACTGGCCGATCATGGCACAGCCGGCCATGCCGCCGAAGAGCCCGGAAACGAAGTTGGCGATGCCCTGCCCGATGCTCTCGCGGTTCTTGTCGCTGCCCGTATCGGTCATCTGGTCGACGATCGAGGCCGTCAACAGGCTCTCCAGCAGCCCGACCGCGGCGACGGCGATCGAATAGGGCAGGATGATCCAGAGGGTCTCGAGCGTGAAGGGGACGTTGGGAACGAGCAGCGTCGGCAGCGCGTCGGGCAGTTCGCCGAGGTCGGCGACGATGCGCGTATCGACGTTGAACAGCAGGGCGACGGCGGTCAGCACGAGGATGCAGACGAGCGGGGAGGGTACGAGGCGGGTGATGCGCGGGAAGAGGTAGATGACGGCGAGGCCGCCGGCGATCATCACATAGGACTGCCAGGAAACCCCGATGAGTTCGGGCAGCTGCGCCATGAAAATGAGGATGGCCAGCGCGTTGACGAACCCTGTCATCACCGATCGCGAGACGAAGCGCATGATGTAGCCCACACGCGCCATGCCGGCCACGATCTGGATCACGCCGGCAAGCACGGTGGCGGCGAGCAGGTACTGCAGCCCGTGCTCGCGCACCAGCGTGCCCATCAGCACGGCGGTGGCCGCCGTTGCGGCCGAGATCATGGCCGGCCGCCCGCCGGTGACGGCGATGACCATGGCGATGATCACCGAGGCGTAGAGCCCGACCCTGGGATCGACGCCCGCGATGATGGAAAAGCCGATGGCTTCCGGAATGAGGGCAAGGGCGACGACGAGCCCGGAAAGCAGGTCGCCCCGAACATTGGAGAGCCAGTTACGGCGAAAGGTCTGAATGAATGTCATTGAAGTCCAGCACGCGACATCCGCGGCGCATCTCAGGGGGTGCGAGCTTGTGCGTAACGTTTTCTGGATTGTCCGGCGGATCGGCGGCCGGAAGAGCCACCCGGAGTTGCACCGGGTCCGACGACTACCCTGCATCTGGCCTGATTCCTGCGCGCAGGCAACCCTTTGGCGCGCGGCGCGACCATGCGCCGGGCGCATGCCGGGAGCGGATGCTTTCTCAGCGAAGGCGCCGCGCATGATTAAAACCCTGTTAAGGCGCCTTCCTTAGCCTGCATCAAAACGGCACAGCCCGATTCGAAAGTCGTGCTGCCGGAAGAACTTGCGGGCCGATCCCAAGGAAGACATGACGCGTATTCTGGTAGTCGATGATGATCCCGTGCAGCTGCGGCTGACGGCGGAAGTGGCGGACCGCGCCGGTTTTCGCGCGCTGACCGCGACGGGCGGCGCCGAGGCGCTGCGCATCCTCAAATCCGACCCCGCGATCGGCGCGGTGATCCTCGATCTCGTCATGCCCGAACTCGACGGCATGGCGGTGATGGAGGCGATGGCGCGCGAGGGGATATCCGTTCCCGTCATCATCCAGACGGCGAGCGCTTCGCTCGAAACCGTGGTGACGGCGATGCGCCAGGGCGCGGCCGACTACTTCGTCAAACCCGTGCCGCCCGAACGTCTCATCATGTCGCTGCGCAACGCGCTGCGGCTCGAGACGCTGGAGGCGGCGGTGCGGGCCGAGCAGGCCAGGAGAAGCGGCACCTTCTCGCTGGCGCACATGATCACCGAGGCCCCGGCGATGGCGCGGGTCGCAACGCTCTCGCAGAAGGCCGCCAAGTCCAACATCCCGGTGCTGATCGAGGGCGAGACGGGTGTCGGCAAGGAGCTCGTCGCCCGGGTGATCCAGGGCGCGGGCGAGCGGTCAGGCAAGCCGTTCGTTATCGTCAACTGCGGGGCGCTGCCGGCCAATCTCGTCGACTCGACCCTCTTCGGCCACAAGAAGGGCGCGTTCACCGGCGCCGTCTGCGACCAGCCGGGCAAGTTCGCCGAGGCCAATGGCGGCACCATCTTCCTCGACGAGGTGGGCGATCTGCCCCCGGAAACGCAGGTCAAACTCCTGCGCGTGCTGCAGGAGGGCGAGATCGAGCCCGTGGGCGCCAGCCGGCCCGAGCGGGTCAACGTGCGCATCATCTCGGCGACCAACCGGCGGCTCCTCAACCTCACCAAGGCGGGCGAGTTCCGCGAGGACCTCTACTATCGCCTCAACGTCTTCCCGATCTACGTGCCGCCGCTGCGGGAACGGCGCGAGGATATTGCGGCGCTCGTCGACCACTTCATTGCGCGCTTTGCCGCCGAGACGGGCAAGCGCGTGACCGGCATAGAGGAGGGCGCGCTCGACCTGCTCAGGCGCTACGACTGGCCGGGCAATATCCGCCAGCTCGAAAACACGGTCTATCGCGCGGTGGTGCTGACCGAGGGGGCGCATCTCGAAACCGCCGACTTTCCGCAGGTCGTCGCCCAGCTCGGCGGGCGCGAGGCGGCGCTGATGAGTCTCGACGCGGTGCCGGTGCCGGCGGCGCCCGTTCATGTCGACCATGCTCCGGCCCGCCGCCGGCAGGCCGAGGAAACGGCGCCTGCGCAGGATCGGTTCCTCGACGAGAACGGGGAAGTGGCGACCCTCGCCGCGATCGAGCGCGAGCTCATCGCCTTCGCCATCGCCCACCACGACGGGCGCATGGCGCGCGTGGCGCGGGTGCTCGGCATCGGGCGTTCGACGCTCTACAGGAAGCTGCACGAATACGGGCTGACGGACGGGATCGACAGCGACGCGGCCTGAGCTATTTCGGCAGATATCGAAATAGCCCTTGACGATCCCAATGCGGGCGGCCTATCCGTAGTTCGATGAAACTCGAAATAGCGGCCGAACGCCTGCAGGCGCTCGGCAATACCAAGCGTCTGGAGATCTACCGCATGCTGGTGCGCGCCGGCGAGGCGGGCCTGCCCGTCGGCCGCTTGCAGGAGCGGCTCGACATCGCCGGCTCGACGCTCTCGCACCACGTCCACAAGCTCGTCGAGGTCGGCCTCGTCACCCAGGAACGGCAGGCGACGACCCTCATCTGCCGGGCCAACTATCCCGTCATGAACGCCCTTGTCGGCTATCTCTCGGACGAGTGCTGCGCCGATGCCGGCACGTCCGTCACTTTGTCCACCCTGTCGACCAGCCGACCCGCATAAAGGATCATCGCCATGCCCGCCGCCGTCATCTGGGCCCTCGGCCTCACCCAGATCATCGGCTACGGCACGCTCTACTACAGCTTCAGCGTACTGGCGCCGGCAATGGCGGCGGATTTCGGGTGGTCCGCCGAATGGATCTACGCAGCGCTTGCCGGCTCGCTGGTCGCGGGCGGGCTGATCTCGCCGATCGCGGGCGCATGGGCCGACCGGTTCGGCGCCGCGCGGGTGATGACCTGGGGCTCGGCGGCCGCCGCTATGGCGCTGGTAGTGTGCGGTCTCGCACCCGAGGGCATGAGCTTCGTTGCCGGGCTCGTTGCCATCGAGGTGGCGTCGGCCTTCGTCCTCTATGCGACCGCCTTCGCCGCCCTGGCGCAAATCTCCGGGCGAGGCGCGCAACGCTCGATCACCTTGCTGACGCTCATTGCCGGGTTCGCCTCCACGGTTTTCTGGCCGCTGACCAGCGCCCTGCACCAGGTCCTCACCTGGCGCGAGGTCTATTTCGTCTTTGCCGGGCTCAACCTCCTCGTCTGCCTGCCGGTGCATGGCTGGCTCGCCCGGTTCAGCCGCAGCCGGGCGGGCATGCGTGCCGAGCAGTCCGACGACCAGGCGGATGCGCCGGAAAGTCCATCGCGGCCGATTGTTTTTCTCCTCATGCTTGCCGGCTTCGCCGCTTTCGGCTTCGTCTCATCGGCTATCATGATGCACATGGTGCCGCTGCTGGCAGGCCTCGGGCTCGGCGCGGCGGGGGTGGTGGTGACCACGCTCTTCGGCCCGGCGCAGGTCGCCAGCCGGATTATCAACATGCGCTTCGGCAAGGGGCTGTCGCAGCCGCTGCTGGCGGCGATCGGAGCGGGACTCATGCCGGCGGGCCTCGCGGTGCTGGCGCTGACCGCGCCGCTGCCGGCGGGCGCCGCGGTGTTCGCGGTGCTCTTCGGGCTCGGCTCGGGGCTTTCCAGCATCGTGTCCGGTACGCTGCCGCTCGTGCTTTTCGGTACGCGCGGCTACGGGCGACGCCTCGGCTGGATCAGCTCGGCGCGCCTCGTCGTCTCGGCCTTCGCGCCCTTCGTCTTTGCCCTCGTCGCTGCGCTCGCGGCCACGACGGTCTCGCTCTGGATGGTGGTCGGCGTCGGGCTTTTCGGCATGCTGGCGTTCCTGGCCATATGGCGGGTCACGCTGCGTTCCGCCATGGCCGCGCCGGCGCCGGGGCCGGCCTGAGCCCCCTCGACTTCCCCTTGGCGGCTCGGCATCCTTTCGCGTCATGAGTCGCAAACCGAGCCTTGTTTCCCATCCGCTTTCCGTCGCCCGCGCCCGGCGCCTGTGGCTCGGCGCGCAAAGGCTCGACAGCGCCGAACCGTTCGGGGCGGGGCCGCAGGCCGTGCCGGCGGCGGTCAGGCACCTCGGCTATGTACAGATCGACACCATCAACGTCATCGAGCGCAGCCACCACCACATTCTCTTCACCCGCATCCCGAGCTACGAGCGCGCGCACATGCGCCAGGCGCAGAGCGTCGACAAGTCGGTCTTCGAATACTGGACGCATGCGCTGGCCTATATCCCGAGCGAGGACCTGCGCTTCTTCCTGCCGGCGATGAAGCGGTACAAGACCGAGTCGCACCCGTGGTACGCGAACGTCGATCCCAAGGACGTCCGGCGTCTCGTCCGGCGCATTCGCGACGAGGGACCGCTGTCGATCCGCGACATCGACGATGACGAGCTCGTCGAGAAGGACCACCCATGGGCGAGCCGCAAGCCGTCCAAGCGGGCCTTGCAGCTGGCGTTCTATACCGGGGACCTGACGATCAGCGCCCGTTCCGGCATGGTCAAGACCTATGAGCTGATGGACCGGCACTTCGGCTGGACCAAGCGCCCGAGCCCAGCGACCGAGCGGCAGGGCATCCAATACCTGCTCGACCGGGCGCTGACCGCGCAGGGCATCGTCAGCCTCGATTCCATCTGTTACCTGCACACCAATGTCAGGACGCCGGTGAAGGGGCTGATCGACGCGCGGGTCAAGCGCAAGCAGCTGGTGCCGGTGCATATCGAAGGCGCCGAGAAGGCGCAGCACTGGGTGGCGCCGGAGCTGCTGGACGTTGCGACGCCCGAGCCGCCGCACCTCGTCCATATCCTCTCGCCGTTCGATCCGCTGATCATCCAGAGGAAGCGCCTGAAACACTTCTTCGGCTACGATCACATCTTCGAAGCCTACGTGCCGGCGGCCAAGCGCGTGCTGGGCTATTTCGCCCTGCCGGTGCTGGTCGGCGACAGGATCGTCGCGGCCATCGACCTCAAGGCCGACCGGCAGGCGGGAAAATTGATCGTGCAGAAGTGGACGTGGGTGGAGGAAGCCGGGGTGCAGGAGAAGGTCGCGATCGACGAGGCGCTTACCCGGTTCGAGCGGTTCCAGTTCGGAGGGTGAACTCCTTGGTGACGTTGCCCCTGACGGTGGCACTCATCCTATGAAACAGAGGTCCCCGCTTTCGCGGGGATGACCCGGGTGAAAGTTGAGAGTTGGTGCAATGGCACCATGTTTCCTAGCCACAGGGTCATTCCCGCGAAAGCGGGAACCTCTGTTTCGACCTTCAGGGATGCGCGATATCCTCCCACAGGTCGCGCCACTCGGGATTGCTCTGTTCGATCAGTTCGATTTTCCAGGCCCGGTGCCATTTCTTCAGCTGTTTTTCCCGCGCGATAGCGTCCTGAGGTGCGGCGTACTGTTCGAAATGGACGAGCTGCCGGATGTTGTACTTGCCGGTAAAACCGGGAACGATCTTCTCGCGATGCGTATAGACGCGGCGAACCAGATCGCGCGTGACGCCGATATAGATGGCGCCATATTTCCGGCTGGCCAGTATGTAGACGAAGTAGTTGTCGAACGTTCCTATATCCGATTCATATCGAACCCAGGAATCGAGCAACAGAGGTCCCCGCTTTCGCGGGGATGACCCTGTGGGTGGGTGAAGATTGGCGCGTAGTTTTGCATTGCTTGCGCCCTTCACATCACGCCGACCGCTGGCTAAGGTCGCGCCCCGAAAGCCGCAGACGAACCCCGGAGAACCCCATGACCATTGCCAGCGACGCCGCCAGCCGGAAGGGGCACAATCAGTTCGGGGATCTGCCGGTCTGGGATCTTGCCGATCTCTATCCCGGGCGCGACAGCGGCGAGTTCAAGGCCGACCTCGAAAAGGCCAAGGCCGACGCCGCGCAGTTCGAGGCGGACTACAAGGGCAAGCTCACCGAGCTCACCAAATCCGGCCGGCTGATCGAGGCGATTGAGCGCACCGAGGCGCTTTCGGACCTCACCGGCAAGATCGGTTCGTTCTCCTTCCTACAATATGCGCAGAACACCGGCGATCCGGACCGGGCCAAGTTCATGGGCGACGTCAACGAGGCGCTGACCAACCTGTCGACCAGGACGCTGTTCTTCGAGCTGGAGCTCAACCGCATCGAGGATGCGGTGCTGGAGGAGGCGCTCAATTCCAACGAGAAGCTGGCGCGTTATCGTCCCTGGTTCGAAGAGCTGCGCAAGGCCAAGCCCTACCAGCTCGAGGACCGGGTGGAAGAACTTTTCCACGACAAGGCGGTCACGGCGTTCTCGGCCTGGAACCGGCTCTTCGACGAGACGCTCTCGGCGCTGCGCTTCGAAGTCGACGGGGAAAGCCTCAACCTCGAATCGACGCTGCACCTGCTCTCCGAGCGCGACGAGAAGAAGCGCGAGGCGGCGTTCCATGCATTGGGCAAGACGCTCTCGCAGAACGCGCGGCTCTTTGCCCATGTCACCAACGTGCTGGCCAAAGACAAGGAAATATCCGACCGCTGGCGCGGCTACAAGGACATCGCTGACAGCCGGCACCTGGCCAATTCCGTCGAGCGCGAGGTTGTCGATGCGCTGGAGACCGCGGTGCGCGCGGCCTATCCGCGATTGAGCCACCGCTACTACAAGATGAAGGCCAGGTGGTTCGGCAAGGACCAGCTCGACTCATGGGACCGCAACGCGCCGCTGCCGACGAGCGACGAGCGCACCTTCACCTGGGACGAGGCGGTCTCGACGGTTCTCGAAGCCTATGGCCGGTTCTCGCCGCAGCTTGCCGAGATCGCGCAGCCGTTCTTCAATTCCGGCTGGATCGACGCGCCGACCAGCGACGGCAAGATGTCGGGCGCCTTCGCGCACCCGACGGTGCCGAGCGCCCACCCCTATTTGATGCTCAACTATCTCGGGCGCTCGCGCGACGTGATGACGCTGGCCCATGAGCTCGGTCACGGGGTGCACCAGCGGCTCGCCGCCGCGCAGGGGCCGCTGCTGGCCAACACGCCGCTCACGCTCGCCGAAACCGCCTCGGTCTTCGGCGAGATGCTGACCTTCCGCTCGGTGCTCGACAAGACGAGCGACCGCAAGCAGCGCTTCGCGCTCCTTTCCTCGAAGGTCGAGGACATGCTCAACACGGTGGTGCGGCAGATCGCCTTCTATACCTTCGAGCGCAAGGTCCACACGGCACGCCGGCAGGGCGAATTGCGGCTCGAGGAGATCAACGCCTTCTGGCTCGAGGTGCAGACGGAATCGCTGGGGCCCGGCATCAGGCTCAACGAGGGCTACGACGTCTTCTGGGCCTATATCCCGCACTTCATCCACTCGCCGTTCTACGTCTACGCCTATGCTTTCGGCGACTGTCTTGTGAACTCGCTCTACGCACAGTATGAGAAGGCCAGCGAAGGCTTTGCGGAGCGCTATTTCGAGCTGTTGAAGGCCGGTGGGTCCAAGCACCACAGCGAATTGCTCAAGCCCTTCGGGCTCGATGCAAAGGACCCGCAGTTCTGGTCGATGGGCCTCTCGGTGATCGAGCGGCTGATCGACGAACTGGAGGCCAGCCAGCCCGAATAGGCCCGGCAAAGCGAACGACGAGACGAACCGAGGATTTCATGGCCAGAAAGACCGCCGCCGCCACCGCCGACCACCCGCACGAAAGCGCCATGGACTACGCCGAGCACGAGCGCACCTATGCCGGGTTCATGATCTTCCTCAAGTGGTCGATCATCTCCATCGCGGCGCTGCTCGTCATCCTTTACTTCCTGATCCTGGCTTAAGACCAGAACGGCAGGGCGCGGGGCCTGCCGCTGGCAGGCCGGCAGCAGGAGACTACCCCCATGAAAATCGCAATCTTGCGCGAGCGCTTGGCCGGCGAGAAACGCGTCGCGGCCACGCCCGAGACGGTCGGTAAACTCAAGGCCCTCGGCGCGGACGTCGCGGTCGAGGCCGGCGCGGGCGAGGGCTCGCGCATTCTTGATGCGCAATATGCCGAGGCGGGCGCGGTGATCGCGCCGGCCGCCGAAGCGGCGGTCAAGGGCGCAGACATCGTCCTTGTCGTGCGCCGGCCGGAAGCCGGTTCCCTCAAGGGCGCGGCCAAGGGGGCGCTGGTCATCGGCGCGCTCGATCCCTACGGCAACGAGGGCGAGGTCGCCGCCCTCGCCAAGGCCGGGGTCTCCGCCTTCGCCATGGAGTTCATGCCGCGCATCACCCGCGCGCAGGTGATGGATATCTTGTCGAGCCAGGCCAACCTTGCCGGCTACCAGGCGGTGATCGAGGCGTCGGCCGCGTTCGAGCGGGCGCTGCCGATGATGATGACGGCGGCGGGCACGGTGCGTCCGGCCAAGGCGTTCGTCATGGGCGCGGGCGTCGCGGGCCTGCAGGCGATCGCGACGGCCAAGCGCCTGGGCGCGGTGGTTTCGGCCACCGACGTGCGCGCGGCGGCCGGCGAGCAGGTGGAATCGCTCGGCGCCAAGTTCATCATGACCGATGCGTTGAAGGATGCCTCGGGCGAGGGCGGATATGCCCGCGAGCTCACTGCCGACGAGCAGGCGGCGCAGCAGGCGCTGGTCGCCAGCCACATCGCCAAGCAGGACATCGTCATCACCACGGCGCTCATTCCGGGCCGGCCGGCGCCGAGGCTCGTGACCAGGGCCATGGTCGAGTCCATGGCGGCGGGCTCGGTCATCGTCGACCTCGCCGCCGAGCGGGGCGGCAATGTCGAGCTGACGCGGCCGGGCGAGGTCATCGTCCACAACGGCGTCACCATCATCGGCTTCACCAACCTGGCCGGACGCATCCCGACGACGGCGAGCCAGCTCTACGCGCGCAATCTCCTCGCCTTCATCGAGACGCTGGTCGACAAGGAAACGAAAGCGCTCGCCGTCAACTGGGACGACGAGCTGGTCAAGGCGACGGCGCTGACGCGCGACGGGGCGGTGGTGCATCCGGCCTTCGCCAAGGCCGCCGCGCCCGTTCCTCCAAAGAAAGCGCCGGCCAAGCCCGCCGCGGTGCCGGCCGAAAAGCCGGTCAAGACCGGCAGCACCGGCAAGGCCAAGGCGGCAAAGCCCGCCGTCAAACCGGAAGGTGCGGGCGCCAAGCCTGCCGCCGTCGCCAAGGCGGCACCGGCCAAGACCGGCGCGGCCAGGAAAGCCGCTGCGCCCAAGGCGGCCAAGGCCGCCGCAGAGCCCAAGTCCGGAACGGAAAAACCCGCCACGAAAAAACCCGCCGCCCGCAAGCCCGCGGCGCCCAAGGAAGGCAAGTAAATGGAACAGATCATCGATCCCTTCACCTTCCGCCTCGCCATCTTCGTGCTGGCGATCTTCGTGGGCTACTACGTGGTGTGGAGCGTGACGCCGGCGCTGCACACGCCGCTGATGAGCGTCACCAACGCCATCTCCTCGGTCATCGTCGTCGGGGCGCTGCTCGCCGTCGGCGTGCACCTGGCGGCGGACTCCAGCTGGGTGTCGAAGGTCTTCGGCTTCATCGCGCTGGTCTTTGCCTCGGTGAACATCTTCGGCGGTTTCCTCGTCACGCAGCGCATGCTGTCGATGTACAAGAAGAAGGGCTGACGCCATGATCTCTGCCGATATCGCGGCGCTCTTCTATCTCGTTTCGGGGGTTCTGTTCATCCTGGCGCTGCGCGGGCTTTCGAGCCCCTCCTCGGCGCGGCAGGGGAACCTGTTCGGCATGACCGGCATGGGCATCGCCGTGCTGACGACGCTGGCGGTCGCGGCGCCTTCCGACTGGGTGAGCTGGCTCCTGATCATCGCCGGCCTCGGGCTCGGCGGCGGCATCGGCGCGTATGTCGCGCGCAACGTCAAGATGACGGACATGCCGCAGCTCGTCGCCGCGTTCCACTCGCTGGTCGGTCTTGCGGCCGTGTTCGTCGCCGCCGCCGCGCTCTATGCGCCGGATGCCTTCGGCATTGCGACCAACGGGCATATCCACGCGCAGGCGCTGATCGAGATGTCGATCGGGGTGGCCATCGGCGCATTCACCTTCACCGGCTCGGTCATCGCCTTCGCCAAGCTCGACGGGCGCATGTCCGGCAAGCCGATCCTCTTGCCGGCGCGGCACCTCATCCATATCGGCATCGGCGTCCTCATCCTGCTGCTCGTCTGGTACTTCGCCGTCTCGGCGGATCCGCTCGCCTTCTGGGCGATCACCATCCTCGCGCTCATCCTCGGCGGGCTGATGATCATTCCCATCGGCGGGGCGGACATGCCGGTGGTCGTCTCGATGCTCAACTCCTATTCGGGCTGGGCGGCGGCAGGCATCGGCTTCACGCTCGGCAACACGGCGCTGATCATCACCGGGGCGCTGGTCGGCTCGTCGGGCGCGATCCTCTCCTACATCATGTGCAAGGCGATGAACCGCTCGTTCATTTCCGTCATCCTCGGCGGCTTCGGCGGGGACGATGCGGCCGCCGCCGGGGGCGCCGAGGAGGACCGGCCGGTCAAGCAAGGCGCGGCCGAGGATGCCGCGTTCCTCATGAAGAACGCCGGCAAGGTCATCATCGTGCCGGGCTACGGCATGGCGGTCGCCCAGGCGCAGCATGCGCTGCGCGAAATGGCGGACCTGCTCAAGGCCGAAGGCGTCGAGGTCAAGTACGCCATCCATCCGGTGGCGGGACGCATGCCCGGGCACATGAACGTGCTGCTCGCGGAAGCCAACGTGCCCTACGATGAGGTGTTCGAGCTCGAGGACATCAATTCCGAGTTCGCGCAGGCCGACGTCGCCTTCGTCATCGGCGCCAACGACGTGACCAACCCTGCGGCCAAGACCGACAAGACCTCGCCGATCTACGGCATGCCGGTCCTCAACGTCGAGGATGCGGGCACGGTGCTCTTCATCAAGCGCGGCATGGCGGCCGGCTACGCGGGCGTGCAGAACGAGCTCTTTTTCCGCGACAACACCATGATGCTCTTCGGCGACGCCAAGAAGATGACCGAGGACATCGTCAAGGCGCTGGGGCACTAGGTTTGTGCCACGCCCTCGTGGTTCTGGTCATCCTCTCCGTCGTCATTGCCCGGACCGATCCCCCCGATCATGTCAGGGGAGGGCAATGACGGTCGGGAGCGGCTGAATGACCCGAGATTGGTGGAAGGCACAAACATTCATATCCACCGGCTGTCATCCCGGCGAAAGCCGGGATCCAGCCCTGACGACATCCACGAGCACGGAGAGAGCGGTTGGGTGCTCCTGCTCCGCCCATACGCCTTGCGGCTGATGCAGCATCTCAGGATGGGCCCTGACCTTCGTCGGGGTGACATTGGGGGTGGAGGCGGTTTGGTGGATCGCCGAAGCGAGCGACAACGACTTGGATGGTCAAACCAGCCTACTGGTTCCCCAAATCCTCGATTCCCTCTACTCTCTCATCCGACCGGAATCGGCGGAGGGCGGGCGATGACGGACGTGGTGCAGACGGCCGGACGCAGGGCGAGGCGCAAGACCGCCGAGCCGCCCGAGCCCATAGAGCGGCAGGCGGTGGTCGTCATCCACGGCCAGGGCGAGCAGCGCCCGATGGGCACCATCCGCGACATCGTCAAGGTGCTCTGGCAGTTCAACCCCGAGCTCGGCGCCGTACCGGGCGACAAGGAGGCCGAGCCCAGGGCCCGGCCGATCTGGATCGTGCCGGACGACAAGAGCGGGCTCTACGAGCTGCAACGGGTGACGACGCCGGTGCACAACGGGCGACGCACCGACTTTTTCGAGCTCTATTATGCCGACCTCCTCAACGCGACGCCCTTGCGCAATCTCTGGCGCTGGCTGCGGCGGCTCCTCTGGATCGATCCGGCCGACGTGCCGGACCGCATGCGCCTGCCCTGGACGATGTTCTGGCTGTTGAGCCTCGTCGCCTTCGCCACCCTCGTCATGGCGGTGCTGTCGCTGCCGGAACTGTTGCGGCGGGACTGGTTCGGCGTGGTGCTGGCGCCCGAGTCGCGGCTGGGGCTCTCGCTCATCCTCGGGGCGCTGGCGGTATTGCTGGCGCCCAAGTTCTTCCGGTTCCTCTCGTTCATGGAGGTCATCCCGCTCTCGCTGATCCTCCTCGTCATCGCCATCGGCGTCATGCAGATCGGCAACTGGAACGCGCGCGTCATCGCGGTGCTCGTCCTCATCGTCCTCGTCTACCTCTCCCATCGCATGCTGCTGCCCTATTTCGGGGATGCGGCGAGCTATCTTTCGGCGCGCACGGAGACGGTGCAGAGCCGGCAGGTGGTGCGCAACCGTGGGCTCGAGCTCTTGAAGGCCCTGCACGACGATCCGAACTATGACCGCATCGTCATCGTCGGCCATTCGCTGGGCACGGTCCTCGCCTACGACCTCCTCCACATCCTCTGGCAGGAAGTGGGACCGACCAAGGACAATCCGCCGGAGCCGCAGGCGGTCAAGGCGCTGGAAGCAGTCGACCGGTTCGTCGCCGCCGCGCCCAAGGGAGCGTGGTCGCACGAGGAGGTCGAGCGTTTCCAGGAACTGCAATGGCGTGCGTTCGATGCGTTGCGCCGACAGGCGGCGCGACCGGCGGCACGCGGACGGCGGGCGACGCCGGCCGGCTGGAAGATCAGCGATTTTGTCGCATTGGGTTCGCCCCTCGCCAGCGCCCAGTTCCTCATCACCGAAAGCCGGGAGGACTTCCAGCGGATGAAGACCGAGCGGGTGCTGCCCACCGCTCCGCCCCAGCCCTATAACGCGCGCCACCAGGCGATCTATATCGACGAGCGCGGACGCAGGGCGGCGCACCACGGGGCGGTGTTCTCGACGGTCAGGTGGACCAATATCTACGACGAGTTCTCCTCGCCGTTCTTCCTCTTCGGCGACCCGATCGCCGGACCCTGCGCGGGTCCCACGCGCTTCGGCAGCGGCGTCAAGGACCGCAACGTCGCCATCACCTGGGGACCGCTGAAGCTGCGGTTCTTCACCCACTCCTACTACTGGACGGAAACCAGCGACGACTGGACCAAGCCCACCGACCACATCAGCGCGTTCCGCGCGGCGGTGGGGCTGGAGAGGAAACCGCCGAGGGACGAGGGATAGTTCTGAGCGGAACCGGCGGTTCTTTCGCCTCCCTCTCCCTCGAGGGGTTGAGGGTGGGGCGGTGAGCCTTCGATGCTTCCCCCCACCCCCGACCCCTCCCCTCAAGGGGGAGGGGAGCGATGGCCCGGTGCTTTATCGCCGCACCATCAGCCGGCGCGGGCCGGGGCCTTCCTTGCCCAGCCGGTCGCCGGGATTGCGCAAGGGGCAGGTGACGAGGGAGAGGCAGCCGCAGCCGATGCAGTCGGTGAGGCCATCGCGCAGCTTCTTCATCTGCGCGATGCGCCGGTCGAGATCTTTGCGCCAGCGGGCCGAAAGCTTGATCCAGTCGAGGTGGTTGGGTGTGCGGTTGTCTGGGAGCGTCGCGAACGCGGCGGCGATTTCGGCGAGCGAAAGTCCCAGTTCCTGCGCGACGCGGATGACGGCGACGCGCCGCAGCATGCTGCGTTCGTAGCGGCGCTGGTCGCCGAGGGTGCGGTGGCTCGAAAGGAGACCCTTGGCCTCGTAGAAATGCAGGGTGGAAATGGCGACGCCGCTGCGGGCGGCCAACTCGCCGACGGTGAGTTCGGGTGTCATTTCAAAGATTTCCCTTGACCTCAAGCTTGCTTGAGGTCGTAGCAGGAGGCCGGTTTTTCAACCGGTGGCGCGTTGAGGCGCCCGAATCAGGGGAGACGGAACGTGGATATCATCATCTTCAACCTGCTGCTCTTCGTGCATCTCATTGCGCTGGGGGTCGGCCTTGCGGGCAACATCATCGGCCCGCTCATCGGCAAGCGCATGGCCAATGCCGGGCCGGAGGCGCGGGCCGCATTCGGCGGGCTCGGCGCCGAAATCGGCCGCAATGGGCGTATCGCCTTCGGCCTCCTCGTCATCACGGGGCTCGCCATGGTGTTCGTGCGCTATGGCGGCGATTTCGCCGGGCTCGGGCCCTGGTTCCAGGCCAAGATCGCGCTCATCGTCATCATGCTCGTCCTGCTGGTCCTTGCCGCGGTGCGGCCGACGGCGATCAAGCCGCAGGTCTTCGGCCTCGTCATGCGCGTTCTGCTCCTCGGCGTGGTGCTCTGCGCGGTGTTCGCTTTCAACTGAACGCCATGCTGCAACGGCCAGCGGCTGTCATCCCGGCGAAAGCCGAGACCCAGTGAACGGCGTTGCGGCGGGCGATTTTCAACAAAACCCCCCACCACCGGGTCATCCCCGCGAAAGCGGGGACCTCTGTTTGCTTACGATGTTGTAAACGGAGGTTCCCGCTTTCGCGGGGATGACCCGGTGGGTGAGGCGCGTCGAGCGCTAGCCCGACGCGGCATCGTTTGCTGGGTCCCG
Organism: Devosia geojensis; assembly: GCF_000969415.1. Lineage (GTDB taxonomy): Bacteria > Pseudomonadota > Alphaproteobacteria > Rhizobiales > Devosiaceae > Devosia > Devosia geojensis. The sequence continues at coordinate 53,344 of NZ_JZEX01000199.1, read as the reverse complement.
GCTTTCGCCGGGATGACAGCCGGTGGGGTAGGCGGGCTGGTGCCCACCCTTACCCCTGGTGACAAGGTTACACGCCGGTGCGTTCTTGCGGTTGCGCGGGGTGCGGTCCATGTGAGATGCACTTCTCACAGGCGAAAAGGACGCGCGATGGCCAAGAGCTTGAAGATCGATGTCTTCACCGATGTCGTATGCCCCTGGTGCCTCGTCGGTTCAGCGCGGCTCGACAAGGCGGTGGCTGCGCTCCCGCACGGCATCGACGTCGATATCGAAAACCATCCGTTCTATCTCGATCCGTCGGTACCCGAGGACGGCGTGATCGTCGCCGACATGCTGCGCGCCAAATACGGGCGCGAGCCGGCCGAGATGTGGGCGCGGGTCGAGGCGGAGGCGGCCAAGTCCGGCATCGCGCTCGATCTTTCCAGGCAGCCGCGCATGGTGCCGACGGCGCGGGCCCATACGTTGACCCGCCTTGCCAAGCCCTACGGCACGCAGCATGCTCTGGCCAACGCGATCGCCGAGGCCTATTTTCTCGACCACCGCGAGATCGACGAGGGGATGCTGGCCGAACTGGCCGAGGCGCACGGGTTCGAACGGGACGAGGCAATCGCAGCGATGAACGACCCCAGGCAACTGGCGATCACCGAGGAACTGGCGACGCAGGCGTCCGCGCAGGGCATCCGCGGCGTGCCGTTCTTCGTCTTCAACGGCAAGTACGCGCTCTCGGGCGCGCAGCCCGAGGAGATGTTCCTCAAGGCCATCGAGCACACGCTGGCCGAGGGCGAGGCGTGAAGCTCCTCGTGCGTATCGCCGCCGTCGCGGCGGCCCTGCTCGTCCTCGCGTACCTGGCGGTCGTCGGGTACATGTACGTCAACCAGCGCGCTCTGCAGTATGATGCGGACGGCGAGGTGACGCTCATCGCCGACGCGGGGCTCACCGCGCAGGAGGTGGCGATACCCGTCGGGGAGGGTGCAAGCGTCAACGGCTGGTACGCGCCGCCCGCGGAAGGGCATCCGCTCATCGTCTACTTCAAGGGTAATTCGGGCAGCTTTTCGGGCGAGCACGAGCGCTATGCGCAGTGGGTGGCGGACGGCTACGGGTTCCTCGCCTTCGACTATCGCGGCTTTCCCACCTCACCCGGCCAGATCAGCGAGGCCGGCATCCTCGAGGACGCGCTCGCCGCCTTTGACTGGGCGGCCGGACAGGGCCATCCGCTCGTGCTCTGGGGACGCTCGCTCGGCTCGGGGCCGGCGACCTACGTCGCCAGCGAGCGCGAGGCCGGGGCGCTGCTGCTTGAGACGCCGTTCCTATCGGCGGTGACGGTCGCTGCCGAGCGCTATCCGTTGCTGCCGGTCGGCTGGGTGATGCTCGACCAGTTCCGCTCCAATGAGTGGATTGCTGAGGTTGAGGAGCCGGTGTTCGTCGCCCATGGGACGCAGGACCTGACCATCGACGTCTCCAACGGCGAGCGGCTCTATGCGCTGGCGCCGAACCCTTACGGGATCTGGATCGAAGAGGGCGCCGACCACGGCGACCTCTGGGATCGCGGCATCTGGGCGCGGGCCGAGGATTTCTTCACGGCGGCGGCTGTCGAATAGGGTTTCCCTTCTCCCCCTTGTGGGAGAAGGTGCCCCGAAGGGGCGGATGAGGGGGCTGCAATGCCGCCGCGAGCATCCGCGATTGCGGCGAGATCGCAGACCCCTCACCCTGCTTTTCCGCTGGACGCGAAAAAGCTGTCCCTCTCCCACAAGGGGAGAGGGGAAGGGGGTCGTACGGCGACCCTACAGCCCGAAAACAAAAACGCCGCCCGAGGGGCGGCGTTTCGTGAAACTCGATGTCTGCCGACTTAGCGCGCCGGGGCGCCGGGACGGGGAGCGGTCGGGCGGCCGGGGGCGGCGAGGCCGCCTTCACGCTGCGCGCGCTTGCGGGCCAGCTTGCGGGCGCGGCGCACGGCCTCGGCCTTCTGGCGCGCCTTCTTCTCGGAGGGCTTCTCGTAGTAGTTGCGCAGCTTCATCTCGCGGAAGACGCCTTCGCGCTGAAGCTTTTTCTTGAGCGCGCGGAGCGCCTGATCAACGTTGTTATCGCGAACGACTACTTGCAAAGGTCAACCGCCCTTTCGAAGCCTGAATCTGTGTCTTAAGGAGAAGCAGCGGGGCCAAAGGAACCGCGCCGCCGACCAGCCGAGCTGGTCACCGTGGGGCGCTCTATAGCGCAAGCCCCATGGCTTGTCCACACCCCATAATGCGGACGCCCGCTAAACCGTTGCGGTTTTCGGGGCAATTCGATTGATGTGGCCCATCTTGCGTCCGGCGCGCACCTCGCGCTTGCCGTAGAGGTGCACCTGGACCCCGGCGGCCGAGTCGACCGCTGCAAGCACCTCGTCGCCGATGAGGTTCTCCATGACGACATCGGCCATGCGCGTCACATCGCCGAGCGGCCAGCCGCAGATGGCGCGGATGTGCTGCTCGAACTGGTCGGTGAGGCACACCGCCTCCGTCCAGTGGCCGGAATTGTGGACGCGCGGGGCGATCTCGTTGACGAGGAGGCTGGCGCGGCCCTCGGCGGTGACGACGAAGAATTCGACGCCGAGCACGCCGATATAGTCGAGGGCGATGACGATGGCCTTGGCCATCATCGCCGCGTGGCGCTCGAGCGCGGGCGGGATGTCGGCGGGCACGGTGCTGGTCTTCAATATATGGTCGCGGTGGACGTTCTCGGCCGGATCGAAGTTTTTCACCGAGCCGTCGGCGCTGCGGGCGACGACGACGGAGATTTCTTTCTCGAACGGCACGAACGCCTCGAGCACCAGGGGCTTGGGCTCGAGCGCGGCAAAGGCGGCGGCCGCCTCCCCAGGCGCGCGGATGATGCGCTGGCCTTTGCCGTCATAGCCGAGGCGGGTGGTCTTGAGGACGGCCGGCAGGCCGAGCTCGGTGATGGCCGCCTCCAGCGCAGGCGGCGAATCGACCGGCCGATAGGGGGCGACGGCGATGTTGCGGGCCGAGAGGAAGCCCTTTTCGGCGAGGCGGTCCTGGGAGATGGCGAGCGCATTGGCGCCGGGGCGCAACGGCTTGCGGGCCGCCAGGAACTCGGCGGTCGCCGCCGGCACGTTCTCGAACTCGTAGGTGACGACGTCGACGGCGTCGGCAAAGGCGGCGAGCGCCGTCTCGTCGTCATAGGCGGCGACGGTTTTGAGCGGCGTGACGTCGAAGGCGGGGCTTTCGGCGTCGGGGCAGAAGATGTGAGTCTTCATGCCGAGCCGGGCGGCGGCGAGGGCGAGCATGCGTCCGAGCTGACCGCCGCCGAGAATGCCGATGGTCGAGCCTGCGGGCAGGGGAGTGGTGGCGGTCAACGGGCTACTCGTCGTCTGCGGGGAATTGCGGCACAGCCTCGGTCTGGGCGCGGCGGAAGGCGTCGAGCCGTTCGGCAAGGTCATCGTCGGAAATGGCGAGGATCGCGGCGGCGAGCAGCGCGGCATTGATGGCGCCGGGCTTGCCGATGGCGAGGGTGCCGACGGGAATGCCGCCGGGCATCTGCACGATGGAAAGCAGGCTGTCCTGGCCCGAAAGGGCGCGCGATTCGACCGGCACGCCGAGCACCGGCAGCGGCGTCATGGCGGCGATCATGCCGGGCAGGTGCGCGGCCCCGCCGGCGCCGGCGATGACCACTTTGAAGCCTTCGTCGCGGGCGGAGCCGGCGAACGCGACGAGTCTGGCGGGGGTGCGGTGGGCCGAGACGATGCGCGCCTCGTATTCGACCTTCAGCGCCTCCAGCGTATCGGCGGCGTGGCGCATGGTCGGCCAGTCGGACTGGCTGCCCATGACGATGGCGACAGGCGGCGGGTTAAGCATCGGCCACGGGCCCTCCGGCGCGATAAAACCGGCGTTTAGCCGAAAGCCGCGGGTGCTTCAAGTCTGCCGCGCTTTCGCCCCGAAAGTTCAGGCAGCGGTTTCTTCGCGCCGCCAGGTATCGATCATGAAGCGGATCGTCTGCGGGTCGGAAAGGACAATGCTGCCTTCCGGCAGGCCGAGGATGCGGTCGACCACGGTGCCCAGATACCGGTAGCGCTCGACGAGGTCGCAGGCGGCCCTGTCGAAATCGGCGGCATTGCGGGCGGCATAGAGGTCGGTGACGGCGCGTCGGGTCGAGCCCATCAGGCCGAGGATGGTGTCGGCGGCGAGCTCGGCATTGCTGGTGTCGAAGGTCTGCTCGGCGACGCCCTCGGCGATGATGCGGGTGAGCGTCGGCCGGACGACCCCGAACAGAGCCTCCTCGACCCGCTCGTAGAGCGCTGCGTTCTCGGGGCGGAACAGCGGCTCGAAGGTGTTGCGCACTTCGAAGGCGGCGTTGACCTTGCTGTCGCGCATGCTGGCGAGGAACTTCGACAGGCGCGAGAACGCGTCGAGGCTCTCGTCGTCCAGCACCGGCTGGGCCATGCGCGCCGCATCATCGGCAAAGCGCAGCGCCAGCGCCTCGATGAGATCGGCCTTGGCCGAGAAGTGATGGTAGAACGCGCCCTTGGAGAGGCCGAGGGTCACGATGATCTGATTGACCGAGGTCGCATCATACCCCTGCCGGCTAAAGAGGCGCTGGGCGCAGTCGAGGATTTCCTCGCGGCGGACCGTGGCGGGCTTGACGATGCGGGTCATCGGGAGCTCCAGGCGATGTGGCCAGTTTGTCGGCAAACCGACCGTCGGTCGGATGGTGGTGTTTAACCGGAGAGCGAGGTAGGCGCAAGGGGAGCCTAGGACGTAGGGGCGCGGCAAATCGGCTGGCAGATTTCGGGCGCAGTTTTACGTCCGCCCCAATTCGGTGACGGCTAAGGCACAAAGCTTGTCCAATCCACCGACTGTCATCCCGGCGGAAGCCGGGACCCAGTATACGCTATAGGTCCGGTTCCTATCCATGATGCCCACCACTCTGGCCATCCCCGTGAAAGCGGGTCTTCGCTAGCGGTTGTGCAAAACAGAGGTTCCCGCTTTCGCGGGAATGACCCGGTGGTTGGTATTGTTTGGGTGCCCACTTGCGGGTGCCCCGCTTACTGGGTCCCGGCTTTCGCGGGATGACAGTCGGAGGAAAAATAGGATCGTGGAGCTCCGGCACCGGCGTTGCTGCTGGGTTGCCCGTACCGGCTCTTAAGCAATGATATCGGGCAGCAGGATGTTCTCGAGCTGGACGATGCGGTCCTTGAGCATCAGCTTGCGCTTCTTCAAACGCTGGATGAGCATGCGGTCGGCGACCTGCGACTCGGTCAGCATGTCGATGGCCGCGTCGAGATCGGCGTGTTCCTGGCGCTTGGCGGCCAGTTCGAGGCCGAGAGCGGCTTCCTGTTCCTTGGTCAGCGGCAGCATCGCGCGTCCGGTCCCACCCCCCGAAACGTTCACTTCTGGTTAGCCGATCGGCCCGGGTTTTGCACCCGCTTTTCAACCATTCGTGCAAGGCAGTCGACAAGGCGTGAAATATTTGTGACGATCAGGGCGTCCAAAGCTGAAAGGAGTTGTCATGACGACTGAAGGCCACATCGCTGCTCTCGAGCGGCGACACCAGGAGCTGGACCGCGAGATCCAGGCCGAGATGCAGCGTCGCATCCAGGATGATATGCGGATCTCCGCCCTCAAGCGCCGGAAACTGGTGGTCAAGGACGAACTGACTAAGGCAAAGGGCGCAGCGGCACACTGACGAGAACGCGTCACTCATCATCGAAGGCTGAAGGCCACGGATTTTTTCCGCGGCCTTTTTTGTTGCCGGATATCAGCCGGCCATCAGACCCGTCGCCCCGTCCCAGACAAGCTTCAGGGCCAGCAGGAACACCAGCCAGTAGGCGATGCGGTAGAAGTACTTGGCCGAGATGCGCCGCACGAGCCACACGCCCGCCAGCACGCCGACGACGCCGACCGGCGCGAGCATGGCCGAGAGCGTGAGGTTGGCCGTGTTGAGCTGGCCGAGGAAGTAGTAGGGCACGAGCTTGGACGCGTTGACGATGGCGAAGAAATAGGCCGAGGTGCCGGCATAGACGGCGGGCGGCAGGCGCCGGGGCAGCACGTAGATCTGGAAGGGCGGGGCGCCCGAGTGACTGACGAAGCTGGTGAACCCGGAGAAGGCGCCCCAGAAACTGCCCCAGGGCTTCGACGGCGGCAGTCCCTCGAGCCGCTTCCTCAACGGCAGGATGGCATCGAGGATGAAGAGCAGGGTGATGATCCCGACCATCAGCAGCACGGCCGCATCGCTGACCAGGGCCCAGAGCGCCCAGCCGATGAGCGTGCCGACCATGGCGCCAGGCAGCATGATCCTCAAGATGTGCCAGTCGACGTCCTTGCGGTAGCTCCAGACGGCGAAGGCATCCATTGCCAGGAGCACCGGCAGCATCATGCCGGCGGCGTCGCGAGCGGGCATGATGAAGGTGAGGAGCGGCACACCGACCATGCCGAGGCTGCCGAGGAGCCCGGCTTTCGAGAGGCCGACCAGCAGTACCGTCGAGACGGCGATGGTCACGAAGAAGGGGTCGAAGGTCACGGCAAGGATATCCCGGAGTTTCGGTTGTTGAGCACGTGCCGCGGTTGTTCGTCTTTCACAGGGTCATTCCCGCGCAAGCGGGAACCTCCGTTTGATTTCTGGAAGGCAATGAACAGAGGTCCCCGCTTGCGCGGGAATGACCCTGTGGTGGGTGGGAGCCGGTGCTCGCAAATCATCGGCTGTAAGATGAGCGCGCTATTCGGACCCCCCGGAGCCCTTCTTGTCAACCGGCGGGGTGGCCTTCATCACCTCGTCGAGAAGCTCCATGGAGCGGCGGCGGAAGAGGCCGACATAGGCCTCGTCGTCGTGGCGCAGCTCGAAGGAGTCGGCAAGGAGCTGGCGATCGTGCCGCTCGAAGGCCTCGGCCAGACGTCTGGCGTGCTCGGGCGGGTAGCCGAGGAGCTCGAGCGCCTGCGCGCCGAGGCTGACGGCCGAGAGGAACGTCTCGCGCTCGATGGCCTCGACGCCCAGCTCCATCAGTTCATGGGCATGCTCGCGATCGATGGCGCGGGCGGCGATCTTCACATCGGGGAAGTGCTTGCGCAGCATGCGGGCGATCGAGACGATGCGGTGTCCGCCGGCGACCGCGACGACGACGAGCTGCGCCTGTGCGACGCCGGCGGCATGCAGGAGCTCCAGCCGCGAGCCGTCGCCGTAGAAGACCTTGACCCCGAACCGCTTCATCAGCTCGATCTGGGCGGGATCATCGTCGATGAGGGTGGTCTCGAACCCTTGGGCGCGCAGCATGCGGGTGATGATCTGGCCGAAGCGGCCATAGCCGAGGACGACGATCGACTGGCGGCTGTCGATGGGCTCGGCGGGCGGTTTTGCGGCGCGGGTATCGAGGCGCGGGGCGACCAGCCGGTCGAAGACGACGAGCAGCAGCGGGGTCGTCGCCATCGACAGGGCGACGACGACGGTCAGCACCTGGTAGTCGGCGAGCCCCATGACGCCCGAAGACATGGCGAACTGCAGGACGACGAAGGCGAACTCGCCGGTCTGGCTCAGCAGCACCGCCACCAGCAGCCGGTCGGCGATGTGATGGCGCGCAAAGCTGGTGAGGACCAGCAGCACCAGCACCTTGACCGTCACCAGGGCCAGGACCAGCGAGAGGATGCGCCAGGGCTCGGCCTGCAGCACGTCGAAGGCGATGGAGACGCCGACCGAGATGAAGAAGAGCCCGAGCAGCAGCCCCTTGAACGGCTCGAGGATGCTGCCGAGCTCGTGGCGATACTCGCTGTCGGCAAGCAGCACCCCGCCGATGAAGGCGCCGAGCGCCGGCGAGAGGCCGGCGAGCTGGGTGAGGAGGGCCGCTCCGACGACAAGGGCGAGGGCGAGGGCGGTGAAGATCTCGCGCACGCCGCTCCCGGCCACCAGCGCCAGGGCCGGGCGCACGACGAAGCGGCTGGCGGCGATGGCGGCGATGAAGGCGCCGAGGATAAAAAGGGCGTCCACCCAGTCGGCCGGATCCTCGACCGCGTGGGCCGCTTCGGCAAGGCCTGCCCCGATCGCGTCGGGGCTGAGGGGCCCCAGCGTCACGAGGAGGGGGATGGCGGCGAGGATGGGGATGACCGCGACGTCCTGCAGCAGCAGGATGGCAAGGCTGGTGCGTCCGGTATCGGTCTGCGTCAGGTTGCGCTCCTCTATCGACTGCATGGCGATGGCGGTCGAGGAGAGCGCGAGGGCAAGGCCGATGACGATGCCCACCTGCCAGGCATAGCCGAAGAGGGTGAGGATGGCGGCGAGCGCCACGGCGGTGACGAGAATCTGGGTGACGCCGAGGCCGACGAGCCGGTGGCGCATGCGCCAGAGCTCGCGCGGCTGCAGCTCGAGGCCGACCAAGAAGAGCATGATGACGACGCCGAATTCGGCGACGTTGAGGGTGGTCTCGCCATCGGGGATGAGCCCGAACCCATAGGGGCCGATGAGAATGCCGACGGCCAGATACCCGAGAACGGTGCCGAGCCCGGCCCACTTGGCCAGCGGCACCAGCACGACACAGGCCGCCAGCACCGCGAAGATGACCGGCAGGAGGTTGGTTTCCAAGTCGTCCTCCCGCCAGTCTGAGATTACTCTTCGCTGTCGGTCTTTAAGGACTTCAGCTTCGAGAACACCGAATCGGCATCGAACGCCTCGGCCGCCTCGGGCGCGTGACGCTCCTCGCCCTCGCCTTCGACGTCCTCGTGGGCGTGGCCGCCGGCGCGCGCCAGCGCTTCCTCGGCGGTCAGGAGCATGGTGCCTTCATTGAGCTCATCGGTGGGGATGGTGCCCTTGGAGGCGCGCTTGACCTCGAGGTCGAGGTCGATCTGGCTGCAGAGACCGAGCGTCACCGGGTCCATCGGGGTGAGGTTGGCCGCGTTCCAGTGGGTGTTCTCGCGCACCGCCTCGATCGTCGACTTGGTGGTGCCGACGAGGCGCATGATCTGCGCGTCCTTGAGTTCAGGGTGGTTGCGCACCAGCCACTTGATGGCGTTCGGCCGCTCGTTGCGGCGCGAGATGGGGGTATAGCGCGGACCCTTGCGCTTGGCGGCGGCCACGCGCACCTTGGGGTCGGAGACCTTCATGCGGTAGTTGGGATCGGCCTCGGCCTTCTCGATCTCCTCGCGGGTCAGCTGCCCGTTCTGGATCGGATTGACGCCCATGATGCCGGCGGCGACGTCGCCATCGGCGATGCCCTGCACCTCGAGCGGGTGCAGGGTGCAGAACGCCGCGATCTGCTCGAAGGACAGTGCGGTGTTGTCGACGAGCCAGACGGCGGTGGCCTTGGGCATCAGCAATTGTGTTGCCATGGTAAAAACTCTCCTAAAGGCGCGGCCGGTTTTCCTCCGGCTCGCTCCGCCTCGTCATTCCAAGTTGAGGGGGATTTGCCCGCAATATAGGGTTTGCCTCATCGATCCGCAACGGAATTGTCGGCGCGGTGGAAAGCTTGGCGGCCTAGATTTCCTCTCGCCGTCCCCATGCGGTCAGCAGAACGACCTTGCCGAAGTGGTCGCTCGCTTCCAGGGCGCGGTGGGCTGCGGGAGCCTCTTCCAGGGGCAGGACGGTGAGGCGCGGGCGCGGAAAGTCGCGGTTTTCCAGATGCACGAAGAGGTGCTCATGGATGTGCCGGGCGATGGCCGCCTTGGTCGCGGGCGACTGCGGACGCAGGGTCGAGGCGGAAAGGGTGAGGTCCCTGGCCATCATCTGGCGGAGCGGCACCTCAGCGGTGCCGCCGGCGAGCGTCGAGACCTGGACGATATGGCCGCCGCGGGCGCAGGCGGCGATGTTCTTGGCCGCAGTCTCGCCGCCGAGCAGGTCGACGACGCGGTCGACGCCCCTGTCGCCGGTCAGCGCCAGGGCGTGCTCGACAAGGTCCTCGCGGGTCCGGTCGATGATCTCGGCGGCGCCGAGGGCGCGGGCATAGGCGGCTTTGCGCGGCGAGGAGACGACCGCGATGGGCCAGGCGCCGAGCGCGGCGGCGATCGAAACCGCCGCGCCGCCAACGCCGCCGGCCGCGCCATGGACGAGGACGCTCATGCCGGGCTCGAGACCGGCGCGCATGACGAGGGTCTGCGTCACCGTGAACCAGCATTCGGGCAGGGCCGCCGCCTCCTCCATCGACCAGAAGGTCGGCAACGGCAGCACCTGGCCGGCGGGCACCGCGACGTACTCGGCATAACCCCCGCCATTGGTCAGCGCCATCACCTCGTCGCCGACGGCAAAGCCGTCGACCGCGGAACCGACCGCCGCGATCTCGCCGGCGACCTCCAGGCCGGGCAGCGGCGAGGCGCCGGGGGGCGGAGCGTACTGGCCGCGCCGCTGCGAGAGATCAGGCCCGTTGACGCCGGCGGCGGCGACGCGGATCAGGACGTCGGTCTCGCCGATCCGCGGCACGTCGTGATGGACAGGGGTGAGCACCTCCGGCCCGCCGGGGGCGGAGATGGAGATGGCGGTCATGCGCTCGGGAATCGTCTGCAAAATCGTCATGGACCCGAGTGTTGCCTCGCGATGCTTGCCGGGCAAGCGGCCAAGGATAATATTGCCGGTTCGGATGTCGTGGCGGCCAGAAAGGAGACGGAAATGTTCGACGACGAGCAGCCCAAGAAGCCGGTAGCTCACGAAGTGGGCATGCGGCTCGATACCCTGTCGGTCGAGGAACTGGCCGACCGGATCGTGCTCCTCGAAGGCGAGATCGCGCGGCTCAAGGCGGCGATCGAGGCGAAAGGAAAAACGCGCTCGGAGGCCGAGTCGATCTTCAAGATATGAGCCGGCACGTCCGCAAGCGGCGGCTGGTTCACAAGCCTTGAACCGCCAGGGTTAAGAAAGGGAGTCGCGTTAACGTGCAATTAAGACGTTCGCGGTAACCTCTCATTATTCAGAGTTCTTCTGGATTTCAGAGTGGTTTCTCCCTCTGTTTGACGCCTCCCTGTTAACTTCCGAGAGCCGTTTCGACGGCTCTTTTCTTTTGTGGCGACCGGGCAAATCGCATTTTGCATTGCCGGTGCGAACGGATTAAGCGTCTCTTGAGGCTGAGGCAGGCGCAAGGATGACGGCCCGTGCGAATGGGCTTAAGGTCCTCGCCCTCGGCAAAGTAGGCCAGTGGAGTTCCCTTGGGCGAAGCGAGCGGAGAAAGACCAGCGGTGGCGCTCGGGCCGCGCATCGTCGCCTCGGGCGGGTTCGATGCGCTCTACCGCGAAGGCATGGCGCTGATCGAAGAGGTCGCCGCCTATCTCGATGGCGAGGGCCGCGAGGACAGCCGGCTGCTCGCGCGCGAGACGTCCTTCCTTTATGCCAGCGAATCCATGCGCCTGACCACCCGGCTGATGCAGCTCGCCTCCTGGCTGCTGCTGCAACGGGCGGTGAACGAGGGCGAGATCACCGCCGAGAATGCGCGCGTCGAGAAGGAGAAGGTCAAGTTCTCCGCCACTCCCTCCGAACGCGGCGGCCCCGGCTTCACGCATCTGCCGCCGGCGCTTGTCGATTTCATCGCGCGCGGCGACCGCCTGTTCGACCGGGTCCTGCAGTTCGACAGGCTCGAGCGCGGCAAGATCCCCGACATCGATCCGGGCACGGCCAATTCCATCGCCGACCAGCTCAACCGCCTCAAGGCCGCGTTCGGGCGAATGGATTGAGCAACCTCTAACTTGACTTTGTAGATCATAATTCATCTAACATCCCTCTAGTCCGGATGGGAGGCAGATGGATGGAACGCGTATTCGGCTTGGTCCTTACAATACTGCTGGCCTTGGTCGGTGCGGCCGCCGCGCAGAATTTTCCGGTCACCGTCGAGCATGTCTACGGCACCACCACCATCGAAGAGGAGCCGCAGCGGGTCGTCTCGGTCGGGATGCACGAGCAGGATTTCCTCTATGCGCTGGGGATCGCACCCATAGGCGTCAAGGAATGGTGGGGTGAGCGGCCCTATGCCACCTGGCCGTGGGCGGAGGAGGCGCGCGCGGCGGTCGGGGCCGAACCCGAGGTGATGTACGGATCGGGGATCAATCTCGAATGGGTCGCGGCGCAGCAGCCCGACCTCATCATCGCCATCTACGTCACAATGGACGAGGCGACCTACGACCTGCTCTCCGAGATCGCGCCGGTCGTGGTGACGCCGGCCGGCTACGAACACTGGGGTGCGCCCTGGCAGGCGGAACTGACGATCATCGACAAGGCGACCTCGGGCGGCACGGAAAAGTCGGAGGCGATCATCGATTCGTTCGCCGAGCGCTATGCCGCGGTGCGGGCGGAGTATCCGCAGCTGCAGGGCAAGACCGGCACCAATGTCTATTATCGCGACGGCGGATTCGTCGTCTGGTCGAGCGACGATCTCGCCAGCAAGTTCCTCATCGACCTCGGCCTCGCCTTCCCGCCCGAGCTCGACGCCCTGGCGCAGGAGGGCAACCGGATCGACGTCAGCCCGGAGCGCATGGACCTGCTGGAGATGGACGTGGTGATCTGGCCGGTCTCCGATCCGCAGAACAGCGACCGGGAAACCATCGAGGCGATGGGCCTCTACCAGCTCCTCGACATCGCCAGGGAAGGGCGTTCCATCTGGCTCGACGACGGCGACGGGCTCGCCTACGCGGCGATGAGCTGGCAGACGCCGCTGTCGCTCGGGTATCTGCTCGACATCCTGCCGGCGAAACTCGCCGCCGCCGTCGACGGCGATCCGGCGACGCCGATTCCCTCGTCGGACTGAGACGCGAGCGGGTACCCAGGACAAAAAAGCCCGGCGCAATGGCCGGGCTTCGAACTCTTCGCAGGAAGGGACGGGCTTAGATGCCGAGGCCTTTGAAGCGCTCCTTGAAGCGCGAGACGCGCCCGCCGCGGTCCATGAGCTGGCCGGTGCCGCCGGTCCAGGCGGGATGGGTGTTGGGGTCGATGTCGAGCTGCAGCGTGTCGCCTTCCTTGCCGTAGGTCGAACGGGTCTGGTAGGTCGTGCCGTCGGTCATCACCACGTTGATGGTGTGATAGTCGGGATGGATATCGGTCTTCATGGGCTCCGAGCCTCAAATCAAACGGGCGCCGCAGCGCCCGGTGAGCTGAATGGAATGTCGTGGCGCGCTTCTTACAGAAAGCAGCGCCGGATCGCAAGGGTCATGGGACCCGGTCCTCAATGCTTGCCGTCAAGCCGGTTGAGCACGTCCAGCGCCGCCTTGCGGTCTGCCCTGGCGGCAAGAGCACGGAATCTCGTTTCCGTGTCAAACGCCGTCAGCGCTTCATGCGCCATGCGCTCGACGAGCTTGTTAACGCTGAGGCCGCGTTGGCGGGCAAGGCTTTTCAAACGCTCGGCGGTGTCGTCGGGCAACCTGATTGTCAGTGTGCTCATTTCAATTGCTCCAGACATTGGGCAGGCGTCAGAATCCGCAGCGATTCCCAGATGAGTTCTCCGTGCGTGAGATCACGCACGTTGAACGTCACGATGGCTGCTGCATTGCCTGCAACTGCAAGTTCGATCAAGTGATTGTCACCTTCGTCTGGCAAGTTCGGACGCCAGGTGTACCAGTTCGTCACCCATCTGCCTGCCTCAGCCAGAGCTGCCAGAATGATCAATCGCTCTTCCGCAGTTGTCGCATCCGACCATACCTTGCGCCCAAGGAGGTCTTCGTACTCGAGCCAAAGTGCGTTACCGAACAACGGTCGGTACTCTCCAAGCAACACGCGCCGCAATAGCTCGCGCGAAGCGCTGCCATCCGAGCGCAAGGCGGAAACGAAAACGTTGGTATCAAGGACGATGTCGATCACTACTGATAGTATATGTGCTATCACAATCGAAAGTCAAACTTATCGAGGTCAGCCGAATTGGTCGCAGCCAAGGCGGTTGCGGGGTTGGGCCGGGGGGCCTATTTAGTGGGCCACGTTCAAACCGGGCGCAGGCAATGACCAACGAGGCCGTCAAGGTTTCCAGCACGCAGGAAAAGGCGGTCGACGGCGCCGAGGCGCAGGTTGGCCGGCTGCAGCCTTTGAGGCGGCTGCTGCCGTTCGTGCTGCGCTATCCGCTGCGCCTGTCGCTGACGGTCGCGTTCCTCCTGATCTCGGCCATCGCCTCGCTCTCCATTCCGGCCATGCTCGGCGGTGTGATCGACGACGGGTTCCTCGAGCAGAACCTCGACAACATCGCACGCTACGGCTGGGTGATCGTGGGCATCGCGGTGGTGATGGCTCTGGCGAGCGGGGCGCGGTTCTATTTCATCTCGGTCATCGGCGAGCGCGTGGTGGCGGACTTGCGCCAGGCGGTGTTCTCGCACCTGCTCTCGCTCGACACGCGCTTCTTCGACACCCACCGGGTGGGCGAGCTGACCTCGCGCCTCAACGGCGACGTCACCGTCATCCGTTCGGCGGTGGGCTCGAGCGCGTCGCTGGCACTGCGCTCGCTCGTCACCATCATCGGCGCCCTGATCATGATGTTCCTGACGAGCCCGATGCTGACGCTGGCCGTCGTCATCGCCGGGCCCGCCATCCTGTTGCCGATCATCGCCTATGCGCGCCGGCTGCGGCGGATGTCGCGCCGCACCCAGGATGCGCTGGCCGAGCTTTCCGCCATGGCGACCGAGATGCTGGGCGCCAACCGCACGGTCAAATCCTTCACCCAGGAGGACCAGCAGCGGGCCAACTACGCCGAGCGCACGGAAACGAGCTACAATGCGGAGGTGAAGCGCCTCTTTGCCCGCTCGGCGCTCGTGGCGCTCGTCATCTTCCTTGGCACGTCGTCGGTCGTCTTCATGGTCTGGTGGGGGGCTCGCTCGGTGTTTGACGGCACGGTGAGCGCCGGCCAGCTCGCCCAGTTCCTCATCTATGCGCTGATGGCCTCGGGCGCGCTCACCAACCTTTCGGAAGTTATGGGCACGCTCAATACCGTCGCCGGCGCGACCGAACGGCTGGTGGAGCTTCTGGAAACGCGGCCCGGCATCCGCATCGCCGCAACCCCTCAGCCCATGCCGCAGCCTCCGCTCGGCACGCTCTCCTTCGAGCACGTGGAGTTCAGCTACGGGGCCGACAGCGACGGGCCGGTGCTGCACGACCTTTCCTTTGCGGTGGGCGCCGGCCAGACGGTAGCATTGGTCGGTGCGTCCGGATCGGGCAAGTCGACGATCCTGGCGCTGCTGCAGCGGTTCTACGACGTGGCGGGCGGCGCGGTGAGGGTCGACGGGATCGACGTGCGCGAGGTCGACCCGGCGGAATTGCGCAGGCGCATCTCCTATGTCGAGCAGGAGCCGACGATCTTTGCCGGCACCATTGCCGAGAACATCCGCTTCGGCAGGCCCGATGCGAGCGACGAGGAGGTGCGCGCCGCCGCGCGCGCGGCGCTCGTCGACGATTTCGTCGCCGAGCTCCCGGCCGGATATGACACGGTCGTCGGCGAGCGCGGGGTGATGCTCTCGGGCGGTCAGAAGCAGCGGCTCGCCATTGCCCGCGCCATCCTCAAGAACGCGCCGATCCTGCTGCTCGACGAAGCAACGAGCGCTCTCGACGCCAAGAGCGAGAAGGCGGTGCAGACGGCGCTCGACCATCTGCGCGAGGGGCGCACGACGCTGGTCATCGCCCACCGGCTCGCCACCATCCGCGATGCCGACGCCATTCTCGTCATCGACAGCGGCCGCCTCATCGACCAAGGCACCCATGACGAGCTTGTCGCCAAGGGCGGGCGCTATGCCGAGCTCGCCCGCCTGCAGTTCCGCCTGCCGGAAGCGGCCGAATAGGTCTTGCGCCACAACACATTCGCCCTTAATCATCACCGGGCTGACGGTTCCGCCATGACGCGCGGATGAAAAGGGAATGCCGGTGCGGATTACCCATCAGGGGCCAAGACCGGAGCTGCCCTCGCAACTGTAAGCGGCAAGCCGACTGCCATAACCACTGGTCCAGCGGGACCGGGAAGGGGCGGGACGCGACAGAGCCGCGAGCCAGGAGACCTGCCGTTCGCAATCAACCACAAGCCGGACGAGGTGTGCCGGCAGAGGGCGCGAATGGTAACCGGCACGTCAAACGTGATCGTCCCACATCGATTGCCTTCTCCCATCGGGAGAGGGCGTGCGATTGGCTGAGGCGATCGTCTATCTCATCTCCCAGCAGAACCTCAGCGCCAGGCGGCAGCGCCTGCTCGAGGCGCACCTGGCTGAACTGACGCCCCTGCCGAGCCGGCTGGTCCGGCTCGAAGGCGTGGGCACCAACCTTGCCGAAGCGCTCGATGCGATGCGCGATGCCGGCTGGCGCGAGATCAGCGTGCAGCCGCTGGGCTTTCCCCTTTCCGAGAGCCTGACAGCCTGGCTGCCGGGCGTGCTCGCCCATTGGCTCGCGCAGCAGGGCGAGGGGCACGGCATGGTGCTGCGGCTCGGCGCCGACCAGTGCGATGAGCGTCCGGTCCTTGCCGAGGTCGCGGCGCAGGCGATGCGCAACGCCGCCTCCGCGCCGGCGGTCGAGGGCGTGAAGCCGAGCCTCGGCAAGCCCGGCTGGCAGCATCCGCCGCCCTTCGTCCACCACATCCTCGTCTGCACCGGGCCGCGCTGCCATTTCCACGGGGCGCGCTCGTTGCGGGCGGCGCTGGCCGAGGAGCTGGCCCGGCAGGACCTTTCAAAACTCTGCCTCATCGCCCAGACCGGGTGCCTCTATCCCTGCAACCAGGGGCCGC
This sequence comes from Devosia geojensis, assembly GCF_000969415.1. GTDB lineage: Bacteria > Pseudomonadota > Alphaproteobacteria > Rhizobiales > Devosiaceae > Devosia > Devosia geojensis. The sequence goes on along the minus strand of NZ_JZEX01000199.1, from coordinate 36,729 downwards.
TGCTCGCCATCTATCCGGCCGGCGAGTGGTATCGCCTCGCAGACGAGACGGCGGTCGCCGACTTCGTGACGCAGGTCGTCGGCGAGGGGCGGACCTTGTCCGAACACCTCATCCACCGGGTCGAGCAACGGCCCGCGCTTTCCCAATCCGTTCCGGAGACCACCTGATGCGCCGCTTGAGCCTTGCCCTCCTCGTCACCCTCGGCCTTGCCCTGCCGGCGGCCGCCGACCCGACGGTCTATCCGCTGACCATCGAGAACGGCCCCAATACCCTGACCTTCAAGAAGGCGCCGGAGCGCGCGGTCACCTTCAACGGGCACACGACCGAGCTGCTCCTGGCGCTGGGGCTGGCCGACCGGATGGTGGGCACCGCCTACATGAACCACCCCGTGCTCGAGAGCCTCAAGGCCGAGTACGACGCGATCCCGGTCCTTGCCGAGCAGTCGCCCTCGCTCGAGGTGGTGCTCGGCGTCGAGCCGGACTTTGCGCTCGGGCGCCTCAGCGCCTTCCGCGACACCGCTGTCGCCCCGGTGCCGGTGCTGCAGGAACTGGGGATCGAGGCCTATGCGGTGACCGGCGCACGCTGATCAAGGGCGCCACCATGGACGACGTCTATCTCGACATCGCCAATCTCGGGGCGATCTTCGACATCAACGACGAGGCCGAGGCGCTGATCGACCGTATCCGCAGCGAGATCGCCGAGGTGACGGCGGTGGTCGAGGACGTCGAGGAGCCGGTGACCGTCATGGTCTACGACAGCGGCACCGACACGCTCTACACCACCGGCAAGGCGCTGCAGACGCACCTCATCGAACTCGCCGGCGGTGTCAACGTCTTCGCCGACCTCGACGAGACCTGGGCGAACGTCAGCTGGGAGGAGGCGGTCGCCAAGGCGCCGCAGGTCATCGTCATCAACGACTATGGCCAGGTCAGCGCCGAGGAGAAGATCGCGTTCCTCAAATCCAACCCGGCGCTCGCCACCATCCCCGCCATCGCCGAGGAGCGCTTCGTCGTCATGCCGTTGCCGAGCGCCTTCGAGGGCGTGCGCAATCCGGATGCAGTGCGCACCCTTGCGAGCGGCTTCTATCCCGAGCTCTTCCAGTGAGCGGGGAGGTGGTTGGGCGGGCGCTCGATCGGGCGCCGGCGGCGGCGCGCCTCGGGTTCGGGGCGATCGTCGGGCTTCTGGTCGCGGGGCTTCTCGCCACGGTCACGGCGGCGGTCGCCATCGGCCCGGTGCCGCTGCCGGCCCATCGGGTGTGGCAGATCATCTTCGCCCAGATCGTCGGGGGCGAGGGCGACTGGAGCGCGGCGCAGGCCAATATCGTGCTGATGCTGCGCCTGCCGCGCGTACTGCTGGCGGCGATGGTCGGAGCCGGACTCGCGGCGGTCGGCGTCACCATGCAGGCGGTGGTGCGCAATCCCATGGCCGACCCCTATATCCTCGGCATCTCCTCGGGCGCCTCGGTCGGGGCGGTTTCGGTGCTGGGGCTCGGCTGGCTCGCGTTCGCAGGGGTCTTTGCCGTGTCGCTCGGGGCATTCGCGGGCGCGATGCTGGCGCTGCTCATCGTCTACCTCGTCGCCCATGCGGGCGGCACCATCTCGCCGCTGCGCCTGGTGCTCGCCGGCATGGCCTGCTCCTATACACTCTCGGGACTGACGAGCCTCATCGTCCTCACCTCCCCGGACCGGGAACTGGCGCGCCAGGCGATGGAATGGATCCTCGGCAGCCTCGCCGGGGCGAGCTGGAGCGATCTCGGCGTGCCGGCGGCGGTGCTGGCGCTGGGGACGGGGCTGCTCCTGCTGCGGGCGCGCGCGCTCAACGCGCTGATGGTCGGCGACGAAACGGCGGCGACACTCGGCATCGAAGTAACGCAGGTGCGGCGCACGCTTTTCCTCCTCGCCTCGCTCCTTACCGGGGTGATGGTGGCAGTCAGTGGGGCCATCGGCTTCGTCGGCCTCGTCATCCCGCACATCGTGCGCATGCTCGTCGGCACCGACCACCGCCGGGTGCTGCCGGTCGCGGTGCTCGGCGGGGCGATCTTCCTCATCTGGGTGGATGTGGGCGCGCGCATGCTCTTTGCGCCGGTGGAGCTGCCGGTCGGCGTCATCACCGCGCTCATCGGCGGCCCGTTCTTCGTCTACATGCTCGCGACCCAACGCGTGCGGCGAAAGGAGAGCCTCTCATGACGCTCGCAGCGCAAGACGTCTCCTACGCAGTCGAGGGCCGCGCGCTGATCGATCGGGTGACGCTCGAGTTGCGGCCCGGCGAGTTCCTCGGGCTCGTCGGACCCAACGGCAGCGGCAAGTCGAGCCTGTTACGCACGCTCTACCGGGTATTAAAGCCGCAAGGAGGCGTCGTCCGGCTCGACCGCAGCGATCTCTGGGCCCTGCCCGCGCGGCACGCCGCGCAGCGGCTGGCCGTCGTCGCCCAGGAACGCATGGGCGAGTTCGATTTTACCGTCGCCGAGATCGTGATGATGGGGCGCACGCCCCACAAGCGCGATTTCGAGCCGGAGACGGACGAGGATCGGCGGATTGTGCGCACGAGCCTTGCCGAAGTCGGCATGGCGGGCATGGCCGAGCGCGCGTTCATGACGCTCTCGGGCGGAGAAAAGCAGCGCGTGCTGATGGCGCGGGCGCTGGCGCAGGGGACCGATGTCCTCATCCTCGACGAGCCGACCAACCACCTCGATATCCGCTACCAGCTCGAACTGATGGGGCTGGTCAAGCGGCTGGGCCTCACGACGCTCGCGGCCCTCCACGACCTCAACCTCGCCGCGCAGTATTGCGACCGGCTGGTGATGCTGGAGGCCGGGAAGGTGGTCGCCGCCGGCGCGCCGCAGGAGGTGCTGACGGCCGAGCGCATCCGCGAGGTCTACGGCGTGGATGTGCGAATCGGGCGCACGGCCTCCGGACACATCGGACTGGAATTCCTGCCGCTTTAGAGCGTTTCCAGGAAAAGCGGACTTCGATGGTTGGGCGCCGTGGGAAAGGCCCCCTCACCCGGCGCTATGCGCCGACCTCTCCCCCGAAGGGAGAGGTGAAGAGGGGCACTCTGGCTCGCAAGCCCGCCACCTCTCCTTTTGGGGGAGAGGTCGGCGGCGAAGCCGGCGGGTGAGGGGGCCTTTCCGCGAATCCTGCATCCCCCGAGAGATCACCCCTCGGTCAGCTTGAACTCGATGCGGCGGTTGCGGCGGTAGGCTTCGTCGTTGTCGGCCGGGTCGAGCGGGGCGAATTCGCCGAAGCCCGCCGCGACGAGCCGGGCGGGCGGCACCCCCTGCTCGACGAGGTATTTGGCGACGGATATGGCGCGGGCGGCCGAGAGCTCCCAGTTGGAGGGGAACTGGGCGCTCGAGATCGGGCGGCGGTCGGTGTGGCCGTCGATGCGCAGCACCCAGTTGATGTCGTCGGGGATCTCGTCCTCGAGCTGCAGGATGGCATCAGCCAGCGCATCGAGATCGGGCAGGCCTTCCTGCGAGATCGTCGCCTGGCCGGCGGCGAACAGCACCTCGGACTGGAAGACGAAGCGGTCGCCGACGACGCGCACGTCCGCGCGTCCCTCCAGGATTTCGCGCAGGCGCCCGAAGAAGTCCGAGCGGTAGCGGGTCAGGTCCTGCACGCGCTGGGCCAGCGCCACGTTGAGGCGGCGGCCGAGGTCGGCGATCTGCGTGCGGTTCTCGGTATCGCGCGCCTCGGAGGCCTCGAGCGCGGCCTCGAGGGCGCTGATCTGGGTGCGCAGCGCCGCGAGCTGCTGGTTGAGCAAGGCGACGGCAGCGTTCGCCTCGTCCGACAGCTCCTCGGCGCTCGTCAGCTCCGATTGCAGCCGCGCGATCTCGGCGTCGCGACCCTCGAGGCCCGTCCCGACGCCCGAGAGCTGGTTGGCGAGGTCGTCGCGCTCGGCCTCGGCGCTGGAGAGGGTCGCGGTCAGCATCGAGATGGTCGATTCGAGGTCGTCGGAATTGGCGCGCTCGAGCTGCAGGAGCTCGGTCAGCTCGGCGATCTGGCTGTTGAGGCGCTGCAGCGCCGTGTCGCGCCCCTGGATCTCCTGATTGAGGAAGAACTGCGTCAGCATGAAGAGGCTGAGCATGAAGATGATGACGAGCAGCAGGCTCGACAGCGCGTCGACGAACCCCGGCCAGTAGTTGGTAGCTTCCCGGCGGCGGGCGCGGGTGGCGAGCGCCATGGCGTCAGCCCCGCCGCTCGTCGTCGCCTTCGGCGAGCATGGCTTCGATCAGGTCGCGCAGCTTCTTGTTGGTCTCGCCCTGCTCGAGGATGTGGCGCCGCAGGTCGTCCTGCTCGGTGCGGATGTGCTTGACGAGGCCGTCGATGCCGCGGGCGAGCTCGGCCATGGCGCGGATGGCGTTCTGGGACGAGTTCGTCGTCTGCATGGTTGTGCCGAGGCGCTCGAGCATGGCCTGCATCTCGCTGCCGGAGACGCCAAGGCCCGAGGCCTGCATGGCGGTCACCGGATGGTCGAGCTCGGTCATCGAGGTCATCCAGTCCTCGAGGTCGGTATAGAAGGCGTTCTGCGCCTGGCTGGTCTGCAGGTCGAGGAAGCCGAGGATCAGCGAGCCGGAAAGGCCGAAGAGCGAGGACGAGAACGCCGTGCCCATGCCGCCGAGAGGGGCGGTGAGGCCGTCCTTGAGGTCGGAAAAGAGCGTTGTCGTGTCGCTCGTCGTGACGTCGAGGGCATTGATGACGCCGGCGACGGAAGTGACGGTCTCGAGGAGGCCATAGAACGTGCCGAGCAGGCCGAGGAAGACGAGGAGGCCGGTGAGGTACCGGGAGGTGTCCTTGGCCTCGTCGAGCCGGTTGCCGACCGAATCGAGGATCGAGCGCATGGCCGAGGGCGTGATGACCGCCTCGCCGATCCGCTCGCGCAATATGCCGGCGACCGGGGCCAGCAGCACGGGCGGACGGCCGCCCGAAAGCCCGCCCTCCTGGAGCGAGTTGACCCATTTCACCTCGGGAAAGAGCCGCACCACCTGCCGGAAGGAGAGGAATATCCCCACGGCCAGGGTGAAGAGGATCATCGAGTTGATGAACGGGTTGGCCCAGAAGAAGGTGACGAGGGTGGTATAGAGGATTGCCCCCACCAGCGCCGCCAGCACCAGGAAGATGAGCATCTTGATGAGATAAACGGTGGGGCTGGCGAGGCGGTAGGGATCGTATCCTTGCGTCATCGTCTGGTGAAACCCTGGCCCCCGGTCCGGCAAATCATCTGGCGGATATGCAGATGAGACTAGTCAGACCAACGTGGCCTGACAATGACAAAGGTTAACAGAGCGTTGGTCGGGCAGGGGGCGCACGAAGTTGTCATAAGGGTGCGCATTCACTCACCCCCTCCGCCGGCTGTCATCCCGGCGAGAGCCGGGACCGGTAACCACAGTTGGTGTCGATTTTCACGTCAGGCGAAAACAATCACAGGATCATTCCCGCGAAAGCGGGAACCTCGGTTTGTATGGCGAATACCGGAACAGAGGTCCCCGCGTTCGCGGGGATGACCCGGTGAGGTGAGGGATTTGGTGCGCAAGCCGATGCAGCGCGGGCGAAACTTACTTCACCGTCTTCAGCACTTTCAGCAGCGCGGCCTGCACGGTCTCGTTACCGGCGACGACCTCGCCATTCCAGATCGAGCCGGGGCCGCCCGAATAGTCGCAGACGAACCCGCCGGCTTCGCGCACCATCAAAAGGCCGGGGGCGACGTCCCAGGGGGAGAGGCCCGCTTCCCAGAGCACGTCGTAGCGGCCGGCGGCGAGCCAGGCCATGTCCATGGAGATCGAGCCGGAGCGGCGCAGGCCCGCGACGGCCGGGTTGACGGCGGCCACCTGGCGCAGCGCCAGCGTGTCGTTGGCGGTGCCCTGCGTCTTGATGCCGGTGACGGCGACGCAGTCGGCCAGGTGCCGGCGGCCGGCGACGCGCAGGCGCTTGCGGTCCGAAAGCCACGCCCCGCCGCCCTTCTCGGCGGTATAGAGCTCGTCGAGGATGGGGTTGTAGATCACGGAGGCCACGATCTCGTCGCCGCGCTGGAGCGCGATGGCGACGGCAAAGAGCGGGATCGAGTGGAGGAAATTGGTGGTGCCGTCGAGCGGGTCGATGATCCAGCGGTGCTGGCCGTCGGTGCCTGCGACCTCCCCGCTCTCCTCCATCAGGAACGCGTAGGTCGGGCGGGCTTTCCGCAGCTCCTCGAAGACGATCTGCTCGGCCCGCTTGTCGGCGGCGGAGACGAAATCGGCCGGGCCCTTGCGCGAAACCTGCAGGTTCTCCACCTCGCTGAAATCGCGGGTCAGCGACTTGCCGGCCTTGAAGGCGGCCTGGACCATGACATGGAGGAGGGCGGAGCGGGCCATGGGCGAAAAGTTCCTTGGAGTACCGTGTGGAAAGAAGGGCCGGTGATACCGGGTCGCGCATCCCCCTCACCCGTCTCGCGCTTTGCGCGATCCACCCTCTCCCACGAGGGGAGAGGGGAGGGTGCCGCCCGTTCCCTTCTCCCCTCGTGGGAGAAGGTGCCCGAAGGGCGGATGAGGGGGTAAGCGTTATACGTCGACCCGTGAATTCAGGCGGGCTTATTGCCCGAGAACGCCGCTGCGTTCAAGGGCCTTGGGTTTCGGCCTCGGGCGCCGGTGGTTCCGTCTCGTCGGCGGTCTCACCGGCCGGAGCTGGTTCGATCGCCGCGGGCTCGGCCGCAAAGCCCTGCGCGGGTGCGGGTTCCGCGCTCGGTGGTTCGGCGGGCCAGTAGCGGGCCCGGGTCTCGGCGCGCGCGATGGCTTCGGGCGGAGCAGCGGCCAGGAGCTCGTCGAGGGTCGGGTCGGTCACGCCCTGCCGGCGGGCGAGCACCCGCCACATGGCGGCATCCTCGAAGTTGCGCTCGACCCCTTCGCCGGCGGCGAGAAGCTTGGCGTAACGGTTCTGGGCTACGGGATTGCCGCCGTCGGCGGCGCGCCGGTACCACTCGAGCGCGCCGGCAAGGTCGCGCTCCACTCCCCGGCCGAGGTAGAGCATGGTCGCGTAGTCGATCTGCGCCGAGGCGAGGCCTTCTTCGGCCGCCAGCGCCACATAGCGCACGCCTTCGGCCGGATTGGGCGCGACGCCCGCTCCTTCCATCAGCATCACGCCGTAGTCGTATTGCGCCTCGGGCAGCTCGGCGTCGGCGGCTTCCTTCATCAGGCCGGCGGCGGTGGTCAGGCTGGGCTCGGCATAGACGCCTTCGACGTGCAGCAGCGCCAGGTTGTACTTGGCCTCGATGCTGCCGGCCTCGGCGGCCTTGCGGAAGAGATCGGCGGCTTTCTGGCGGTCGCGCTCGACGCCCTGGCCGTTCTGGTAGAGGAGGGCGAGCTCGAACGAGGCCATCATGTCGCCGTTGTCGGAGGCGAGCTGGTACCAGCTGGCGGCGCGCTCCAGGTTCTGGCCGACGCCCAGCCCCTTGGCATAGAGCTCGGCGATCAGCGTCTGGGCCGGCGCATCGTGTTCGGCGGCGCGGGGCAGGGCGAGCTCGAGAGCGGTGAGGTAGAAGCCGCGCTGGAAGGCGCCATAGGCCATGTCGACCGGGCGGCGCGGTCCCCCGAAGATGTCGGCGCTGATGTCGTCGGCCGCCTCGGTGTCCGCCGGGTCGGGGGCAGTTGGGTTCGGAACCTCGGGGATTTCAGTCGGCGCGGCCTCCTGCGCGATCGCGGGCCCGGCCAGAAGGCCGAGGGCGAGAAGGCCGGCGAGGAAGCGCGCGCGGACCGCCATCATGCGGTTTCCAGTGCGCTCGCGGCGCGCGCGGCCAGGACTGCCGGCGGCTCGCCGCCCGCCCAGAAGCCCTCGCCGAGGGCCAGGAATTCGCAGCCCGCCGCGTCCTCGCCGGCGGCCCCCGAGAGGACGGCCGGCACCTCGAACGTCTCGCTCCACCAGGCGCCCATCTCGCGGGCGGGCGCGTCGGCGGGCTGGTCGAGGTCACCGAAGAAGATGTAGTCGACGCCGAGCTCGCCGATGGTCATGGCCTCGTGCCGGGTGCGGGCCGGGCCGGCGCCGACGATGAGGTCCGGCTTGACGGCGGCGAGCGCGTCGCGGATCGCGCGGAAATTGCCGCTGACATGCACGCCATCGGCGCCGAGCGCGCGGGCGAGCGCGGCGTCATCCTCGACCAGCACCGCGCAGCCGGCATCCTGCGCGACCGGCAGCACCGCCCCGACAAGCGCGCGGTAGTCCGCCTCGCTCCGCTCGTGCCGGCGCACGAGGAGCGCGGCGATGTCGGCGGCGGCGAACACCGCGCCAAGAACGGCCGGAAAAGCCGCCGGTTCGGCGGATCGCGGAGTGACGAGAAAGATCTGTGCAGCAGCCATGGGTACCGGGCAGACAACGAAGGCGTTCTCTTCCTTCGCCATTTTGGCGAGAAAAAGGGATTGCGTGAGCAATAGTGCGTGAGCGATCCGGACGCCAGAAAAGAAAACGGGCGCATGCTGGAGCATGCGCCCGCCAGGAGCGACGTCGGGACGTCGGAACCGTCAGGCCGCCCGGTCGAGGGCGTTGGTCCACTGGCCGAGGGCGGCGAGCGAATTCATGTGCGCCCGGTGGGTGAAGGCCGCCTGCGCCTGCGGGAAGTTCTCGCGCCGGCCAGCCCAGAGGCGCAGCGCCACGTTCTGCAGCGCGCGGCCATAGGAGAAGGTCAGCGGCCAGGGCTTGCCCTCAATCTGGTTCATGGCCGACAGGTGCGCGGTCGCCTCCTCGTCGGTCTGGCCGCCCGAGAGGAAGGCGATGCCGGGCACGGCCGCCGGCACCTGCTGGCGCAGCACCTCGACGGTGCGGCGGGCGACCTCGTCGACCGAGGGGCGCTCGCGCGAGTTGATGCCGGGCAGGATCATGTTGGGTTTGAGCAGCATGCCGGAGAGGTCGACGCCGGCCAGGCGCAGCTCCTTGAAGACGTTCTCGAGCACCTCGCCGGTCACCTGCGCGCAGCGTTCCATGGAGTGGTTGCCGGGTTCGCCGTCGCCCACCACCTCCGGCTCGACCACCGGCACGATGCCCGCTTCCTGGCAGAGGATGGCGTAGCGGGCGAGCGCATGGGCGTTGGCGCGGATGTTGTTGCGGGTCGGGGCGATGTCGTTGATGGTGATGACGGCGCGCCATTTGGCAAAGCCCGCACCGAGCTCGCCATAGCGCGCGAGCCGCTGGCGCAGGCCGTCGAGGCCTTCGGTGATCTTCTCGCCGGTGTCTCCCGGCATCGGGAAAGCGCCGCGGTCGACCTTGATGCCGGGAATGACGTCGGCATCGGCAAGGATGGCGCGGAAGGTGGTGCCGTCGGCGGCGGACTGCTCGAGGGTTTCCTCGGTCAGGATCACGCCCGAGATGTAGTTCTGCATGGCCTGGGTCGAGCGGAACAGCATCTCGCGGTAATCGCGGCGCAGCTCCAGCGTCGAAGGCAGGTTGATCTTGGCGAAACGCTTGGCGATGGTCGGCTCGGATTCGTCGGCCGCCAGGATTCCCTGGCCCTGCGTCATCAGCTTCTGGGCGATGGCATTGAGCGACATGGAGGGCATTTTGGTCCTTCGCGAAAGTTGAGGCGGGAGCTTCAACTTCACGATAGGGCCGAAAGTTGCAGAGCGTCGATTAGACCAAGGGATATGAGACGAAAGGCGAACTGGTATGGAAGATGACGGAACGATCCGGAGCCTGATCGGCCGGGCGGCGGCGGTGCTCAGGCCCCATAGGACGCGTCAGGGCAGGCTGCTCGGCGATGTGGGTGCGGCGGTGCTGTCGGCGGATGGCAACATCTATACGGGCGTGTGCGTCGACACGCCGAGTTGGGGACTTTGCGCCGAGCGCAGCGCCCTCGCCGCCATGATCGGCCGGGGCGAATACAGGATCGACAAAGTGGTCGCGGTCTGGCGGAACGAAGAGACCGGCAGACTGCACGTCCTGGCGCCCTGCGGCGTGTGCAGGGAGTTCATGCGGCAGATCGACGACGACAATCTCGAAGCGGACGTGATCCTCGGCGGCACCGAAACCCGGAAACTGCGCGAGTTGCTGCCTGCGCACGCGTGGCCGGAGCCGCTGGAAGAAGGTTAGCGCCTACCCCGCCCGCAGCGCCTCGACGCCCGGCAGCGGCTTGCCTTCCATCCATTCGAGGAACGCGCCGCCCGCGGTCGAGACGTAGGTGAAAGCGTCCTTGACGCCGGCGTGGGCAAGGGCGGCGACGGTATCGCCGCCGCCGGCAACGGAGATCAGCTTGCCGGCCTTGGTGCGCTCGGCGACATGCTTTGCGACCTCGACGGTGCCCTTGTCGAACGGGGCCATCTCGAAGGCGCCCATGGGGCCGTTCCAGACGACGGTCTGGGCCTCGTCGATGGCGCCCTTGATGCGCTCGACCGAGCCCGGGCCGATGTCGAGCACCATGCCTTCGGGGTCGAGGGCGTCGACGCCATAGAGCCGGTGCGGGGCGTTGGCCTCGAAGTGCCAGGCCACCTGCGCGTCGATCGGCAGGATCACGGCGCAGCTTGCCTTGTCGGCCTTGTCGAGGATGCGCTGGGCGGTCTCGGCGAGGTCCTTTTCGGCCAGCGACTTGCCGATGCCGTAGCCGAGCGCATGGATGAAGGTGTTGGCCATGCCGCCGCCGATGACGAGGGCGTCGACCTTGGTCACGAGGTTTTCAAGGAGGTCGATCTTGGAGGAGACCTTGGCGCCGCCGACGACGGCGACCACGGGCTTCTTCGGGGCTCCGAGGCCGGCTTCCAGCGCCTCGAGCTCGGCCTGCATGGCAAGGCCCGCCGCCGCGGGCAGGGCGTGGGCGAGGCCTTCGGTCGAGGCGTGGGCGCGGTGGGCGGCCGAGAACGCGTCGTTGACGTAGACGTCGCCGAGTTCGGCCATGCGCTCGACGAGCTCGGGGTCGTTCTTCTCCTCGCCCGGGTGGAAGCGGGTGTTTTCCAGCACGAGGATGCTGCCCTCGGGAGCGCCCTCGATGGCCCTCTTGGCGTTGGCGACATCGGTCCAGTCGGTGGCGATGAAGCCGACGGGGTGGCCGGTGATGTCTGCAATGGCCGGCACCACCTGCTCGAGCGAGAACTCCGGATCGACCCTGCCCTTGGGACGGCCGAAGTGCGAGAGGAGGACGACCTTGGCGTCCTGCTTCAGAAGCTCGCGGATCGTCGGCACGATCCGCTCGATGCGGGTGGCGTCGGTCACCTTGCCGTCGGCGACGGGAACATTGAGATCGGCCCGCAGCAGCACGCGCTTGCCCCTAAAATCGATGTCTTTCAGGGTCTTAAAGGCCGAGGTCATGGGATCACCGTTGTCGTTTGCCGAACGCGCGCGGACTTTAGCGCAACTTCCGGCTGGCGTAACAGAAGCCGGCATGCCGGGAAAGCCCCGGCGTGACATGAGGGGGTACCGCTCAGGCGAGGCCGAGGCTCTGGCGCGTAAAGCCGGCAAGGAGGAAGACGATGACGTTGCCGGCCGCGTTACGCAGCATCAGCGCGACGTCCGCGACGACGAGGAAGCGGGCGAACCCGTCGCTCGCCCAGGCAGCCGAGCCGATGCGGGCGCGGATAGCCTGGTCGCGCCAGACGACGTAGGCAAGGTAGCAGGCGGGCGGCACGATGAGCCACATGGGCTGGCCCAGCCAGCCGAAGAGAGCGCTGGTGAGCGTGCCCAGGAGGGCGATGCGGCGCGCGGTCACGAACATGCGGTCACCCGATCCGATCGATCGCCCGCCCTTTGCACTGATTTGTTTGCGTGCGTGTGACAGTTCGGTGGCGGGTGGGTGACGATCACACCCGCTCGAAGAGCGGATCGTATTTGAGGATCAGCCCGTCGCTGTCGACGGTGATCCGTCCCTCGAAGCCGCTGGCCTCCGACTGGTAGCGGTAAGTCCCCTCGCCGAGGGCAGTGTAGATCTGGCCGTCGGGAAAGGGCTTCAACGTATCGAGGGGGATCCAGGCCATGTCGAAGCGCTGCGGCTCGTTGACCTGCATGCCGACGCGGCGAATGGGCAGCGAGTTGGTGAAGGCGCTCGCCGACATGTCGATATCGACGCATCCGCCGAGCTCGGGCAGGGCAATGCCGTCGGCCGTCCAGTTGCCGAGCGGATCGCGGGTGAGGTTGAGGCGCGTGCCTTCGACGGTCTCTATGTCGACTTCCCGGAAAAGCCAGTCGAGCGAAAGCGACACGGTATAGCTCGCGGCGAACCGCCGTTCGTTCTCGCTGACGATGACGCCGCGGGCGAAGATGCCGTCGGCCTCCTCGGTAATGAGGAGGTGCTCGAGGCCGTCGCCGTCGAGGGTGCGCCAGCGGATGGATCGGGAGAGCATGGGAGCCTCGCGTCAAAGGTTGGGACGAACCCTAACGCACAGATGGGCTTCAAGTCTCCACGCAAAAGAAAGCGCTCCGCACGGGGCACTGGAAGCGTGATGGCTGGTCAGTCGGGCATGGGATCAACGCATCCACCGGCTGTCATCCCGGCGAAAGCCGGGGACCCAGCCCTGAACGCATCCATGCGCTCGGAAGGAGCGGTACCGCACGTTTTCCCGTCCACGCACCTTGCGGCTGGCGTGGCAGCTCAGGATGGGCCCCGGCTTTCGCCGGGGTGACATCGGAGCGGTGACCACATGGTGTCCCACCTCCACTGGGTCATTCCCGCGAAAGCGGGAACCTCCGTTTCACCTTGCCGAGCCGCTAAACGGAGATCCCCGCTTTCGCGGGGATGACCTGGTGGTGATGGAATCGGGGATGACGCCTGGCGATCCTCAGAGCGTCTTGGCGAACGCCGCCGTGACGTCGCACATGCGGTTCGAAAAACCCCACTCGTTGTCGTACCAGCCGAGGATGTTGACGAAGTTGCCGTCGATGACCTTGGTCTGGTCGAGCAGGATCGTCGCCGAATGCGGGTCGTGGTTGAGGTCGCTCGAGACCAGCGGATGGTTGGTGTAGGTCATGACGCCCTTGAGCTTTCCGTTCGAGGCGGCGATCAGGGCTTCATTGACCTCCTGGGCGGTCGTCGACTTCCTGGCCACGAACTTCAGGTCGACCAGCGACACGTTCGGGGTCGGCACGCGGATCGAGATGCCGTCGAGCTTGCCCTTGAGCTCGGGCAGCACCAGGCCGATCGCCTTGGCGGCGCCGGTCGAGGTCGGGATCTGCGACAGGGCCGCCGCGCGGGCGCGGTAGAGGTCCTTGTGCATGGTATCGAGAGTGGGCTGGTCGCCGGTATAGGAATGGATGGTGGTCATCATTCCCTTCTCAATGCCGACGAACTCGTTCATGACCATCGCCATCGGCGCCAGGCAATTGGTGGTGCAAGAGCCGTTGGAGATGACGACGTGGTCCTTGCCGAGCTGGTCGTGGTTGATGCCATAGACGACGGTGAGATCAGCGCCGTCGGCAGGGGCGGAGACCAGCACCTTCTTGGCGCCGGCCTTGAGGTGGGCCGAGGCCTTTTCCTTGCTGGTGAAGATTCCGGTGCATTCGAGCACGATATCGACGCCCATCTCGCCATGGGGGAGTTCCGCCGGATCGCGTACGGCCGTCACCTTGAACGTCTGGCCGCCCGTGGAGATCGTATCGCCATCGACCTTGACCTCGTGCGGGAAGCGGCCATGCACGCTGTCGAAGCGCAAGAGGTGCGCATTGGTCTCGACCGGACCGAGATCGTTGACGGCAACGACCTGAATGTCGGTGCGGCCCGACTCGATGACGGCGCGCAGAATGTTGCGGCCGATACGGCCAAATCCGTTGATGGCGACGCGGACTGCCATGTGGGGCTCCCTGGGAGGCAAAGGGTTTAGAAAGGGGTGGGCGGGCGCTCTCTTACAACTGAGCAGTGGCCGCTTCAACAACGGCTTTAGGCGTAAGCCCGAAATGCTCGTAGAGATCGGCGATGGGGCCGGAGGCACCGAACGAGTGCATGCCGACGAAACGGCCCTTCTCGCCCAGGAACTTGCCCCAGCTCATCTCGATCCCGGCTTCGATGGCGACGCGCGCCCTGGCCTTGCCGAAGACCTCTGCCCTATAGGCGTCGGACTGCCTGGCGAAGAGCTCCATCGAAGGCACGGAGACGACGCGGGCGGAGATGCCCTGATCATTAAGCAGCTTCATGCCGTCGACGGCGATGGCGACTTCCGAGCCGGTGGCGAAGATGACGACATCGGCGTCGGCGGCGCCGGCAAGCGTATAGGCGCCGAGGGCCGACTTGTTCTCGGCCGTATATTCGGTGCGCACCGCCGGCAGGTTCTGGCGCGAGAGCGCGAGGATCGAGGGGCCCTGGTGCTCGAGGGCGAGCTGCCAGCACTCGGCCGTCTCCATTGCGTCGGCCGGACGGAAGACGGTCATGCCCGGAATGGCGCGCAGCGCCGTGAGGTGCTCGACCGGCTGGTGGGTCGGGCCGTCCTCGCCCAGCCCGATGGAATCGTGGGTCATCACGTAGACGACGCGCTGGCCCATGATGGCCGAGAGGCGGATCGAGGGGCGGGCATAGTCGGTAAAGACCAGGAACGTGCCGCCATAGGGGATGTAGCCGCCGTGCAGGGCGATGCCGTTCATGGCTGCGGCCATCTCGTGCTCGCGGATGCCGTACATCATGTAGCGGCCGGTGCGGTCGGACGCGGTGAAGGGCAGCGTCTCGGGCGTATTGGTGAGATTGGAGTGGGTCAAATCCGCCGAACCGGCCACGGTTTCGGGCACGACCTTGTTGATGACCTCGAGGGCCATCTGGCTCGACTTGCGGGTCGCGACCTTGGGTTTGTCCTCGGCGAGCTTCTTCTTGTGCGCGTCCATGGCGGCAGCGAACCCTTCGGGCAGGGTGCCGGCCATCCGGCGCTCGAACTCGGCCTTCTTCGAAGACGCGGCAAGGCGCGCCTGCCATTCGCCGCGCAGGTTCTGGCTGCGCGTGCCTGCGGCGCGCCACTTGGCGAGCGTTTCGGTCGGGATCTCGAAGGCCGGGTAGGTGATGCCGAGGTTTTCCTTGGCGGCGGCCAGTTCCTCGGCGCCCAGCGGATTGCCGTGCACCTTCTCGGTGCCGGCTTTCTTGGGGGCGCCGTAGCCGATGGTGGTCCTGGCGGCGATCAGCGTCGGCCGGTCGGCCTGCTTGGCTTCGAGCAACGCGGCTTCGACCGCCGCCTGGTCATGGCCGTCAATCTCGATGGTGTGCCAGCCGACGGCCTTGAAGCGGGCGACCTGGTCGGTCGAGTCGGCGTTGGAGACGGCGCCGTCGATGGTGATCGAGTTGTTGTCCCAGATGACGGTGAGCTTGTTGAGCCTCAAATGCCCCGCAAGGGAAATCGCTTCCTGCGAGACGCCTTCCATCAGGCACCCGTCGCCGGCCAGCACCCAGGTGTGGTGGTCGACGAGGTCCGATCCGAACTCGGCGGCAAGCTTGGCTTCGGCGACGGCAAACCCCACCGAGTTGGCAAGGCCCTGGCCGAGCGGCCCGGTGGTGGTCTCGATACCGGTTGCGTGCCCGTATTCGGGGTGGCCGGCGGTCTTATGGTTGAGCTGACGGAAGTTCTTGATCTCGTCGATCGTCATGTCCTCGTAGCCGAGGAGGTAGAGCGAGGAGTAGAGCAGCATCGAGCCGTGGCCGGCCGAGAGGATGAAGCGGTCGCGGTCCGGCCAGTGCGGATCGGCGGGGTCGAACTTCATCACCTTGGTAAAGAGCACGGTGGCGATGTCGGCGCAGCCCATCGGCAGCCCCGGATGGCCCGAGTTGGCTTTCTCCACCGCATCCATGGCAAGGGACCGGATGGCGTTGGCCAGGTCGTTCTGCTCCTGCGTGTTGGTCATGTCGCTCGCTCTTAAATTCGCTCGAATCTGGGGGGAGAAAGGCCCGATGGCCTCCTCCCAAAGGCGGGACAAGGGCATAACAGGTTCAAAAGGCCTGTCAATGACAAGGCTGGACGGGCGGCCGCGACGTTTGCAGCCATGCCGGTTGCATTCGCTTGAGGCGTCGGGCTTACTGGTCAGGCCGGAATCGGCCACGGGGAACGGGCGAAAGCCATGAGCGGAACTCAGCGCCAAGAGGAACTGGAGGCGGCGATCGCGCGCCTCGACGGAGCCATCGGGCGGCTCGATACGAGCCTCGAGCATCTGCGGGCCCGCATGCGCACGCTGACGCGCATCGAGGTGGACACCCGCCAGCTCATCAACGAGCGCGCCAAGCTCGCTTCCGACCTCGACAAGGCGTCGGCGCGGGCCAAGCGCCTCGACGACAGCGCGCACGAAGTGTCGCGCCGGCTGGTCGAGGCCATGGAGACCGTGCGCGCGGTCCTGGCCAAATAGGGGAGTGGCGCCAAGTGCCCGAGGTCAATGTCGAGATCAATGGCCGCAAGTACCGCATGGCATGCGAGGAGGGCCAGCAGCAGCACCTCATCGATCTTGCCGACCGCTTCAACGCGCAGGTCGAGGGGCTGAAAGGGGCGATCGGGGAGATCGGCGACGGGCGCCTGACGGTGATGGCCGGCATCGCCGTGCTCGATGAGCTGGCCGAATCCGAACGGCGCATCGCCGCCCTCGAGCAGCAGGTGGCCGAACTGACCCGCGCCGGCGAGGCGCTGGCCGAGGAGATCGACCAGATCGAGGGGCGGCTTGCCGGCAAGCTCGGCGAGGCCGCGGCAAAGCTCGAAGCGGTGGCCGGAGCCATCGACGAGACCGCGGGGCAGATTCCGCAGGCATGATTGGCAAAGTTTGCCAATTTTTGCTATTCTCCGGTGCAAAGGAGAATAGCCATGGCCACCATGAACATCTCGCTGCCCGACCAGATGAAGGACTGGGTGGATGCCCAGGCCAAATCCGGCAAGTACGGCAACGCCAGCGACTATGTGCGCGACCTCATCCGGCACGATCAGGAGCGGACGGAAAAGATCGCCGAGTTCCAGCGACTGGTGCAGGAGGGGATCGATAGCGGTATGACCGACTATACGATGGAAGATATCCGCCGCATGGCACGCAAGGATCTGGGGCTCGACGATTGAGCCCGCGCTATCGCCTGAGCGCCCAAGCATCGAAAGACATGCGCGCGATATACCGGGAGTCGGCCAATCAGTTCGGTTTGGCTCAGGCCGACAAATATCACGACGGTCTATATGAGGCGATCCAACTGCTCGCCGATTTTCCCGAAGCGGCCCCGGAACGCCACGAACTTCGGCCAGCGATGCGTGCCTATCCAAAGGGCTCGCATCTCATCGTCTATCGTATCGATGCAAGAGGGATCGAGATCATCAGGGTATTTCACCAGAGACAGGACTGGATCAACAAACTCTGATCGCGGCGCCATCCCCTTTGCACGCGACCCTCAATCGTCCTATATCTCGCAGGCTGCCCGGCGCGTGTAGGACCATCATTATCCCCGGGGCCTTATCGATCCTTAAGGGAGCTGTCCCTGACCGGGCCCGTGGGCTCGGACAAACGGCGCCCACCTACTTGTGTAGGTTCCCGGGATCGACTGTCCCACGGCCAGGGCGGCACCGAATTTGCCAGAGCTTGGCTCTTTGTTTTTTACGGCGTCTCGAACCGGAAAAGCGGCCAGGCTTTTCCCGATGACGCTCCAGTACGACCGGACCGGCAGCCGCCCATGGTGGAGGACGACATCGAACGCGCCAAGGCGGCGCTGCGGGTAAAGGCCCATGAGAAGCGCGCTGCGCTCTCTGCTTCGGCGCGCGCCGAAGCCGCTCAGGCAGCCTGCGCGCACTTCTTCGATGGCATCGCGCTCGCCGGGGAGGAGGTCGTCGCCGCCTATTGGGGAATCCGCGACGAGATGGATTGCCAGCCGATCCTGGTCAGGCTCATGGACAGCGGGCAGCGCGTGTGCCTGCCGGTCGTCACCGGCGACGGCGAGCCGCTGGAACTGCGTGTCTGGGAGGATGGAGCGCCGCTCTATCCGGCGGGCTTCGGCACGCTGGCGCCCGAGGATCTGGCGCCCACGGCTGAGCCGGACGTCATCATCATGCCGCTTCTGGGGTTCGACGATCGCGGCACGCGACTGGGCTATGGCGGGGGTTACTATGACCGCACGCTCGCCGGGCTGGCGAGGAAACCGCGATTGGTCGGCCTCGCCTTCGCCGCCCAGAAGCTCGACCATATCCCGCGCGAGGCTCACGACATCCCGCTCGACGCCGTCGTGACCGAGGCCGGCGTCATTCATTTCGGCCCGGGCCAATGAGGCTGCTGTTTCTCGGAGACGTCGTCGGCCGGGTCGGGCGCGACGCGGTGGCCGATCGCCTGCCCGGCCTCATCGAACGGCTGAAGCTCGATTTCGTCGTCGTCAACGGCGAGAACGCCAGCCATGGCCGCGGGCTGACCGAAAGCCACTTTGCCGGTCTCAAGGACGCCGGCGCCGATATCGTCACGCTCGGCGACCATGCCTTCGACCAGCGCGAGACGATCACCTTCATCGAGCGCGAGCCGACCCTGCTGCGCCCGATCAACTTCCCGCAGGGCACGCCCGGACGCGGCGCCATGCTGGTCGAGGGGCGGCGCGGACACCGGGTGCTGGTGGTCAACGCGCTCGGGCGCGTGTTCATGAACCCGATCGACGATCCGTTCCGCGCCGTCGAAGCCGCCATCGCCGCCTGTCCGCTCGGCGAACAGGCCGACGCCGTCGTCGTCGATTTCCATACCGAGGCGACCTCGGAGATCCAGGCGATGGGCCATTTCCTCGACGGTCGCGCCAGCCTCGTCGTCGGCACCCACACCCATATCCCGACCTCCGACCACCGCATCCTCAGGGGCGGCACGGCGCTGATGGCGGACGCAGGCATGTGCGGCGATTACGACTCGGTCATCGGGGTCGATGCGGAAGAGCCACTGAGCCGGTTCCTGACGGGCGTGCCCAATGCGCGCTTCACCCCGGCCGAGGGCGAGGCGACGCTTTCAGGCGTGATGATCGAAACCGACCCGGCGACGGGCCTCGTCCTTCGCGTTGCCCCGCTGCGCTCCGGGGGAACGCTCGCACAGACGATACCGGACTTCTGACGCGTGTTCCGTTCGGCTTTATTTTTGCCGTTCGGGGCCCTATAAGGCCGCCAAATCCACTCGTCAGCAAGTCGACCGAGGACCTATGGCCGGCCATTCACACGCCAAGAACATCATGCATCGCAAGGGCAAGAGCGATGCGATCCGTTCCAAGATCTTTTCCAAGCTCGCCCGCGAGATCACCGTCGCGGCCAAGCTCGGCGTGCCCGACCCGGCGATGAATGCGCGCCTGCGCCTGGCGGTCGCCAACGCGCGCGCCCAGTCCATGCCCAAGGACAACATCGAGCGCGCCATCAAGAAGGCGGCGGGCAGCGACAGCGAAAACTACGAGGAGATGCGCTACGAGGGCTACGGCCCGGGTGGCATCGCCGTCATCGTCGAGACGCTGACCGACAACCGCAACCGCACCGCCTCGAACCTGCGCTCCTATTTCTCCAAGAACGGCGGGGCGCTGGGGGAGACCGGCTCGGTCTCCTTCATGTTCGACCGGGTCGGCGAGATCTACTATCCGGCGAGCGTCGGCGATGCCGACAAGGTGATGGAAGCGGCGATCGATGCCGGTGCCGACGACGTCGAGAGCGACGAGGAAGGCCACACCATCTACACGACCTTCGAGGGCATGAGCGAGGTCGCCTCGGCGCTCGAGAAGGCGCTTGGCGAGGCCGAATCGGTCAAGGCCATCTGGAAGCCGCAGAACCTGACGCCCGTCGACGACGACAAGGGCACGACGCTTTTGAAGCTCATCTCGATCCTCGAAGAGGACGACGACGTGCAGGACGTCTATGCAAACTACGACCTCAGCGACGAGGACGTGGAGCGCCTGTCGGCCTGAGGGCCTGGTGCCTTTGACCACAATCCGCAGCTATCCACCGGGTCATCCCCGCGAAAGCGGGGACCTCTGTTACTCGACACGGCTACACAAACGGCGGTTCCCGCTTTCGCGGGGATGACCTGGCGGGGAATACTAGGGAGCGGCCACCGGCGTTGGAGAATCCTCACGCCGCTTTGGTCAGCGCGATGCAGTCGCGTCCGTTGCTCTTGGCCATGTAGAGGCGCTCGTCGGCGAGCCGATAGATATCCTCGTAGGCGGCGGGTTTGGAAAAGCTGATGCCGCCTATGCTGACCGATAGCGGGCAGGGCATGCCCGATGGCGTGAAGACGAGGGCGGCTATGGCGTGCCGCACCCGTTCGGCGATCTCGTCGACCTTGGCATGGCTGGCCTCGGCGAGGTAGACACCGAACTCCTCCCCGCCGAGACGCCCGACGAGATCGCTCTTTCTCACATTCGCGCGGATGACGTCGGCGATGCGGCGCAGCGCCTCGTCGCCGGCCTGGTGGCCGAAGCGGTCGTTGACGCGCTTGAAATCATCGGCGTCGACCACGAGCAGGGCGCCGGTCCCGCCGGCCGACGCGGGGCTTACCAGGTCCGCTTCGACCTTGCGGGTGAAGGCCCCACGGTTGAGGCAGGCGGTCAGCCAATCGGTCTCGGCCATTACCTGCAGCTGCCGGTTGGCATGGCGAAGCTGCTCATGGCGCACCGAGAGATAGAACATCATCGGGCCGCCGAGCAGCGCCGGCATGACCACGGCGGCCGCGAGACCGGGCAGGTTGATGCCTTGCGAGAAGACCTCGAGAATGATGTTGGAGGCGATCACCGAGACGGCAACGGAGACCAGTGTCAGCACTCCGGTGAAGCGCCTGATGCGGCGCCATGCGGCCGGCGGAAGTTTCGTGCTGATCTCGTACAAGTCGTGCCTCTCCTGATTCCGGCGCGAGGCTAGGGCGAACCGGTTGAAGAAGAGCTTCCCCCAACGGTTGCAAGTTTACTGATCCACAGATCTCGTTGCCGCTTTGTTCACTTTCGTCTTGGTAGGCTCGTTCGGCAAGCGTAAGAGGGGGCATGGGCGAAGTCGTGCGAATCATGGGGATAGACCCGGGGCTGCGGCGGTGCGGCTGGGGGGTGATCGAGGCCGAGGACAACCGGCTGCGGTTCGTCGCGTGCGGTACGTTGACGCCGCGGACGGACGCAGGGCTTGCCGAACGGCTGGCCGAGCTCAACGCGGGGCTCTGCGAGGTGCTCGACAAGTTCCTGCCGCATGAGGTGGCCGTCGAGGAAACCTTCGTCAACCAGGGGGTCCGTTCGGCGCTGATCCTGGGGCAGGCGCGGGGCGTCGCCCTGATGACGCCGGCGGCGCGGGGGCTTCCCGTGGCCGAATACGCGGCCAATCTCGTCAAGAAATCGGTGGTCGGCACCGGCCATGCCGAGAAGGCGCAGATCGGGCTGATGGTCAAGATCCTGCTGCCGACGGCCGACTTCAAGGGCGCGGATGCGGCCGACGCGCTCGCCATCGCCATCTGCCACGCCCATCACAGGGTTTCCGCGCGGCGCGCGAGGGTCATTGCATGATCGGCAAGCACGATGATCGGTAAGCTCAAGGGTCTCGTCGACAGCTTCGGGGAAGACCATGTCCTCATCGATGTCGGAGGGGTCTGCTACGAGGCCTATTGCTCGGGCAAGACCCTGC
Source organism: Devosia geojensis (assembly GCF_000969415.1). Taxonomy (GTDB): domain Bacteria; phylum Pseudomonadota; class Alphaproteobacteria; order Rhizobiales; family Devosiaceae; genus Devosia; species Devosia geojensis. The sequence goes on along the minus strand of NZ_JZEX01000199.1, from coordinate 15,269 downwards.
AGGCCCTGCCGCGGGTCGGCGAGGCAGCGGTCGTCTTCATCGAAACCTATGTGCGCGAGGACATGATCCGCCTCTTCGGCTTTGCCAGCGAAGCCGAGAAGGCCTGGTTCAACATCCTGATGACCGTGCAGGGGGTGGGCGCGCGCGTCGCCCTCGCCATCCTCTCGGCGCTGACGCCCTCTGAACTGTCGAGCGCCATCGCCCTGCAGGACAAAGCGATGGTCGGCCGCGCCAACGGCGTCGGCCCGAAGCTTGCCCAGCGCATCGTCACCGAACTCAAGGGCAAGGTGCCGGCCATCGGCGCCGTCGATGCGGGCGTCCTCGGTCTGCAGGCGGCGCTGGGCGAAGGTATCGCCGGCGGCAACGTTGCCGATGCCGTCTCGGCGCTCACCAACCTGGGTTATTCCAGTGCGCAGGCCTCGGCGGCAGTGGCGCGGGTGGTCGCCAAGGAAGGCGAGGGGACGGCGACGGAGCGGTTGATCCGGCTGGGGCTCAAGGAGTTGAGTGTGTAGTTCCTTGCGCTGGCGCGTATTCCTTACTAAACTTAATTGTAAGGAATAGATTGGATGTAAGAATGCCAGTGACTCGGAAGGAATCTTTCTTCGGTCGAATGACCAGCAAGGGCCAGACGACCGTGCCCAAGGAAGTGCGGGAAAAGCTGGGGCTGAGCGAGGGGGCGCAAGTGGAGTGGATCGTCGAGGACGGCAAGGCGACGGTGAAACCGCGGACGCGGCGGGCGGTCGATTTGATCGGCTTGCTCGGTAAGCCGCCGAATGGCCGGCATGTGACCATCGAGGAAATGGACGAGGCGATAGCCGAGGCGGTTGCCGAGCGTTTTGAGCGGTCGACGCAAGAATGATTGGTGTGGATACCAACCTTCTTGCGCGCCTGTTCGTGGACGATGATCCAAGTCAGCAGGAGGTTGCGGGTGCCTTCTTCGCCAGAAGATCACTTGACGATCCTGCCTATGTCAGTCTGGTTGTTGTTGCCGAGTTCGTGTGGCTGCTCGGCAAGACATACGACTATTCCAAGCAGAGTATTGCGCTGGCCTTGACTGCTCTGCTCGAAAGCCCCGATTTCGTCATTGAAGGCCGGAATCTGGTCGAAGAGGCGTTGAGGATGTCGGAACAACCCAAAGTGGGCATCGTCGACGTCCTGATTTCGCGCATCGCCATGCGTGATGGCTGCGTTGCAGTGGCCACATTCGACAAGCAAGCTGCCAAACGTGTGCCCGGAATGGAACTCCTCGCGTGACCTCCCTCACCTCCGCCTCCGCCGGCCGCGACGATCAGCTCGACGTCTCGCTGCGGCCCTCGGGGTTCGCCGATTTCATCGGGCAGGCGGGCGCGCGGGCCAATCTCGAGGTGTTCATCGAGGCGGCCAGGCAGCGCGGCGCGGCGCTCGACCATGTGCTCTTCGTCGGCCCGCCGGGGCTCGGCAAGACGACGCTGGCCCAGATCATCGCCAAGGAGCTGGGGGTGGGCTTCCGCGCGACCTCCGGCCCGGTCATCGCCAAGGCGGGGGACCTGGCGGCGCTCCTCACCAACCTCGAAGAGCGCGACGTGCTCTTCATCGACGAGATCCACCGGCTGAACCCGGCGATCGAGGAAGTGCTCTATCCGGCCATGGAGGATTTCCAGCTCGATCTCATCATCGGCGAGGGGCCGGCGGCGCGCTCGGTGCGGATCGACCTCGCCAAGTTCACCCTCGTCGGCGCCACCACCCGCGCCGGTCTCCTGACGACGCCGTTGCGTGACCGCTTCGGCATTCCGGTGCGGTTGAATTTCTATACGCCCGAGGAGTTGGTGCAGATCGTCGAGCGCGGGGCGCGGCTCATGGGCATGCCGATGTCGCAGGATGGGGCGATGGAAGTCGCCCGCCGTTCGCGCGGCACGCCGCGCATCGCCGGGCGGCTCCTGCGGCGCGTCACCGATTTCGCCCTCGTCGATGGCGCCAAGGAGATCACCAGCACCGTCGCCGACAAGGCGCTGTTGCGGCTCGATGTCGATGCGCGCGGGCTCGACCAGCTCGACCGGCGGTATCTGACCACCATCGCCGATTTCTACGGCGGCGGACCGGTCGGCATCGAGACCATCGCGGCCGCGCTCTCCGAGCCGCGCGACGCCATCGAGGAGATCGTCGAGCCCTACCTCATCCAGCAGGGCTTCATCCAGCGCACCCCGCGCGGACGCCTCCTCACCGCGCTCGCCTTCCAGCACCTGGGTAAATCGGTGCCGCAGGGGTTCGTCGGGCTGCAGGCCAGCCTTTTCGAAGAGCAGGAGGACGAATGAGCGAGCGGTGGGTGCTGAGCTTTCCCTTGGGAGGGCGGAGGTTCAACTATCGGGTCGCCGCCGTCATCGTCGTTGACGGGCATGTGTTGGCCTCGCGCGAGGATGACGATGACTACATGATGCTGCCCGGCGGGCGGGTCGAGCTCGGGGAGGCCAGCGCCCTCTCGCTCGAGCGTGAGATCGCCGAGGAGCTGGGCATGCCGGGCACCGTGGGCGCGCTTCTTGCGACTTCGGAGAATTTCTATCATCGGGCCGGAGAGGATTTCCACGAGATCGGCCTCTTCTACCGCGCGACGCTCCCGCTGCACGCGGTTCCGGACGGCAAGGCGCCCTGGCTGGTGCGCGAGGACGAGGGCCATCTCCTCCACAATTACTGGCTGCCGCTCGCCGGCGATGCGCTGGAGCGCATGAACCTCCTGCCGCGCTGGCTGCCGACGTTCCTGCGCAACCTGCCGGCGAACCCGGCGCATATCGTTTTCGACGAGCGTGTGGAGGCCGCCCAGTGACGGCGGCGTCGGACCGCATCGCCGATACCCTGAAGCTCAGCCGGCCGGCGCATTCGGCGCTCGCGGCTGCCGGGATCGTGACCTATGCCGACCTGACAAAATGGACGCGCAGGCAGGTCGCCGACCTTCACGGCGTCGGGCCGAAAACCTTCGTCTTCCTCGAGCCGGCGATGAAGGCGCGCGGGGTAGGCTTCAAGGCATGAGCGCGCATCGTTTTTCCGTGCGCGTCTACTACGAGGACACGGATTTTTCCGGCAATGTCTACCATGCCGCGTATCTGAAGTTCTTCGAGCGCGGGCGCACCGAGTTCCTGCGCGATCTCGGCATCCATCACTCCGAGCTCGTCAAGGACGGCATCGCCTTTGCCGTCAGGGCCATGACCATCGATTTCGCGGCGGCCGCGCATATCGACGATCTCCTCACGGTGGTTACGCAGGTTGGTGCCTTCACCGGCGCGCGGCTGACCCTCCGGCAGACAATTCTGCGTGAAGAGACGACGCTGACCAGCGCCGAGGTCACGGTCGTCGCCATCAAGGTCGGAGGCGGAGCGGCGCGCATGCCGGCGGAGCTGCGGGCGCGCCTTGCCGCGGACGTCGAACGCTAAAGAGGGGCGGCGAGCCCCTCTCTCGCCTGGGTCAGGCTACATCGCGCCGCCCGTCATCACCTGGCCGCGGATCTCGCCGTCCGGATACTGCTCGGTGTGGATGTTGAAATACCACATGCCGCCCTGCAGATCCGTCGCCTGCTCCTCGGTCAGCGTCGCCGAACCCTCGATGGGGCTGGCGAGGTCGCCTTCGATCGGCACGACCGGGCCGGCGTTCTCCTCGGGGCTGGCCGGCCCGTGGAAGTGGGCGGCGGTCGCCTCGCCGGTCAGGCCTTCATAGGTGATCGTCCAGGTCAGCTCCATGGTCTCGGTGTCGAAGGTGCCTTCGAGCGTGCCGGTGCCGGCGCTGTCGTTGGCGGGCACCTCGGCGGCGCCGGTGAGTTCGGCGTGGAGATTGACGGTTTCGGCCCGGGCGGCGCCTGCCGCAAGCAGAACTGCGGCGAGCGCGATGCCTGCCGCGGGCATGAAGCGGGTGGTCATGATGTCTCCTCCTGTTGGATCGGAACGCATCGGCGTTCCACTGCGACAACGGTTTCGCCCGGCCCGTCGTTCCTCATGACAACAACGTGATGATGCGGGTGGAGACCCTTTTTTAACCAGTTGTTGACCATGATCGGCCCATAGGGATAACGCCCGCGAGAGGTCCGGAAATCCGGGGGTTTTCTCTTAAATTTGACAAATTTCGACCGCATCGGGACCGCTCTGGCTCAACAGGCAATGGTGGCCGAGCCGAAAAGGATCACTCAATGGAAGCGATGGATGCCGTGGGTCAGGTGGCGACCCACACCGACCTGTCGATCTGGGGCCTGTTCTGGGCCGCCGACATCGTCGTCAAATCGGTCATGCTGGGGCTGCTGGCGGCCTCGATCTGGTGCTGGGCGATCATCGTCGACAAGACCGTGCACTATCGCCGCGCCAAGTCGGAGATGAACCGGTTCGAGCGCCTGTTCTGGTCCGGCCAGTCGCTGGAAGAGCTCTACCAGGCCCAATCGCAGCGCACGAGCGGCGGGCTTGGGGCGATTTTCGTTGCCGCCATGAAGGAGTGGAAGCGCAGCCACGAGCAGAACGCGGCCTCCTTCATCGGCGTCCAGGCGCGGCTCGAGAAGGTGCTGGACGTCGCCATCGCACGCGAGAGCGAGACCCTCGAGAAGCGCCTGAGTTTCCTGGCGACCGTCGGCTCGGCCGGCCCCTTCATCGGCCTCTTCGGCACGGTCTGGGGCATCATGAACGCCTTCACGGGCATCGCCCAGGCCTCGAGCACCAACCTTGCGGTCGTTGCCGGCCCCATCGCCGAGGCGCTGTTCGCCACCGCCATCGGCCTTGTCGCGGCGATTCCCGCGGTCATCGCCTACAACAAGCTCTCGTCTGACGCCGGCAAGATGATCGCGCGGCTCGAGGGCTTTGCCGATGAGTTCTCGACGATCCTGTCGCGCCAGCTCGAAGCCAGGAGCACCCGCTGATGGGTATGTCGGCAGGCGGCGGTGGAGCTGGCGGCGGCCGGCGCCGGGGACGGCGCGGGCGTCATTCGGGCGCGCTGATGAGCGAGATCAACGTCACGCCGATGGTCGACGTGATGCTGGTGCTTCTCATCATCTTCATGGTGGCGGCACCCCTGATGACGGTCGGCGTGCCGATCGATCTGCCGCAGACGCAGGCGCGCGAATTGAATTCCGAGACGCAGCCGATCACCGTTTCGGTGACGCCCGATGGGCTCATCTACATCGAGAACGAGCAGATTCCCTATGAGAACCTTGCCGCCGTCGTCAACGAGCGGGCGGGCGGCAATACCGAGGAGCGCGTTTTCGTTCGCGGCGACACCACCGCCAACTACGGCTCGGTGATGCGGGTCATGGGGCTGTTGTCGGGCGCGGGCTATTCGCGGATCGGGCTCATCACCGAGCAGGAACCCAGGTAAAAACGTGAGAACGGGCCTTGCAGTATCGGTCACGGCGCATGCGCTGCTGCTGGCGGTAGGGCTCATCACCTTGGCGCCGAGCCGCCATCTCGAGCCGCCGGTCGTCGAGGCCATCGCGGTCGACCTGGTGCCGATCGAGGAGTTCTCCAACATCCGCGTCGGTTCGCTCGAGAGCGAAGTGGTCGAGACGCAGACGCCCTCGCCCGTGCAGTCCGAGGAGCCGCCGGAACTGGCGCGCCCCGCCGGCAATACGCAGGAAGACCAGCCGACCCCGCAGGACACCCCGACGCCGAGCCCGCGGCCGGTGGAGAACACGGCCCCCGCGCCGCCGGCGCCTCCCACGCCCGAACCGCAGCCGACGCCGGAACCCGAACCCGAGCCGGCTCCGCAGCCCGAGCCCGAGCCGGAACCGACGCCGCAGCCACCGACCCCGGCGACGCGCCCGCAGCCGGCCCCGCAACCCGAGCCGGAACCTGCCCCGGAGCCGGGGCCCGAACCCGAACCCGAGCCGGAACCTGTGCCCGAACCCGAGCCGCAGCCCGCCCCGGAACCGGAACCCGAACCGCAGCCCGAACCCGAGCCCGAAGCGCCGGCCAATGTCGCGCCGCAGCCGGCCATGCGCACCGCCTCGCTAGACCAGCGGCGGGCCGAGTTCGCGCGTGCCGAGGAGCAGCGCCGCCGCGAAGAGGAAGAACGCCGCCGCCGCGAGCAGGAGGAGCGCGCCCGCGCTGCGGCAGCCGCGCAACAGCCGAGCCCGACTCCGACGAACACGCGGCCGGCCGACGATATTTCCGCCATAATCAACCAGGAAACCTCGCGCGGCGGCACGACGGGCCAGGGCGGCTCGCCGACGCTGGGCGACACCACCGGCACCTCGGCGCGCCTCAGCCGGTCGGAGATCGACGGGCTGATCGGGCAGATCAAGCAGTGCTGGTCGCTCCTGCCTGGCGAGATCGACTCGGGACTTTCGGTGCGCCTGATGGTCTCGCTCAACCAGGACGGGACCGTTTCGGGCACGCCGCAGGTGCTGGAGGCCGACAGCTCGCCGCTCGGCGGCTCGATGGCGCGGGCGGCCCAGCGCGCGGTGATGCAGTGCGGGCCCTACCGGCTGTCCTCGGCCTCCTACGACCAGTGGCGGCAGATCGACGTCACGCTGCGGCCGTAACATGAGGAGCGTGCAGTGGATATGCGGTTCCTTCCACCGGTCATCCCCGCGAAAGCGGGGACCTGCGTTTCGAACGGACCGGACAAGCAAACAGGGGTTCCCGCTTTCGCGGGAATGACCCTGAGAATGAAGTAAGAGGGTGCAGACCCGCCCCGCATGATTAGAATTGTCGCATTTGCGGAAGACAACAGAAGCAAAAGACGAGCGAATGCGCATGATGGAGACCAAGATGACCCTTTTGACCCGGCGCAATGCCATCAAGCTCGGCCTCGTCGGCGGCGCAGCCCTCGCCGCGAGCCCGGCCTTCGCCCAGCTGCAGATCGTCGTTGAGGGCGCGAACTTTCAGCCCCTGCCGATCGCCATTCCCGATTTCGCCTCCTCGGACCCGACCTTCGGGCGCGAGGTCGCCGAGATCGTCAGGAACAATCTGCGCCGCTCCGGCCTCTTCCTGCCGCTCGATCCGGCCTCGCTCCCGGTGCGGGTCGGCGACGTCAACGCGCAGCCCGACTTCGCCTCCTGGCGGGCGGTCAACGTCGATGGCGTCGTCATGGGCGCGGTCGAGCGCGGGGCGCAGATCACGGCGTCGGTGCGCGTGTGGGATACGGCCCAGGCCGTGCAGGTGGTGGGCAGGCAGCTGGGCACCGACGCCCAGAGCTGGCGGCGCATCGGCCACATCATCTCGGACTCGATCTATGAATCGCTCGCCGGCGAGACCGGCTATTTCGACACCCGCGTCATCTACGTCGCCGAAAGCGGACCCAAGGCCAACCGCGTCAAGCGGCTGGCGATCATGGACCAGGACGGGGCCAACTCCCAGTATCTCACCCAGGGCAACAGCCTGGTGCTGACGCCGCGCTTCTCGCCCAACAACGATCTCGTCGCCTACATGAACTTCGACGGCGGCAACTGGCAGGTCTACCTGCTGCAGCTCTCGACCGGACAGCAGCAGCGGCTGGGCTCCTTCGGACAGATGAGCTTTGCCCCGCGCTTCTCGCCCGACGGGCGGCGCGTGGTGTTCTCAGTCGAGCAGGGGGGCGCCACCAACATCTACGCCCTCGACATCGGCGGCAGCCAGCCCATGCAGCTGACCTCGGGCGCGGCCATCGACACCAGCCCCTCCTATTCGCCGGACGGCAGCCGCATCGTCTTCGAGAGCGACCGCGGCGGCTCTCCCCAGCTCTACATCATGGGTGCAGGCGGCGGGCAGGCGCAGCGGATCAGCTACGGGCAGGGCAGCTATTCGACGCCGGTGTGGTCGCCCAAGGGCAACCTCATCGCCTTCACCCGCCAGTCGGGCGGGCAGTTCTCCATCGGCATCATGAACCCGGACGGCTCGGGCGAACGGCTCCTCACCTCGAGCTACCATGCCGAGGGGCCGACCTGGGCGCCCAACGGGCGCGTCATCATGTTCTTCCAGGATCCCGGTGGCAACGACGGGCCGCGCCTGCACTCGGTCGACATCTGGGGCCGTAATCCCCTGACCGTCCCGACGGACAGCTTCGCCTCCGACCCCGCCTGGTCGGCGCTGCGGGCGTAAGGACGCACCGGGGCGCCTCACCTTGTGGAAGGGGGGAGCTTATGCCACGAAGTCGCCCACCCACAGGCTGTCATCCCGGCGAAAGCCGGGACCTAGTACACGCTGGTTAGGCGACTCTTGCCGGGGATCTGCAACGCAACTTCTGTGTCAGGAGCCGAAGCGGCGCCGTTTACTGGGTCCCGGCTTTCGCCGGGATGACAGCCTGTAGAGAACATGGCGCTGTGCCTCCTTAACCCTACCCTCTCGCATCACATTCCTGTTGCCCGCCGGCAACATCACGAAAAAGCCCCGTTTCCCGCCACATTCGCGCCTGAATAGGCAACAATTAACCAAGCGGGCAAACCCGGCCTTAACACTGAACACGGTAAACACCGGTTCAAAGAGTTTAGCTTTCAGGAGCCTCACCCGGATGCCGATCGTTGCACCCATTTCCGGGGTTTTGCGTTTTTTCGCGCTGACCCTCCTCGTCGTCGCGCTCGCCGCATGTTCGCGCGCCCCCAACACGATGCCCACCGGCGTCGGCAATGTCGGGGCAGGCGCCGCCACGCCCGGCAGCCAGCAGGAGTTCCTGGTGAGCGTGGGTGACCGCGTGTTCTTCGAGACCGATTCCTCCTCGCTCACCGCCGAAGCCTCGGCGACCCTCGACAAGCAGGCCGCCTGGCTCAACCGCTACGGCAACTACCGCATCATGATCGAAGGCCATGCCGACGAGCGCGGCACGCGCGAATACAACATCGCGCTCGGAGCCCGGCGCGCCTCGGTGGTCGTCAATTACCTCGTCTCGCGCGGGGTCGCGGCCAACCGCATCCAGAGCCAGTCCTTCGGCAAGGAGCGGCCGGTGGCCATCTGCAACGATATTTCCTGCTGGAGCCAGAATCGCCGCGCGGTGACGGTCGTCCAGTAGGCTCGAGTTCGGTCCAGAAGGACCGCCGATCCAGCGGAAAACTGGAGGCAGGAGCGCCGGGGCCGCGTAGGTGGTCCCGGCGCTTTCTTTTGTGGGGCGGCCGCCCAGGTCGACGCGTTGGCGCAAAACCGATGCGCCTTACGCGACACCAAAGCACCAAAATTTGCTTTTATGGCGCGGCTCTGAACACGCACAGTGCGGGTGGCGTCATCCGCAGCAATTGGAGGCTCGATGTGAACTTGGAATTCAAACGCAAACCGGTGCGGATGCGGCTTGCCGCGCTCGCCGCGGGGCTGGCGCTCGCCGCGCCCGCGCTCGCCTTCGAGGCCGCGCCCGGCCTGCCGCCGGCAGGTATCGGAGGTGAGCGCATGCTCGTCGCCCAGACCCAGGAATCGGCGCAGCTGGCCGTACGCATCCAGCAGATGGAAGAGCAGATGCGCGTGCTCAACGGGCAGATCGAGGGACTGACCTTCCAGATCACCCAGATGCAGACGCTGATCCAGCGCATGCAGGAGGACAACGAGTTCCGCTTCCAGCAGCTCGAGGGGGGCGCCCCCGCAAACCCTAACGGGGCGGCGACCCAGCCCGGGGGCGCAACGCCGCCCGCGGGGTCGCCGCCGGACGAGCAAAACGTCGCGCCCACCATCATTCCCGAGCAGGGGGTCCGGCCCCTGCCGGGCGAGCAGGAATTCGATCCGACCTTCGACGACGGCTCGACCGCGACGCCGCCGGGCGATGCCGGCATGACCGGAGGCGGCGCCATGCCGTCTCCGGACGTCGGCGATTCCGCCGACCCGCTGATCGGCACCGGGGACGGGCGCACGCCGGCCATTCTGGGCGAGCTGCCGGTCGCGCCGGGTTCGGCCGGCACGCAGCCGCTGGACCTCAACCTGCGCCCGGGCATGGATACCGGCGATCCCGACGCCGACGCGCAGTTCTCGGCCGCCTACGATGCGCTGCAGCGCGGCGAGACCGAGTTCGCCGAGGACCAGTTCGGCCAGTTCGTCGAGCTCTATCCCGACAATCCGCAAGCGCCGGACGCGGCCAACTGGCTGGGCGAGGCGCTCTTGGCGCGCGGCGCCAACCAGGAAGCGGCCGAGGTGCTGCTCAACGCCTTCCAGGCGGCGCCCGAAAGCCCGCGCGCGCCGGATATCCTCTTGCGCCTCGGCATCGCGCTGGCGCGCTCCGAAGAACGCGAGACCGCGTGCCGCACCTTCAACGAGATCCCCCAGCGCTTCCCCGCCATCACCGACGCCTTCCGGGCGCGGCTCGAGACGGAGAAGGCCACCGCCGAATGCCCGCCGGCCTGACCCCGCCGCTCACCGACGACGCCGCGCTCGGCAGGCTCTTTGCGCCGGTCGCCGACCGATCCTGCCTCGGCCTTGCCGTCTCGGGCGGCGCCGACAGTCTTGCGCTGATGCTGCTGGCGGTGCGCTGGGCCGCGGCCCTGCCCAAGGCCCCCAGGCTCATCGTCTACAGCGTCGATCACGGCTTGCGGGCGGAGGCGGCCGGCGAGGTCGAGTTCGTCCTCGCCGAGGCGGCCAAGCTCGGCCTGCCGGCGCGCGGCCTCGCCTGGCGCGAGGGGCATCCGGCGAGCGGCCTGCAGGAGGCGGCGCGCGCCGCGCGCTACCGGCTCATCGGCGCTGCCATGGCCGAGGACGGGGGCGAGGTGCTGCTCACCGCCCACCACCGCGACGACCAGGCCGAGACGGTGCTGATGCGCCTCGCCCACGGCAGCGGCATCGAGGGCCTCAAGGGCATGGAGTCGTTCTCGGCAGTCGAGGGCGTGCCGATCTTCCGCCCGCTGCTCGACGCCGATCCGGCGGACCTTGCCGCGCTCGTCGCCGAGGCGGGGCTGGCGCCCGTCGTCGATCCCTCCAACGCCGACACGGCCTATGAACGCGTGCGCTGGCGCGCCATGCTCGGGCCGCTGAGGGAGCTCGGCCTCGACGGTGAAACGCTCGCCCGTTTCGCCCGCCGCATGGGGCAAGCCGACAAGGCGCTCGCCGAGATCGCCGAAGCCGCCTTCGAAAGCCTCGTTCTCCTCGACGGGTTCGGCGCCGCGCGGCTCGACCGCGCCGCGTTCCGGGCGCTTGCGCCGGCCATCGGCATCCGCGTGCTCTCGCGCGTCCTCAATATCGTGGGCGGCCGCCAGCGCCCGCGCGCGCTTTCGCAGGTCGAGCGGCTCGCCGAGGCGCTTGCCGCCCCCGGTGCCGTCAAGGCGACGACGCTGCTCGGCTGCGTTATCCGGGCCGAGGAGGAGGCGATCTCGATCGCGCGCGAGCCGGGCCGGCGGGCTCCCGCCGATCTCGTCCTCGCGCCCAACGGCGAGATCGTCTGGGACCAGCGCTTCCTCATCCGCAACGCCTCGTCCGACACGGCCTTCACCGCCGGGGTCGCCGACTACCTGCCGCGCCTCCGGCTGCAGGAGGTGCTGGGCTTCAAGGTCACCGCCCCCGCCGAGGCCATTCGTACCGCGCCGATCGTGCGCGACGGGGAGGGGGGCGTGCTCTCGCTCGGCGGCTGGTCGTTCGACGAGCGGATCGCGGTGAAGCTGCTGATCGATTGAGCGCCACGCGCTCGGGAACCTCCTGCCCTGAGCTTTGCGTTAACCGGAAAGTGACGCAAAGCTGGACGCCGGCGCGAAAGGGCCGCAGGTCTTGCCCTTGTAACGCCCGAATGCTGGTCATACATTCGGGCCAACAGCCGGGCTCGAGGAGTCCGGCGCCCCTCCCGGGACGGAACTCTTGATGAACGGAAATTTCCGCAACTTCGCCATCTGGCTGGTCATCCTCTTCATGCTGATGGGCCTCTTCCAGGTCTTTCAGTCCTCGACCCGTTCCATCTCGGTGATGGACAAGAGCTACAGCCAGTTCGTCACCGACATCGAGGCGGGCAGCGTCCAGGCCGTCACCATCACCAACAACATCGTCTCGGGAACGCTGCGCGACGGCACGCGCTTCCAGACGATCATCCCGGACGGGGCCGACGTCATCAACCGCCTCGAGGACCGGAACGTGTCGATCACGGCGCGCGAGCCGGAAGGCTCGCCCTTCTGGTCGATCCTCTTGTCCTCCTGGCTGCCGTTCATCGTCATCATCGCCGTCTGGTTCTTCTTCATCCGTCAGATGCAGGGCGGCGGGCGCGGCGGCGCCATGGGCTTCGGCAAGTCGCGCGCAAAGCTTCTGACCGAAACCCAGGGCAAGGTGACGTTCGAGGACGTCGCCGGCGTCGACGAGGCCAAGCAAGACCTGGAAGAGATCGTCGAGTTCCTGCGCGATCCGGGCAAGTTCCAGCGGCTGGGCGGGCGCATTCCGCGCGGCGTGCTGCTGGTCGGCCCTCCGGGCACCGGTAAGACGCTGCTCGCCCGCTCCGTCGCCGGCGAAGCCAACGTGCCGTTCTTCACCATCTCGGGCTCCGACTTCGTCGAGATGTTCGTGGGCGTCGGCGCCAGCCGCGTGCGCGACATGTTCGAGCAGGCCAAGAAAAACGCGCCATGCATCATCTTCATCGACGAAATCGACGCGGTCGGCCGCCAGCGCGGCGCCGGCCTTGGCGGCGGCAACGACGAGCGCGAGCAGACCCTGAACCAGCTCCTCGTCGAGATGGACGGCTTCGAGGCCAATGAGGGCATCATCCTCATCGCGGCCACCAACCGTCCCGACGTGCTCGATCCGGCGCTGCTGCGTCCGGGCCGTTTCGACCGCCAAGTCGTGGTGCCCAATCCCGACGTTTCCGGCCGCGAGAAGGTTTTGAAGGTCCATGTGCGCAAGGTGCCGCTGGCGCCCGACGTCGACTTGAAGATTCTCGCCCGTGGCACGCCCGGGTTCTCGGGCGCCGACCTGATGAACCTCGTCAACGAGGCCGCCCTGATGGCGGCGCGCCGCAACAAGCGGTTCGTCACCCACCAGGAATTCGAGGACGCCAAGGACAAGATCATGATGGGCGCCGAGCGGCGCACCATGGCGATGACCGACGATGAGAAGAAGCTGACCGCCTATCACGAGGCCGGCCACGCCCTCATCGCCTTGAAGCTCACCGGCATCGATCCGATCCACAAGGCGACGATCATCCCGCGTGGCCGGGCGCTGGGCATGGTCATGACCCTGCCCGAGAACGACAGCTACTCGTTCAGCCGCGAGAAGGCCATTTCCCGGCTCGCCATGCTTTTCGGCGGGCGCGAGGCCGAGATCTACAAGTTCGGTCCGGAAAAGGTCACCAGCGGCGCGTCCGGCGACATCCAGATGGCGACCAACCTGGCGCGCTCCATGGTCATGGAGTGGGGCATGAGCGAGAAGCTCGGGCGGGTGCGCTACAAGTCCAACGACCAGGAAGTGTTCCTCGGGCACTCGGTGACCCAGTCCCAGCACATGTCGGACGAGACGGCGCGGGTGATCGACGAGGAGGTTCGCCGCCTCGTCGAGGATGGCGAGCGCACCGCGCGCGAGCTCATCACCGGCAACATCGACCAGTTCGAGGCCATCGCCCAGGCGCTGCTCGAATACGAGACGCTGACCGGCGACGAGCTGCGCGCCCTGATGGACGGCAAGCCTCCGGTGCGCCCGGACGATGCCGACGCCTCGCCCATCAAGCATTCGAGCGTGCCGAGCGCCGGCAAGTCGAGCCGCAAGCGCCCCGGCCCCGAGCCCGAAGGCGGCCTCGAGCCGCAGCCGGGCAGCTAGAATACGAAAAGGCCGCCTCCGGGCGGCCTTTTCTTGTTCTGAAGGTTTGCCTCGCTGAAGGCCCCCTAACCCCGTTAACCCGACCCTATCGATTTTCCGCCCAAAATGGGTATTAACGCTCGCAAGCGCCTGTTTCGCATCGGCGCCCGGGCTGCGCTATAATGCGCGCCGTTCTGTTGAGAGGCTTCCCGATGGGCAGGAAATATTTCGGAACCGACGGTATCCGGGGCAAGGCCAACGGGCCCAAGCTCACGCCTGATCTGGCCATGAAGGTCGGCATGGCCGCCGGCCTCAAATTCGTCAATGGCGACCACCGCAACCGCGTCGTCATCGGCAAGGATACGCGCCGGTCCGGCTACATGATCGAATATGCGCTTGTCGCCGGGTTCACCGCGGTCGGCATGGACGTCTACCTCCTCGGCCCGATGCCGACGCCGGCCGTCGCCATGCTCACCCGGTCGCTGCGCGCCGATCTCGGGGTGATGATCTCGGCTTCGCATAATCCCTACGAGGACAACGGCATCAAGCTCTTCCGGCCGGACGGCTACAAGCTCTCCGACGATGTCGAGGCCGAGATCGAAAAGCTCATCGATTCCGATCTCTTGCCCAAGCTTGCCCAGGGCCGCGACATCGGGCGCGCCTATCGCGACGACGAGGCGCGCACGCGCTACATCGAGTACGCCAAGCGCACCCTGCCGCGGAACATGGACCTGACCGGCATCCGCGTGGTGCTCGATTGCGCCAACGGGGCCGCCTACAAGGTCGCCCCGCTCGCGCTCTGGGAGCTGGGGGCGGAAGTCATCACCATCGGCGTCGAGCCGGACGGCTTCAACATCAACCACAAGGTGGGCTCCACCGCTCCCGAGGCGGTTGCCGCCAAGGTCAAGGAGATGCGTGCCGACATCGGCATCGCCCTCGACGGCGACGCCGACCGCGTCATCATCATCGACGAGAAGGGGCAGGTCGTCGACGGCGACCAGTTCATGGCCGTCATCGCCCAGAGCTGGCTGAAGCGCAACATGCTGATCGGTGGTGGGATCGTCGCCACCATCATGTCCAATCTCGGGCTCGAGCGGTACCTGTCGTCCATCGGCCTGACGCTGGAGCGCACCCAGGTCGGCGACCGCTACGTGCTCGAGGCCATGCGCGCCAAGGGGTTCAACGTCGGCGGCGAGCAGTCCGGCCACATCATCCTTTCCGATTTTACCACCACCGGCGACGGGCTCGTTGCCGCGCTGCAGCTCCTCTCGGTCATCAAGGAGGAGGAGCGCTCGGTCTCCGAGATATGCTCTCGCTTCGAGAAGGTGCCGCAATTGCTGCGCAACGTGCGCTTCAAGGCCGGCAAGCCGCTCGAGGACAAGACCATCAAGAAGCTCATCGCCGAGAGCCAGGCCCGCCTCGGCACCGCCGGGCGTCTCGTCATCCGCGAATCGGGCACGGAACCCGTCATCCGCGTGATGGGCGAAGCCGACGACGCGGCGCTCGTCACCTCCATCGTCGCCGAGATCGAGGCGGCGATCCAGCAGGTGGCGTGAGGGCTTTTCCGGCTGCGCGTGGATGACACCGGGGCTGGATCCAGGATTTCGCCGGGATGACAGCCGGTGGGGTGGACGATTGTGTCACACGCACATGCCTGCCCCTCCCCTCAAGGGGGAGGGATTGGGG
>NZ_JZEX01000198.1 GCF_000969415.1 Devosia geojensis | reverse complement strand
CTCGCGCCCGCGGCCCGCCCGGGCAGCGGGAGCACGTCGAGCAGCCACGTCCCGCGGCCGCGCTGCTGGTCCTGCAGGACGGCATAGCCCACCGCGTATCCGGTCGTGCGCGGCCGCCGCGACACGGCGCGCCAGCGCACCGGCTCCACTAGCGGCACCGCCCACGCCCGCAGCACCCGCGCGACAACGCGCACCAGCTCCGTACCCGCCCCGCCGACGCCGCTGGCCCCCGCGACGCACCCCATCCCCCGCCTCCCCCCAACCGCGCCCCCGCCCCCACCACCCCCCACGCCCACCCCCCCATGCCCCACCTCACGCAACCCACCGCCCCCGCGGCCTCCGTCGCCCGCATCACCCCCCTCGCCCACCCCGCCCACACCCGCGGCACGGCACCCACCGCCGCACCACTCTGTCACGGGCGCTACTCTCCGGTCCAGACACTCACCCTCCTCGCCCTCACCTCCCCCCTGCACCACCCCTAGTAGCCCAGCGCGACCCTCCTCGTCGCCGCCCACCCCCACACCCCCCCA
>NZ_JZEX01000197.1 GCF_000969415.1 Devosia geojensis | reverse complement strand
CGACGCGCACCAAGCAGAACCGGCCGAGGCGAAACACCAGGTGCTCCGCAGTCGCGACCCCGTGCAGCAGCCCGAGGGCGTGGGTGCACAGGAACGCCGCTCGCAAGATGTACGGCCAGGCGATGGCGCTCTGCGAGGCCCAGACGTCGCACCAGACGACGATGAAGAGCATCAGCCCCGCGACCTTGGCGTGCGGTATCCACGAGGCGCGGCTGAGACCCAGCGGCCACGGTGGCGTCAGGTCCATGAAGGCCGGCGGTGGCGTCTCGCGCGAGACGCCACCGCCGGCCTTCATGGACCTGACGCCACCGTGGCCGCTGGGTCTCAGCCGCGCCTCGTGGATACCGCACGCCAAGGTCGCGGGGCTGATGCTCTTCATCGTCGTCTGGTGCGACGTCTGGGCCTCGCAGAGCGCCATCGCCTGGCCGTACATCTTGCGAGCGGCGTTCCTGTGCACCCACGCCCTCGGGCTGCTGCACGGGGTCGCGACTGCGGAGCACCTGGTGTTTCGCCTCGGCCGGTTCTGCTTGGTGCGCGTCG
>NZ_JZEX01000196.1 GCF_000969415.1 Devosia geojensis | reverse complement strand
GCCCCAATCGCTCACTCCCTCATAGGTCTTGCCCAGATTGAGGCCCGCTTTGTTGAGCGTGCGGCGATAGCCGGCCAGTCGCTCCCTGCTGGCAAATTGCCAAGGATCGCCGGTTATGGTGGCAATGCGCCGACGGCCGATGTCGACCAGATGCTGCGTTGCAACAGCGCCCCCATGACGTTCTGCCGGCAGCACGGCAAAGCCGGAGCTGTCCTCGCGCCGGCAATTCAGCATCACGTGCCTAAAGCTGCCAAGCGCTTCGGGCGGCTCAGCTATGGCCGAAAAGCTGCTGGCATATACGACGCCCTGCACCCCGAATCGGGCAAAGTTGTCGAGTGCCGCCAGCTCCCGGGCGGGGATGCCATCCGAGACCTGGATGATGATCTGAACGCCCTGACCAATGGCCCAACTCTGTAGCCCGTAGATGAGATCGATCGGGTAGGCTGAGGAAATTTCATTGATCAGGACGCCAAACAGCCGCTTGTTTTCCTGGCCTAAATTCTCAAGCCTGGGGCCGGGGTCGTAGCCGAGCTCGCGGGCGATATTG
>NZ_JZEX01000195.1 GCF_000969415.1 Devosia geojensis | reverse complement strand
CCTCCCTCCTTCTTTCTAACTCACACCCTTCCCTCTCCTTTCCTCTCCCCCTTCTCCCGCTTTCCCTCCTTCCCTCCCGTCTTCATCTCCTTCTACATCCCTTCGCCCTAGCCCTACTCCCTCCCGTCTTCTCCATCTATATCCGCCCTCTCCCGCCTCTCCCCCTCTTTTTCCCTCTCCCTTTTTTCCTCCTTCTTCATCCCTTCCCTTCTCTTCTCTTTCTCCTCTTTCACCCCTCCGCTCTCCTTCCTTCCCTCCTTTTCTCCCCCCCCCCCCCCCCCCCCCCTCTCTCCTCCTTCCTTCCCTCCCTCTCCTCTTTCCTCCTTTCCCCTCTCCCCCCTCTTCTCTCGCTCTCCCTCTCCCCCCTCTCCCCCCTTCCCTTTCTTTTTCCTCGCCCCCTTCCTCCCCCCCTCCCCCTCCTCCTCCTCACTCTCCTTCTCCCTTCCCCCCCCTCCTCCTCCCCTCCCTCTCTCCCTCTTCTCCCCCCCTTCTCCCCTCCCCTTTTTCTCCTCTCCCCTCCCCCCCCTCTCCCCCCCCCCCTCCCCCCTTCCTT
>NZ_JZEX01000194.1 GCF_000969415.1 Devosia geojensis | reverse complement strand
CCGCAATTCCAGCGCGACAACTGGATCGATCTGTGCGGCTCATGGGGCTTCGCTCATGACGACGGCGATACAGGTATCGGCCAAAACTGGTGGCAGCGGCCGGACATTTTCGATCGCCAGATCGTGGTGCCGTTTCCTCCCGAAAGCGAGCTTTCGGGGCTGCGCGAAACCGCCTTTCACCCGGTCATCTGGTATCGCAGGACGTTTTCCCCGCCACGTGTGCAGTCCGGCGAGAGGCTGCTGCTCAATTTTGGTGCCGTGGATTATGCGGCGACGGTGTGGGTCAACGGCCAGTGCGTCGGCAATCATGAGGGCGGCCATGTGCCATTCTCGCTCGACGTCACGCACGCTCTTGGCGAAGGCGATCAGGTGGTGGTGGTCCGCGCCGAGGACCAGCCTCAGGATGTCCGCATGCCCCGTGGCAAGCAGGACTGGCTCGAAGCGCCGCACTCCATCTGGTATCACCGCACCAGCGGCATATGGCAGCCGGTGTGGCTCAGCGTCGTACCTGCCCTGCACCTGACCGATCTGCATTTTGTGCCCGATCTGGCGCATCATCGTGTGAG
>NZ_JZEX01000018.1 GCF_000969415.1 Devosia geojensis | reverse complement strand
GAGGAGGAAGAGGGGAGGGGAAAGAGAGAAAGGGAAAAAAAAGGAGGAGGGGAAGAGGGAAAGAGGGAGGGGGAGAGAGAG
Organism: Devosia geojensis; assembly: GCF_000969415.1. Classification (GTDB taxonomy): domain Bacteria; phylum Pseudomonadota; class Alphaproteobacteria; order Rhizobiales; family Devosiaceae; genus Devosia; species Devosia geojensis. Next base: position 248 of record NZ_JZEX01000018.1, on the reverse strand, counting down.
GGAGAGGAAAAGAGGGGAAAAAGGGAAAGGGAGGGAAAAGGAGAGAGGAGGGAAGAAGGAAGAAACGGAAGAAGGAGCGAGAAGAGAAGCGAAGAAGGAAGGAGGAGAGAAGAGGAGGAAAGAGAGGAGGAGGAGGGGGGGGAGAAGAGGAAGAAGAGGAAGAAGGGAGGAAAAGGAGGAGAGAAAAGTAAGAAAAAGGGAGGGAGGGAAGGAAGAAGTAGAAAAGGAAAGGAGGACGACAGAAAAGG
>NZ_JZEX01000002.1 GCF_000969415.1 Devosia geojensis | reverse complement strand
CCCTCAACAAGGGGGAGGGAGGCGGATCGTGCCCCGTCCTAGTTCTGCGGCCCCTCGTTGAAGCGCAGCTCGTCGACTAGGGCAGCAGCCTCGTCGCGGTGGGCGGCGACTTCGGTCAGCGGCACCTGCGAGGCCTTGAGCTCGCCCCAGCTCTGCGTCAGCTCGGCCGGCGCGACGCTCGGCACCACCGGGAACTCGTAGTTGGTGTTGGCGTAGATCTGCTGGGCCTCGTCCGAGAGCAGGAAGGCGATGAGTGCGTTGGCGTTCTCGGCGTTCGGCGCGTGCTTGGCGATGAAGCCGCCGGCGACGTTCACCTGCGTGCCTTCACCCTCGAAATCCGGATAGATGATGCGCGCGGCGCCCGCCCAGTCCTTCTGCTCGGGCTCGGCCTCGTTGTTGAGCATGGCGCCCATGTAATAGGTGTTGGTGATCGACAGGTCGCACGTGCCCGCGAGGATGTTCTTGACGCCCTCGCGGTCGCCGCCCGTCGGGGCGTAGGCGAGGTTGTCGCGCACCCTGGTCAGCCATTCGCGGGTCGCATCGACCCCGTTGGCGGCGATCCGGTGGGCGATGAGCCCGATATTGTAGGGATGGTCGCCCGCGCGGGTGCAGAGCCGCCCCTTCCACTCCTCGCCCGCGATGTCGTCATAGGTGAGCGCCGTCGCGTCGACGCGGTCCTTGGAGACGTAGAAGACGCGGGCGCGCAGCGACAGCGCCGTCCAGTTGCCGTCATCGTCGCGGAAGGCTTCCGGCACGCGCTCGGCAAGCGCAGGCGCCGCGATCGGCTGCGTCAGCCCCTGTTCCTCGGCGGCGACGAGATTGCCGATGTCGACCGTCAGCACCACGTCGACCGGCGAGAGCTCGCCTTCGGCCGCCACGCGCTCGAGCAGGCCGTCGCCCGCATAGAGGACGTTCGCCTTGATGCCGGTCTCCTCGGCGAACTTGTCGATCAGCGGCTGCAGGAGGCTCTGCTCGCGATAGGAATAGATGTTGACCTCGCCGCTCTGGGCAAAGGCGGGCAGGGCGGCGCAGGTGAGCGCCATGGCGCTGGTCATGGCGAGAAGCGTCGTCTTGGTCATCCTGAAATCCTCCGGTGCCGTGGGAAATTCCCACGTTGGGTGACGCCCTTTTGTCGCCTTCGACCAGCAAAGTCAATAAGACAAACAAAAACAAAGACTTAGAGTTTGGAATGGCTCCAAACTACGCGGCAAATCACGAGCGGATTCAGGTGTTTAGCTGACTATGGAAATCGACTTAAGCGGAGGGCGGTCATCCCCGCTCGACGAGGTCGGCGGGAATGACCATGGAGAAGAGCATGCCCCGCTGTCCGGCCGGGTCGACCGAGAGCGAGAAGGCGTTGACGGCCAGAAGCGAGCGGGTGAGCGCCAGCCCGACGCTCGAGCGTACCGGGGTGAGCGCCTTGCCGTCCTTGCCCTGCCCGTCACGGAAGACGACGAAGCGTTCGGAAAGGTCGGTGCCGTTCTCGGAAGAATCGCGCACGTGGATGGCGATGCCGCCCTCGTCGGTCTCCTGGGCCGAGATCACCACCGCTCCGCCGACCGGCGTCTGGTCGATGGCGCTGGCGAGCAGGTTGAGCACGGCCTGGGCGAGCGAGGCGCGGTCGGCGGTCACGCGCGGCAGGTTCTCGGAGATGGCGTTGCGCACGATCACCCGGCGCATGCCCGCCTGCGGACGGATGCGCCGCACGCAGGATTCGAGCAGGCCTCTGAGGTCGAGGCTCGCCCGCTGCGGCAGGTAACGCCCGTCCTTGAGGCGCGCGTAGTCGTCGAGCTCGTCGACGAGCGCGGCGATCTCCTCGCCCGCCGTCTTGATGTCCTGCGCGTAGTCGAGATAGCGCGGATTGTCGATGCTGCCGAACGCGGCCGAGCGGATGAGGTCGGAAAAGCCGATGATGGTATTGAGCGGCCGCCGCACCCCGCGGCTTAGCCGCGCCAGCAGGCCCGCATCCGCATCGGAGGGCGGCGCGAGGCGCGGCGCCGCCGACGGCCCGGTGCGCACCACGAAGCCGAAATAGCCGGTGACCAGCCCCGCTTGCCCCTGGGTGAAGAGCAACAGTTCCACGTCCGGCGCCGCCGCCTTGACCTTCAAGGCCGGGCGCTCGGTCTCGGCGAAGCGCGCCGGCCGCTCGAGGAAGGCGCGCAGCGCCGGCAGGTCCGCCTGCGAGACGATGTCGGAGAGCCGCCGCCCGACCAGCACCTCGCCGAGGTCGGAAAGATCGGACGCGGCCTTCGGCGAGAGCGCGCTGACGATGCCCGCCCGCGTCGCCTCGATGAAGCCGTCGCCGCGCGCGCTGGAGAACGCCTCGGCGAAGGCGCGCACGGCCCCTTCGTGTCCGGTGCGCACTTCCGTGGCGCTGGCCGAGAGCATCAGGGCAGGGCGCCCCTGCCAGGAGATGGATTGCAGCCGCGCCGTCACCGGCACCAGCGTGCCGTCGTGCTGCACGAGGTGGTTGACCGGTCCGGCCGCATCGCCCTCGGTGCCGGGAAAGATCGCCGAGAGCCCCGCCTCGCGCAGGCGCTCGACCGAGTCGTAGCCGGTCATCTCGGTGATCGCCCGGTTGGCGAACAGCACCTGCTGGTCGCGGAACACGAGGATGCCGAGCGGCAGGCGGTTCAAGACCAGCGTCTCGCCGCCCAGATTGATGAGAGAGCCGGTGCCGGTCGAGGCGCGCTGGCGCGCGAGGATCGAGCCCGGCGGCGCCGAAGCCAGGTGCTCGGCCTCGCTCGCGGCAGGCTGCGCCGCCGCCATCTCGCCCACCCGGTCGGTGAGGATGCGCGACAGCTCGTCGAAATTGTAGCGCGAGACGCGCTCGACCGCTTCGGCGTCAGGGGTCTGCGCGGGCGGGGCCGCTGCGTCCTCGGCCTCGTCTATCGTGGCGGCAGGTGCGGCCTCATCGGCTTCGATGTCGGCAACAGGCTCTGCTTCGAGTGCCGGCTCCGCCGCCTCGCTCTCCTCGACGGCATCAAGCGCGGCGAGAGCCGCGAGGTCGGCCTCCGCCTCCGTCTCTTCGGGCGGCAGCGCAATCGTTTCGTCCGCCTCGTCTTCCTCGGCCGGGCGGCGCAGGTAGCGCCCGATCACGCGGAAAAGCCCGGCGGTCGTGCCCTCCTGCGCTGGTTCCTCCGGCGCGTCCTGCGTCTCGTCGGTCTCGCCTTCCGCGAACGATGCGAGGTCACTCGGCGATTCAGCCGGCTCGGCCGCGGCGTCGTTCGGTTCCGTCTCCTCGATCGGCTGGAACAGCGTGTCCTTCTCCATCAGCCGGTCCATCAGGTCCGGCAGGCGCTGCGTACTCTCGGGCGGGGCGGCATCGGGCTTGCCCGGGGCTTCCCCCGCGGGCTCATTGGGCGCAGCCGCATTCGAGGGCTCCGGCTCCTCGGCCGCGAACGCCGCATCCAGCCGCTCTTCATGCGCCTCGGGGGGCGCGGGCTCGGCCGGCGCGATCCGGTCTTCGGGTGCGCTTGGTCCCCTTTCGGCAATGGGGCCGCGGGCGCCGCCCATCCACAGCGTTGCATCGAGCGAGAGGTCCGCAGCGCCGCTTTCGAGGAGATTCTTGTCGATGGTATCGACGCCCACGATCAGCAGCGCCTGCTGGCCGGCCGCCCATTCGAGCGGCGTGCAGGCGCAGGTGGCCGAGGCCGGCTTCTCGCCCGCCATGAACTGGATGCGCGACAGGCTCGTGCGCCCCTGTGAGCCGAGGCGCAGCACGCGCGCGATCTGCCCCTTGATCGGCTCGGCGGGCGCGGCGACGCGCACCGAGTGCTTCTTGGCCTTGGCCAGGAAATAGGCGGCCGCCAGGTTGCGCCAGATCAGCGCGCCATCGGATGAAAACAGCCACGCCGGACGGGCGTCGTTCGCGTGCACCTGCACGCGGGCGGCGGTCGTCGATGTCATCGGGTCGGCATGCATGCTGGGCGGTCGCGCTCGGCGGTCGAGGGGCCTCTGCCGTGTGCAGCTTCGGCACACTGGCGCGGGCGCGTTAACGTTTCATCAATATAGCCTGCCGGCGGGCGGGTCCATAGTCGCGTGCGCGATGTGTCCCGGCAAGGCTGGCGACATGGTTAACTTGCCTCCGTTTCGGCCCTGTCGCGGCGGTTGCCGGGCGCTTTTGCGTTCGCTGCCGGCAAGGCGAAATCGGCCCTTGTCATCGCCGCCAACACGACCTATGTTCCGCCCCGCTTCGGCACGCCGGCCCCCAGGGCCGCGCCGTACACCTTGCCGCCTTAGCTCAGTTGGTTAGAGCGCTAGATTGTGGATCTAGAGGTCCTTGGTTCGATCCCAAGAGGCGGTACCACTCCCAGACATCGATGCTCTTTACCGCGTGACGCGCAGCTGCGCGAGGTTGCGGCCGATGTCTTCGAAGACCTGCACCAGCTGTTGGCCGGTATTGGCCTGGTAGGCATGGTCGGGACTCGAGGCGCAGTTGTTCATCATCGTCTGGGCCCCTGACGTGCTCGCGAGGTCGAAGCCGACCGTATACACGGTGATGCCGGCGGCCTTCATCGCGGTGCAGAGCGCCTGCGTCTGAGTATAGGAGCTGCCGTTGGGCGCATCTTCGTTGATGTGGGTGTCGGCACCCCCGCTGCCTGTGGTCGAGGATCTGCTGATAACGCCTTTGGAATAGACGGTATTGAATTCGCCGTCGGTCATCAGCACCACGGCCCGCATGACGTTGTCCTCGTCGGCCGGCGCCGGCTGGCTGGCCGCGGGCCAGGGGCCGTTGAAATTCGACGAGACCATGTACCAGGCCCAGGCGATGCCGATGTGCCCGGCCGTCGAACCCACCGCGGAGAGGTTCTGGGCAACACCCGAGAGCACCCCTTTGTCGGAGGTCAGCGGCACGATGGTGTCTGGCAGACAGTTGTTGCCGGCGCCGCTGCTCGGATAGTTCCGGCCCAGATATGCGGTGCTCGGCGGGTCGTCGGTAAAGGGATAGTCCGTGCGTTCCGTCACGCAGGTGCTGATCTGGTGCCGCCGCCAGTTGTTCTGGGCATTACGGAAGAAGAAATATTCGCATCCCGGCTCGGTGCAATAGGCGCGTCCCCCGGAGCTGTAGGCGCCATAGTCGCCATTGGTGCGCGAGGTGCCCGCCAGCACGAAGGTGTTGGTGGTCGTCGTTCCGACCTGCCAGGCGGCATGGTTGCTGTTGTTGATCCGCGTTCCGCCGACCGCTTCGATGTAGACGTATTGGCCCGTGCCAAGGCCGTGACGGGCCGAGCTCACAACGAGTTCGCATGAGGTGGTGAGGCAGCGGGTCGCGGTGCCCGCCGGGGTATAGGACTGGAAGGCGCCGTAGTTCCGTCCGTCGATCCCTTGCAACGCGAAGGTATTGGTCGCGCGGTTGGCGACCGTGAAGACGCGGTCGTTGATGTTCGTCATTCCCCGAACGCCGGCGATGAACACCCGGTCGCCGTTCTGGAAGCCGTGATTGTTGGACGTGATGACGACCGGGTTGGCTCTCGTCGCACCGGTGATGCCCTTGGCCGTCCCGTCTGCCCAGGCGACGTTGGTGATCGCCGTCGGCCCGGTTATCGGCCCGCGGATGGCCTCGGCATAGGCGCTGCCGACGTTGACGCCCATGGAGTAGGGCACCAGCGCCATCTTGGAATAGGTGGGGGTCTGCTCGTCCTGCACGACGAGGTTGATGAGCTCGCCGAGCGCGGCGCGCAGCGCTTCGATCTTTTGCTGCGAGCGCCCATTGCCCATGGCGATCGGATCTTTCATCGAGCCGGTGACGTCAAGCGCCACCGCCACCTCGATGTCGCGCGAGCCGCGCGTCGCCTCCGACTCGATGCGCGCCCCGAGATTGCGCACGCCCACCAGCCGCACGAAGATCGTGGGCACGTCGAGCATTGCGGCAAAGTAGAGCGAGCCGGTCTCCTGGTTGATCTGGATGTCCTCGATCGCGGCCGAGATGCGCGGATCGCCGATGCGCTCGACAACCAGCGCCTCGGCGCGCGCGCGGATGGAATCGGCGTCGACCTCCGCGGCCAGGATCTGCGAATGGAGCGCGAGCGTCGCCGCATCGAGCGCGACCTGCGCGCGGTTCCTGGCCTGCTGGAGCGAGACGAAGTCGACCACTGCCCCGGCCATGGCGATGAGGATGATCGCCATCAGACTGAAAACGACGGCAAAGACGCCCCGCTCGTCGCAGCGGAACCGCTCGATGAGGTGCAAAAATTGACGCATTGCTTTCAGGCTAGCCCCCACAGGCCCAATCCGGACGCGGGGGAGCATGCGGCAAAATCCTTAGGAAAGGACAACGCGATGGCGTTAAGGAAGAACGAATGATGCGCAGCGAATAGTCGATAGTTGCGGGATCCACCGAGAATCGGTGCACCCTCCCGCTACCCGCTACCCGCTACCCGCTACCCGCTACCCGCTACCCGCTACCCGCTACCCGCTACCCGCTACCCGCTACCCGCTACCCGCCATTGGCCATGACCGAAGACGCTGCCACTCTTTCCCGCTGTTCCTGGGCCGGCGACGACCCGCTCTACCGGCGTTATCACGACGCGGAGTGGGGCCGGCCCGTCGCCGACGACAACCGGCTCTTCGAGAAGCTCTGCCTCGAGGGGTTCCAGTCCGGCCTCTCCTGGCTGACGATCCTGAGGAAGCGCGAGCGCTTCCGCGAGGTGTTCCTGAGCTTCGACATCCCGCGCGTCGCCGCGATGGGCGAGGCCGATGTCGAGCGCCTGTTGCAGGACCCCGGCATCATCCGCCACCGCGGCAAGATCGCCTCGACCATCAACAACGCCGCCCGCGCGCTGGAGGTGCGAGAGGAATTCGGCTCGCTCGCCGCCTATATCTGGCGCTTCGAGCCACGCCCCGAGGAGCGCCCGGCCCGGATCACCCGCGAGGCGGTCTTTGCCATGCCGCAGACCGAGGCCTCGCGGGCGCTGAGCAAGGACCTGCGCAAGCGCGGTTTCTCCTTCGTCGGCCCGACGACGTGCTACGCCTTCATGCAGGCCATGGGCCTGGTCAACGACCACTATGAGGGATGCTTCTGCCGCGACGAGGTGGAGGCTTTGCGCGAGGAGTTCCGAAGGCCCGGGTCGGCTCCCCTCCCCCTTGAGGGGAGGGGCTGGGGG
>NZ_JZEX01000193.1 GCF_000969415.1 Devosia geojensis | reverse complement strand
TCCCTCCCCTCAAGGGGGAGGGGGACGGATCGTGCCTGGGGTGTCACTCGCTCCTCCGGTGGCGGCATCCCGGTCAGCGCCGGGATGGCAGCCGGATGCGCTCAGACGTGGTTCCACCATTCCCTGGGCAGCTCGGGCAGGCGCTGGCCGCGCTGGGCGAGCCGTTTCAGGCGCTCGCGGCGGCGCACCTGCGGGCCGGACTCGGCGCGCAACAGCTCCCACGCCTTGCGGTTGACCAACTCGTCGATGAGCTTGGGGAAGCGATCGCGGATGCGCTGCTGATCGGCCGTCCGCTCGACCTCCCGCTTTTCCTCGGTGAGGGTGCGGCGCGGAGCGGTGGGGGCCGGAGCGAGGGCGGAAACCTTCACGGGATCGCCCGGCCGCGCGGCGAGCCGCCAGCCGAAGGCGCGCTTGTCGGCATGCCAGCCGTGATAGCGGGCGCGGAACGCCGCGACCGCCGATTGCAGGGCGGCGACGGTGATGAGCAGGCTCATCTGGTCGCACGGATCGCGCACGGCGAGCGGCCCCAGATACCTGAACGCCGGCTCGCGGGAGAGGAGCGTTCCGACATCGGCGGCCAGCACCCGCGCGAGCGCCAGCGCCTGCTCGGCGGCCGGCTTTTCCGGGTGTTTGGGCGCGGCGGCGCGCAGCTCCGCATGGAGCGACGCCAGCACAGGTTCTAGCGCGTCGCAGAGCTCAGCCTTGGCGCGGGTGGTGGC
>NZ_JZEX01000192.1 GCF_000969415.1 Devosia geojensis | reverse complement strand
CCCCCAGCCCCTCCCCTCAAGGGCTGCAGGAGGGAGGGGAGTCGACCGGCTCGTGGTTCCTCACCGATCGTGAAATGACCCCAGACTACCTCACCTCCGGCAACACGGCGCGCGCTGCGGTGACGACGCGGTCGAGGAGGTCGGCCACGCGCTCTTCGCTGCGCCTTTCGGCGAGCACGTAGACGCCCATCAGCATCTCGCGCGGCGCCTGCTTCTGGGGAACTTCGGCAAGGCCGCGCTCGGCGAAGGCGGGCGCCATGACATGGGTGTGGCGCAGCACCGCGTCGGTCGCGCGTACATAGTCGACGCAGGCCGACATCGAGTTCGAGCCGAAGACGAAGCTGGTGCGGTCGAAGACCGTCTCGACCCGGGCGCGACGGCGCGACACGTCGAAGAAGCGCTGATGGCGGCTCTCGGGGGGTGAGCTCGTCACCTGCGGGTAGGCCTCGATCTCGGCGAGCGTACAGGGCGCGGCGAGGAGCGGATGGCCCTGGCGCACGAAGAAGCCGTTGTGCACCTGGCTGATGGGCACGAAATCGGCCCCGGCTCCAGTGCTGAGGCCCTCGATCTCATGGGCGATGAAGAGGGCGATGTCGCCGGAAAGGAGCTGGTCCATGCAGCGCAGCTGATTGCCGAGGCTGACCTGCACCGGCGCGCTGGGGAACTGATTGCGATAGTCGAGCACCATGTCGCGCACGAACAGCGTCCACCAGGAATAGCCGCAGCCCAGCGATATGCCGCGCTCGTTGCGCACCCGCTGCTCGGCGATGGTCGTCAGCATGTTGTCGTAGAGGCGCTGCATCAGCCGCGCGTTCTCGTAGAGCGTCTCGCCATAGGGCGTGAGACGGATGCCCTGCGAGGAGCGCACGAACAGCGAAACTCCCAGATTCTCCTCGAGCTTTCGCATGTTGAAGGTCAGGGTCGGCTGCGTGACGTGCAGCGCCCCGGTCGCCGCTGTGATGCTGCCGGCTTCGGCGATAGCCAGAAACTGCTGCAGGAGCTTGTCCATGGCTTTTGGTCCTCCACCCCTGTCATAGATAGTTTCTATAGTATCGGCGAAATTTCGTATTATGTCATGTATGGAAGATTGTGCATGATCGGTGGCGAGAAGTGCCTGCGCCAGGTAACCGAATAGTTACATGCGTCGGGGGCACCTGAAAGTTGAGGCGGCGCAGACCGCCGTGGACATAGATCGGAGGACGCATGTCTTTGCGTATTTCCCGCCGTCAGCTGATGCAGGGTGCGGCCGCCCTTGCCGCCTTCGGCGCGACGGGGCTTCATTCCGCTTTCGCGCAGGACGCGCGCCTGCGCCTGATCTTCTGGGGCGGGCAGGCCCGCGCCGACCGCACCTTCGCGGTGGCGGACCTCTACTCCGAGACGCATGCCGGCACCGCCATCGAGGGCGAGTTCCTGAGCTGGGCCGACTACTGGCCCAAGCTCGCCACGCAGACCGCCGGCGGCAACGCGCCCGACATCGTGCAGATGGACTACCGCTATATAGGGGAATATGCGCGGCGCGGCACGCTCGCGCCCCTCGACGGCTATGTCGGCGAGCGCCTCAACCTCGATGCGTTCGATGCCGACCAGTTGAGCAACGGCACGATCGACGGGCAGCTCTACGGCATCAGCCTGGGCGTTGCGGCCGGCGCCACGGTCTATAACGCGACCGCGCTCGCCGAGGCCGGGATCGAGATCGCGCCGATGGCCTGGACCTATGACGATCTGCTGGCGAAGGGCAGGGAATTCGCCGCCGCGACCGGCGGCGCCATGGCTCTCTCACCCGACGGCAGCGGCATCGAGCTGCTGTTCGAGAACTGGTTGCGCCAGCGCGGCAAGGCCCTCTATGCAGACGGCGAGCCGGCGTTCGAGGCGGCCGACATCACGCAGTGGTTCGAGCTCTGGGCGGAGCTGCGCGCCGCCGGCGCCATCGTTTCGCCCGACGAGCAGGCCGTCGACACCGGCGCGCTCGAGACCTCGCCGCTGGTGCGCGGCAAGGCGGCGATGAACTTCACCACCTCCAACCAGCTGGTGGCCTACCAGACGCTGGTGCAGGACGCGCTGGGCATCGCCATCTATCCGGCCATCGCGCCCGGTTCGACCGGCGGGCACTACCGCAATTCCTCGCAGTATTTCTCGATCTCGGCACGGTCCGCCGCCGCCGACACGGCTGCCGAGTTCATCGATTTCTTCGTCAACACGCCGGAAGCGGCGGCGCTCCTCGGCGTCGAGCGTGGCGTGCCGGCCTCCTCGACCATGCGCGAGGCGGTGACGGCCGAGCTTGACGAGCGCAGCCAGATGGCGGTCAAGTACATCTCCGACCTCGGCGCGATCGCGGGTCCGGTGCCTCCGACGCCGCCGCCCGCGGCCGGCGAGATCGAGGTGGCGCTCAAGACCAAGAGCCAGGAGGTCGCCTTCGGGGCGCAATCGCCCGCCGATGCCGGCCCCCAGTTCTTCCAGCAGGTCGTCGACACCCTCGGGCGGGCGCGGTGATGGTTCGGCCCGCGGCACCAGGAACCGTGACCAGCCGCGGAAGGACGTCGCGACGGTGGGTCCATCTTCCATACAAGAGGCTTGACACGCGAAGGGTCGACTGCGACAGATTTGTAACCAGCTAGTTATTTGCGCGCTGCCGCCGCTCGTGCTTTGATCGGGCCGGCACCGCACCATCCCGAGCCGAAGGATCGGCAGGAGAACAAGTAACTGGTCGGTTCATGGCGACAGGGAGGTCGCCACAACGCTTCCGCCTCGGCCTTTGCCGGCGCGGCATGTTCCGGGAGGAGAACAATGACTCTACGATTCGACAGACGACAGTTCCTGATGGGATCTTCGGCGCTCGCCGCGGCCGGCGCCATGGGCCTGCGTCCGGCCTTCGGGCAGGACGGGCGCCTGCGCCTCATCTTCTGGGGTGGGCAGGACCGCGCAGACCGCACCTACAAGGTCGCCGACCTCTATACCGAGCAGAACGGCGGCGACATCGAGGGCGAATTCCTCGCCTGGAACGACTACTGGACCAAGCTCGCCACCCAGGTCGCCGGCGGCAACGCCCCCAACATCATCCAGATGGACTACCGCTACATCGTCGAATACGCGACGCGCAGCGCCATCCGCCCCCTCGACCAGTTCGTGGGCGGGCCGCTGCAGCTGACCGACTTCGACGAGGATCAGCTCGAAGGCGGCAAGGTCGGCGGGCAGCTCTTCGGCATCAGCCTCGGGGCGAACTCGGTGGCCGTGCTCGTCAACAATACCGCCTTCGAGGAAGTCGGCGTCGAGCCGCCCAACCGCGACTCGACCTACGACGACTACATGGCCATGGGCGAGGCCTTCAATTCCGCCAATATCCGCGGCGGCATGAAGGCGATCTCGGACGCCTCGGGCACCGAGCCCATGCTCGACAACTGGCTGCGCCAGCACGGCCTCGCCCTCTATACCGCCGACGGCAAGCTCGGCTTCGGCGAGGAGGAAGCGGTCGAGTGGTTCCGCATGTGGGCGAGCCTGCGCGAGGCGGGTGTTTGCGTCGACGCCGAGTCGCAGGCGCTCGACACCGGCGCGATGGAATCGACCATGGTCATCCTCGGCAAGTCGGCGACCATGCCCTCGAACTCCAACCAGCTCGTCGCCTACCAGGCGATCAGCCAGGACGACCTGACCATCGTCAACTACCCGCGCATCGCCGCCGGCGCCGGCGGCGGTCACTACCGCAAGCCCTCGATGTTCTTCTCGGTGGGCGGTTCGGAAGCCAATGCCCAGGCGGCGGCCGAGTTCATCTCGTTCTTCGTCAACAATCCGGACGCGGCCCAGATCCTCGGCGTCGAGCGCGGCATTCCCTGCTCGGCGGCCGTGCGTGAGGCGCTCGCCCCGACGCTCGACGAAAAGAGCCAGATCGCGCTCAACTTCGTGGCCAATCTCGGCGACCTGCTCGGGCCGTTGCCCCCGCCCCCGCCGCCGGCGGCCGGCGAGATCGACTCCTCGCTCCTGCGCACGATCAGCCAGGAAATCGCCTTCGGCGCGCGCAGCCCCGAAGACGGCGCCAGGGCGTTCGTGACCGACGCCACCGCAATCCTCGAGCGGGCGTGATCGCATGACCGCGCGCTCCATGGAGACCGGAGTTTCGGCCACCGGGCGCGCGGTCGCCAAGACCGGCGTCTGGGCCCGTATCTGGCAGCAGGACGGGCCCGGCTATCTGTTCCTTCTACCCTGGCTCATCGGCTTCTTCGGCTTGACCGTCGGGCCGATGATCACCTCGCTCTATCTCTCGTTCACCAATTTCGACCTGCTGACGACCCCGGACTGGGTGGGCGCGGCCAACTATACGCGCATGTTCACGAACGATCCCAAGTTCGCGGCGGCCATGCGGGTCACCTTCTTCTTCGTCATCTTCTCGGTGCCCCTGAAGCTCGCCTTCGCGCTGGCCGTGGCGATGCTGCTCAACCGGGGGCTGAAGGGCCTGCCGCTCTACCGGGCGGTGTTCTACCTGCCCTCGCTCCTAGGCGGGAGCGTCGCCATCGCCATCCTCTGGCGGCAGCTTTTTGCCGGCGACGGGCTGGTCAACCAGTTCCTGGCCAATTTCGGCATCATCGGGCCGAGCTGGATCTCGAATCCCAACTATTCGCTATGGACGCTGATCATCCTCTCGGTCTGGCAGTTCGGCTCGCCGATGATCATCTTCCTCGCCGGGCTGCGGCAGATCCCGCAGGACATGTACGAGGCGGCCTCGCTCGACGGGGCCAGCAAGTGGCGCCAGTTCTGGAAGATCACGCTGCCGCTCCTGACGCCGGTCGTCTTCTTCAACGCCATCGTGCAGACGATCGACGCCTTCAAGAGCTTCACGCCCGCCTTCGTCATCTCGGGCGGCACCGGGCAGCCGATCAACTCGACGCTCTTCTATACGCTCTATCTCTACCAGGAGGCGTTCGGCTTCTTCCGCATGGGCTATGCCTCGGCGCTCGCCTGGTTCCTCCTGCTCATGATCGCCGCGTTCACCGCCTTCTCGTTCCTCACCTCGAAGTATTGGGTGCACTATGACGACTGAGGCCCTGACCGTCGTCGGCAGCCGGGGGTCCCGCACCCGCCGGCGCATCTTCACCGTCGTTGCGCATGTGCTGCTGGTCGGCGCCTCGATCCTGATGCTCTATCCCCTGCTCTGGATGCTGGCCTCGACCTTCCGGCCTGAGAACGAGATCTTCACGTCCTCGAGCCTCTGGCCGTCCTCGTGGAGCATCGATGCCTATTTCCGCGGCTGGAGCGGACTGCGCGTCTCGTTCGGCACGTTCTTCCTCAATTCCTTCGTCATCGCGATCCTGTCGATCGCCGGCAACGTCTTTGCCTGTTCGCTGGCCGCCTATGCCTTCGCGCGCCTGCAATTCCGCGGCCGCAACTTCTGGTTCGCGCTGATGCTGATGACGCTGATGCTGCCCTATCACGTCACGCTCATCCCGCAATACGTGCTCTTCCTCAACCTCGGCTGGGTCAACTCGTTCCTGCCGCTGGTGGTGCCGAAGTTCCTGGCCGCCGACGCCTTCTTTATCTTCCTGATGGTGCAGTTCTTCCGCGGCCTGCCCAAGGAGCTCGACGAGGCGGCGATGATGGACGGCTGCTCGCCCTGGCGCATCTACTGGAAGATCATCATGCCCCTGTCGCTGCCGGTGCTGGCGACGGCGGCGATCTTCACCTTCATCTGGACCTGGGACGATTTCCTCGGGCCGCTGATCTATCTGAGCGAAATGCGCCAGTATACCGTGCAGCTGGGGTTGCGGACCTTCGTCGACTCCACCGGCCAGTCCGATTTCGGCGGCATGCTCGCCATGTCGGTGCTGACCCTGGTGCCGGTCTTCCTCTTCTTCCTCTTCTTCCAGCGATTGCTCATCGAAGGCATCGCGACCACGGGTATGAAACGCTGATATGTCCGACCTGAAGTTTGCCGCCATCGGCATCAACCACAGCCATATCTACGGCCAAGTGGAGTGCCTCAAGCGCGCGGGGGCGACGTTCGTCGCCTTCTTCGCGCCCGAAGACGACCTGGCCAGCGCCTTCTCGGCCAAGTTCCCGGAGGCCAAGCGCGTCGCCGACCGGCGTGAGATCCTCGAGGATCCTTCGATCGCCATCGTCACCACGGCCGCCATTCCGGGCGACCGCGCCGAGATCTCGATCGCGGCCATGCGCCACGGCAAGGACGTGCTCTCGGACAAGCCCGGCATGACCAGTCTCGAGCAGCTTGCCGAGATCAAGCGGGTGCAGGCCGAGACCGGGCGTATCTATTCGGTGCTCTATTCCGAGCACTTCGAGGTGCGCGCCACGGTCGAGGCCGGCAACCTCATCGCGCAGGGCGCGATCGGCGAGGTCATCCAGACCATGGGGCTGGGCCCCCACGCCATCCGCAACAACCAGCGTCCCGACTGGTTCTTCGAGCGCAAGCGCTATGGCGGCATCCTCACCGACATCGCCAGCCACCAGTTCGAGCAGTTCCTGTTCTTCTCGGACGCGCTCGATGCCGAGGTGCTGTCGGCAAGCGTCGCCAACCGCGCCCATCCCGACCGGCCGGGCCTGCAGGATGTGGGCGATGTACATCTGAAGACGCCGCGCACGACCGGCTATATCCGCGTCGACTGGTTCACGCCCGGCGGGCTGCCGACCTGGGGCGACGGACGCCTCATCATCCTCGGCACCGAGGGCTATATCGAGCTGCGCAAATATATCGACATCGCCGGACGGCCGGGCACCGACCACCTCTTCCTCGTCAACAAGGATGCGCCGCGCCATATCGACTGCTCGGGAACGGACCTGCCGTTCGGCCGGCAGTTCCTGGCCGACGTGCGCGACCGCACCGAGACGGCGATGCCGCAGGCGCGGTGCTACAAGGCGATGGAGCTGGCGCTGACCGCGCAGAACCTCGCCGAAATCGGAACGGAGTGGCAGCAATGACCGCCGCCAACCAGCGCTTCCGCGTCGCCATCGTCGGCTGCGGCATCGGGCGCAGCCACATCGTCGAGGGCTATGAGCCCAATGCCGACAAGTTCGAGGTCAAGGCGCTCTGCGACCTCAACGTCGAGCGCATGACGCCGATCGCCGACGAGTTCGGGATCGAGCGGCGGGTGACGAATTTCGACGATCTCCTCGCCATGGACGACATCGACATCATCGACGTGTGCACGCCACCGGGCCTGCACTACCCGATGGTGATGGCCGCGCTCGACGCGGGCAAGCACGTCGTGTGCGAAAAGCCGTTGGTCGGCTCGCTGGCGGAAGTCGACGAGGTCATCGCCAGGGAGAAGGTCTCCAAGGGCCTGCTGATGCCGGTCTTCCAGTACCGGTTCGGCGACGGCATCGAGCAGGCCAAGGCCATCATCGATGCGGGCATCGCCGGCAAGCCCTATGTGGGCACGGTCGAGACGCTCTGGACGCGCGGGCCCGACTATTATGCCGTGCCCTGGCGCGGCAAGTGGAAGACCGAGCTCGGCGGGGTGCTGATGACCCACGCCATCCACCAGCACGACCTCTTCACCTACCTCATGGGCGACATCAAGCGCCTCTTCGGACGCGTCGCCACGCGCGTCAACACCATCGAGGTCGAAGATTGCGTGACCGCCAGCCTCGAGCTCGAGAACGGGGCGCTCGGCAGCTTCACGGCGACGCTCGGGTCGGCCGACGAGATCACCCGCATCCGGCTCGCTTTCGAGAACGTCTCGTTCGAGAGCGACCATGCGCCCTACAATCCCGGCGCCAAGCCGTGGAAAATCCTGCCGCGCTCGCCGGAAACGGCCGAGAGGATCGCCGCGCTCCTCGAGAACTGGCAGCACGTGCCGCCGCGGTTCACCACGCAGATGGCGCGCTTCCACGCCGCGCTCCTCGGCAAGGCGCCGCTGCCGGTGACGAGCGCGGATTCGCGCCGGGCGCTGGAGCTGGTGACGGCGTTCTACCATTCCTCGACGACGCATGAGGACGTGGAGCTGCCGATCGGCCCGGGCCACGCGCGCTACAAGAGCTGGGTGCCGGCTGAGTTCGCCTAGCGTTTCTAGCAAAAGAGGATTTTGCGGCTCGCAAACGCGGCATGGAAGACCTGAACGGCAGGCAGGACCTGCGCCACACCATACTGACGAAGGCAAGCGCCGATCCGGGCAAGGACCGGCGCCCAAGGGAGGAAACGGCCATGGCCGCAAGCGTTGAACTCAAGAAGATCGTCAAGGCCTATGGCGACCTCGAGGTCGTCCATGGCGTCGACCTCACCATCGATCCGGGCGAGTTCGTCGTCTTCGTCGGCCCCTCGGGCTGCGGAAAGTCGACGCTCCTGCGCATGATCGCGGGCTTGGAGCCGATCACCGGCGGCGAGCTCCTCATCGAGGGCGAGCGCATGAACGAGGTGCCGGCGGCCAAGCGCGGCATCGCCATGGTGTTCCAGAGCTATGCGCTCTACCCGCACATGAGCGTCTACCAGAACCTCGCCTTCGGCCTCGAGACCGCCAGGGTGCCCAAGGCCGAGATCAAGCAGAAGGTGGAGAAGGCGGCGCAGATCCTGCGCATCGAGCCGCTGCTGCAGCGCAAGCCCAAGCAGCTCTCGGGCGGCCAGCGCCAGCGCGTCGCCATCGGGCGCGCCATCACCCGCGAGCCGCGCATTTTCCTCTTCGACGAGCCCCTGTCCAACCTCGATGCGGAACTGCGCGTGCAGATGCGCGTCGAGATCGCCAAGCTCCACAACGATCTGGGCAACACCATGATCTATGTGACGCACGACCAGGTCGAGGCCATGACCATGGCCGACAAGATCGTGGTGCTCTCGGCCGGCAACATCGAGCAGGCGGGCGCCCCGCTCGAGCTCTACAACAAGCCGGCCAACCTCTTCGTCGCCGGCTTCATCGGCAGCCCCAAGATGAACTTCTTCAAGTCCTCGCTCGAGGCCGCCGACGGGCGGGGGGCAAAGCTTGCCGTCGCCGGCGGGTCGCTGGCGCTCTCGCGCCCGGTCGCCGCCAAGGCCGGCGACGCGCTGACCTTCGGCGTGCGCCCCGAGCACATCGGCATCGCCGACGGGTCGGGCGTGCCTTTCGCCGAGGTCAAGGTCGACCTCGTCGAGAACCTCGGCGGGCAGACCCTGCTCTATACCACCGCTCCCGACGGCACGGGCCTGACCATCGTCCTCGAGGGTCAGCGCGAGATCGCGCTCGGCTCCGCCGTCATCGCCCATGTCGACCCGGCCAAGTGCCATGTGTTCGATGGCGAGGGCCGAGCGGTCTAGGACCAATCGCCATTCAGCTGATGGCGATTGGTCCTAGCGCTCGCTACATTCATCATCCTGCCGCAATAGGCGCGGCTTAATCTCTCCCGGCTGCTCGCCGATCGGGAGGGGATCATGGATGAGGCTCGCCGGAACGTCGTCGATCGCGAACGGGATTTCCACAACGAGCGCTTCGCTCAGGAGGAAGACCCGAGGCGACACCTCGACAAATGGTACTGGGCGATCCGCCACGGCGCCATGCAGCAGGACGCGCAGGTCAAGGAACTCGCCGCGGGCGCGGACGTGCTGGAATATGGTTGCTCGACGGGGGGATGGAGCCTCGATGCGCTGCAACTGCCGGCCGTCTGCCGGTCGCTCGTCGGCATCGACATCTCGGATATCGCCGTGGAGCGCGCCAACAAGCGGGCCCGGCAGCTCGGCGCCGCCAACACGGCGCGGTTCCTCGCCATGAACGCCGAGGAGATGGCGTTTCCCGACGAAAGCTTCGACCTCGTCTACGGGCGCGGCATCATCCACCACCTCGATCTCGACCGCTGCTTTGCCGAGGTGTCGCGGGTGCTGAGGCCAGGCGGCGTCGCCTCGTTCTTCGAGCCGATGGGGCACAATCCCGTCCTCAACGCCTATCGGCGGCGCACGCCCGATATCCGCACCCCCGACGAGCACCCGCTGCTGGTCAGCGATTTCGCCCTGGCGCGGCGTTATTTCGCCGATGTCGGCGTGCGCTATTTCGGCCTCTTCTCGGTCGCCAGCGCCATGGTGCCGGCCGGGGCGCGCGCATTCGCCTATTCGGCGGGCCGCGGCGTCGACGCGCTCGTCCTGACGCTGCCCTACGTCAACCGCTTCGCCTGGTACGCGCTGATCACCCTGGTGAAGCGATAGCTTATTTCCAGGTGAAGACCCGGGTGACCGCGTAGTTGAACACCGAGCTCATCAGCGCGCCGGCGAGGCCGCTGACGAAGGTTTCGTGGCGCAGGTCGTAGACCATGGTGGCGACCGAGATGTTGGCGATACCGCCGAGCGAACAGATGACATAGAAACCAAGGAGTCCCAGCCACAGCCGCGAGCCATGCAGGCGCCTGTCGGCATAAGTGAGGACATTGTTGAGGAAGAAGTTGGAGGTCATGGCGACGAGGGTCGCGGTGACCTGGGCGGGAACGAACGGCAGGCCGAGCGGCCCCGTCGCCAGGGCGAGCATCGCCATATGGACGAAGATGCCGCTGGCGCCCACCATGGCGAACAGCAGGAAGCTCGTCGGCAGGACGCCGCGGGTCAGCTGCGAGAGCCAGAGCCCCAGATACTGGACGACGATCAGCGGGCTCATCTTGCTTTCGCCGGCGTGGCGCGGGCGGAAGTCGTAGGGCACCTCGGCGATGGCGAGATGGCGGCCCTGCCGGCGCGAGGTGGCGATGAGGTCGAGCAGGATCTTGAAGCCGTCCTTGTTGAGGCGCGACGCCACGGCATCGAAAGTCGTGCGCGGCATCAGGAAATAGCCGCTCATCGGATCGGAAACCGCCTCGCCGACGACGAGGCCGGCAAGGCGCGTCGCAAGCGCGCTGCCGCGCTGGCGGGCGCGCGAGAGGCCGCCCGCCGCCGAACCATGCCCGGCAAAGCGCGAACCGACGACGAGGTCGGCGCCGGCCTTTGCCTCCTCCAGCATCTGCGGAAGGATGCGCTCGTCGTGCTGCAGGTCGGCGTCGATGACGGCGAGGTAAGGCGCGGCCGTCGAGGCCATGCCTTCGACGCACGCCGAGGAAAGGCCCCGTCGCCCGTAGCGGCGGATGCAGCGGATGTTGGGATAGACCTGCGCCAGCTCGCGGGTGAGGCCGGCGGTGCCGTCGGGGCTGTCGTCGTCGACGACGACCATCTCGAAGGGGATGCCGTCGAGCGCGAGGGCCAGGCGCTCGTAGAGCAGCTCGATGTTGTCGCGCTCATTGAAGCTCGGCACGATCACCGCCAGGTGCGGCGCGGCATAACCGCTCTCCTGACCGGCCGTAGGAGTTCCCGGGTGGCTACCAGCGATGTCCGACATCCGTTCCTCGGCTGCCTTCAACCGGCGGATGCCGGCCGTCCGATTTAACATCCGCCGATAACGCCGGTTTCCTGCATTCGTTGCATGGCTGCCATGCGCCATTCTCATCGCGCGTCCCGGCTTGCCTGCGCCCCGGCGGCGCGGCATGCTGGCGCGTTCGCGATCCTCCTGCCGGCGACAAATGCAGTGAACCTGCCGACCGACCCACTCGTGCGAGACCGCGCCCTTGCCGTTCCGGCAGCGTCAGTCTTCGTCATGCTGGTGCCGCTGGCGTTTCTCGTCGCGGGGCTGGCGCTGCGGTTCCTTGCCTTCCGGGCGGCGCTGCCCGGCGTCCCGGCCGCCGACTTCGCGCAGGCGCTCTGCCGGTGGGACTGCGAGTGGTACGTGCGCATCGCCGAGGAGGGCTACGATCCCTTCCCGGTGCCGGCGCGCGTCGCCGGCGGCAACTGGGCGTTCTTTCCCCTCTTTCCGGGGCTCGTGGGTCTTGCGCGGCTGATCCTGCCGTTCCCGACCATGGTGACGGCGACGCTGGTCTCCCTTGCCGTCTCCTACGCGGCGGCCGTCGCGGCCTGGCCGCTGCTGGCCGGCAACCGGCGTGCCTACGCGCTCTATGCCGCGTTCCTGCTGGCCGGGCCGTTCTCGGTCTATTTCACCACCTTCATGACGGAGGCGATGTTCGTTCTCCTGACCATCGGCGTGTTCCTGGCGCTCCGGCAATCCAACTATCTGCTCGCCGGCGTGCTGGCGGCGCTGCTCTCGGCGACGCGGATCGTCGGCGTCTTCATCGTCTTTGCCATCGTCATCGCCATGTTCCTCGAGCACCGCCGGCGGGGCGGGACGGTCGCCGGCTTCATCCCGGAACTGCTGAAGCGCCCGTTCTGGCTCCTGGCCATCGTCGTCTCGCCGCTCGGCGCCTTCGTCTATATGGCCTATCTCGACTGGCAGCTGGGCGATGCGCTCGCCTTCCAGCACGTGCAGCGGGCCTGGGGGCGGGTGGTCGGCAACCCGGCCGTCTATCTCTGGCACTCGCTGACGAGCTTTCCCGGGGCCGGATTCCTGCCGTCGACGCCCCAGCAGCAAGGCCTTGCCGCCGTCTTCGGGCTCGTCATGACCGGCGTCCTCGCCTGGAAGCGGCGATTGCCGGAGGCGGTCTTTAGCCTTTTCTGCATCGTCATTCCCCTCAGCGCCGGCACGATCTCGTTCGTGCGCTTCATGGCCGGGCTGGCGCCCGTGTGCCTGATGGCCGTCGAGCTTCTCGCCGCCCGCTCCTGGCTCTTCGCGCTGGCGCTGCTGGTGCTGCTCGCCGGCGGCTATTTCGGCACCTTCGGGTGGCTTACGGGGTATCTCTCTCTTGTCTGAGGCGAAGCGATTTTCGAGGGAGGATTTATGGGCCTATGCGGCCGTCGCGCTGGTCGTCGCCATCGAGCTCGTCGTCCTCTGGCGGGCGCTCAATCCGGGTGCCGGGGGCGAGTATCGCGCCTACTACATCGACAAGACCACCACCTGCCTTCCCCAGCCGATGACCGGCGAGTATAAAATCGGCCGCATCGTCTCCTTCCGCCCGGACGGCGTCGAGGCGGCGCTCGAGCTCAAGCCCTGCGGCTGGGAAGGGCCGGCCGGCGACGGAACCCATTCGGTCGGCGAGACCTCGCGCCTGCGCTTTGCCGTCGACCCCGATGCGCCACCGCTCGACCTCGTGCTTGAGCTCGTTGCGGTCGACCTGCCGGGACCGGCGCTGCAGCGGGTGCGGGTTTCGGCCAATGGCGAGGGATTGGGGGAGATCTCGGTGCCGCGCGATCCCGCGCGCCGCGTCAGCCTGCCGATCCCCGCCGCGGCGCTGGCCGGCCGCACGGTCGTCGACATCGCCCTCGACTTTCCCGATGCCGTGCGCGCCTATCCCGGCGCGCCGGATACCCGCAAGCGCGCCATCAAGCTGCTGGCGGCGGGACTGGTGCCGGCGGAACGCTGAAAAGCAAAAAGGGCCTTGCGGCCCTTTTGTCATCGAGGCTTTGCCCAGCCTTGATATTTGGAGCGGGCGATGGGATTCGAACCCACGACCCTAACCTTGGCAAGGCAGAAATTGCACCGTCGTTCCAATAGGTTGGAATACGCGCTCTTGCACGGCTATGCCCGTCAGTACGAGTTTCGTGGGATCAAGAAAATGCGCGCTTAGCTTCCTCTAGGGAACCAGAATGAAGCCGAGAGCAGAGGCGGGTAATTCCTGGACAGGAACCAGGAAGCGTCCAAATGCTTGGCTTCTGGGGTAAAGTAGCGGTGATGATACGGGAATGACCGCCTCGCGCACCATTCCAAACATTCAGACCACCTGAGGCACGACCCCCAAAGCTGCCGTTCGGGCCTGACCGTCCTAACCTTTCTACGCCGCACTCGTTCAGGGATTGACTAGCCTATGGAGGACACTCACAAATTCCCCAGCCCCTCCGAGAATCCTCACTGCGCGTGGCAACTCGCTGGTTACACCTACTCGACGTGTGGCACTGAGGAATAGGGGTGCCCAAGCCTGGAGGGAGGCTTGGGCTCGGGGCGACAAGGGAGGTATGTCACCCGGAGATCGGATTCGGACTGGTGCCCTTGCTGCCTCCTTTTCGCCGTTGATCGAAAGCTCGTGGAAGGCGGCGCGGCGTTGCCTCTGGATGTCTGGATCCTGAGCCGGGCTGGCTGCCATCAGCATTCGCGTGTAGAGGTGTTGCGGGGCATCGAAGACCTGCGCTGTCGGTCCGGCTTCGACGACTTTTCCATCCTTCATGACGATCACGCGATCGGCGAAGTCGCGCACCAAGCCGAGGTCATGGGTGATAAACAGAAGCGCCACACCGGTCCGTGCCCGCAGAGCTCGCAACAGGTCTACGATCTGCCGCTGCACAGACATGTCCAGCGCAGAGACCGCCTCGTCGCACACGATCAACTCCGATCGCAGCGCCAATGCCCTGGCGATGGCGATACGCTGGCGCTGTCCGCCCGAGAACTCGGTGGGATAGCGGTCGAGGTCGGAGGGAGGCAGCTCCACCTGCTTGAGCAGATCGACTGCGCGTACCCGCCATTCGGACTTCGGGAAATCGCTGCCCTGGATCACCCACGGCTCCGACAGAATATCGAAGATCGACAGCCGCGGATTGAGTGAGCCGAACGGGTCCTGGAAGACCGCCTGCACCGCTTTCCGATATTCGTTGAGTTGACGAGCCTTGAGCTTGGTGATGTCCTGGCCGTGGAAGCGGATGCTCCCCTCGGCGATCCTCCGTAGGCGCAGGGCAGCACCCGCGAGGGTGGATTTGCCTGAACCACTTTCTCCGACGACGCAGACGATCTCGCCCTTGCGCACCTGCAAATTCACCAGGTCGACGGCCCGCAACCGACCATAGTCGACGCAGAGCCCCTCCACGTCCAGAATGACCTCGGATACGACGGACGGCAAAGCGCCCCCGTTCCGGTCGTGATGTGCGTTTCGACTGCCTCCTCATAAGCTGCCATCTGAGGAGCACTACAATCGAGCATACCCGAACCGGTCTTGTGACATTCTCCCTCGCTTGACTAACACGACTTCAAATTGCGGCTGGAGACAGATGCGGCATCACGAAATCGATGAAGCTTTGCAGGTCGTGCGGCATCACGGGAGCCATAACGTTGAAGCCGTCAGCAGCTTCGGCTTCGAACCACTCCCGCATCGTTGCGGCGACGTCTGATCCGGTGCCGACAGCAAGCAAGTGGCCGCGCCCACTAGCGAGGCGCATGAGGAGTTGACGCAGGGTCAGCTGTTCGCGCCGAGCGATGTTGACAAGTACCGCAACCCGGCCCTGGCTCGACTGATTGGGCGCCCCCGTTCCCACATGGGCGGGCAGTGGGGCGTCGAGGTCAGCGCCGGAGAGATCGGCTCCCAGAAACTCGGAAAGCTTGGCCAGCACATGCTCGATGACGATGAAGCTGCTCATCTGCGCCAGGCGGGCCTCCGCGTCCTCGCGTGTCGCAGCGACGATCGGCACGATGCCTGGATAGATGTGGAGACTGTCTGGAGACCGGCCCAGACGCACGGCACGCGCCTTCATGTCCGCATAGAATTCCTGCGCTTCAGGCAGGCTCGACTGCACGGTGAACACCAGATCGGCGTAGCGGGCCGCGAAATCTCTGCCTGCTTGTGAGGAACCGGCTTGCGCAAGAAGCGGTCGGCCTTTGGGCGAGCGCGGGACGTTGAGCGGACCGCGGGTGCGCACATACGGGCCATGGTGATTGACTGCCCTGATCTTGCCCGGATCGAGATAGCGGCCGGCTTCCTTGTCCACGATTCGGGCGTCGGCATCCCAGGAATCCCAAAGCGCCAACGCCGCCTCGACCACATCTGCAGCTCTGACATAGCGCTGGTCATGTTCGGGCATGGCATCCAGCCCGAAGTTCTGTGCCTCGAGCGCGTTGGACGAGGTGACGACGTTCCATCCCGCTCTCCCCCTGCTGATGTGGTCGAGCGAGGCGAAGCGCCGTGCCAGATGAAAGGGATGATCGAAGCTGGTGGAGGCTGTGCCGATCAGTCCGATCCGCTTGGTAGCGGCAGCCAGCGCAGACAGGATCACCAGCGGATCCATGGCATCGGACAGATGCCTGTCCGCACTTTGCTGCAGCGCCAGAACGTCCCCGAGAAAGAGAGCATCAAAGCCGCCGGCCTCCGCCCGTTGCGCAATGTCGATCCAGTAATCGATGTCGGTCGACGCCAGCGGATCGCTCTCGGGCATGCGCCAGCCGGCCTCGTGACTGCCGAGTCCGAAGATCACCGCATTAAGCCCCATGCGGCGGTAGGTCATGGCGCGGTGCCGAGGTAGTCGTTGGAGTAGTAGGTCGTGAAGTTCGGCTTTGCTTCAACTGCCACGCCGTTGCCGTCCTTGAGCAGGCCAGCCTCGAAAAGGAAGCTGCCCATCGCCTCCATCTTGCCTGGATCGATCGTGCCGATGGTGCCGTCCTCGGCCTGCAGATAATGACCATCGATGAGCGCCTGGAGTGAGGCGCGCACGAAATCGCGGTCGAGCAGGGAATCGGCATTGGCGGAGACCAGGATGTCCGTGGCCTCGTCCGGATGCGCCACCGCGTACGCATAGCCGCGCCGGCTCGCGGAGATGAAGGCTCGAGCGGTTTCGGGATGCTCGGCGAGATAGGCGCCGGTGGTTCCGAGGAAATTGGTATGCTGGTCGGGCACGCCATAATCGGCATAGCGGAAGGCACGTTGGGCCGGACCGTCGCGCTCGGCCTTGATGCCTTCCCAGGTATAGACTTCGAGCGTGAAATCGACCGTGCCATTGGCAAGCGCCTCATAGGCCGAGGTCCCCAGGGTCACGGTTTCGAACTCACCCAGGCCGCCATCATGCCCGATGATGGTGCCGATCAGAGCCGTTTCCCAGCCGCTGCCGAACCCGGCATACATCTTTCCGTCCAGATCACGAGGCGTCCGGATATCGTCGCGATCGGCACTGAACACCAGCCGCCCCGTTTCGGTCTGAACCAGCGCATATGTAGCGACGAGATCGGCGCCGGCAGTGCGTTGCGTGAATAGGCCGACGGAGCCCAGGACCCCGAAATCGGCGACATCGTTGGCGACCAGCGTTGCCGCCGAGGTGTCCGTGTAGGGAAGGATCTCGACCTCGATCCCTGCCTCCTCGTAGAACCCCTTCGCCTCTGCGACGAAGAGGCCGATATGATTGGTGTTCGGCGTCCAGTCGAGCGCGACGCTCACCGGCGCGGGTTGCGCCAGAACGGGGGTGGAGATCAGGGCGGCGCACAGGATCAGAGCGGCACGAAAGTACGGCATGGTCGTTCCTCGAGAGTGAGCAGGGTTTGCAGAATGTCAGCTTCGATGGCGGAGAGCATCGGGTCTCCTGCCGGGGGGCGCGGATGTGACAGCGAAATGTCGTAGTGACGCAGAATGCGGGCAGGGCGCGGCGACAGCACATAAATGCGGTCGGAGAGAAGCACCGCTTCGCGCACGTCGTGCGTGATCAGCAGCACTGTCCAGTTGTGGTGCGTCCACATGCCGGAGAGCCAGCGCTGCATCCTTGCCCGGGTCAGCGCATCGAGGGCGCCAAACGGCTCGTCGAGCAGCAGCATGGACCTTTGCTGTACCACCGTGCGCAACAAAGCGACGCGCTGGCGCATGCCGCCCGACAGTTGGGACGGATAGTGCCGCTCGAAGCCGGCCAGCCCGAATTCGGCAATCAGGGGCTGCACCTTTTCACGGGCTGCCGCACGGGTCATGCCCTGCACTTCAAGGCCAAGCGTGGCATTGTCGATGATGCGGCGCCACGGCATCAGCGCATCGCGCTGCGGCATGAAGGCGAAGCGGTGACTGTTGCTTTCAAGCGGCGCGCCGTCGCAGAGGATCTCTCCGCGGTCGTGCCGGAGCGCACCGGTCAGCAGCTGCAGTATGGTGGACTTGCCGGCGCCAGAGGGGCCCAGGATGGAGACGAATTCGCCCCGGCTCACCGAGAGGCTGATATCGTCCAGCACCTCGAGTTCGCCGAAGCGCTTGGACACGGATTTGAGTTCGAGGCGCGCAAGGCTCATGGCTTGCGCTCCACCAGACGAGTCCAGGGCATGGTGACGCGTTGCAGCAGTATAGTTGCGCCGAAAAGGCAGAGGGTCAGCGTCGCGCTGACGAACACCGCAGCCAGAACCAGGTCGGGACGGAAATTGTTCTTGGCATTGAGGATGTAGATGCCAAGGCCCCGGACGGAGCCGGCATATTCGGCGAAGATCGCCCCAACAACGGCATAGGTGATCGAAATCCTGAGACCGGCGAAGAAGTAGGGCAGGGCTGATGGCAAGCGCGCTGCAACAAAGATCCGCCGCCGCGAGGCTCCCATGGAGGCAAGAAGCGCCTCGATATCATGATCGGCTGAATCATAACCCTGCACCAGTGCGACCAGCATGGGAAAGAACGTTACCAGCGCGACCAGAACGATCTTGGGCGTGAGGCCGAAGCCGAACCAGAGCACGACCAGCGGGGCGATCGCCACCAGTGGCAGGGTTTGGGTGATGATGAAGACGGGAAAGAGTGCTCGGCGCAACGGGCGGAAGAAGTCCAGGAGGAGCGAAAACAAAAAGGCGGCACCCAACGAGCAGGAAAAGCCTAGCAGCGTTGCCTGCAGCGTCGCCAGTGTATGGCTGGCCAAAGCGTGGCGTTGCTCGAACCCCTGAACGAGCACGCGCGACGGCGCCGCCAGCGCCGTAGGAGAAATGCCCGAAAGCTGCACATAGGCTTCCCATGCGAGGACAAGGGTCGTGACCGACAGGACTGCTGGCCAGGCATGGACGAGGAGGCGCGCAATGCCGCGCTGTGGGACTGATCGGATCGGCATGACCACGCTCCGGTGTTCAGCGAGGGCTGGGGCTGTTGGCCGATACGGTCAAATCGATGGTGACGTGCCCTTCGGGTGGTCCGAAGCGGCAGAACGCCTGTTCGAGCGTAGCGAAAAGCGTTCCGGTGTTGCCGCTGAGCTTGGTGGCGAAATGCTTCGATTTTTCGAAAGTGCCTGAGGCCTTCAAGAACTCGACGCAGCCATATATCTCATCCATGTGCCGGTGCTCGCCCATGACATAGAGCGAGAACTGCGCCACGGAGAACACATCCGTCTCGGGCGCTTCCTTGACCGCGGCAATGGCGAAAGCCTGCCGTTCCGCCAGGGGCGGCATCGATCCGGCGAAGTGCTTCGACTGGCAGATAGCATCATCCGGCTCGCCCGGACAGCCGCGCGAGATCGCGGCCGAGAGCACACAGTGGACGCCGGTGCGTGACGCGGTCGTAAACAGGTCGCGCAGAGCTGGAAACAGCACTTCGGGCGGTCCGACCAGCAGCGTGGAAATATCGTCGGTTTCGATGCGCAAACTTTCGCGATACGGATCAAGCGCTCCAAACGAGCTCATGATCACTCCGACGAAATCGCCGGTCATAGGATAAAGAGAAATCTGTGCGCCGGAAAACATGGACCGCCTCGCTCCGCTGGTATTACCCAGATCAGCTTTAGGGTCCGAAGGCTTGCCGCCCTCATCTCAGCCCCGACCGTACGGAGCACCCCTGTGGATTGCGCAGACCATAAACGACATCCAGGTCAGATCGCAAGGGAACTGAACAAGGTCGGCGCGAGTGAACGGTTCACCGTCGACAGAGGCGCCTGGTGCCGAATTCTGTCGACCTCGTCATGAAGCTGGAGAGCCAAGCCATCATCTGCATTGCGCCCCATTCCTGCCGTTCAAGCAGCCGTGGCCAACACCCGAAGCGGTCCACTCCTCTGGTCGCCGGCACGTCCGAAATGGGGTGGGAAGGAGACGATCCGGTTTGTGACGGATTTTCAGGAAAGCTGACACGGACGATGACCTTGGGTGTTGCAAATGTCATCAGTGGAATACCGAGTTTTGCGTCCGACTTTCGATCCGGCAATAACCAGCACGGTTAACGAGAGCCACTCTAGTCGGGGTAGAACGTCGACACTCTCGCACGCCGCTTCCGGTCGGTGTGGCTGCGATGCTGGGACGAGCCGACGCTCGACCCGCATGCCGTCGAAAAGCGCCAAAAGCGACCGTCGGGCGCGGATGAGCATTCCGATCGATCCGGATACCGCACGCTATCTCGGCCTTGAGCGTAGACCGGGCGGCTAGCCGGGGAGCTTGTAGCTCATCGCGCCCGGTTCGCGCTGATGCGCGACGGCTTGCCCATCGACGTAGAGGGTAAGGCCCTCTTCCGCACCGAACCGGACCGACACGCTATGCCCGCGTAGCCGCACGTTCTCGAGCGCGAAGTTGGAGAGGCCGACGTCGAGCGGGTCGACAGTGATCGCACCGTCATCGGCTACATCGAGCCCGGCCACATGGCGGATGACGAGGTCGATGAAATAGGAGTGGTTGTAGTCCGGCTCGTCGCTGATGGGCTCGCCGGAAAGGCTGTTGTAATGCTCGACGAGATAGGGCGTCTCTCCGTCGCGCTGGTGGAAGTGCATCAGGGCGTATTTCCAGAAGAAATGCGCAAAGAGAACGTCTTCCTCATGGTTATCGGCGCGACTGATCTTTCCGATGGCATCGATGACGACGCTGTTTGTGTAGGGCCAGGTCGGTCCGTCCCACATGCACCCGTTCCGCCCCTTGAAGAACTGGCCCTTCCAGCTCCCGCCGGACTGGAAGACAGGGCATTCCGGCGATACGGAGGGCAGGGGATGGGGCGTGTCGAAATGAGCCGGCCCGAGGGCGGCGAGCATGCCGGCCAGATGCTCCTTGCTGGTGATGCCCGCCCAATAGGGATAGAAGCCGACGATGTTGCGCACCATGGCCTTGGCGTCGGTCTGGTGGTGCAGGTCATAGAAGAACCCGGTCTCGCCGTCCCACTGCTTGGTGAGTACATCCCTGGCGATCGCTGCCGCTAGATCGTCGAACCTGCCCGCTTCCGGGTCGTCCGCCAGCCGGCAGAGGGCCGCGACGCCCCGTGCGTTGAGATACTGGTATATAGCCCGGTCGACGCGTTTGAGAGGCGTATAGGTCGCCGGATCGAACGGGTCGTCGGGATAGTCGTGGAAATACCAGTAGCTTGGCTGGTATTCCTTGCCGGTCAGCTGGTGGCGTTGCTGGATGGGCAGGTTGTCGCCGCCTGTCGCCAGGAACTCGGCCTCGCCCAGCACCTGCCGCTTGAGAACGGGCAGCGCGTCCTTGACTGGGCCGCTGAGGCCCTGCGCGAGTGCGTATTGGTAGGTCGCCCAGCCCATGAAATTGGCATAGGGGTGCAGGAGCTTGGTGAGGGTGCGGCTGTGGAACTGCCCGTCCTCGCCCTGCGCGTCCGCCAGGATCCCGAAGATATCGGTGCCGAGCCCCTCTTCGTGGTGCCAGCGGGCCTCGAGAAGATGCATGGGGCTCGACAAGGGAATGAGCTTGCTGAATTCCCAACCGACCGGATCCCAAGCGGTCTTGCTCATCTTGTGCGAGCGACCCTCGTAGAAGAACATGCCGTCGAGCGGCGCCAGCCCCGGCCGCGCCAGGGTGTGGCGCATCAGGAACCAGCGATAGGCATAGAGCTTGTCGAGGACCGGGCTGCTGCTCAAAAAGCGCGGCGTGGCATCGAACCAGCTCTGATAGGCGGCGGCCTGGTTGGCGAGGAGCTTTGCCGACGGTTCGGCAATGAGGGCATCGACCTTGCCCGAAAGCGCTGGCCAGCCGTCGCTCTCGGCCGCGCCCACGGCGGCGGCCACGACAAATTCCAGCGTTTCCCCGGGCGCCAGCGTCAGACCCGTCCAGAGCTCCGGCCGGCTGGCGCCGATCTCGACGCGCAGCGAAAAGCCGTGCGCCTCGATCAGCCGCTCGCCCCGCGCCCGCTCGCCCTCGCGCTTCACCCACTCCGCGTCGACAGAAAGGCGGAGGGCAACGGGGGTGGACCCGCCATTGTGCCAGCGCTGCAGCGAGACCGCTTCATCTTCCCAGGTGACGTATTTGCGCTCCTCGAGCTCCAGCGCGCCGATGCTGCTGCGCATACTGAGGTGGCTCGGCCGCCATTCGACCTCCGAAGGCAATGGCGGGACCGTCACGCCATGCTCGATGGAAAAAAGCAGCGGCATGTTGAGCTTGTGGATGAAGTCGATGGCGCCGCTGAAGCCAGGCCTGTCCTCGAGGAAATCCGCCCAGAGCCGCGCGCCGGTAGGGCCGAGCAGCAGCGTGCCTGGGCGCGTGCGCAGGCCCCGGCGCCCGGTCTTCAACAGGTCGTCTATGGCGATCATTCCGGCTGCTCGGCGTCGATCCGGTTGAGAACGGGTGCGAGCTTGTCCGTCTGCTCCTGCGTCAGCCGTACGAGCGGCGGGCGCACATTGGTCCAATTGGGAGCGCCGTAGCGGCGGGCGATCATCGCCTTGATCGTCGGAATCTGGGCAAAGCTGTTGCTGGCTTCGCGCAGCGCGACGATCCGCGCCTGCGCCGCCTCGACCACGCTCGCCTCTCCCGCATCGGCATGCTTGTCGAAGACGGTGCGCAGCTGCTTGGCCGCGAGGTTCGAGGTCGCAGTGATGCAGCCCCCGCCGCCTTCTTTCAAGAGCGGCAGGAGCAGCGGATCGGCGCCGGCAAGGATCGAGAGCTGCGGGAACGTCCTGGCCATGGCGACCATGTTGTCGAGCTGCCCGCCCGAATCCTTGATCCCTGCGATGGTGCGCGGGAATTTCTCGCTGAGCTTGCCGATGAACTCATGGCTCAAGGCAATCTGCGAGATCGGCGGGATATGGTAGAGGATGACCTTCAGCCGTTCGTCGGCTACCGTCTCGATCACCCGGCTGTAGGCGTCGAGCAGACCCTGGTCGCTCACCCCCTTGTAGTAGAAGGGCGGCAGCATGACCACGGTGGTGATGCCGAGCCCGAGCGCGTGGCGGGTGAGGGCAATGGTTTCGGGCAGGGCACAGAGTCCCGTTCCCGGCAGCAGCGCATCGGCCGGCACGCCACCGGCAATCACCGCCTCGAGCATCGCCATGCGTTCGGCGAGCGAAAACGAGTTGGCCTCGCCGGTCGAGCCGAGCATGGCGATGCCATGGCAGCCGTCGGCGAGCAGTTGCCGGCAATGGGCGACGAGCGCCGCGTGATCGGGCTCGAGATTAGCATCGAGCGGCGTTGCGGCGGCGCTGAAAACTCCGCGGACAGGGGACATGTCGAACCTCGGGCGCTTCGAAAAGGGATGTGAACTGGATCAGGCGGGTGACGCCGCCAGCCGGCGGGCATAGTCGATTGCCGCCAGCATGTTGACATGCTTAGCCCGACCCGTGCCGGCCAGGTCGAATGCCGTGCCATGGTCGACCGAGGTGCGGTCGATGGGCAGGCCAAGCGAAACGTTGACGGCGGTGTCGAAGGCGACGAGCTTGATGGGAATGTGACCCTGATCGTGGTATTGCGCAACCACCAGATCGAAGTGGCCGGAATAGGCGCGGTAGTAGAGCGTATCGGCCGAAACCGGCCCGACGACGTCAATGCCTTCGGCCCGCGCCATCTCGACGGCGGGCGCGACCTGCAGGTCGTCCTCGCGCCCGAACAGACCGTTCTCCCCGCAATGCGGGTTGATGCCGGCCACCGCGATGCGCGGATTGGCGCGGCCAACGCGCTGCATATGCACATGCCCCATCCGCACCGTCTCGAGGATGCGCTCGGGCGTCGCCCGGCCGATAGCGTCGCGCAGCGACACATGGGTCGACACGTGTATGACATTGAGCCGCTCGGAGGCGAGCAACATGAAGGAGGAGCGCGATCCGGTGAGATGCGCCAGCATGCCGGTATGGCCATCGAAATGGTGGCCGGCAAGATTGAGCGCCTCCTTGTTGATCGGCGCCGTGACAATGCCGGCGGTGGTGCCTGCCTGGGTGAGTTCCACCGCCCGCGCGATATAGCGGTAGCTCGCCTCCCCGCCCATGGGATCGAGCTTGCCGAAGGCGATCGGCATTCCGGGAATGGCGATGTGCTCGAGGCGGAGGACTCCGGCCGCGGGCGACGCGTCGGGCGCGCCGAGCTTCAGGGAAACGCCGGTGGCTGCGATGGCGTGTTCGAGGGTCTCGGCTGAGCCGACGACGAGCAGTTGCTCGCGCACGTGCTCGGGCAGCTCGGCCGCGGCCTTGACGATGACTTCGGCTCCGACGCCCGCCGGGTCGCCCATGGTGATCGCGATCGGTTTCCTAGCTGCACCAGCCATGTCACATCTCCTCTGGGCGTAACCTTCAGGCGCCCTTGACCCAGCTTGGATCGAAGCGGACGAACTTGATGGCCTTGCGGAAATAGGTGAAGGCCACGTTGATCCGCCCCTCGGCATCGCCGGCGACGGTGGGGTAGGAGAGCTCGCGAGCGCGCCGGTCCTGCTTGTCGGCATTGAGCTCGGGCGGATTGTCCGGCGCAACCTCTATATCGCGGATGACTGGCCAGGTGCGGCCCTCGTCATGGGAAAGCGCGATGGAGAGCGGCGTGCGCGGCACCCCCCAGATCGGCCCTCCATTCGCCTGCGCCCGCACCGCGGCCGAGGCCGCGACATTGTTGAAGACGAGGGCAAAGGTGCCGTCGGCAAGCGCCCGGCACTGGATGGAGGCGTTGTTGTTGGGCAGGTCGGTTGGCTCAGGCTTCGTCCAGGTCCGGCCCTTGTCGCTCGAGGTCGAAGCGAGGATGCTGTCCGCATGGCGGCTGCGGAAGAGTCCCAGCAGCGTGCCGCCGCGCCGTTCGACGATGTTCATGTGCACCGCGCCAAGGCTCTCGGGCACCGGATGTTCCGACCAGGTCCTGCCCGCGTCGGTCGAAATCTTGACGGCGCTGACATCGTTCTGGCCGTGCCAGCTCTCTCCGGGGACGGGCAGGCAGTGGAAGATCGGCAGGATCCACTCCCCGCTCGAGAGCACGACCATCGGCTGGCGGATGAACGTGCCGGGCTCGTCGAACAGCGTCTCGATCGCCCCCCAGGTGAGACCGCCGTCCCGCGAGATCCGGCGGCGCACGATGGCGGTATCCTGATTGCCGAATTCCTGGGCGGTATAGAGGAGCCAAAGCTCCCCGGCCGGCGTCTCGAACAGCACCGGGTTCTGCTCGGATCGCTCGGGATCGTCCGAAACCTTGATCTCGTGCGTCCATTGACGCGAGCCGGCAGGAAGGCGGGTGAAGTAGATCGAAACGTCCGGCTTGCCCTCCTCGGTGCCGGCGAACCACGTGCAGGCAAGGCCGCCGTTGCGCAGGGCAAGGAGGAATGCGGCATGCGCCTGGGCGACATGTGTTGGCAGGAACGCTTCCTCGCGGGAAGGATCGGTGCTCGCCGGCCGGATGGTCCCATCGGCGTTGATGGTGGTCTGAAGCATCGAACTCTCCCTGCGATAGACTTGTAAAGTCATTATCAGTCAGTCCATGCGCTGTAAACTCATTATTTTCTCATGCGTAATCAAAGAGTTGACGTGAACAGGCGGAGGTGCCGCAGAGTCGTTAGAGATACATGTTGACATGCTGCTGCGGTGTGACATGATCCGCGTCCGTAATCGCCGGGGCGGAAGCCGGGAAGGCGTATGGTCAAAGCGGGAGGAACCCAATGGTCGATCGTTCGACTGAAAGCGGCGGCATTTCGCGCCGTGATGTGCTGCGTGGTGGCGCTGGCGTCTTGGTCAGCATGACGGCCTTCGGCCTCTTGTCCGGGAAGGCTGCGGCGCAGGAAACGACGTTCAAGATCATTCACCCGTCATTCGACATGAACTGGTCGCCCATGCGCGGTGGCGGCGCCGCGCTGCGCTGGCATTCGCTCTGGTGGGCCTCGCCCATGTATTTCGACGAATGGGGCGAGGTTCAGCCTTATGTCTTCACCAGCTGGACGCCGAGCGACGACTGGACCGTCTGGATCTTCAAGATCGATCCCAACGCGGTCTTTTCGGACGGATCGCCGATCACGCCGGCCGATGTAAAGGGGTCTTGGGAAGTCGGCGCCATGCCGCTGACGGCCAGCCAGCGCGTTCCGCTCGTGCTCGCCGGCGTCGTCGGGTACGACGAGATCGCGGCAGGCACGGCAACGGAACTGCCCGGCGTCGTCATCGTCGACGGCCAGACGATAGAGGTGACGCTCAAGGAGCCGGATCCGATCTTCCACATGCGTATCGCCAACCACCTGGTGCCGATCGTCAAGATTTCGCAGGCCCGCGCCGAGGACGGCAACCAGGCTCCCGACTGGTATACGCCCGAAATGGGCGTCGTCAGCTCCGGCCCGTTCAAGCTTGTCGAGATGAACCTCGACGATGGGTTCGTCGCCTGGGAGCCGAACGAGAATTTCTTCGGCTCCAAGCCTAAGCTCACCCGGATCGAGCTGCGGGTGATCGAGGATTCGGTGACGGCGACGGCGCTCTTGAAGGAAGGCGAGTACCATGCCCATACCGCGCTGGTGACGCCCACCATCGTCGAGGACCTTGGCCCCGAATTCAGCATGGGCACCGAGATCCCCAACGGGCAGCACTTCTATTTCAACGCCAAGACCCCGCCCTTCGACGACATCAACGTGCGCAAGGCTCTGGTCCTCGCCGTCGACCGAGCAGAGATGATGCGCGCCTCGTTCCCCAACGGCCCGCACAAGCAGGCCGAGCAGATCCTGGTGGGCGTCGACGGCGTCGATCCCGACTGGGAACCCTATCCTTACGATCCGGAAGAGGCGCGCCGGCTGCTCGCCGAATCCACCTATGGCTCGCCCGACCGCCTGCCGCGCATCATCTTTGCCGGCGTAATCGCCCCGGCCGAGCAGGCTGCGGCCCAGTTCGTCGTCGAGCAGTGGCGCCAGAACCTCGGCATCACCGCCGTTGAACTCAAGCCCACCCTCGACAACTTCGCGCCGGCAGACGTGCACGTCATCCGCGACGATGCGGGCTCGCGCGTGCCGGACGCCACCGAGTTCCTGCGCACGATTATCCATTCGACCTCACGTGTCGCCAGGGAGAAGATGAACGGCTACAGCAATCCCGAAGTCGATCGTCTGCTCGACGAGGCTGCGCCGCTGCCGATCGACGATCCGCGCCGCAACGAGCTGGCCCAGCAGGCCCAGCGGGTGTTCCGGGAGGACTATCAGCTCATCCCCTGGTACATCGAGGCGATGTCGCGCTGGGCCCTGCCCAACATCATGGGCATGGAAAAGAACCTCGACTGGCAGGTGGTCGCTCCCTGGAACATCGAGATCACCTGAGGTCTCCACACACGCTGGATTGGCGGGGCCGCGCGCAAGGCGCGGCCTCCAGAGGCGAGGTCGGCCATGCTTACATATGCCCTCAAGCGGCTGCTTCTTTGGATACCATCTGTGGTGCTGGTGCTGCTGGCGGTCTATGCGCTGGCCTTCTATGGCGCCGGGGATCCGATCAAGCTGATTTTCCTGCGCGAGCCGGGCGGGGTCGCGTTCGATCCGGTCCGCATCGAAGCGATCCGCGAGGCGGCGGGCCTCAACCGGCCCTTCATCGTCCAGTTCGGCAATTACATCTGGAACGTGCTGCACGGCGATTTCGGCAACTCGCTGACGTCCGGCCGCTCGGTCGGCCGCACCATCGCCGCGGCGGCGCCGGTGTCGATCCAGCTCGGCCTGCTGGCGATTGTCCTCACCGCCATCGTCGCCATTCCATTAGGCGTCATCGCCGCCTTGCGGCAGAATACCGCGCTCGACTACGCCATTTTGGGCTCGGCGCTCTTTCTCTGGGCCATTCCCGCCTATGTGGCGGGCCCCATCCTCATGGTGCTGCTGATCATCATCCTGCCCGGCGGCAGCGTGCCCTATGGCTGGGGCGGACTGTTCGACATCCGGGTGATCCTGCCGCTTCTCGTCCTCTCCTTCCACCCTATCGCCCTGATCGTGCGCCAGACGCGCTCGGCGGTGATCGAGGTCTTGAGCGAGGACTTCGTGCGCACCGCCAAGGCCAAGGGCCTGCCGGCCCGCAAGATCGTCACCCGGCACATCCTGCGCCCGATCCTGACGCCGGTGCTCACCCAGCTCGGCCTCATCATGATCACGCTGGTCAACGGCGCCGTCTTCGTCGAGCTCGTCTTCGGGCTGCCCGGCCTCGGGCGCCTCGCCATCCAGGCGCTGCTTAATTCCGACTATCCCATCATCCTTGCCGTCACGCTCATCGCCTCGGTGCTGGTGATGATCTCCAACCTGCTGATCGATCTCGCCTACCCGCTGCTCGATCCGCGCGCCGCCGAGAGGAGGTAAGACCATGGCCACCGCTATCGAGCCGACGGGCGCTTCCCGCCCGGCCGAACAGGCTGGCCTCTGGTCCGATGCCTGGGCGCGGCTGCGCGCCAACCGCATCGCCATGGTCGGGCTCGCCTTCATCGCCCTCCTGATCCTTATTGCCATCTTCGGACCGTGGCTCACGCCCTATGACTTCCTCACCCAGAATCTCGACGCCCGGAACCTGCCGCCCTCGATGAGCCATTGGCTCGGCACCGACGAGCTCGGCCGCGATGTGGCGAGCCGGGTGATCTACGGCACGCG
This sequence comes from Devosia geojensis, assembly GCF_000969415.1. GTDB lineage: Bacteria > Pseudomonadota > Alphaproteobacteria > Rhizobiales > Devosiaceae > Devosia > Devosia geojensis. The sequence goes on along the minus strand of NZ_JZEX01000192.1, from coordinate 52,023 downwards.
CACCGCTTTCCTCGTCGCCATCGTCGTCACCGCCATTTCGGTGGTGATCGGCTCGACGCTGGGCGCCATCGCCGGCTATTTCGGCGGGCGGGCCGATGCCGTCATCATGTGGTTCACCGACGTCTTCATGTCGGTGCCGAACCTCCTGCTCGTCATCGTCATCAATACGTCGCTGAAGCCCCCGCTCGGGCGCTGGATGGATGCGATGTATCTGTGGAGCGGCAACACGCTCTTCCGCAATACCGTCCTCGTCGACTTCATCATGGTGTTCGGCACCATCTCGCTGGTGATGTGGCCGCCCTATGCGCGTACCGTGCGTGCGCAGATCTTGAGCGTGCGCAGCCAACCCTATGTGCTGGCCGCCCGGTCTCTCGGCCTGCCGAGCCGCCAGATCATCCTGCGCTATCTCATCCCCAATTCCATCGGGCCGCTGGTCGTGGCGGTGAGCGCCGGCCTCGGCGGCGCCATGGTACTCGAGAGCGCTTTCAGCTTCCTCGGGGTCGGCGTGCAGCCGCCAACGCCAAGCTGGGGGCTGATGATCTCGGATGGCCTGCGCACCTGGCAGCAATATCCCCACCTCCTCGCCGCCCCGGCCATTGCGCTTGCCATTGCGTCCGTCGCCTTCAGCTTCATCGGCGATGGCCTCAACGACGCTCTCAACCCAAAGGGTGCCAAATAATGTCTTCGGCCCTTACGGCTTCGGCTTCCGCAACCCCCGAGGAGTCCGCCAATCCCCTGCTGCGCCCTGTCTCCTTCGTGCAGCCGGCACGGATCGAATACGGCTCGGGCAAGGCGCGCGCATTGGGCGATCTCATCGCCGGCTGGTCGGATCGGCGCGTGCTGGTGGTGGCCGATGCCTTCAACGCCGGGCGGACCGACCTGCTCGGCCTGCCGGCGCAGACTCATGTCTTTTCGAGGGTCAAGCCCGAGCCGGACCTGCCCAATCTCGATGAGCTCCTCGATGAAGCACGAGCCTTCGCGCCCGATCTCGTCATCGGCTTCGGCGGCGGCAGCGCCATGGACCTCGCCAAGCTCGCCGCGGTCCTCGCCACCAGCTCCAAGGGGCTGCGGGACATTGTCGGGGTCGGCAAGGCCGACCCGCGCTCGATCGGCCTCATCGCTATACCGACAACGGCGGGCACCGGTAGCGAAGTGGGCGCGCGGGCCCTCGTGACCGATCCCTCAAGCCAGAGCAAGATGGCGGTCGAGAGCCGCCACATGGTCGCCGACCTCGCCGTCGTCGATCCGGACCTCACCGTCTCCCTGCCGCCCGCGGTGACCGCCGCGACCGGCGTCGATGCGCTTGCCCATTGCGCCGAGGCCTTCACCAGCCGCCGCGCTCATCCCTTGATCGACATCTACGCGCAAAAAGGCATCGCCCTTGTCGGGCAATATCTCGCCCGGGCCGTCGCCGACGGCTCCGACGTCGAGGCGCGCGCGGGTCTTGCCATGGCGGCGCTCTATGGCGGCTTCTGCTTGGGGCCGGTCAACACAACGGCGGGCCACGCGCTTTCCTACCCGCTCGGCACCCGCTACGGCGTGCCGCATGGCCTTGCCAATGCGGTGATCTTCCCGCACACCCTCGCCTTCAACGCGTCCGCGCAGACCGCCAAGACCGCGACGGTCGCCGAGCTCATGGGCTTTGACGGCACAAAGCTTTTCGACAGCGCCCATCGGTATTGCCTCGATCTCGGCATCGAAATGCGCATGTCGAAGCTCGGGGTACCGGCCGACGACCTGCCCTCCATGGCCGAGGAGGCGCATGGCATCCGCCGGCTCCTGGATTTCAATCCGCGCGAGATAGCGAGCGAGGACATCCTCGCCATCTACCGGGCCGCCTACTAGGCACAAACAACCTTAGTGTTGTTCCGGCTTTAGTTGATCGACGGCGTCATCGTCTCCCTCCCTTCGAGGGGAGGGAGGCACCGGCTCACCCTCGTCAAAGTCTGAGCCGCTCCAGGCGGCCACCCCTACCTAGAGCGACAGGTCCAGCACGCGGTCCTCGAAGAGGCGGTTGCGCGAGCCTTCGAGGTGCTGGCGCATGCGCTGGCGGGCGACTTCCGCATCGCCGTCGCGGATCGCTTCGTAGATCTCGCGGTGCTCGCCGAGGACCTTCTCGAGCCCCCTGCCGGGGCCCATCAGGGCAAGGCCATGCAGCTTCATGCCGACGGCGATATGGCTGCGCAACGCCTGCATGGCGGAGCTGTAATAGTGGTTGTTGGAAGCATCGGCGATGGCGAGGTGGAAGGCGAAATCCGCGTCTTCGCGATGGCGCTGCTGGTCGGTGGCGGTGCTCAAAAGGTCGACGACCTGCGCTATGGCGCGGATTGCCGCTTCGTTTCGGCGCAGCGCCGCGTAATAGGCGGCCTCCGGCTCGATGGTGAGGCGGAACTCGTAGCAGCGCTGGATGTCGGCAATGGTCTCGACCGGCGGAAAGCCCAATGAACGCTGCTCGGTGCGCATGCGCACGAAGCTGCCCGAGCCCTGGCGCGAATAGATGAGCCCTTCCTTGCGCAGCCGCTCCAGCGCTTCCCGCACGATCGGGCGGGAGACGTCGAACTGCTCAGAGAGCTCCTTCTCGCTTGGCAGCTTGTTATCGGGAGGATACTCGCCGGTGGAAATCCGGGTCAGCAGCAATTGGTAGACGCGGTCGGCAAAAAGCGTCCGGTGCCGCGGCTCTTCATCGAAGCTGCCGGCTCTCGGCTTAGACTCCGTCATGCGTGTTCTCCCCGAATGCTGGTATCGGCAGGGTGCATGTTCTGTCGCGCAATTTCGGCGAGCCGGACAATGTCGTCCGGTGTGCCGAAGCCGCCCGATTTCGTCAATATAGCGAGGCGGTGTTCCCCAATCCGAGCCTCGGTGAGGGGAATGCCGGCAAGAGCTTCCCCGAGGACCTCGAGGCAATCGACGCCGAGATTGCCCAGCACCGTCTGCCCCGTCTCGCCGCCGGAAACGAGCGCCGTCGCAAATCCGCCCTGTCGCAAGAGCGATGCCACCTCGCCGCCGAAACGCACCATCGCCTGTGCTCGGTCGGTCCGCTGCGGTGCGATCGTTGCTTGCACGATCACGACCGGGGGTAAGGACGTGGGCATGCTGATCGCGCCGTCATCGGAGGTGAGGTGAAGCACGTCCCGCTGCGCGGCGGCGCGGCTCACCTGCTCGACGGTGATGGGATCGTGGGAACCGACTGCGACCAGCAATGGTCCGTTGATCGGCTTCGCGGTCATCGCAGCTTGCGGAGAAAGCACCGCCGCAAGGCCGGCGGCAAGCCCGCTCGCACCGACCAGTAGCACGTCGCGCCAGTCGGCCCGGGCGATCCGCTCGAGATCGGCCTCATCGGCGCTGTCGGGCGCCGCGTAGGCCAGCCGGTTGCCGAGCACGCCGGCCATGCCGAGCGGCTCGGCAAGGCCCCTGCCGGTCACGTAGCCGGCCTCGACCCGTCGCCCCTGACTCGGCACGGCCGGGGCGAGGATGGCGCGCCGGCGCCCGAATTCGGCAAGGCACGCCTCGACCTCGATCGCCACATGCCCCTTGAGCCGAGAGTCGATCTTCTTGAAGGCGATTGCCGGGGAGGCTTCGGCGATGCGCCTTGCCACCGCGCCGACGATGCGGCGGGCTGCCTCCGGATCGGTCTCGCGCGTGGCGGTGTTGACGCAAACGATATCGCCACCGCGGGCCAGCGCCGCCTCGAGCCCGTCGGGGCGAGTGGCCACATAGCAGCGCAGCCCCCGTGCCGCCAGCGGCGTACAGACATCCAGCGCCCCTGTCAGATCGTCCGCCACTATGGCCACGCGCACCACGTCCGGGTCTCCACTCATAAAGCCGACGAGCAGCTCGGCTTGCTTGTAAACGTCTCTGTGAACCTGTCAACTTTCGTCGCAGAGGGCAAATCTAAATTTCTCCAGCATGACGCCTAAATTGCTGAAAATCATCTGTTTTCAGCATGAAAAGCACAGCTCAAACATGTCAGTGATAACTTGACAAATGATGTCAGGCGCCGCTAGATGCCGCGAACCGTCGTGCACCGGCACGGCAGCCTGACATGACCCGACGGCGCCGGCAAAGACCGGGACGCGCGTTTCGGGCACCCCTTGCGGAGGAGCACGCGATGGTCGTTCCTGTCCTGTCCGTTGCCGGATTGAAGACCTCGTTCCGGAACCGCGGCCAGTGGACGTCCGTGGTCCACGGCATCGATTTTACTGTCGGCAAGCGCGAGACCGTCGCCCTTGTCGGCGAATCGGGTTCAGGCAAGAGCGTCACCGCCATGTCGGTGATGCAGCTGCTCGACCCGAAGCTCACCCGCATCGAGGGCAGTATCCGGCTCGAGGGCGAGGAGCTCCTGGGGCTTACCGACCAGCGGATGAACGCCGTGCGCGGCAAGCGCATCGGCATGATCTTCCAGGAGCCGATGACGAGCCTCAACCCGGTGATGCCGATCGGTGAGCAGATTGCCGAGGCGATTCTCGCCCATAAGGCGATTTCCCATGCGGAGGCGCGCGCCGAGGCCATCCGCCAGCTCGATCGTGTGCGCATCCCCGATGCCGCGGCGCGCTATGCCGAACATGCCCACCAGTTCTCCGGCGGCATGCGCCAGCGCGTGATGATCGCCATGGCATTGGCCTGCGGCCCCAAACTGCTGATCGCCGACGAGCCGACCACCGCCCTCGATGTCACCATCCAGGCCCAGATCATCGAGCTCATCAAATCGCTGCAGGACGAGGAGGACATGTCGGTCCTCTTCATCACCCACGACATGGGAGTCGTCGCCGAGATCGCCGACCGCACGGTCGTCATGCGGCACGGCCGGCTGGTGGAGGAGGGGGCGACGGTCGAGATCTTTGCCCATCCACGCCAGCCTTATACCAAGGCGCTGCTCTCGGCCGTGCCCAAGCTGGGCTCGATGGCGGGCGAGCCCCGCCCCCGCCGATTCGCCATAGCCGACCCCGAAACGGGTGTGCTGGGCGAGCCCGCCGCCAGCCTCGATACCGTCGATCACGAGGGGCCACCGGTGCTGGAGGTCAACAACCTCGTCACGCGGTTCGCCATCAAGTCCGGGCTTCTCGGCCGGGTCAAAGGCCGAGTCCACGCGGTCGAGAACGTATCGCTATCGCTTAAGCGCGGCGAAACGCTCTCGATCGTCGGCGAATCCGGCTGCGGCAAATCGACGACGGGGCTTTCCATCCTCCAGCTCATCTCACCGCTCTCCGGCTCGGTGCGGCTCGACGGTGAGGAAGTGACCGGGCTTTCCGAAGAGGCGATGCGCGCCCGCCGCAAGCGCATGCAGATGATCTTCCAGGATCCCTTCGCCAGCCTCAATCCGCGCATGACAGTGGGCGCCGCCATAGCCGAGCCCATGCTGCTCCACGCCATGGCCAGGCCCGCCGAGGTGCCCGACAGGGTCGCCGCGCTCCTCGAGCGCGTGGGGCTGTCGCCCGCCATGGCCAACCGCTATCCGCACCAGCTCTCGGGCGGTCAGCGCCAGCGCATCTGTATCGCCCGGGCGCTTGCGGTCGAGCCCAGCGTCATTGTCGCCGACGAGAGCGTCTCGGCCCTCGACGTCTCGATCAAGGCGCAGGTGGTCAACCTCCTGCTCGAGCTGCAGGAAAGCCTGCGGCTTTCCTATCTGTTCATCTCGCACGATATGGCCGTGGTCGAGCGCGTCAGCCACCGGGTGGCGGTGATGTATCTGGGCGAAATCGTCGAGATCGGCTCGCGGGCCGACATCTTCTCCAATCCTCAGCATCCCTATACCAGGAAGCTCCTTGCGGCTGTGCCGGTCGCCGATCCGGCCCAGCGCAACCGTCGCCGCGCCGTCGGCAACGAGGATGTTCGCAGTCCCGTGCGCCCGGCGGACTATGTACCGCCGCCAAGGGAATACAGGCAGGTTTCGTCCGGCCACCTTGTCATGGCCTGAGGCGCCCGGCGTCATGCCGCGAGCTTCCGGCGCGCCCGTGCCGGCCCTGGCATGCCGCCTGGACGCGGCTGAATTCATCCTCGTCAGCAGAGCGATCGGGGCCGATGCGATAATCCGGGAAGCGGAAGGGAATCCTGATGCGTAAGCCTACCACTGGAGGTGGCAAGTCAGTATCGACCGGCAGGTGCTGCGTTAGGGCTGCGCGGAACCAGAATGGACTAGAGCCTCCAACCGCAGCATTCCGACGATGTCTGAAAAGCAAAAAAGGCCCTTGCGGCCCTTTTGTCATCGAGGCTTTGCCGAGCCTTGATATTTGGAGCGGGCGATGGGATTCGAACCCACGACCCTAACCTTGGCAAGGTTATGCTCTACCCCTGAGCTACACCCGCGCTCCATGCCCCCGGCGCTTGTTGGCACCGCGACGCGCGCCTATATGCCCAATCGAAAGCTCGATTGCAACCCATATTTTGGCGCCTTGCGGCTTCGTTCCCCATGAGGGTTGCCAGGTGCCTGCTTTGCGGCGCAAGAAGAGCTATAAGCATTCTAAACAAGAACGCACGAAGGCCCTTTTTCGATGACCATCACCCTCAATGGCTCCCCCGCAGAGGCAACGCAACCGGCCGGCGGCTTCGTCACGGATTCGTCGGACCGCGCCTTTAAGGCCGATGTGATCGACGCTTCGCTCGAGGCGCCGGTGCTTGTCGATTTCTGGGCGCCCTGGTGCGGCCCCTGCCGGCAGTTGACCCCCGCCCTCGAGAAGGTCGTCAACGAGAAGGCCGGCAAAATCCGCCTCGTCAAGATCAACATCGACGAGAATCCGGCCATCGCCGGTCAACTCGGCATCCAGTCGATCCCCGCCGTCTTCGCCTTCGCCGGCGGGCGGCCCGTGGACGCGTTCATGGGCGCCATGCCCGAGAGCGAGGTGCGGCGCTTCGCCGACCGCGTCATCGCCGCCGCTCCCGCCCCGCAGCCGCAGGCGGGCTCGCTCGAGGAGCAGATCGGCGAGGCGCTGGCGGCCGCCAACGAAGCGCTCGGTCAGGGGGACCTGTCGCGCGCCGCCCAGATCTTCGGCCTCGTCTTGCAGCGCGAGCCGACGCACGCCGCCGCGCTCATCGGCCTTGCCAAGGTCTACCTCGCTGCCGGCGAGAGCGAACAGGCGCAGGCGACCTTCGACATGATCCCCGAGGAGGCCCGCACCGGCGACGATTATGCCGCGCTCGCCGGGTCCCTCAAGCTCCTGACCGAGGCTGCCGGCCTCGGCGAAGCCGATGGCCTCAAGGCGCGGCTCGACGCCGATCCGGACGATCACCAGGCCCGCTTCGACCTCGCGGTCGTGCTCAACGCGCAGGGCGACCGGCTCGCCGCCGCCGAGGCGTTGGTGGCGCTGATGAAACGCGACCGCGCCTGGAACGAGGACGGGGCGCGCAGGAAGCTCATCGAGCTCTTCGAGGCCTGGGGTCCCAAGGACCCGGCGACCGTCAGGGGCCGTCGGCTGCTTTCCGCCGCACTCTTTTCCTAACTAGGTACAATGACGGGCCCGGCCGTTGGCCGGGCTCACAGACCAGTAAAAGCCATGCTCAAGCGCCCCGTTTCGCCCCTCGATGTTCCCAATTCCGTTCCGGTCTTCCCACTGAGCGGAGCCCTGTTGCTGCCTTTCTCGCACCGGCCGCTCAACATCTTCGAGCCGCGCTATGTCGAGATGGTCGACGCGGCGCTGCGCGGCGACCGGCTCGTCGGCCTCATCCAGCCCGAGGACACCTCGCTCGAAAGCCCGCCGGGCCGCGCGCCCCTGCAGAAGATCGGGTGCCTCGGGCGCCTGACGCATTTCGAGGAGAACGGGGAAGGGCGCTACTTCATCATCCTCGAGGGCATCACGCGGTTCATGCTGAAATCCGAGCTCACCGTGATGACGCCCTTCCGGCAATGCGTCATCGACACCACGCCCTTCGCCAGCGATTTCGTGCGCGACCACGGCGAGGAGGAGGTCGACCGCGAGCGCTTCGTCAAGATGATGCGCGACTATGCCGAGTTCGCCAATATCGAGCTCAACTGGGACGAGATCGAGCGCACCGGCACCGCCGACCTCGTCAATTTCTGCTGCATGGTTTCGCCCTATGGGGCGGCCGAAAAGCAGGTGCTGCTGGAGGCGCCATCCCTCCTCGATCGCGCCGAGACGCTCATCGCCATGACCGAATACGAGATGCATCGCGGCGGCGCCGGGGGCGGGGCGCCGCTCAACTGACAGGGGAGCCGGAGGCGATGACCGAGCCGCGCCACGTCGTCGACGTCCGCACCCTCGAAATACTGGTCTGTCCGCTGACCAAGACGCGGCTGACGCTTTCCCCGGACGGCAGCGAGCTCATCTCGATCGCCGCGCGCCTCGCCTTCCCCATCCGCCAGGGCGTGCCGATGCTCAGCCTCGACGAGGCGAGAAGCTTCGATCCGGACGAGATCAAGACGGTGCTTTAGGGCTTCTTCTTCAACCCCATGTAGTGCGCCCGCTCCTCGGGCGGGAAGTGCTCGATCGCGTAGCGCAGCATCACGCGCGGCATGGTGGGCGCATGCCGCTCAAGGAAGGCCGTCAGCCGCTCGCGGTGCTTGCCGGTGAGCGCGCGCAGCACGCCGCCGACGGCCTTGTGGATGAGGTCTTCCTCATCGGCGAGGAGACGTTCGGCCAGCGCCAGCGCATCGTCTGCTTCGCCCTGCTTGACGAAATGCAGGGTCGCAAGGATCGCCGTGCGTCGCTCCCAGAGGTTTTGCGAACGCGCCAGCTGGTAGAGCACGTCGCGCGGCTTGTCGGCGAGATAGCGCCCGACGACGTTCCAGGCGCCGAGGTCGACGAGGTCCCAGTTGTTGATGCGCTCGTGCCGGCGCAGGTAGAGCTCAAAGAGTTCGCGCCGCCCCTCCTCGCCGGTCTTTTTCGCCGCCGCCTTCCTGGCCATGATCGAGACGGCGCCGGCCCGCGCCTCATGGATGTCGCTGTCGAGGAGCTCCTCGATCTCGCCGAGGGGCATGGCGATGTGTGCCTTGGCCAGCTCGAAGACGGTTCCCATGCGCACGCCGATGAAGCGGTCGCCCTCGCCATAGTCGCCGGGTCCCGCCTTGAAATAGCGGGCGATCTTCTTCAGCTCCGCGTCGGACTGGTTGGCCCAGAGGGCGGCGATGAAGGCCTCGGCGGTCGGCGTCGGATCGCTCATCGGCTACTCCGCGAGGTAGGCGGCCATCTTGTCGAGCACTTGCTCGAGCCCCATGCGCGACATCTCGACGGTCTTGGCCGACCCGTAGCCCTTTTCGAGCACGCTCATGCGCGTGCCGCCGGTGTCCGTCGCCTCGAAGGTGACGAGGTGCGGCACGACGTCGGGGATATCGGGCGGCAGGCCGATGGCGGCGGGATCGACGGGCTCGCCCTCGACATCGACGAAATCGAGGTCGAACGCGATCCGCTCATGGGGCACGATCTGGCTGTAAGTCCAGCTGTTGCAGAGGTCTGGTCCCTGTGGCGGGCGCATGCAGACGAGCGAGGTGCCGCCGATGCGGAAGTCCATCTGCGCCACCGGAACGGTGAAGCCCCGCGGTCCCCACCAGGCCCTGACGGCATCGCCGTCGCTCCACGCGTTCCATACCGCCTCGACGGGCGCTTCGAACTCGCGGGTGATCTCGAGGTCGTGCGTCTCCTGCGCCGTGGTGGCGCCGGTAAGGCAGAACGCGACGGCCGCCGCAGTCCTCAGGGCAAGTCGATCCATGGCACCCTCCCTTGATGCGATGAAATCCGATTTGAATGACGAGGGCTACGACGCCTTCTGCGTCGTCAGTCCCTCCAACACGCGGTCGAGCCGCTGGTAGCCGGCCTCCATGCCCTCGGTCATGCCGCTGGCGAGCGCGCCTTCGCGGGCCTGGGCCGAGGAATAGAGGACGGTCTGCGTGACCCTGGTGCCTCCGTCTTCGCGCGAGAACACCGCGGTGACCAGCGCTTCGCCGCCCGTCCAGTCCTCGTCGAAGATCTCGCTCGAAACGAGTTTTTCCGGGCGCACGATTTCCTTGAGCGTCCCGGTCATGCCCATGCTGACCCCTTGCGTGTTCTGCCAGACATAGCGGTATTGCCCGCCGACCCTGAGGTCGATCTCGCAGACCGTGAAGCGCCAGCCGTCGGGGCCGGTCAGCCATTGCTTGACGAATTGCGGCTTGGTCCAGCAGTCGAAGACCAGCTCAGGCGGCGCCGCGAAGCTGCGTTCGATCACCACGGCGCTCTCGCCGTCTGCCCGTACTTCCAGTTTGCTCGGCATCGTTGCCTCCTCGGTGCTGTTCTCAGTTGTCGCGCTCGGGCCGGCCGGCGGTCGACTGAAGATCGTCCAGCAGAGCGTCCAGACGGCGAAAATTGCCTTCCCAGACCTTGCGGTACTGTTCGAGCCAGCCGGTCGCGGCCTTCAGGGCCTCGCCCTCGATGCGGCAGGGGCGGCGCTGCGCGTCGCGCCCGCGCGAGATGAGCCCGGCGCGCTCCAGCATCTTCAGGTGCTTGGAAATCGCCGGCTGGCTCATGGCGAAGGGTTCGGCCAGCTCCATCACCGAAGCCTCTCCCTCGATCAGCCGGGCGAGGATCGCCCGGCGGGTCGGGTCGGCGAGGGCGGTGAAGGTGGCGTCGAGGCGTTCGGACTCGGTCATTTCATAACCTGAACATTCTATAACTATATTGTTATATAGAACACGCGCTTTGTCAAGCGGCAATGAAGTGGTGAGCGGCAATCAGATCGGGTGGCCGCGCAGCAGCCGCGGGCCGCTTGCCGAAACGCCGGCGGCGACGCGGATCATCGCGTTCTTGACCGGTCCGGCGCGGTCGACGAGGCCGAGACCGACGTCGCGCAACGCCCGTACCGGGGCGATGTCGTTGGAAAACAGCCGGTTCATGCCGTCGGTCACCAGCGCCATCTGCGCCGTGTCGAACCGGCGCCAGCGCTGGTAGCGATCGAGCACGTCGGGAGCGCCCGGGTCCATCCCCAGCCGCATCGCCTCGATCGCCGCTTCTGCGAGCGCGGCCACGTCCTTGAGGCCGAGATTGAGCCCCTGGCCGGCAATCGGGTGGATGACATGGGCCGCGTCGCCGATGAGCGCCAGCCGCTCGCCGGCGAACTGGCGGGCGATCTGCAGGCGCAGCGGAAAGCTCTGCACCCGCTCCTCGATGGTGACGGCGCCGAGGGTCGAGCCCATCGCCGCCTCGATCTCGCGGGCGAGCGCCTCGGGATCGAGGGTGGTCAGCCGCGCCGCCTCGGTGGTGCTCTCGGTCCAGACGAGCGAGGAGCGCTTGCCGGGGAGCGGCAGGCTGGCGAAGGGGCCGGCCGGCCGGAAGTGCTCGTAGGCGACGCCCTCGTGGTCGAGCTCGTGGCCGATGGTGGTGACGATCCCAGCCTGGTGGTAGTCGTAGCCGACGGTGGAGATGCCGGCCATGGTGCGCAGGCCCGACTGCGCCCCGTCGGCCGCGGCAATCAGCGGAGCGGCGAGGAGCCGTGCGTCGGCGAGCCGCAACCGCGCGAGGTTCCCCTCGACGACGAAGCCGGCGACCTCGGCCGGCGCGATGACCTCGATCCGGCCCTCGATCGCCTCCAGCAGCACCTCTGCCATCGTCGTATTGGGCACCATGTGGGCGAAAGGCTCGCCGGGTGCCACGTCGCCCTCGAAATCTAGGAACAGGGGCCGGGCGATGTCGCCCGTGCCCGAATCGGTGATCTTCATCGCCCGGATCGGCTGGGCGGCGGCTTCCATCTGCGACCAGATCCCGAGCGTCTCGAAGATGCGCCTGACCCCGGCGGCGATGGCGCTCGCCCGGCTGTCCCTCGGCACCGAGAGCGCCCGCCGCTCGACGAGGCCGATGTGTGCGCCCGATAAGAACCGCGCGAAGGCCAGCGCCAGCGTCAGCCCTGCCGGCCCGCCGCCCACGATCAGGATGTCGTACCGCTGGATGTCGTCCTGTGCCTGGGCCATCGTCGCGCCTCGCTGTCTCGTTCGGGCAAGAATCCCGCGCCGGCGGCGCAAAGTCCAGCCGCCACAACGCCGCGCCGAAATAGTGCTCAATTCGTGGTCAATATCGCAATGTTGCTGGTTATTTTGGCGGCAAGTTGCCGCCCATCGGTTGCGCAACGGCGGCGCGGCGCACATCTCGATCCAATTTTCCTAAAAGAATCAGCATGTTGTCGATTATGGCGGCAGTTTGGCACGCGACTTGAGTCAGTCATGTCATCGCATGTGCTGAGAAAGGAGCATCCATGAAGCTGGTGGTTGCAATCATCAAGCCGTCGCGGCTCGAGGAGGTCCGCCAGGCCCTCAACTCGCTCGACGTCCACGGCATGACCGTGACCGAGGTCAAGGGATATGGCCGCCAGAAGGGTCATTCCGAGATCTATCGCGGCACGGAATATGCCGTGCACTTCCTGCCCAAGCTCAAGGTCGAGATCGCCGTCGACGACGGCCAGGCCGACGCGGTGGCGTTCGCCATCCGCGAGAGCGCCCAGACCGGGCGCATCGGCGACGGCAAGATCTTCATCCTCGACCTGCTGGCCGTCACCCGCATCCGCACGGGTGAGACCGGCGCCGCCGCGCTCTAGAAACACAGCTCTTTTTTATGGGGGATTAAACGACAATGAGGGACATCAAGCCCATCAAACTGCTCGGGACTGCGGCCGCCGCATCGCTGCTCCTGGCGCTCCCGGTCCTCGCCCAGGACGCAGAGGTCGCCGGCGAAGCCGCCGAGGCCGCCGCCGCTCCCGGCTTTCCCGATGAAATGGTCTTCATCCTCAATTCGCTGCTGATGCTGATCGGCGGTTTCCTGGTGTTCTGGATGGCCGCGGGCTTCGCCATGGTCGAATCCGGCATGGTGCGCACCAAGAACGTCTCCATGCAGCTTTTGAAGAACATCTCGCTCTTTTCCATCGCCTGCATCATGTACTACCTCATCGGCTACAACCTCATGTATCCGCTGGGGGCCTGGGCCATCGGCTCGGACGAGACCGGCGGGTATCTGGGCGCGTTCGCCATCGCTGCTCTGGAAGCGGTGGGCGTGGGCACCGGCGAGGTGGCCGACATCTCCTATGCGGCCACCAGCGCCGACTTCTTCTTCCAGGTGATGTTCTGCGCCACGGCCGCCTCGATCGTCTCGGGCACGCTCGCCGAGCGCATCAGGATCTGGCCGTTCCTGGTCTTCACCGTCGTGCTGACGGCGCTGATCTACCCGATCCAGGCCTCCTGGAAGTGGGGCGGCGGCTTCCTCGACACGCAGTTCGGCTTCCTCGACTTCGCCGGCTCGACGGTCGTGCACTCGGTCGGCGGCTGGGCGGCGCTCGCCGGCGCCATCCTGCTCGGCGCGCGCAAGGGCAAGTACAACGCCGACGGCACCGTCAACGCCATGCCCGGTTCCTCGATGCCGCTGGCCACGCTCGGCATGTTCATCCTCTGGCTCGGCTGGTTCGGCTTCAACGGCGCCTCCCAGCTCGCCATGGGCACCGTTGGCGACGTCTCGGATGTCGGGCGCATCATGGCCAACACCAATGCCGGCGCCGTCGGCGGGGCCCTGGCCGCGATGATCCTCACCCAGATCATCTACAAGAAGGTTGACCTGACCTTCGTCATCAACGGGGCGCTCGCCGGGCTCGTCTCGGTCACCGCCGAGCCGCTGATGCCGGGGCTCGGCACCGCCAGCCTCATCGGCGCGGTCGGCGGCCTCATCGTGGTGCTGACGGTTCCGCTGCTCGACAGGTTCAGGATCGACGACGTGGTGGGCGCGATCCCCGTGCACCTCTTCGCTGGCATCTGGGGCACCATCGCGGTGGTCTTCACCAATCCCGACGCGACCCTCTGGGGCCAGCTCGCCTCCATCGTCATCGTCGGCCTCTTCGTCTTCATCGTCTCCTTCGCGGTCTGGTTCGTCATCAAGACGGTCATCGGCCTGCGCCCGAGCGAGGAAGACGAGGCGCTGGGGCTCGATAAGGCGGAAGTGGGCGTCGAGGCCTATCCCGAGTTCTCTTGAGGTGAATCCGGCGGTCCGGCTCCGGCCGGGCCGCCACCCCGCTTCTTGCAAGCGGCGTGCAGCCTGTGCTCCCTCTTGGCCCGCCACAGAGGCTTCCCACTCGCAAACCGGCATGGGCTGCACACCCCTTGCAAGACCGGCGCCCGCGCGGCATCGCCGCCGGCCGGACTTGCAAGCCCAGCAAAACGGCTGTCACAAGACTGCCATATTATTGCTCACGACGTGCGCAGATTGCCTAATCCATGTGCAGATCGTGATTCCGATTGAGGCATCCCGGATGCCCGGTTTGCTTAACAGCCTGTAAATTCACGCAGATTTCATCACGCGCGCATCTGGCACGCCATTTGAGTCTTCCTCGGCATCCCACCGGCCGTTCGCCGCCCCAGGAGGAGACTTCATGAAACTGGTGATTGCAATCATCAAACCTTCGCGCATCGAGAACGTGCGCGAGGCGCTTTCCGCCCTCGACGTGCACGGCATGACCGTCACCGAGGTCAAGGGTTATGGCCGCCAGAAGGGCCATTCCGAGATCTACCGGGGCGCCGAATACACCGTCAACTTCCTGCCCAAGCTCAAGCTCGAGGTCGCCGTCGCCAGCGATCGCGTCGACGCGGTCGTCGCCGCCATCCGCGAGGCCGCCAACACCGAGCGCATCGGCGACGGCAAGATCTTCGTCATCGACCTTCTGGCCGCAACCCGCATCCGCACCGGCGAGACCGGTCCGGACGCGCTCTGACCAGTTCCCCCGCGGAGTCCAACCCCAATGAACCTGCAAAGACTTTCAACCCTGCCTGCGGCCGTCGCGGTCGCCCTCGCCACCAGCCTGCCGGCCTTCGCGCAGGAAGCCGCGGCCCCGGCCGAGGAAGCTGTCGAAGCCGTCGCCGCCGTCGTCGACAAGGGCGATACCGCCTGGATGCTGGTGTCGACCGTCCTTGTCATCCTGATGACCATTCCGGGCCTGGCGCTCTTCTATGGCGGCCTGGTGCGCTCCAAGAACGTGCTCTCGGTCCTCACCCAGGTGTTCGCGGGCTTCGCCATGATCGCCCTGCTCTGGGTCGCCTACGGCTATTCGCTGGCCTTCGCCGGCCCGAGCGAGGGCGGTCTTTCGGCCTTCATCGGCGACTTCTCCAAGTTCTTCCTCGCCGGCGTCACGCCCGATTCGCGCGCGGCCACCTTCTCGGCCGGGTTCGAGCTGCCCGAACTGGTGTTCGTCTGCTTCCAGCTGACGTTCGCGGCCATCACCGCAACCCTCATCGTCGGCGCCATCGCCGAGCGCATGAAGTTCGGCGCGCTGATGGCGTTCCTCGCCCTCTGGTTCACGTTCTCGTACCTGCCGATCGCCCACATGGTGTGGGCGGGTCCCGGCCTGCTCTTCGGCATGGGCGCCTATGACTTCGCCGGCGGCACGGTCGTCCACATCAACTCGGGCGTCGCCGCGCTCGTCGCTGCCGTGATGCTGGGCTCGCGCCGCGACTACATGAAGGAGCCGATCGCGCCGCACAACCTGTCGCTGACCTTCATCGGGGCGTGCCTGCTCTGGGTCGGCTGGTTCGGCTTCAACGCCGGCTCCAACCTCGAGGCCAATGGCCTGACCGCCCAGGCCTTCCTCAACACCATCACGGCTCCCGCCGCCGCGGCCCTCGCCTGGGCGATCGGCGAGCGCGTGACCCGCGGCCACGCCTCGGCCCTCGGCGCCGTCTCGGGCGCCGTGGCGGGGCTCGTCGCCATCACGCCGGCCGCCGGGTTCTCGGGCACGTTCGGGGCGATCGTCCTCGGCGCCGTCGCCGGCTTCATCTGCCTGTGGGCGGTCGTGACCTTGAAGCCGATGCTCAAATACGACGACAGCCTCGACGTCTTCGGCATCCATGGCGTCGGCGGCATCGTCGGGGCCATCGGAACCGCCATCGTCGCCAATCCCGGCTTCGGCGGCTACCCGCTCGACGGCTACACCATGGGCGGCCAGCTGGTGACGCAGATCGTCGCGGTCGTCATCGCCGTCGCCTGGTCGGCGGTGGTCACGGTCATCGCCATCACCATCGTGCGGGTGCTGTTCGGGGGCCTGCGCGTTTCGGACGCGGCCGAGAGCGACGGCCTCGACCTGTCGACCCACGGCGAGCGCGCCTACAACTGATCCCGTGAGCCGGGGCGAAACGCTCCGGCCCGTCTCCCGACTGGGCCTGCCGCACCCGCGGCGGGCCCTTTTCGTTGCAGCCCTGCATCGTCCATTCCGAGCGGTCTCATGGTTAGCATGCGATTAACCACAGGCAGTCTAGGATCGCGGCACTCTGGGCCAGCGATTCCCGCACGGCCGGGCGATCTGTTTTGCGTACGAGAATGCCGACACATCCGACCCCCATCCTCGACGAAATCCGCACTCCCGCGACCCGCGCCAGCCGCATGGCGCCGCCGCCGCGCGAGAGTTCCCCGGGGCTTTCCATCGCCATCCGCATTCCGCTGCGGCTGGCGGGTTTCGTGCTGCTTGCCATCGTCGCGATCGCGCTCGTCTCGCTCGCCTCCTGGTCGGTGGACGATCCGAGCCTTTCCTATGCGACGGCGAAGATCCCGCAGAACTGGCTGGGCTTTCCGGGCGCGGTCGTCGCTGACCTGATGTTCCAGGTCTTCGGGCTCGCCAGCCTCGTGCTGCTGCTGCCGCTGGCGCTCTGGGGCTGGGCCATGGCCCGCCGGCAGCGCATCGTCAGCTTCGGCCTGCGCGCCGGAGCCTGGGTGCTGTCGTCGGTCCTCGCCTGCGGGGTGTTCGCCTTCGTGCCCATGCCCGAGACCTGGCCGCTGCCGACCGGGCTCGGCGGCCTCGTCGGCACGGGCTTCACCAATCTCGCCGCGGTCGTCGCCGGCGCCGATCCGCAACCGATCACGGCGGCCCTCTTTGCCATCATCATCGCCGCCCCGGCGCTTGCGGCCTACTGGATCGCGCTCGGCCTCGGCAAGACCGAGCCCGCCGCCGGGACCGCCGGCGCCGAGCGCAACCGCGCCGCCGCGCGCGAGGAGGATGGAGAGGGGGAGCGCGAGTCCAATCCCATTTTCGATATCGCCATCGGCGCTCTCGTCCACATGGGGTATTCGGCCCGCACCGCCTTCCGGCGCGCCCGCGCCCGGCAGGAGGAGCGCCGCGCCACCGGCCAGCAATTCGACGATCACACGGCCGAGCCCGGCTTCGAGAGCCGTTCCGCGCCGGCCGAGCCGCGCCGCGAGCCGCAGTTCGGCGGCGAGCGCCGCATCGCCGCGCCGAGCGTCGCTTCCCCGGAGCCCGGTGCGCACCGGCACGCGGGCGGCTACGAGGACGAGGCGGTCATCGACTATCCCGACGAGCCAGACTACGACGACGTGCCCTTCGACATCGATCCGGCGCCGCCGGCGGCGACCCGTTCCTCCGCGGCCCGGCGCGAGCCGGCAGCCATCGCCGATACTCGGCAGGGCGATTCGCGGTTCGTCTCGGCCCGCGTTGCCGCGCCCGCCCAGCGCCCGGCGCCGGGCGCGCGCGTCATGCGCGAGGCGCAGGGTTCTCTGCTGCTCGAGGATGGCGGCGGCTTCGAGCTGCCGCCCCTGAGCCTTCTCGCCGAGCCGCGCCACACCGGCGTGCCGGAAGAGCATCGCCCCGAGCACCTCGAAGCCCTGGCCCGCCAGCTCGAGGGCGTGCTGGAAGATTTCGGCGTCAAGGGCGACATCATCAATGTGCGCCCCGGTCCGGTCGTCACCCTCTTCGAGCTGGAGCCGGCACCCGGCATCAAGTCGAGCCGGGTCATCTCGCTCGCCGACGACATCGCTCGCTCGATGAGCGCCATCTCGGCGCGCGTCGCGGTGGTGCCCGGCCGCAACGCCATCGGCATCGAATTGCCCAACAAGACGCGCGAGACCGTTTACCTGCGCGAGATGCTCGGTTCCTCCGACTTCGAGAAGATGAAGGGCAAATTGCCCATCTGCCTCGGCAAGACCATCGGCGGAGAGCCGGTGATCGCGGACCTGGCGCGCATGCCGCACCTCTTGATCGCCGGCACCACCGGCTCGGGCAAGTCGGTCGGCATCAACACCATGATCCTCTCGCTCCTCTACCAGATGACGCCGGAGCAGTGCCGCCTGATCATGATCGACCCCAAGATGCTGGAGCTGTCGATCTATGACGGCATCCCGCACCTCCTGACCCCCGTCGTCACCGATCCGCAAAAGGCGGTGGTCGCGCTCAAATGGGCGGTGCGCGAGATGGAGGACCGCTACCGCAAGATGAGCAAGATCGGTGTCAGGAACATCGACGGCTTCAACCAGCGCGTCTCGGAAGCGAGGAAGAAGGGCGAGGTGCTGACCCGCACCGTGCAGACCGGGTTCGACCGCGAGACCGGCGAGCCGATCTTCGAATCGGAAGAATTCGACCTCGAGCCCTTGCCCTACATCGTCATCATCGTCGACGAGATGGCCGACCTGATGATGGTGGCCGGCAAGGACATCGAGGGCGCCATCCAGCGCCTGGCGCAGATGGCGCGCGCGGCCGGCATCCACATGGTCACCGCCACGCAACGCCCCTCGGTCGACGTCATCACTGGCACCATCAAGGCCAACTTCCCGACCCGCATCTCGTTCATGGTCACCAGCAAGATCGACTCGCGCACCATCCTCGGCGAGCAGGGGGCCGAGCAGCTCCTGGGCAATGGCGACATGCTCTACATGGCCGGCGGCGGGCGCATCAAGCGCCTCCACGGCCCGTTCGTCGCCGACGGCGAGGTCGAGGCCATCGTCAGTCACCTCAAGAGCCAGGGCACGCCCGAATACCTCGATTCCATCACCGAGGACGAGGACGGCGAGATCACCCCCGAGATGACCGGCGACGACTATGCGGGCTCCGGCGACGAGCTCTACGACAAGGCCGTCCACATCGTCTTAACCGACAAGAAGGCCTCGACCTCTTACATCCAGCGGCGCCTCGCCATCGGCTACAACAAGGCCGCCACCCTCATCGAGCGCATGGAGCAGGAGGGGGTGATCTCGTCGCCCAACCACGCCGGCAAGCGCGAGATCCTGGTGGGGGCGGACCAGTACTAGCCCGTCGCACTATTCTGCCCTACCCACCGCCTGTCATCCCGGCGAAAGCCGGGACCCAGTAAACGGCGCGGGTGCGGTTTTGCACTCCAACCACCAACCCTCACCGCGTCATCCCCGCGAACGCGGGGACCTCCGTTGGCAGGACCAACAAGGATAACAGAGGTTTCCGCTTTCGCGGAATGACCCCTGTGGGTCGGAGGTATTGTGCCAGTCGCAGTGGCGTCGTTTACTGCGTCCGCTGAGTTCTCAAACGAAGTGCAACAGTTGGATTGAGAAGGCTTCGGCTGGGGTTTTCTAGTCGAGGCATTTTCTGGGTGTGTTGTTATAGGCGGCAATGAGCTCGATGAAGAGTTTGTCGTCGATACTGGCCAGGTCGGTCTTGCGGGGCAGGAAGCGTCGCATGCGGCCGATGGCGTTCTCGATGCCGCCCTTTTGCCAGGGGGCATGAGGGTCGCAGAAGTAGGTGGCGATGCCGGTCGGGTTGAGCGTGTAGTGGCGGGCGAACTCGGTGCCGTTGTCGAAGGTGACGGTCTGGCGCAGCGACTGCGGCAGGGGCTCGAGGGCAGCCCTGAGGGCCCGGGCAACCGGTTCGGCCTGCTTTGACGGCAGCCGGCTGCCGACCAGAATGCGGCTCATGCGCTCGTGCAGCATGAGGATGTTCTGACCGTAGCGGGCGAAGGCCATCAGGTCGGCTTCCCAGTGGCCGGCGCTGCTGCGCTGGTCCACCTCGGCGGGCCGTTCGCTCAGCCCGACCCGGTGGCTCATGTGCAAGGCCGGACTGCCGCCCCGGCCCGAGCGCCGGCCGCGCTTGAACTTGGCGCGCGCCAGGTAGCGGCGCCAGCTGAAGTCGTTGTGGCGCGCGATCTGGGCATAGATGAACCGGTAGATCGTCTCGGTGCCGATCCGGCCCGACCGCCCGGCGATCTGCTCGGGCGACCAGCCGATCGCCAGTTGCCCCAGCACCAGGGCGCGCAACTCGTCATCACGCTCAAGCCGGCTGCCGCTCCAACGTCGCGCCTTGGCCTGCTGGTCGGCATAGCTCGGCTTGTAGCCCACCGTGCTGCCGCTGTTGCGCTTCAGCTCCCGAGAAACCGACGATGGCGCGCGATCCAGAGCTGCAGCGATCTGCCGGATCGAGACCCCCGCTGCCGATAGCCGGGCAATCTCGATCCGCTCCTCAACTTTGAACTGTCCATACCGCTGTCCCATCGCAACACCTTAAGCTGGTGTTGCACTTCGTTTGAGAACTCAGCGGACCCAGCCCTGAACCACCACGAGCACGAGCGGCTGCGTTTCCTGCCCCGTTCACACACCTTGCGGCTGGCGCGGATCACCAGGGCGACATCGAGAGTTGGGGGCATCGAGGACCTGATGGCGGAGCTCGCCACTACTGCGACGCGATCTCCCGCGCGCGTTCCAGGGGCCCCGGCAGCTGCTTGTCGATGTCGAAGCGGCCGCTTTCGACCTGGGCGAGGAATTCCTGGCAGAAGGCGGATTTGTCGCCGGCCTGGTTGTAGGCGCTCATGATCTGGCTGCCGGCATAGGTCTCGGCGGCGCGCCGCTCGGCCTCTTCGGCTCCCCCCAGACGCAGGATCACCCGGTCGGCGAGATCGAGAAAGCCGATGTTCCTCAGGTACCAGTCCTCGGCGGCTTGCCGGTAGGCCGGATCGAGCCCGGTCGTCTCGTAGCAATGCGTCGTCATCACCGAGACGATGGTCTCCGAGCCGTGGAAGGCCATGAGCTCGCCGATGAGGGCGGCGTCATCGGGCTGGGCGCGGGCGGGAAAGGCGGGACTCAACTGGCCGAGGGTCGCGACGACCAGCGCGACCGAGAAACGCATGAGATGGCGCAAGGCGCACTCCGAAAGAACTCTTTTTTGGGCGGTGCCGGCGGACCGGGAACGCTGCATCCAAGACCACGCCTCAATGCGGCGCAATCCTTGCCGAAGGCTTAATCCCGATGCGCCGGACAACCGCCCTCTACAAAACGTGAAGGACCCGCCGGCGGCGGGCCCCTCTCAAAAGCAGACGAATACGGCGGTTTAGAGCTAAAGGTCGAGCACCAGGCGCTCGGGGGCCTCGAGGCTCTCCTTGACGCGCACGAGGAAGGTGACCGCCTCCTTGCCGTCGACGATGCGGTGATCGTAGGAGAGCGCCAGGTACATCATCGGGCGGATGACGATCTGCCCGTCGACGACCACCGGCCGCTCCTGGATCTTGTGCATGCCGAGGATGCCGGACTGCGGCGCGTTGAGGATCGGGGTACTCATCAGCGAGCCGTAGACGCCGCCATTGGAGATGGTGAAGGTGCCGCCCTGCATGTCGGCCATGGAGAGCTGTCCGTCGCGCGCCTTCTTGCCGAGGACGCCGATGGCCTTCTCGATCTCGGCGATCGTCATCTGGTCAGCATCGCGCACCACCGGCACGACGAGACCCTTGTCGGTGCCGACCGCCACGCCGATGTGGGCGTAGTTCTTGTAGATGAGGTCGTCGCCGTCGATCTCGGCATTGACCGTCGGGATTTCCTTCAAGGCATGGACGACGGCCTTGGTGAAGAAGCCCATGAAGCCGAGCTTGACGCCGTGCTTCTTCTCGAAGAGCTCCTTATACTGGTTCCTGAGGTCCATGACCGGCTTCATGTCCACCTCGTTGAAGGTGGTGAGCATGGCGGCCGTGTTCTGCGCGTCCTTCAAACGCCGCGCGATGGTCTGGCGCAGGCGGGTCATCTTGACCCGCTCCTCGCGCGCCTCGTCATCGGCGGCGACCGGGGCGCGGGGAGCCGCCGGGGCCTTGGCCTGCGGCCGCTCGGTCGGCTGCGCGTCGACCGTGCCGGGGATCGGCGGAACCGGCGCGGGAGCCGGCTTGCTCATGGCGGCGAGCACGTCTTCCTTGAGGACCTGGCCGGCCTTGCCGGAGCCCGCGACGTCGCCGGCCGAGAGGTTGTTCTCGGCCATCAGCTTCTGGGCGGACGGGGCCGGGGCCCGATCGGAGGCGGCTGCGGCGGGCGCGGCCTGCTGGCTGGCGGCCGGCGGGGCGGGCGCCTTGGCCTCGGCGGGCTTGGCGGGTTCGGCAGGCTTGGCGGTCTCGGCCGGCTTGGCCGCGGCGCCGTTGGGGGCGATGGCGCCCAGCAGCGCGCCGACATCGACCGTGTCGCCCGGATTGGCGGCAATCGCCTCGAGAACGCCCGCGGCGGGTGCCGGCACTTCGATGGTCACCTTGTCGGTCTCGAGCTCGACCACCGGCTCGTCGGCGGCGACGGCGTCGCCCACCTTCTTGAACCATTGGCCGATGGTGGCTTCGGTGACGCTTTCGCCCAGCGTCGGCACGCGGATTTCTGTCGACATTGTTTGATCCTTGTTTCTGCCTTAGGCGGCGAATGCTTCGTCGAGGAACGCCTGAAGCTGCGCCAGGTGCGTGCGCATCAGGCCCGTGGCCGGCGAGGCCGCGGCCGGCCGGCCGACATAGCGCACACGCTGGCCGGTGCGGCCCATCTGGTCAAGCACCCATTCCACATAGGGCTGGATGAACGCCCAGGCACCCATGTTCTTGGGCTCCTCCTGGCACCAGACCACCTCCGCATTGGGGAAGCGGTTCAGTTCATCGAGCAGCGCCTTGGCCGGGAACGGATAAAGCTGCTCGACGCGCAACAGGTAGACATCGTCGAGCCCGCGCTTCTCGCGATCCTCGAGCAGGTCGTAGTAGACCTTGCCGGTGCAGAGCACGACGCGGCGGATCTTGTCGTCGGCGGCAAGCTTGACCGTCGTCTTGGGCGCGCCCGGCGTTTCCGCATCGTCCCAGAGCAGGCGATGGAAGCAGGAGTCCGGCCCGAGCTCGACGAGGCTCGAGACCGCCCGCTTGTGGCGGAGCAGCGACTTCGGCGTCATCAGGATCAGGGGCTTGCGGAAGTCCCGCTTCACCTGCCGCCGCAGGATGTGGAAGTAGTTGGCCGGGGTCGTGCAGTTGGCGACCTGCATGTTGTCCTCGGCGCACAGCTGCAGGAAACGCTCGGGGCGGGCCGAGGAGTGCTCGGGGCCCTGGCCCTCGTAACCGTGCGGCAGGAGCATGACGAGGCCCGACATGCGGAACCACTTGCGCTCGCCCGACGAGATGAACTGGTCGATCACCACCTGCGCGCCGTTGACGAAGTCGCCGAACTGGGCTTCCCAGATGGTCAGCGCCTTGGGCTCGGCCAGCGAATAGCCGTATTCGAAGCCGAGCACGGCCTCTTCCGAGAGCATCGAGTTGATGACCTCGTAGCGGCACTGGTCGGGCGAGAGGTTATTGAGCGGCGTATAGGACTTGCCGTCGACCTGCTGGTCGTTGAGCACCGAATGGCGCTGGCTGAAGGTGCCGCGCTCGACGTCCTGGCCGGAAAGCCGCACCGGATGCCCTTCGGTGACGAGGGTGGCGAAGGCCAGCGCCTCGCCGGTCGCCCAGTCGATGCCCTCGCCGGATTCGATGGCGGCGAGGCGGTTGTCCATGAAGCGCTTGACGGTGCGATGGACGGCAAAGCCCTCGGGCACGCGCGTCAGCTCGACGCCGAGCCTGGTGAGCTGCTCGATCTCGACGCCGGTGTTGCCGCGGCGCGGACCGTCCTGCTCGGCCGGCTTCATTTCCTTCCACACGCCATCCAGCCAGTCGGCCTTGTTCGGCCGATAGTCCTGGCCGGCCTCGAACTCGCCCTCGAGCCTGGCCCTCCATTCGGCCTTGGTCGCCTCGATCTCCTCGGCGGTGAGGAGGCCTTCGGCCACGAGCTTTTCGCCGTAAAGCTCGAGCGTCGTCTTGTGGCTGCGGATGCGCGAATACATCAGCGGCTGGGTGAAGCTCGGCTCGTCGCCCTCGTTGTGGCCGAAGCGGCGGTAGCAGAACATGTCGATGACCACCGGACGCCCGAAGGTCTGCCGGTATTCGACCGCGACCTTGGCGGCGAACACCACCGCCTCCGGATCGTCGCCGTTGACGTGTAGCACCGGCGCCTCGATCATCTTGGCGACGTCGGTGGGATAGGGCGAGGAGCGCGAATAGAGCGGCGAGGTGGTAAAGCCGATCTGGTTGTTGATGACGAAGTGGATCGACCCGCCCGTGCGGTGACCCTTGAGGCCCGAAAGCCCGAAGCACTCGGCGACGACGCCCTGGCCGGCAAAGGCCGCATCGCCATGGAGCAGCAGCGGCAGGACCGTCGAGCGGTCCGGCTTGCTCTCGGGATCGAAGGAGACGAGCTTGCCCTCGGGCGAGATGTGCTGGTCCTGCTTGGCGCGCGCCTTGCCCAAGACCACCGGATCGACGATCTCGAGGTGGGACGGGTTGGCGGTCAGCGACAGGTGCACCTTGTTGCCGTCGAACTCGCGGTCCGACGAAGCGCCCAGGTGATACTTGACGTCGCCCGAGCCCTCGACGTCCTCGGGATAGAAGGCCCCGCCCTTGAACTCGTGGAAGAGCGCGCGGTGCGGCTTGGCCAGCACCTGGGTCAGCACGTTGAGGCGGCCGCGGTGGGCCATGCCGAGCACCACGTCCTTGATACCGAGCGCGCCGCCGCGCTTGATGATCTGCTCGAGCGCCGGGATGAGCGATTCCGCCCCGTCGAGGCCGAAGCGCTTGGTGCCGGTGTACTTGACGTCGAGGAACTTCTCGAAGCCTTCCGCTTCCACGAGCTTGTTGAAGATCGCTTTCTTCCCCTCCGGGGTGAAGGTGATCTCCTTGTCCGGGCCTTCGATGCGCTCTTGGATCCACTGCTTGGACTCGGGATCGGAGATATGCATGAACTCGATGCCGAGCGTGCCGCAATAGGTGCGCTTGAGGATCGCCAGCATCTCGGGGATGGTGGCGTATTCGAGCCCCAGATAATTGTCGATGAAGATCTTGCGCCCGTAATCGCCTTCGGAAAAGCCGTAGCTGGCCGGATCGAGCTCTGGAGCCGGTTCCTCGGCCTTGAGCTTCAAGGGGTCGAGGTCCGCATGCAGGTGACCGCGCATGCGGTAGGCGCGGATCATCATGATGGCGCGGATGGAATCGCGGGTGGCCTGCAGCACCGCCTCGGCGCTGGGCGCGGGCGCGCCGGCGGCCTCGGCCTTCTTCGTCACGGCCTTTTCGGTCTTGACCGCGATTTGGCCCCAGTCGCCGTCGAGGGCGGAAACCAGGTCGCCATTGGCCGCTTGCGGCCAGTCGCGCCGGGCCCAGGACGGGCCCTCGACGTTGCGCCTGGCGTCGGCGCCGGAATCTTCGAGCTTGGAGAAGAAGGAGCCCCAGGTTTCATCGACGCTCGCGGGATCGGTCTTAAACCGGGAATAGAGCTCTTCGATGTAGTCGGCGTTGCCTCCGTAGAGGAACGAGGTCAGCAAGAACGTGTCGTTCTTTTCCTGTCGTGTCATTGCTCTGTCGCGAGGCCTCTCGCCCCGCCATCCTTCTCAACGAGCCGGCAGGTGCCGACCCCAAATGCGGTTCAGTTTTCCACCCGATACTGACCGCTTTGTCCTTTGTATCGCGTTAAAACGTGCAGCGCGCCCCGCCCGCGCTACGGCTCATCAATTCGTGACCGTCAGCCCTTGAGGACCTCGGCCAGCGTCGCCCCGATGCGTGCCGGGGACTTGGACACCTTGATCCCGGCCGCTTGCATGGCCGCGATCTTGTCTTCGGCGCCACCCTTACCGCCCGAAATTACGGCGCCAGCATGACCCATGGTGCGGCCTGCGGGCGCGGTGAGGCCCGCAATGAACCCGGCCATGGGCTTCTTGCGGCCGCGCTTGGCCTCGTCGATGAGGAACTGCGCGGCGTCTTCCTCGGCCGAGCCGCCGATCTCGCCGATCATGATGATCGATCTTGTAGCCTCGTCGGCCAGGAACATCTCGAGGACATCGATGAACTCGGTGCCCTTGACCGGGTCGCCGCCGATGCCGACCGCGGTCGTCTGTCCGAGACCCTCGTTGGTCGTCTGGAACACCGCTTCATAGGTAAGCGTGCCCGAGCGGGAAACAATGCCCACCGAGCCCTTGGAGAAGATGGACCCCGGCATGATGCCGATCTTGCATTCTTCGGGTGTCAGCGCGCCCGGGCAGTTCGGGCCGATGAGGCGCGACTTCGATTTTTCGAGCGCGGCCTTCACCTTGACCATGTCGAGGACCGGCACGCCCTCGGTGATGCAGACGATGAGTTCGATCTCGGCCTCGATCGCCTCGAGGATGGCGGCGGCGGCGCCCGCCGGCGGCACGTAGATGACCGAGGCGTTGGCGCCCGTTGCGTCCTTGCCTTCGGCAACCGTTGCAAAGATCGGCAGGCTCGCCGATGCGTCGAGCCCCGAGGTCCAGGTCTCGCCGCCCTTCTTGGGGTTCACGCCGCCGACCATCTTGGTGCCGTAGTAGGCCAGCGCCTGCTCGGTATGGAACGTGCCGGTCTTGCCGGTCAGCCCCTGCACCAGAACCTTGGTATCCTTGTTGACGAGAATCGACATTGAGCTTCCTAGAGTCGGTTGAGTTCGGTGACGGTCAGCGCACTGTCGGCGTTACCGGTGTTGAGGGTGGTCGCCGGCTCGAACATCAGCACGACCGGCTCGTGGGTCAATGAGCGCGGCCGGTGCTCGACGCCCTTGGGAACGACGAGGAACTCGCCCTCGCCCATCTCGACGGCGCCGTCGCGGAAATCGACGGCGATGCGGCCGCGCAGCACGAGGAACGCCTCGTCCTCGTTTTCATGGGCATGCCAGTCGAACACCTCGCCGAACTTGGCGATCTTGACCTGCGCGTCGTTGACGTCGCCGGCGATATGGGGATCGAAGACCTTGCCGATGCGCGCGTCGGCCGCTTCGAGCAGGTGGATCTTTCGGGGGACGGGCATCGCCTACTGACCGCCTTCGACCGGTTCGATGATCGTCAGCTGCAGGCCGAAGCTGTATTCGTCCTGGTTGGAGAGGAGCATGTAGCTGGCGTCCTCGCCCGTGCCGTTCCAGGCGCCATAGGTGCCGTCGGCGTTCTCCTCGAGGTCGCCGGCAAGGCGATCGAGGCCGTCGAGCTCGGCAACACCCGCCTCGCCCTGCGGCTCGCTGATGTCGATGCGGCAATAGCCGAGCGTCAGCTGCGGGTAATCCTCGACGAGCACGAAGAGGTCGGCATCGCCGATCCCTTCGAATGAACGCGAGGCCTCGAAGGAGGAAACGAAGACGCTGTCGGTCACGGCTTCGGTGACGCTCCAGCCCTTCTCGGTCGCGCTCGAGCTCGCCAGCACGTCGCCGCGCGCGAAGAGCTCGCAGGTCTCGAGAAGCTCGACCGTGATCGGCCGGGCCGGCGCCTTGCTCTTGGTCTTCTCCTGAGCGGCGGCGGGCGCCGCGACGAGAAGAGCTGCGAGCAGGACGGAGACGGCGGGGCGCGAGGCGTGCATGGCGTTTATCCCTTCACCGCCGCGACGATCTTCTGGGCCGCGTCGTCGAGATCGTCGGCCGAGATGACGTTGAGCCCGGACTGGTCGAGGATGGCCTTGCCTTCCTTGACGCGCGTACCTTCGAGGCGGACGACCAGCGGCACCTTAAGCCCGACCTCCTTGACCGCGGCGATCACGCCCTCGGCGATGACGTCGCAGCGCATGATGCCGCCGAAGATATTGACGAGGATGCCTTCGACATTGGGGTCGGCGGTGATGATCTTGAAGGCGGCCGTGACCTTTTCCTTGCTGGCGCCGCCGCCCACATCGAGGAAGTTGGCGGGCTCGGCCCCATAGAGCTTGATGATGTCCATGGTGGCCATGGCAAGGCCCGCGCCGTTGACCATGCAGCCGATATTGCCGTCGAGGGCGACGTAGGAGAGATCGTGCTTGGAAGCCTCGATCTCCTTGGCGTCCTCTTCGGTGAGATCACGCAGCTGCGCGATGTCCTCGTGGCGGAAGGCGGCGTTGTTGTCGAACGAGACCTTGGCGTCGAGGACGCGCAGGTGCCCGTCGTCCATGACGATCAGTGGGTTGACCTCGAGAAGGCTCATGTCCTTCTCGGTGAAGGCCTTGTAGAGGATCGGAAAGAGGCTCTTGGCGTCATTGGCGGCGTCGCCCTCGAGCTTCAGGGCCGACGAGATCTCGGCGACGTCGGCGTCGGTCACACCCTTGT
This sequence comes from Devosia geojensis, assembly GCF_000969415.1. GTDB lineage: Bacteria > Pseudomonadota > Alphaproteobacteria > Rhizobiales > Devosiaceae > Devosia > Devosia geojensis. The sequence goes on along the minus strand of NZ_JZEX01000192.1, from coordinate 23,968 downwards.
CCGGGTCGATGTCGACGGTGACGATCTTGTCCGGCGTCTCGGCGGCGACCGCCTCGATGTCCATGCCGCCCTCGGTCGAGACGACAAAGGAGACGCGGCCCGTTCCACGGTCGACGAGCAGCGAGCAGTAGAGCTCGCGCGCGATATCGGCGCCGTCCTCGATGTAGAGGCGGTTGACCTGCTTGCCGGCGGGGCCGGTCTGCTTGGTCACGAGCGTGTTGCCCAGCATCTCGCGGGCGTTGGCGACGACGTCCTCGACGGACTTGGCCAGCCTGACCCCGCCCTTGGCGTCGGGAGAAAGCTCCTTGAATTTGCCCTTGCCGCGCCCGCCGGCGTGGATCTGGCTCTTGACCACATAGAGGGGTCCCGGCAAGGACCTGGCCGCCGCTTCCGCCTCGTCAGCCGAGAAGATGGCGACGCCTGCGGCGACCGGCGCCCCATAGTCCTTCAAGAGCGCCTTGGCCTGGTGTTCGTGGATATTCATCTGTCAGTCCCGTGTTGGGGAGAGGTCTCTTGGCGCGGGTCGGCTCAGGCGAGCTTGGGCGCGATGGTCTTGCAGGCCGCGATCAGGCCCTCGACGGCGGCGACCGATTTGTCGAACGCCTTCTGTTCAGCACTGTTGAGTGAAATCTCGATGACCTTTTCGGCCCCGTTGGCGCCGATGACGATCGGCACACCCACATAAGTGCCCTTGACGCCATACTGGCCCTCGAGGAAGGCGGCGGCCGGCAGCACGCGCTTCTTGTCCTTGAGGTAGCTTTCGGCCATGGCGATGGCCGAGGCGGCGGGCGCGTAGAAGGCCGAGCCGGTCTTGAGCAGGCCCACGATCTCGGCGCCGCCGTCGCGGGTGCGCTGGATGATCTCTTCCAGCCGCTCCTTAGTCAGCCACCCCATCTTGACGATGTCGGTCAGGGGGATGCCGGCGACGGTCGAGTAGCGGGCGAGCGGCACCATGGTGTCGCCGTGGCCGCCCAGCACGAAGGCATTGACGTCCTCGATCGACACGCCGAGCTCCTCGGCGATGAAGTGGCAGAAACGCGAGGAATCGAGAACGCCCGCCATGCCGACGACCTTGTTGGCCGGGAGCCCCGAGAACTTCTGCAGCGCCCAGACCATGGCGTCCAGCGGGTTGGTGATGCAGATGACGAAGGCGTCCTTGGCGTATTTGGCGATGCCCGCGCCCACCTGCTCCATGACCTTGAGGTTGATCTCGAGCAGGTCGTCGCGGCTCATGCCGGGCTTCCTCGGTACGCCCGCCGTGACGATGACGACGTCGGCGCCGGCGATATCGGCGTATTGCGAGGTGCCCTTGATGACCGCGTCATAGCCTTCGACCGGAGCCGATTGCGCGATGTCGAGCGCCTTGCCCTGCGGCACGCCGTCGACGATGTCGAAGAGAACGATGTCGCCCAGTTCCTTGAGGGCAGCCAGGTGAGCAAGAGTGCCACCGATCTGGCCAGACCCGATGAGAGCGATCTTTCTGCGCGCCATGAAGCTTCCATCCCCGACTGCGTTGAATTGGCGCACCTCTTACCCCCTGCCCCGGAGAGGTGCAAGTGAACCCTTCGTCTAAACCGGTCTCGTCTCGCACGTGCCTCTTAGCGAGATTCTGCTTCCGGCTCGCGCAGCGGCGCGCTAAGATAATCGTTCGAGGCCATCTCGATCAGCCGCGACACCGTGCGCTCGAATTCGAAGGCCGTCTTGTCGTCCTTTCCCAACTCTTCCAGCGGCACAGCGAAGCTCGCCGCGAGCTTGACGCCGCGGTCGTAGAGCGTGTCGACGAGAAGGATGAAGCGCTTGGCCGCGTCCGACTTCAGCCGATCGAACTGCGGCACGCCGTCGATGACGAAACTGTCGAAGGCATGGGAGAGGCGCACGAAATCGCGCGCGCCCAGCGGCTTCTCGCAAAGATCTGAAAAACCGAAGCGGGCCGCGCCCATGGCGGCCAGCGGCACCGGGATCTGCCGGCCGATGCTCTCGATGCTCGTCGGCTCGCCTGGCTCGCCGCCGGTGATGGCGAGCCAGAGCGCGTCCATCCTTTCGCGCGCATCAGGCCCCGTGCCGAAGGCATAGACCTCGCGGCCCGAGAATTTCTCGCGCCGGTAGTCCTTCCGAGCCGGCAGCGACGCGATGGTCGCGTGCTCCTTCAAAAGCTTGATGAAGGGCAGGAAAAGGTCGCGGTTGAGCCCGTTCTCGTAGAGCCGGTCCGGCACGACATTGGAGGTCGCGACCAGCACGACGCCGCGCGAAAAGAGCTTGTCGAACAGGCGATAGAGCAGCATCGCATTGGTGATGTCGTGGACGTGGAACTCGTCGAGGCAGAGGAGCCGCGTCGACCTGGCGATGGGCTTGATCACCGCCTCGATCGGGTCCGTTTCGTCGCCCTTCGCCTTGGCCGTCTTGCGGAAGGCGGCGATGCCGGCATGGACCTCGTCCATGAACTCGTGGAAGTGGACGCGGCGCTTCGCCTTGATCGGCGCGACCGAGAAGAAGAGGTCCATCAGCATGGTCTTGCCGCGCCCGACCTCGCCCCAGATGTAGGCGCCCCTGACGGGCTCGCGCTCCTTGAAGCGCGCGAGAAAGCTGGCCGGGCGGCTCTCGCCGAGGGCTTCTGCGATGCCATCGAGAAGATGCGCGGCCTCCATCTGCGCCGGATCGGGCGAGATGGCGCCCCGGTCGGCGAGCGCCTTGTAGGCGTGGCTGACGGGGCCCGGCGCCCGCGCCCTGGCTCTGGCCTGCACGGCGTGCGGCCGCGGCTAGCGCTGCATGGTGATCGGCTGGCCCCCGGCGAGCGTGCCGATGTAGTTGCCCCCGCTCGGCGCAAGGAACGCCACGATGGAGTTGGCCCCGTCGACGAGCTGGATCTGGCTGCCGACCTGGCGCCAGCCGGCGACGGTCGACAGGCCCGGCAGCGTGCAGCCCGGAGCCGAGGCGCGGTTGTAGCCGGGAGCACTGCCGGCGGTCAGCGGCAGGTTCAGCCGGCACTGCGACTGGCCGGAAACCACCGTCCACGTGCCCTCCGGCCCCGTGCCGATATTGGCCGCCAGCGGATCGAGGCTGACGAAAGAGCCGCCGGGCGCAGTGGCTCCCGGAGCGGCGGGCGTCGTCGCCGCGGGGGCGCCGCCGAGGACCGGCTGGCCGGAAAGGCCCGGCGCGGCCGTCTGGCCGCCAAGGGCCGCCTGCTGCTGGGCCTGCACCCCGCCGAGCGTCGGCTGGCCGGAAAGGCCGGGGGCTGCCTGCCCCTGCACGCCGCCGAGCGGGGGCAGCGTGTTCTGCGCCACCGTCGAGCCCTGCACCGGGGCGAGGGTTTGCGGCTGGGCCTGGCCCACCACGTTGAGATTGCGGGTATCGGCCGTTGAGGAACAGCCGGCCAGCACGATGGCCGTTGTTGCCGCAAGACCGAAGAAGGACGCCGAGCCGCGCATCCGAACCGTCATGGATTTGCTCCTGCCCCGCGGGGCTAAACCAAGGTTAAGGGATTGGCCGCGCTTATAGCCAATGACCGATCCCTGTTCAATCGCCCTGCCCGCATCGGGCAGTTGGCGCGCAGTATTGTGGCGGTTTTTTGAGGCGCTTGGCAAATGCCCGGCCCTGCAACCACCGGTTCAACGTATATTGACCGGTCTATTGTTCCATCTCGCGCAACAGATCGCCGGCAAGGATCGCGGCGTCCTGCGCTTCCTCCTCCGGCACCGAGATGGCGGTGCCCTTGAGGCCGGTGACGCCGGGCAGGCCTCCATCGCCGCCCTCGAGCGGATGGAAGCCGTGGGCCTTGAGCGCGGCGACCAGCACCCTGGCCGTCGAGACGTCGCGCACGTGAATGATGGTTTGGAACGCCATTGGCTTGCCCCTTCTCTCAGCCCTCACCGCGCGCCCGGCGCGCCAGCACTTCCGATTCCGGCAGAGCCCCGGCATAGGCGAGCTCGCGGTTGGCCCGCTCCCAGAAGCGCGGATGGACGATATCGAGGGTCTCGATCGACGCCCGTGTCAACCCTTGCGCGCTCCGGTGACCGGCGGCGAGATAAAGGAGGACGTTCTGCCGGTACCAGGCGGGAATCGCGTCATCCGCCCACACGGCAGGACGCACGATGTCGTAGGCGGCGTAGCCGTGGCCGGCGAATTTCCGGGCCCAGTAGCTCTGCCACTGCTCGTTGACGTGGTTGACCCCGCCCTGCCCCGGAACGGCCGCCGAAAACAGCACCGCCGGCGAGGCCGCGACGAGATCGGCGACGAACCCGTCGGCACGCGCGGGCGACAGGTGCTCGGCAACCTCGAGCGAGATGGCAAGATCGAAGGGGGTTTCGAAGGCGAACGATTGCTCGAGGTCGCGCGCGGCAAAGGCGATGCGCGTGTCGTCGAGCATGTCCTGCGCGACCCACTCGCCCTCGATGCCCTCGACGTCCGTCGCGCCGAGCTCCAGCGCGGCGGCAAGCCAGGTGCCGGTGCCGCAGCCGATGTCGACGACGCGCCTGGGCGTGAGGTACGGGAAGACGAGGCCGAGCACGGTGCGTGCCGCATGCGCCGTGTGGGCGCGGCGATCATCGTAAAAGCCTTCGGGGTAGGTTCCCGCCACTAGGCCGCCTGGCGCTCGACCATCATCTTCTTGATGGCGGCGATGGCCTTGGCCGGGTTCAGCCCCTTGGGGCAGACCTTGGCGCAGTTCATGATGGTGTGGCAGCGATAGAGCTTGAACGGGTCCTCGAGGTCATCGAGGCGCTCGGCCTGCGTCTCGTCGCGGCTGTCGATCAGCCAGCGATAGGCCTGGAGGAGCGCGGCGGGCCCGAGATATTTCTCCCCGTTCCACCAGTAGGACGGGCACGAGGTCGAGCAGCAGGCGCAAAGGATGCATTCGTAGAGCCCGTCGAGCTTGGCGCGGTCCTCGATCGACTGGCGCCACTCGTCCTTGGGGGTTTCGCTGACCGTCTTCAGCCACGGCTCGATGGCGCGGTGCTGGGCGTAGAAGTTGGAAAGGTCCGGCACCAGGTCCTTGACCACCGGCATGTGCGGCAGCGGATAGACCTTGATCGGCCCCGAGCTCTCGTCCATGCCCTTGGTGCAGGCGAGCGTGTTGAGCCCGTTGATGTTCATCGAGCACGACCCGCAGATGCCCTCGCGGCAGGAACGGCGCAGCGTCAACGTCGGATCGACCTCGTTCTTGATCCACAGGAGCGCGTCGAGGATCATCGGGCCGCAATCGTCGAGGTCGACGAAATAGGTGTCGATGCGCGGGTTGTCGGCCTTGTCCGGATCGTAGCGGTAGATGTGGAACTCGCGCACGCGTTTGGCGCCTTCCGGCCGCGGCCAGGTCTTGCCCCTGGCGGGTCGGGAATTCTTGGGAAGCACCAGTTCGGCCATGGTTCGCGTGTCCTTTCGGGGTCGCGCCGTCCGCAGACGGCGCGGTAGTCCAGTCTCTATGTAGTGGCGTTCACGAGCCGCAGAAAGCGGTCTGGAACGCTCAGTAGTCCGGTTTGCAGATCTGGTTCGATCTGGCGACGTAGGTGTTGTAGGCCTCGTAGTCGGAAGCGGCCGGCGCGCCGCCCTTCATCGAGCTTATCACGACACCCATGAACCGTTCGTCGATGAGGTCCATCGCCGCATCCGCCTTGCAGGTGCAGAGCGCATCGTTGCCGCTGATGCCGACACACACCGCGTGGAATTCGGCTTTCTGGGCCGCCGTCGGCGCGGCGAGTGCCGGCGGAGCCAGAGCGACGGCCGCGAGCACGAGAGCGGCAAGACCTCGGATCATCTCAGTTCCTTGCGGATGACGAGTTTCAAGCCCGACCAGACGGCATCGACGGCGCAGACCTTGACGTCGACGAGCCCGAGCGGCAGGCAGGTTTCACGGATGACGTCCTCGGTGACGTCGGTGGCGATCCTGGCGGCTTTCTTGGGCCACGAGACCCAGATCATGCCATCGCGCGCGATCAGCTGCATGCAGCGGGCGAGCATGTCCTCGAGCACGGCGCGGGCAGCGGTGAAGATGTGGACGACATCGTAGCCGCGTCCGGCATCGCCGACCTGCGACAGCGTCACCCGCTCGGCAGCCGCGAAGGCACGCGAGGAAGCGAGCCCGGCAAGCGTCTCCGGCAGATCGACGAACAGCACCCGCTGCCCGTCCTTGAGGCCGAGCTTTTGCGCCAGCGGCGTGCCGGAATATCCCGCCGGGCCGTTCACAGGTCCACGATCCTTTCGTAGGCGATATCCTCAATCGGTCCGGCGTCCCCTTCCACCCATTGGCAGTTGGAGAGCGTGAGCCAACGATTGCCGTCCAGGGTCACGTCGCAAACGCTGAGGCGCCCATCGGCTGCATCGGGGCCGTAGTCGCGCCAGAGCTTGCCATCCCTGAGCGCGTAGGACGCCAGGAGCACGCCGCAGTCATCCGAGCTGTAGCCCTGACAGAAGGAGTCGTCGACCTCACCCTCGAGCCCGCCGGCAAAGCACATCTGGCTGGAGATGCGGAAATCGGGATCGGCCCGCTGCGCCTCGATCTCGGCGCTCCAGGATTTGCGGAACCAGCAGCCATGCAGCGCCTCGGCAAGCTCCGCATCGCTCGTCGCCCCAGGCTGCGCGTGGGCCGGCAGGGCCAGCGCCAGCAGAGCCGCGATGACGGCCAGGCGCCGCATCAATACACCCGCGCCTTGGGCGCGATCTTCTTCAGGCTGATGCCGCCTTCGCTTTCCGGGGTCAGCGGATCGACGTGCACCGGGCGGTAGCCGAGCGAAACCTGCCCGTCCGCGCCAATCCAGGCGAGCGAATGCTTGCGCCAGGTCTCGTCGTCGCGGCTGGGGAAATCTTCACGCGCGTGGGCGCCGCGGCTCTCATGGCGGGCTTCGGCCGAAACCACGGTGGTCAGCGCGTTGATCATCAGGTTCTCGAGCTCGAGCGTCTCGACGAGATCGGAGTTCCAGATCATCGAGCGGTCGGTGACCCTGACGTCGGCGAACTCGGCAAAGATGGCGCTCATGCGCTCGACCCCGGAGCGCAGCGTCTTGCCGGTGCGGAAGACCGCGGCGTCCTCCTGCATGGTGCGCTGCATGGCATCGCGCAGCTTCGCCGTCGGCTTGCCGCCATTGGCGTTGCGCAGCCGGTCGAAGCGGGCGAGAATCTTGTCGTCCTCTGCCTGATTGATCCCCGGCACCGGCGCGTTGCGGTCGAGGACCTTGCCGGCGCGCAGCGCCGCGGCGCGGCCGAAAACGACGAGGTCGGTCAGGGAATTGGAGCCGAGCCGGTTGGCCCCGTGCACCGAGGCGCAGGCGGCTTCGCCCACGGCCATGAGACCGGGCACGACGCGATCGGGGTTCTCGGGCGTCGGGTCCAGCACCTCGCCGTGATAGTTCGCCGGGATGCCGCCCATGTTGTAGTGCACCGTCGGCAGCACCGGGATCGGCTCGCGGGTCAAGTCGACGCCGGCGAAGATCTTGGCCGATTCGGTGATGCCCGGCAGGCGCTCGTGCAGGACCTTGGGGTCGAGATGGTCGAGGTGGAGGTAGATGTGGTCCTTCTTCGGGCCAACGCCCCTCCCCTCGCGGATTTCCATCGTCATGCAGCGCGAGACGACGTCGCGGCTGGCGAGGTCCTTGGCATTGGGCGCGTAGCGCTCCATGAAGCGCTCGCCTTCCGAATTGGTGAGGTACCCGCCCTCGCCGCGCGCCCCTTCGGTGATGAGAACGCCCGCGCCGTAGATGCCGGTCGGGTGGAACTGCACAAACTCCATGTCCTGGAGGGGGAGCCCGGCGCGCGCCACCATGCCGTTGCCGTCGCCGGTGCAGGTGTGGGCGGAGGTCGCCGAGAAATAGGAGCGGCCATAGCCGCCCGTCGCCAGCACCACCAGTTTGGCGCGGAAGCGGTGGAGCGTGCCGTCGTCGAGCTTCCAGGCGATGATGCCTTGGCAGGCGCCGTCCTCGCCCATGATGAGATCGAGCGCGAAGTATTCGATGAAGAACTGGGCGTTGTTCTTGACCGACTGCCCGTAGAGCGTGTGGAGGATGGCGTGGCCCGTGCGGTCGGCCGCCGCGCACGTGCGCTGCACCGGCGGGCCGTCGCCGAACTCGGTCATGTGGCCGCCGAACGGGCGCTGGTAGATCTTGCCCTCCTCGGTGCGCGAGAAGGGCACGCCATAGTGCTCGAGCTCGTAGATCGCGGCCGGCGCCTCGCGGGCGAGGTATTCCATGGCGTCGTTGTCGCCGAGCCAGTCCGACCCTTTGACGGTGTCGTACATGTGCCACTGCCAGCTGTCCGGCCCCATGTTGCCGAGCGAGCCGGCGATGCCGCCCTGGGCGGCGACCGTGTGCGAGCGGGTCGGGAAGACCTTGGTCACGCAGGCGGTGTTGAAGCCCTGCTCGGCCATGCCGAGCGTCGCGCGCAGGCCCGCCCCGCCAGCCCCGACGACCACCACGTCGAATTCGTGGTCGATGAGTTCGTATGCGCTAGCCATCAGGCCTAACCCCAGAAGACGATCTTTAGAATGGAGACGACACCGACAAGGCCGACGGCGAGGGCGAAGAACGCGTTGAGCGCCATGGTCAGCCGGTTGGTGCGCTCCTCGCTGACATAGTCTTCGATCACCTCGTTCATGCCGATCCGCATGTGGAAAGCGACGATGGCAAAGAGGATGGCGAAGGGAATGCCGACGAGCGGGTTGCCGAGAAGGCCAACGACGTCGGCGCGGCCTTCGCCGGCGAGCCGCACGACGATGAAGACCAGGAAGAGCGTGAAGACGATATTGGAGACGCCCGAGAGGCGCTGCAGGAAGAAGTGGCGGGTCGCCGCCTTCGGGTTCCCGTATTTGCTCTTGGGGTTCGCGATCATCTCGCGGGTGACGACATGTTCGCGCATCAGGCCATCCACACGAAGAGGGTCCACACCAGAAGAGTGAGCACCACCGAGGCGATGAGGTTGGCCCAGGCGAGGCCCTCGCGCTGGCCCGGCTCGAAGCCGTAGCCGAGATCCCACACGAAATGGCGGATGCCGCCGAGCATGTGGTGGAGCAGCGACCAAGTGTAGCCGAAGAGGACGATCATCCCGAACCAGCTGCCGTAGATCGTGTTGACGACGTTCAGCGCATCCTCGCCCCACGCTGCCGCGGCGAGCCAGGCGGCCAGCAGCACCGTGCCGGCATAGTTGGCGATGCCGGTGGCGCGGTGGACGATCGACATCGTCATGGTGATGGTGAAGCGGTAGATCGAAAGGTGAGGGGATGTGGGTCTGGGACGCGCTGCCATGAAGCCTTCCTGCCGCGCGGCGGGAGACCGCGCCAGTTTGGAATGGTTCGAGACTTCTAGCGTCGCGAACGCGCCGCGTCAAAGGCGGAAAGCTTGCGCCCGCTTAAACTTTTGCAGCATGCGGCCGGACAGGGAATGCCCGGCCGCAGGAGGCGTGATGGAGGGGCCGATCAGTTGTTGTTGACCGGAAGATCGGGCAGATCGATGCCGCCGCCGCCACCATTGCCGTTGTCGATCGGAAGATCGGGCAGGTCGATCCCGCCGCCACCGCCGTTGCCGTTGTCGATCGGCAGGTCCGGCAGGTCGATCCCGCCACCGCCGCCATTGCCGTTGTCGATCGGCAGGTCCGGCAGGTCGATGCCGCCGCCATTGTCGGGCTTGTAGGCGATGCCGCTGCTGGTGCTGGGCACCGCGCCGCTCGACATGCCGATGAGCCGCACCACCGCACGGGTGTTGTCGATGCCGGCCCAGGCGCACTGGGCGGCCGACGGCGCGACGAACTTGCAGAGCATGTCGATGGCCGGCGTCTGACAGAGATAGGTCGCCCCATCCGACTGCAGGAGGCCGCCTTGGGCGGCGCAGCGATCACCGAAAATATCGGCGTTGATCTGCACGGCGCGGCTGGCCGCATGGGCGGGAACCGCGAGGGCAAGGCCGGCGGCAGCGACGAGAACGATACGGGTAATGGTCTTCACTTTTTGGTCTCCTTTGTTGATTGAAGCGGCGTCCTGCGCCGCGAATGGGGGCGCTCTCTAGGGAGGCGGCTTCGAACCGGCGCTGAAGGAGACGTTCACCTGCGATTAAGCCATGGAGCCCATGCGGCGCGACGGCTGGCGGGGCGCGGGCAAATCGGCGACAAGCTTTTGCCCGACACGCAATGAGACGCCCTCATGGTCACCATCCACGATCGCCGGACCCTTGCCCAGAACTGGGGGAGCCTGACCCAGTTCGAGCTCAGCCACCCGCGCCGCGACGGCACGCGCCAGACGCTGACCCGCGAGGTCTACGACCACGGTAGCGGTGCCTCCGTGCTGCTCCACGATCCTCTTGCCGACCGGGTGGTGCTGACGCGCCAGTTCCGCCTGCCCGCGCACCTCAACGGCGATTCCGGCTTCCTCATCGAGGCCTGCGCGGGGCTGCTCGACGGGGACGACCCGGAAACCTGCGCAAGGCGCGAGGCGGAGGAGGAGACGGGCTACCGCCCGCAAACCCTCACTTTTCTCTTCGATCTCTATATGAGCCCCGGCTCGCTCACCGAGAAATGCGCCTGCTTCATCGGCCATTACGGCCCCGGCGACCGGATCGCGCAAGGCGGCGGCCTCAGCCACGAGGGCGAGGACATCGAGGTGATCGAACTCGATTTCGAGACCGCCTACGCCATGATCGGGCGCGGCGAGATCATCGACGCCAAGACCGTCTTGATGTTGCAGTGGCTGAAGCTCAACCGGCAGGCCTGAAGGCTCAGACGGTTTCCGTCTCGGCCAGCAGCTCGGCGCGCGGAATGTAGCGCCCGCCCCCGTCGAGGCCGAAGACGCGGTTGAGGGCGCGCGCCGTCACCGCCAGCGCCGCCCACTCCTCGCGGGTGAAATCCTCCAGCACCCCTTCCAGCATGTCGACACGCGCATCGCACGCCGTAGTGAGCGCTGCCCGTCCCCTGGGCGTCGCGACGAGCTGGCTGGCGCGTCGGTCGCCGGGCGCCGGCGTGCGGTCGACGAGCCCGGCCTGCACCAGGCTCTCGACGATGCGCGAAGCCGTGGGCGCGGCGATGCGCTCATGCGCGGCGAGAGCCGAAAGCGTGGTGGCGCCGAAAAAGACGATGGCGGAAAGCGCCTGCAGCTGCGCCCCGCTGCAGCCGCTCGCGCGGTCGGCGGCCTGCACGGCCCGATCGAGCGGCACGGCGGCGCGGTGGAAGATCTGCAGGGTGCGCCGGTCCTTTTCGCTGAGCATGGCCGTCCTCTTGACTCAATTTGTTAGCTTAGCTTATATTTAGCATAGCTATACAAATACGGCAAGGAGGAGCGGCGATGGAGTTCCACCAGGGACGGCTTCTGGATCACGTGCATCTGCGGGTGGCGGACGTGGAGCGATCCAAGCGCTTCTATCGCGCCGTATTGGAGACGCTGGGGCTCGGCATCACCTACGAGTTCGAAGGCGCCTTCGCCGCCGACGAGCTTTTCGTCGACAAGGCCGACGACTACGTGACGCGCGTGCACCTGGCCTTCCAGGCCGCCGACCACGACGCCGTCCGGCGCTTCCACGAGGCGGCCCTCGCCAATGGCGGCACCGACAACGGCGCGCCGGGCGAGCGGCCCTACCATCCCGGCTACTACGCCGCCTTCGCCCTCGACCCCGACGGCAACAACATCGAAGCGGTCCATCACGGCCCGGCGACGCGCAGCGCCGCATCCGTGGTGATCACCACCCAGTGAGGTGAAGCCATGACGACCTCAGCCCCTTCGAGCGAAAACCTGAAGCGTGCGCTCCAGCCCATGCCCGCCGATATCGGCCGGCTGCTGAAGGAGCGGCACCTCGAGCGCGCATATGAGATGCGCCCCGCCTACCAGCGCAACGACTATCTCGGCTGGATCGCGCGCGCCAAGCGTGCGGATACCCGCCAGAAGCGCATCGACCAGATGCTCGACGAGCTGGCGCGCGGCGACGCCTATATGAAGATGGAGTACAACGGGCCGCGCGAGTGAGGTTGGCGTTGCGTTGGCGCCAAACTTCACCTCACCTCGCTATCACCCCGGCGAAAGCCGGGGACGACAGTCGCGGTTGTGGCTGCATGAGCAGCTTACACGGGCCGCCCTAATAGTCCACCAGCTTCTTGTCGGGATCGTATGGCTGCTCGCGCACGATCCTGGTGACCGCCTGGCCGCAGCGCATCTTCTTGCTCACCGCATCGTAGGCGTAGGTGGGCGAGCCGTAGAGCTCCCAACCCTCAGAAAGCGCCTTGGTGACCTTGTGGCAGAACGCGGAATCGTCCTCGCCCGACAGGAACCGGTAAATCAGCATGCAGACCCCCAATGTCTCCAGTGCAAACCGAGACGTGTTGAACTCCCCGCTGCTTACAGCTATTCGATCCGACATGCACCGGTTTCCTGAACACCTCATTCAAGGCTATGCCAACTTCCTCGCCGGCCGGTTCGCCCGCGAGCAGAGCCGCTACAGCGAACTGGCGGCGACAGGGCAGAGCCCGACCACCATGATCATCGCCTGCTGCGACAGCCGCGCGGCGCCCGAGACGATCTTCGATGCCGGACCCGGCGAGCTGTTCGTCCTGAGGAACGTCGCCAACCTCGTGCCGACATACCAGCCGGACGGGGGCCAGCACGGCACGTCCGCCGCCATCGAGTTCGCGGTCGTCTCGCTCGAGGTCTCCAACATCGTCGTCATGGGCCACGGACGGTGCGGCGGCATCCACGCCGCCCTCTCGCCGAACGCCAAGCCGCTCGATGCCGGCGACTTCATCGGCAAGTGGATGAGCATGCTCGGCCCCGTTTCCGCTCAGGTCGGGCAGAACGCGCTGATGACGCCAGCCGAACGGCAGACGGCTCTGGAACGGATCTCCATCCGCAACTCCATCGGCAACCTGCGGACCTTTCCTTACGTCGCCAAGCTTGAGACGGAAGGAAAACTTGCCTTACATGGGGCATGGTTCGACATTTCGACCGGTGAATTGTGGGTGATGAACCCCGACACCGGCGATTTTTCGCGACCGGACGTTTGATCTTCCGATCGATCTGATCCTTCGATATTGGGCAAACCCAGAGTTCGACCGGCCGTTCACGCGGGCGTGAACGGCCAATACTACCCTGCCACAAAAATGTACCGTTGAGCATTGCGCCGTTGATTTGGCAACTGTGCGACGCCTGCCCGCCTCGATTGCCGGGCGGCCTCAGCGGGCGGCCTTCAACTTGCCGTTATACCTGCCGGCTCGCCGCGCCGCCTGCCCGCAAAACTCCAGAATATTACCCGCTTTCCGGCCCCCGCGGGTCACAAAGCCCGCTCACGGTCTTGCCTGCGGATCGCAGCAACGCATCCGTCGGTCCGGCACTCGCGGGACCGCGATCCACCCAACCGGAGATCACGCCTATGCACAAGATTGTCCTGCCCGCGCTCGTCGCTCTCGGCCTTTCCACCGCCGCCATGGCCCAGGAAGCCGCACCCGACTTCGCAACGCTCGATGCCGATGCGAGCGGGGGCCTCAGCCTCACCGAGGTGCAGACTGCCCTGCCGGACGTGACCGCCGAAGCCTTTGCCGCCGCCGACCTCGATGCCAGCGGCGAGCTCTCGGAAGACGAGTTCGCCACCCTTTCGGCAACGAGCGCGCCGGCCATGTAAGGCACGCCGCCCCGCGCCAGCCGCGGGGCGCACACCACGACAAGGCGCCGGCCTCCGCCGGCGCTTCCTCCTCCCTTCGATAAGGTATTGAAATGAAGAAGCTTGTGCTTTCCCTCGCCGCCGTCGGCCTGCTGACCGGGGCGGCTTTCGCCCAGGCGACGACTTTTGCCGACCTCGACGCCGACGCCAATGGCGAGCTCTCCTTCGAGGAGATCACCGTGGCCTGGCCGCAGCTGACCCAGGAAGAGTTCGACGCCGCCGACACCGACGGCAGCGGCGGCCTTTCGGCCGAAGAGGTCGCGATCATGCAGCAGGGCGCGGCAGCCGCTCCGGCGCCGGCAGCGCCGGCGGCTCCGCCGACGACCGCCCCTGCCGATCCTGCACCGCCCGCCGGGGAAGTGCCCTCGGAGTCCCAGTAACCGGCAACAAGGCCCCGGCCGCGCGCCGGGGCTTTATTTCATGCGCGTTTTGGGAAGCGCATGACGATCAGCGCCAGCCCGAAGAGAATGAGCACGCCGCCGGCGATATCGATCGCCGCCACCCGCTCGCCCAGCACCAGCATACCTGAGGCCATGCCCGCGACCGGCACCAGGAGCGTGAACGGGGCAACGCTCGCCGCCGGATGCCGCTGCAGCAACCCGCTCCACACCGCAAACCCGAACAGCGTCGTCGGATAGGCGAGGAACGCGATGATGCCGGCAACTTCCCACGTCGGATGGGAGAGCGCCGTGAGCACGGCCTGCGGGCCGTCGAGCACAAGCGAGAGCAGCAGGAGCGGCAGCGGCGCGACGAGATTGCCCCAGACGGTGAAGGCCACCATGTTGGTCGCCCCAGCCTTCTTGGAGACGATATTGGCCCCGCCCCAGGCGAAAGCCGCCGCGATCGTCAAAAGGAACGGAAAGAGCGCCGCGCCCTCGGAGCGCGCGAGCCCGATGACGGCGATGCCCGCAAAGGCAACGGCCGAGCCGACGAGCTGGAGCTTGCGCGGCCGCTCGCCGAGGAAGGCGAAGGCGAGAAGGATGGTGAAAATCGCCTGCACCTGCAGGACGACCGACGAGAGGCTGGCCGGCATGCCGAGATAGATCGACATGTTGAGAAGCGCATAGAGCGCAAAGCCCATCAGCAACCCATAGCCGACGACGAGCGTCCAGGACGCTTTCGGGCGCGGCACGAAGAACACCGCCGGCACCGCGGCAAACAAGAACCGCAGCGCCGCCGCAAGGATCGGCGGCAGCTCGGTGACGCTGAGCTTGATGACGGTGAAGTTGATGCCCCAGATGGTGACGACCACGAGGGCGAGAAGAACGTCGCGCAGCGGCATGGCAATGGCTTAAAGAGGTGCGCGGTGGCCGCGCACCCGGGAAATTACAGCACCACGTCCTCATAGCCCGGAGCGGTGCCCCAGGCGAGAAGTTTGTAGGTGGCGCGCAGGCCTGCGGCAAAGAACGGGTCGGCCCGAACGATCGCGTCGGCTTCCTCTCGGGTATCCGTATCGAACACCCAGGCGCCGCCGACCGGCCTGCCGCCATGCTCCTCGCGCACGGCCCCGGCAAGCCGGAGCTTGCCCTTGTGCTGGCGCAGGAACGCCTGGTGCGCCTCGGTCAGGTCGGCACGGATGGCCGAGCCATCGGCGATGTCCTCGAAGATCGCGATGTAGCGCATCAGGCCGCCTTGCGGTCCATCAGGCCCCGTTCGATGAGCGTCTCGGCGATCTGGATGGTGTTGAGGGCGGCGCCCTTGCGCAAATTGTCCGAGACCACCCACATGGCAAGCCCGTTCTCGACCGTCACGTCCTCGCGGATGCGCGACACGAACGTGTCGTATTCGCCCACCGCTTCGACCGGGGTCGCATAGCCGCCGGCCTCGCGCTTGTCGATGACGGCGATGCCCGGCGCTTCGCGCAGAATCTCGCGCGCCTCGTCCGCGAGAATCGGCTTTTCGAACTCGATATTAACGGCCTCCGAATGGCCTACGAACACCGGCACACGCACGGATGTGGCCGTGAGCTTGATCTTGGGATCGAGGATCTTCTTGGTTTCGACCGTCATCTTCCACTCTTCGGTCGTATAGCCGTCTTCCATAAAGTCCCCGCCGTGCGGAATCACGTTGAAGGCGATCTGCTTCGGGAACTTTGCCGGAGCCGGCTTGTCATTGACGAAGATACCCTTGGTCTGCGCCCAGAGCTCGTCCATGGCGTCCTTGCCGGCGCCCGAGACCGACTGGTAGGTGGCAACGACCACCCGCTTGATGGTCGCCGCGTCGTGGAGCGGCTTCAGCGCCACGACGAGCTGCGCCGTCGAGCAGTTGGGGTTGGCGATAATATTGGTGCGCTTGGGGTTAGCCATAAAGGCATCGAGCACGTGGGCATTGACCTCGGGCACGACGAGCGGCACGTCGGCGTGGTAGCGCCAGTAACTCGAATTGTCGATGACGATGGCGCCCTTGGCGGCGATCCTAGGGGCCCATTCCTTGGCGGTCGAGCCGCCCGCCGACATGATGGCGAAGTCGATGCCGGAAAAATCATAGTCCTCGAGGTTCTTGACCTTGAGGATCTTGTCGCCCCAGCTCACTTCCCGCCCGACCGAGCGCGAGGAGGCGAGCGCCACCACCTCGTCGGCCGGGAACTTGCGCTCGGCGAGGATGTTGAGGACTTCCCGGCCCACATTGCCCGTGGCGCCGACGACAGCTACGCGATAACCCATTTGCTAGGAACTCCGTCCCGTTGACCTGATCCGCTCCCGCGCAGCACCGGTGCCGCGGCCTGGCTCTTTGCGGGCCTCTCCCCGGCGGGAGACGACCCGGGGAAAAGCCTCAGGCGGTTTTGGTCGTTTTGGTGGTCATGGCAGCGCGGGCCGTGCCCACGGGGCCGGCGGCAAGCTCGAAGCTCGTCAAGACGCTGCGCATCAATCTGATCCTTGGATCAACCAGCGTTTCTCATACGCGCTATTGGCTAAGAGTCAATGAATTTGCTTGCCACCAATGTTCGCGCTATGGGAGCGGCTCCAAGCGAAAGATCAAAGATGACCCACTACGACGCCATCGTCCTCGGCGCCGGCGCCGCCGGCATGATGGCCGCGATCGAAGCCGGGCGGCGCGGACGCCAGGTGCTGCTCGTCGACCACGCGACGAGCCCGGGCGAAAAGATCCGCATCTCGGGCGGCGGGCGCTGCAACTTCACCAATGTCAACGCGACGGTCGCCACCGGGCGCGAGCGGTTCCTCAGCCAGAACCCGCGCTTCGCGCTCTCGGCACTCTCGCGCTATACGCCGGCCGATTTCATCAAGCTCGTCGACAGGCATGCCATCGCCCATCACGAGAAGACGCTGGGCCAGCTTTTCTGCGACGGCTCGGCGCTCGAGATCATCAACATGCTGATGACGGAATTGAAGCGGGCGCGGGTGACGGTGGAACTCGGAACGAGCATCGAGGCGGTCGAGAAGACGGAAGCAGGCTTTGCCGTCCGCCTCTCCTCGGGCTCGGTGACCTGCGAGAAGCTGACGGTCGCGACCGGCGGCAAGTCGATCCCCAAGATGGGGGCGACGGGCCTCGGCTACAAACTCGCCGAGCAGTTCGGGCTCGCCGTGACGCAAACGCGCCCGGCGCTGGTGCCGCTGACCTTCGAGACGGGGGCGCTGGAAAAATTGAAGCCCCTCGCCGGCGTCTCGACCAACGCCGTCGTCGGCCACGGCAAGACGCGGTTCGAGGAGGCGCTGCTCTTCACCCATCGCGGGCTTTCCGGCCCCGCGATCCTGCAGATCTCGTCCTATTGGCGCGAGGGCGACGCCATCGTCGTCGACCTCCTGCCGGAGCGGGATGCGATGGAGATGCTGCGCGAGGCGCGGGCCAAAACGCCCAAGCTCGCCATCCAGACGGTGCTTGCCGCGCACTTGCCCAGGCGCCTGGCGCAGATGCTGGGCGAGGAATTGAACCTTCCCGGCATGATCGGAGATTTTTCCGACAAGAACCTCGCCGCCGTCGAGGCGCTGATCAAGCGCTGGGCTCTGAAGCCCGTGGGCTCGGAGGGCTACCGCACCGCCGAGGTGACGCTCGGCGGCATCGATACCCGAGAGCTCGACGGCCAGACCTTCGAGGCGAAGAAGGTGCCGGGCCTCCACTTCATCGGCGAGGTGGTGGACGTGACCGGGTGGCTCGGCGGCTACAACTTCCAGTGGGCCTGGGCCTCCGGCTGGGCGGCGGGGCAGGCGATCTAGCACCCCCTCATCCGCCCCTTCGGGGCACCTTCTCCCACGAGGGGAGAAGGGAGGTGCCTCACGCCTCATCCGTCCAGCCTACGTTCCGCATAAACTCTAGGTAAGCCCCCTTCCCTTCTCCCCTCGTGGGAGAAGGTGGCGCGCAGCGCCGGATGAGGGGTCAGAACTTCCAGCCGACGCGCACGCCGAGGTTGGTCAGGCCGCGGTTGTCGCCCTCGCATATGGAGCCGTGCGAGGCATGCTCGACGGTCGCCATGATGCTGGCCTGCTCGGTGATGTTGACGCCGAGGCTGAGCGATTCATGGAAGAGCACGCGGCAGCCGAGATCGCGCATGGGGTATTCGGCGCCCTCGAGCTCGCCATTGTGCACGGCGCCGCCGAAGGCCGCTTCCACGAAGATCGGCGTATCGCCGAGCGGCACGGTCCAGCTCATGCCGGCATAGAGCATGCTCTCGAGCCCGCCGAGATTGATGGTGGCACCGATATGCGGGCGCAGTTGCCCGAGAAGGGTGACCTCGTCGAGCGAGGGAATGGAAAAGAGGAGCTCCACATTGGCGTCCTCGATACGGCTGGCATCGAACGAGCCCTCGTCGATGCTGTGGGCGTAGAGCCCGCCGCGGATTTCGTCGAAGACGATGGGCTGCGCCGCCGCGCCCGAGAGGCCGAGTCCTGTCAGGACGGCCGCAAGACCCAGAACCGAAACACTACGCATATGCCACCCCGCACGCTTCGCGGCCCACTCAATAGCGTCAAAGCCCGCCGCCGTCACGCATCCCGTTCACCTGGCGCTAGAACTTCATGCCGATGCGCAAACCGAAATTCGAATAGCCGCTGTTGGAATCGCAGAGATCCGCGTTCGACGTATGCTCGTAGGTGAGCAGCGCCGTCGCGCTCTCGGTGATGTTCACCCCGACGCCGAAGCGCTCGTAGAAATTGATGCGGCAGCCGAGGTTGCGCCGCCCGTCGGGCGCGCCGTTCATATAGCCGTTGTGCAGCGCCGCCCCGAACGTGCCCTCAAGGAAGAGCGGCGTGTCGAATACGGGCACCTGCCAGGTGAGGGCCGCATGGAACGTGCTCTCGACGCCGGCGAGATTGATCGTGGTGCCGAGCTCCGGGCGCGGCGAGCCGATCCAGCGGAAAACGTCCACCTGCGGCGAGCGGAAGAGCACGTCGAAGCTGACATCGTGGATCTGCGAGAGATCCCACTCGTCCATATAGACGGGCCAGAGCGAATAATGCGCCTCGTGCGCGTGGATGCCCACGCGCACTTCATCGACGACACTGGGCAGAAAGAAGGTCTGCTCCTGCGCCTGCGCGACCTCGGCCCCGAGTAGGGCAAGGAGCAGGGCCAGGCACGTCCGACGCATCACACAAACTTTCCGACAAATGACCGGAATGCAGATAAAGCCTTGAGAGGGCTCGCGGAGTCAATCAGCAGCCGACGAATTCGCGTTCGCTGTGGTCGGCGGGTAACAGCGCAGCCGGTCCTCACGTCGGTGTCGCAGCCACTCCGGCCTCGCCTTCATCGTTGAATGACGATAATAGGAGCGGGAACTTTCGTCTTTTCCCTGCATCAGGTTCATAACCCATGGCCAGCCCCTTCCCCCTCTCCATCCTCGACCTTGCCCCGATTGCCGAGGGGGTGACGACGAGCGAGGCATTGGCCGAGACGGTCAAGCTGGCGCAGACGGGCGAGGCGCTGGGCTATTCGCGGCTGTGGTTCGCCGAGCACCACGGCATGCCCTCGATCGGCTCGGCCTCCCCCGAAGTGCTGATCGCCAGCGCCGCGGCGGCGACCAGCCGCATCCGCGTCGGCTCGGGCGGGGTGATGCTCCTCAACCATGCGCCGCTGCGGATCGTCGAGGCGTTCAGGACGCTCGAGGCGCTCAATCCCGGGCGCATCGACCTGGGGCTCGGGCGCGCGCCGGGGGGCGACGGCTATGCGATGCGCGCGCTGAGGACCGGCGGGGGCGAGGAATTTTCGCACTACCTTGCCGAGCTGATGGCCTTCGAGGAGGGCACCTTCCCCGCCGACCATCCGCTCTCGCGGGTCGCCGTGGCGCCGGGCGGCGTCGGCCTGCCGCCGATGTGGCTCCTCGGTTCCTCGGGCGCGAGCGCCAGCGGGGCCGGCGAGCTCGGCATGGGCTATGCGTTCGCCGCCCATTTCAGCCCGGCCCCGGGCGGACCGGCGATCGCCGCTTACCGCAACGCGTTCGTGCCGAGCCCGGCGTTCCCGGAACCGAAATCCATCGTCTGCGTCTCGGTGATCTGCGCCGAAACCGATGAGGAGGCGCAGTTCCTTTCCGGCTCGCAGGCGCTCTCCTGGGCGCTCTTCCATTCCGGCCAGCAGCGAAAGCTCGTGCCCCCCGAGGAAGCGGCCGCCCACGACTATACCGAGCGCGAGCTCGCCATCATCGAGAACCAGCGCCCGCTCTGGATCATCGGCAGCCCGCAAACGGTCAAGGCCAGGATCGAGGAGAAGCGCGAGGAGACCGGTGCTGACGAGGTGATGATCACCACGCAGATGCACTCCTACGAGAAGCGGCGGGAGAGCTACCGGCTGATCGCCGAGGCGTTCGGGCTGGAGGCTTGAGGTGGCAGAACACTGGTCTCTCCACAGGGTCATTCCCGCGAAAGCGGGAATCTCCGTTTCCTGACTCGTACCGGCAAACAGAGTTCCCCGCTTGCGCGGGGATGACCCCGTGGGGAAATGGCTCCAGAGCGGAATCTTAAACCTTGAGCTTGCTGAGGATCGCCGCGCCCATTTCTTCGGTGCCGATGGTCTTGCGGTTGCTCTCGCCGATGTCGGCGGTCCGCAGGCCATCGCCGAGGACGGCGGCGATCGCCGCCTCCACCTTGCCGGCGAGCTCGACCAGCCCGAACGAATAGCGCAGCGCCATGGCGAAGGACGCGATCATGGCGATGGGGTTGGCGATGCCCTTGCCGGCGATGTCGGGGGCCGAGCCGTGGACGGGCTCGTAGAAGGCCTTGCGCTTGCCGGTGACCGGATCGGGCGCGCCGAGGGAGGCGGAGGGCAGCATGCCGAGCGACCCGGTCAGCATCGCGGCGGCGTCCGAGAGGATGTCGCCGAAGAGGTTGTCGGTGACCATCACGTCGAACTGCTTGGGATTGCGCACCAGCTGCATGGCGGCGTTGTCGGCGAGGATGTGGTGGAACTCGACGTCCGGATAGTCCCTGGCGACGCTGCGCACCACCTCGTCCCAGAGGACGCCGGACTTCATGACGTTCTTCTTGTCGGCCGAATGCACCTTGCCCGAGCGGGTGCGGGCGAGATCGAAGGCGACGCGCGCGATGCGGTCGATCTCATAGGTCTCGTAGACCTGGGTGTCGACGGCGCGCTTCTGCCCGTTGCCGAGGTCGGTGATCTGCTTGGGCTCGCCGAAATAGACGCCGCCCGTCAATTCGCGCACGATGAGGATATCGAGCCCCTCGATGAGCTCGCGCTTCAGCGAGGAGGCTTCGGCGAGCGCCGGGTAGCAGATGGCGGGACGCAGGTTGGCGAAGACGCCGAGCTCCTTGCGCAGCCGCAGGAGCGCGGCTTCCGGCCGGTGCTCATAGGGCACGTCGTCCCATTTCGGCCCGCCGACCGCCCCGAAGATCACCGCATCGGCGGCCTTGGCCTTCTCGACGTCCTCTTCCGTCACGGCGACCTGGTGCTTGTCGAAGGCGGCGCCGCCGACGAGCCCGTGGTCGGTCGAAAAGTCCGTCAGGCCCTCGCCGTTGGTCCAGGCGATGATCTTTTCGACCTCGACCATGATCTCGGTGCCGATGCCGTCGCCGGGAAGGAGGAGGAGGGAATGGGACATTGGGAAGGTTCCGTTTGCGTTGGTGCGGTGCGCGTCAGAAGCGCTTGAGGAAGAAATGGCGGCGCGAACCGGGCGGATGGTCCTCGATCGCGGCGAATTCGGTAAAGCCGTGCTTGCGGTAAAAGTCCGGAGCGCCGAACGCGAAGGTGTCGAGCCAGATGCCGGCGAGCCCGCGCTCGCGCGCCCAGCTCTCGGCCTGGTTCAGCAGCTCGGCGCCGAGGCCCTTTCCGCGCAAAGTCTCGGGCACGGCGAGGAACTGGACGAAGAGCCAGTCGAAGAGCGCATAGCCGCTGAGGCCGCCGATGGTCTCGCCAGTCGTCTCGTCCGCGATGAAGAAGCCGACCGGCTGGTAGCCGTCCGGGCCCGCCCCGTTGGCCGTATTGGCGTCGCGGATCGTCTGCACGAGGACGCCGATATCGGCATCGGCGGGCTCGAGGGTGAACCGGATGTCCACCTTTGGCTCATGGTTATCGCGGTCGTCAGCCATTGTCGTTCTCCAGCGCATTCGCGGCATCGAGCCGTTTGCTCATGAAGTAACGCCGGCCGCCGATCGGATGATCCTCGAGCGTGCCGAAAACGGAAAAGCCGAGCTTTTCGTAGAAGGGACGGGCCTGGAAGCTGAAGGTATCGAGCCAGATGCCGATGCAGCCGCGCTCACGTCCGAACGCTTCGACCTTTGCCATGAGCGCGCGGCCGTGACCCTGCCCGCGCAAGTGCTCCGGAATATGAAAGAGCTCGACGAACACCCAATCGAAAGTGGTAAAGCCGGTTATCCCGCCTACGGCTTCGCCGCTCGTGGGATCGTTGAGGTGGACGGCAAAAGGCTGCCAGCCCGCTTCCCGGCCCGAGGCCTTGCGGTTGAAGGCGATCAATCCGTCGCGCACCGCCCTGACGTCGGCCTCGTCGGGATCGAGCTTGAGGGCGATGTCCATCAGCTCTTGTGCGCCCCGATGCGGGCGGTGACCTCGATCTCGATCTTCATGCCCGGCTCGATCATCGAGACGATGAGCATGGAGGCGGCGGGGCGGATGTCGCGGAAGACCGGGCCGACGGCGGCGACGACTTCGTCGACATGAGCGCGGTCGCCCACATAGTAGACGACGCGCACCGTGTCCTCGATGCCCGACCCCGCTTGCTTCAAGGCCGTGTCGATGGTGGCGAGCGCGTTCCTCGCCTGCTCGCCGACCCCCTCGGGCATGGTCATGGTGGCGTAGTCGTAGCCGGTGGTGCCCGAGACATAGACGGTGTCCTCGTGCCGCACGGCGCGCGAATAGCCGAAGGTCGCTTCGAACGGCGATCCCGTCGAGATCCGCTGGACCATCTTTAGAGCCAGGGACGCGCGGCCGCCATCTTGCCCTCGAAGGCGGAGATGGACGGGTCGGACTTCAGCGTGCCGGCGATGTCGTCGAGCCCTTCGAGCAGGATGTGCTTGCGGGCCGGATCGATGTCGAAATGCACCGTGCCGCCGTCCGGACCCTTGATCGTCTGGCTTTCCAGATCGACGGTGAGCGTTGCGTTGGAGCCGCGCTCGGCATCGTCGAGCAGGAGCTTCAGCTGCTCGGGGGTGACGACGATCGGCAGGATGCCGTTCTTGAAGCAGTTGTTGTAGAAGATGTCGGCAAAGCTCGTCGAGATGACGCAGCGGATGCCGAAGTCGAGGAGCGCCCAGGGCGCATGCTCGCGCGAAGATCCGCAGCCGAAATTGTCGCCCGCCACGATGATCTTGGCATCGCGGTAGGCGCTCTTGTTGAGCACGAACTCCGGGTTCTCCGAGCCGTCCTCGTTGTAGCGCATCTCCGAG
The DNA here is from genome assembly GCF_000969415.1 of Devosia geojensis. GTDB lineage: Bacteria > Pseudomonadota > Alphaproteobacteria > Rhizobiales > Devosiaceae > Devosia > Devosia geojensis. The sequence goes on along the minus strand of NZ_JZEX01000192.1, from coordinate 564 downwards.
AACAGCGCCGTGCCAAGACCGGTGCGCTTGATGGTCTTGAGGTACTGCTTGGGGATGATCATGTCCGTGTCGATATTGATGATCGGCAGCGGAGCCGCCACACCCGTCAATGTCGTGAATTTTTCCATCGGGAACGAGCCTTCGCGAAACTGGCCTTCCTTTGACGCAAATGCGCGGTTTAGGTCAAGTGCGGCTTGCGGGCAAAGCGTTCGGCGGCGCGTGCGGGTGCGCCGCCCGGACGCTCGGTCCTGCGGTTGTGGTCCTTTCGGACACACGAATGCGGGGCGGCTTTCGCCTCCTATTTAGTTTTAGATGGGAAGCGTTAGCCGCCCCACACGCTGGGATTTGTGAGCCGTACACGAAGCATGCGGACGCTCGTTGATCCGCCGGTCCGTAACAGACACCCTGCCCGCCGGCGACCCGGCTGCCCCAACGCCCCCGCCCGACATCTCGTCCATGCCGCGTGTGTAGCGGCGGGGTGCGAGGAAGAGGATAGGGCCGGTGGAAGGCGCGGGGATAAGTTTTTATTCTCGCGCCAGATCAATGGGTTGGGCACTGCCTCCC
>NZ_JZEX01000191.1 GCF_000969415.1 Devosia geojensis | reverse complement strand
GGGGAGAGAGAGGGGGGGAAGAGGGAGAGGAAGAAGAGGAAGAAGAGGAAAGAGAGGAAAGGCGGGGGGGGGAAAGGGGAGGGAGGGAGGGAGAGAGGGAAGGGGGGGAGAAAAGAGGGGAGGGAAGGCGGAAAGGAGAGGAGGAGGGGAGTGGGGGGAAACGGGGAGAAGAAGGAGGGGAGGGGGGAGGGAAGAAGGACGAGGGAAAAGGAGGGAAAGGAGGGGTAGAGAGAGAGGGGGGGGAAGAAGAAGAGAAAGGAGAAGAAGAGGTACGGATGGAGGAGGGGGAAGGAAAGGGGAGAGAAGAGGGGGGGAGAAAGAGGAAAGGGAGGGAAGGAGGAGAAGAGAGAGGAGGAGGGGGGAAAGAGAGGAGGAGAGGGAGGAAAGGGGAGGGGGAAGAGAGGGAGGGAGAAGGAAGAGGGGAGGAGGGGAAGGAGGGAGAGAGAGAGGGAGGAGAGGAGGTGGAGGGGGGTGGGAAACGAACCAAGGAAAAGGGACAGGGCATGAGAGACGAAGGAGGCGGCGGAGTAGGGGGGGGAAAACGGGGGGGCGGGCAGAGGGCGGGGGGGAGAGGCACGACGAAGAGAATCTCAAAAGAAGAGAAGGGGGAGGGGGGAGGACAGGTGAGGGAGAAGGAGGGAGAGGAGAGGGCTCGGAGATGTGTATAAGGACGGAAGGAGAGGAGGAGAAAGAGAAAAAAAGAGAGGGAAAGAAAAAGGAGGAAGGATGGAAGAGGAG
>NZ_JZEX01000190.1 GCF_000969415.1 Devosia geojensis | reverse complement strand
GTACTACTCTCGGCCGCAGTGCCTGCGGCTCCTTCGAGCCCCTCCCCCTGGAGGGGAGGGGTTGGGGTGGGGGGAAGCATCAATCGGACTCGATTCCACCAATGGACACCGGGAGCGCAAGGCACCCATGACCTCCCGCCTTCTCGCTCCGTCCGTCCTCCTCTCCCTCATGCTCGGCGTCCTCGCCTTCGGGCTCGATCGCGCCCACAAGGCCTATCAGGTCTCGGCCGACTGCATCGCGATCGGCATGAGCAAATGCGTTGAGATCCCCGCGATCTACGTGCCCTTCTCCATGACCGGCTGGCGCGGCGGCGAGTTGGTGCGGGTCACCGATTTCTTCGACTATGTCCTCGTCTGGAACACCGGCATCTCCTATGGCCTGCTCGGCAGCCTGCCGGTCTGGGCGCTGGGCCTCGTCATGGTCGTCGCCATGGCCGCGCTTGCCATCTGGTGGTGGCGGGCCGACAGCATGCTGATCCGCGCCGGCCTCGCCCTCTGCCTCGGCGGCGCGCTCTCCAACGCCCTCGACCGGCTGATCTACGGCGCCGTCGCCGATTTCTTCCACTTCCACTGGGGCGGCTGGTCGTTCTACGTCTTCAACCTCGCCGACGTCGCCTTGACCGTCGGCGTCATCCTGCTGCTGCTGGATGTGTTGGGGGTAGGGCGACGCAATTCTGGGTGACCGCACAAATGATCGGCTATCGCCTCCCTCCCCCTTGAGGGGAGGGAACGAGGGTGGGGGT
>NZ_JZEX01000189.1 GCF_000969415.1 Devosia geojensis | reverse complement strand
GGATTTGGGTTGATGATTCAAGGTTCCGAAAGGAGCTCTTGAATGGGGCGATACGATCTCAGCGAGACGGAGTGGCGGATGATCGCTCCGTTGTTGCCGAACAAGCCGCGCGGGGTTGCGCGGGTGGATGACCGCAAGGTGGTCAATGGCATCTTCTATGTGCTCAGGACCGGTTCGCCCTGGCGCGATCTGCCAGAGCGCTATGGCCCCTACACCACGGTGTATAACCGGTATAACCGCTGGGCCAAGGCGGGAGTGTGGCTGAGGGTGTTCGAGACCTTGGCGGCCGCCTCGCCACAGTCGATGCAACTGATCGACAGCTCCATCATCCGAGCCCACCAGCACGCCGCAGGTGGAAAAAAGGGGGTCCGGATCACGCCATTGGCCGTTCTCGTGAAGGACTGAGCACCAAGATCCATGCGGTCGTGGATCAGGACGGGCTGCCGGTTCGCTTGCTGCTGTCCGCCGGGCAGGCCTCCGACATGGCTGCCGTTCCGAACCTGCTAGCCGGCTTGCCGACGCCACGCACCGTCGTGGCCGATCGGGGCTACGACAGCAATGCCGTGCTTGAACTTATCGCCCGATCAGGCGCCCAGCCCAACATCCCGAGCTGCTCGCGTCGCATCGTTCGGCGCTCCGTCGATCCGGCAATCTATCGACAGCGCAACCTGATCGAGCGCTTCTTCTGCAGGCTCAAGCAGTTCCGACGCGTCGCCACCCGTTTCGACAAGCTGGCAAGAAACTTCCTCGCCGCCGTCCTGCTCGCTTCAATCCGCATCTGGACTAAAGCTTATGAGTCCACGCCCTAG
>NZ_JZEX01000188.1 GCF_000969415.1 Devosia geojensis | reverse complement strand
TCGCCGACCCCTCCCCTCAAGGGGGAGGGGGGCGAAGCCGAAACGCTTTCGAGCGAACGGCGAGTGCGGTTTGGCATCGTGCCAGCCACACCTACCTTGCGGCTGGCGAGGCATCTCAGGATGGGTCCCGGCCTTCGCCGGGATGACATCGGGGATGTCGCGATGTTTGTGCAAAGCTCCCTCCACCAACGCGCTTTCACCAAAATTTTTTTGATATAAGCAAAGTTTCTTGTATGATCCAAGCGAAATGTGACGGTTTGTGACGGTCGCCGGCGAGCGCTCGCCTGGTGGCAGACTATTGTTTTTGAAAGAGGATTTGGGGCGGGTGAGCTTCGAGCCGCAAACGGAACCGGTGGGGGCGTCGGGTGCGACGGGCACCGCCTCAGCGCTTGGACGGCGCAGGGTGCTGCGCGGGATCGGAGGGGTCGCCGGCTTCTTCATCACCATCGCGCTGACGTTCCTCGGGCTGCTTGCCATCACCTTCTTCATCGGGCGGGTGATCCCCATCGATCCGGTGCTGGCGGTGGTCGGCGACCGGGCGACGGCGGAGGTCTATGAGGCGGCGCGCGTCGCCATGGGGCTCGACCAGCCGCTGCCGGTGCAGTTCTTCAACTATGTCGGCGATGTGCTGACCGGCGATCTCGGCCGGTCCGTCTCGACGGGGCGGCCGGTGATCGAGGATCTGAGCCGGGTGTTTCCCGCGACCCTCGAGATGGCGACGCTCGGCATCCTCATCGGGGTGGCGCTCGGCGTGCCGCTGGGGGTGACGGCCGCGAGCCGCCAGGGCAGCTGGACGGACCAGGCGATCCGCGTCGTCGGGCTGCTGGGCTATTCGGTGCCGGCGTTCTGGCTCGGCCTCGTCGGGCTTGCGATCTTTTATGCGCGGCTGCGCTGGGTGGGTG
>NZ_JZEX01000187.1 GCF_000969415.1 Devosia geojensis | reverse complement strand
GTGATGAAGAGGGGGTCGGTGGGGGATTCGACGATCAGCAGGCCCTCCTCTACGTCGAGCTGCTGCTGGGCGAGGAGCCGGGTCTGGGCGGGGTTGAAGATGCCGAGCGAGAGGGTGCGCCCGATGCCGTCGCGGTTGGTGGTCGAATAGATGACGGTGCCCTCGCGGTTGTGCACCGCGATCGACCAGAAGGCGTCGGGCATGACGCCGTTCATGTAGGCGGGACCTTCGGAGAGATCGACCTGGCAGACGCCGTAGACGAGCTCGGGATCGAGCCCGAGCGGATTGGCCGCGCCCGGTTCGACCGGCGGCAGGACCGCGACCCGATCGTGCGCCTCGAGGGCGGCGATGCGGGTCCAGACGGTTTCCTCGGCCAGCTGGGGCAGGGTGAGAACGGCCACGATATGGATGATGCCCCCGAGGACGAGGCCGGCGACGACGTAAAGGAGGGTGCGGATCATCGGCAGCCCTCCCGCGTGATCGAGGGCAGGGTCTCGACCGCCGCCCCGAACCCGGACGAGGCGACGGTGTCGTAGAGCGTCAGCACCAGCGAGAAGGGGCCGTCGCCGACGATCTCCAGCCAGTTGCCGGGCATGAGGCGCGTGCCGACGTGGACGCTGATGGACCCGTCCTCCGGCCGCACGATATCGCCCGAGCGCAGCGCCATGGCGGCGCCGGGGCGGGCGAGGTTACGCCCCGCGCCATCGACGGCCACGAGCGTCCAGAAGGTGGCAACGGGGGTCGTGCCGGCGATGGCATACGTGCAGGCGCGGGTCAGCGGCTCGCCGGCGCTGTCGGTGGTCGCGGTGAACTGCAGGCCCTCGGATTGGCCGAGCGGCAGGTTGCCGACCCGCACGACATGGGCGCGCGTATAGGGGTTGGGATTGGGCGAGCCGGCATCGGGCCAGGCGGTCCAGGGGCCGGACTGGAGGACGCCGAAATAGCGCCCGTCGGTCAGCGCGTAATAGGAGAGGCCGAACCCGAAGGCGAGCGCCACGGCGAACATGAGAAGCAAGCGGAGGACGAAGCGCATGGGGCCTCAGGGCTCCGTGGGACGGCATGCGTTTCGGCAACAGGCGTCGGCGGGGTACCCCCCTCCCAGCCTCCCCCGCAAGGGGGGAGGTGCTGCGTTGTGCCTGGGCGATCTGGTCGAAAGCACGGAACGGCACCTCCCCCCTTGCGGGGGAGCCAGCCTGGCCTCCCGCCCGTCACCGCCGCCTGGCGGCTGGCGCGGCATCTCAGGATGGGTCCCGGCTTTCGCCTGGGTGACAGCCGGTGGGTGGGGCGCGATGATGCCATAGGCACGATCGGCCTCCCTCCCCCTTGAGGGGAGGGATCGAGGGT
>NZ_JZEX01000186.1 GCF_000969415.1 Devosia geojensis | reverse complement strand
GTGCATTTGCGTGCCGGACGCGACACCCCCCACCCTGTCCCTCCCCTCCAGGGGGAGGGGCGCGAAAGAGCCGCAAACGCCGCGTTTGAGTTTGCCGTCAATGACTGGGAGGGTCCCCTCCCCCTGGAGGGGAGGGACAGGGTGGGGGGTGTCGCGTCCGGCACGCAAATGCACATGCCCCAAAGAAAGAGGGGCACACCCGTCTCCGAACCGCAACCCGCCCTTGCTAGGCTCGCTGCCGCCAATCCATAGGGGAACAGCTCATGGCTCGCACGACCGTCAGTTTCGCCACCTGCAATCTTTATAACCTCAACATGCCCGGCCTCCCCATGTACGGCGCCGCCGGCTGGAGCGAGGACCAGTACGAGGCCAAGATCACCTGGCTCGGCGGCGCTCTCAAGCGCATGCAGTCCGACGTCTATGGCTTCCAGGAGCTCTGGCACGCCGAGGCACTCGAGGCCGTCATCGCCGAGGCCGGGCTGGAGAACACCCACACCGTCCTCGCCCCGTCCGGCCACGCCGGCCAGAGCATCGTCTGCGCGGCGGCCGTGCGCGCCGAAATGCTCGTCGGCGAGCCCGAATGGATCGTCGAGTTCCCGCCCGATTTCGTCCTGCAGAGCCAGGGCGACGACCCGCAGACGCCCGAGATCGCGGTCGCCATCGACAGCTTCTCGCGTCCCGTGCTGCACTTCGAGATCGAGACGCGCCCCAGCCACCCGCACATCCACGTCTATGTCTGCCACCTCAAGTCCAAGCGCCCGACCGAGATCCATGACGAAGACTGGTATGTGAGGAACATCCACCAGCGCCATGCCCCCGGGCTCGGCGCCGCCATCTCCACCATCCGCCGCACGGCCGAAGCGGCGGCGCTGCGCATGATCCTCGTCGAGCGCCTGCGCGGCACCGACGATCCGGTTGTGGTGCTGGGCGACGTCAACGACGGCATCCTCTCCAACACCATCAACATCCTGTCCGGCCAGCCCAACTATCTCCTCGGCCTGTCGACCGGCGGCACCGACGCCGGCCTCTATTCCGGCCAGACGCTCCAGCAATACCGCAGCACCCGCGACGTCTATTACACCCACATCTTCCAGAACGAGCGCGAGTCGCTGGACCACATCCTCGTCAGCCAGGAATTCTACGACAACAGCCGCAAGCGCATCTGGGCGTTCGACGGGCTGGAGATCCTGACGGACCATCTCAACTTCGAGGACCACAAGGCCTCCGGCACCACCGACCACGGCATCGTGCGCGCCACCTTCCAATACCGGCCGGCGCGCGTGGAGGAGGATTAGGATGGGCCGGACGCAATGCCGCCACCGGCACGGTCTGCCCCCCTCCCCCTTGAGGGGAGGGGTTGGGG
>NZ_JZEX01000185.1 GCF_000969415.1 Devosia geojensis | reverse complement strand
GTCGGGGGTGGGGGTCCATCAGCGTTCGCCGAACCACCCCCACCCTCAATCCCTCCCCTCAAGGGGGAGGGAGGCCGATCGTGCCCGTTCACTCCTCGATGAGGTGGGTGATCGCGTCGGTGAGGCGTTTCAGGTCCTCCTCGCGGCTTAGGCGATGGTCGCCGTCGGGAATGAGGGTGAGCGTCACGGGATCGTGCAGAAGATGGGTGGTGAGCCGGATGGCGTGCGCCTGCGGCACGTCCGGATCCCGCCCGCCCTGGAGGATGACGACGGGGCAGCCCGTCTCGATGACGCCGCCGAGCATCAGGTGGTTGCGGCCGTCATCGAGGAGGGCGCGGGTGATGCGATAGGGCGCTTCGGAATACTGGCTGGGCCGGTCGACATAGCCCTGGGCCTCGAGCGCCTTCATCTGCGCGGGCGAAAAGCCCTTCTTCATCAGCTCCTCGGTCATGTCGACGGCGGGGGCGATGAGGATCAGCCCCTTGAGCCGGCGCTTGCCGTCCTTGAGGAGCGCGCGGGCGAGCAGCAGGGCGATCCAGCCGCCCATCGACGAGCCGACGACGATCTGCTCGCCCTGCGTCATCTCGAACACCGCCCGCGCTTCCTCCAGCCAGCGGGTGATGGTGCCCTTCTCGAAATCGCCGCCCGAGGCGCCGTGGCCGGAATAGTCGAAGCGGGTGACGGCAAGGCCGTGCTCGGCCCCGTACCGATCGAGGGTCAGCGCCTTGGAGCCGGTCATGTCGGATTTGAAGCCCGCGAGCCAGAAGAGGCCCGGCCCGTTGCCCGTCCGCCGCTCGAGCGCGATCCGCCGCGCCGCCTCGCCTTCGCCGACCGTCAGGTCGCCGCGCTCGCTTGCCGCCATGGTCCAGTCCTTTCGTCTTCCATCCGGCATGCCTCATGGCCGGTTCGCGGCCAAAGCGCAACCTTGGCGGCGGCACATGCAACGCGCGAGCGATGTTGCCCGTTTGCCTGTTGACTTATGCCGGTCGGGACACGATTTTATGGCCGGTTTCACCCAATCCGCGCATCAGCAGAAGGATCGTTTGCCATTCGTCGTCCCATGAGACCCATCGCGCCCCAGAAGGAAGGGCCGCCCGCCAACGAGGACATCTCCGCCCCCGAAGTTCAGCTTATCGATGCCGAAGGCGAGAATCACGGCATCGTGCGCACGCGCGAGGCAATCGGCATGGCCCAGGAGGCCGGCCTCGATCTCGTCCTGATCGCCCCGAACTCCAATCCGCCGGTCGCCAAGCTCCTCGATCTGGGGCGCTTCAAATACGCCGCCCAGAAGAAGGCTGCCGAGGCGCGCAAGCGCCAGAAGGTGATCGAGGTCAAGGAAATCCAGCTGCGGCCGAACATCGACACGCACGACTACGACACCAAGATGAAGGCGGTGCAGAGGTTCCTGGGCGAAGGCGACCGGGTCAAGGTCACCATGCGCTTCCGCGGCCGCGAGATGGCCCACCAGGACCTCGGCATGCAGCTCCTCGTCAAGGTCAAGGAGCAGATGGACGCGATCGCCAAGGTCGAGAGCCAGCCGCGCTCGGAAGGCCGCCAGATGGTGATGGTGCTGGCGCCCAAGTGAGGCCGACGGCAGCGTTGGAAATGAGAAAGCGGGCCTCGAGGCCCGCTTTTTCGTTTCAGCTTCTCAGCCAGCCAGCAGTTCCAATCGCGCCCTCAGATGGGCGATGTTCTTCAAGGGCCTAGTTCTGTCGGCCCGGCATCCCGAAGGTCGCTAGGACTGCACGCCATACCGGCGTAGACCGCGGCATCGGCCATTCACACGCCTCGCTCCTTTCGCGAAGCAAGGGCGAGTGCAGCGATGAGCTCGTCAGGAATGGGCTTGCTCGGTGAAAACGTGACACCAGTCTTCGACGCCTTGAGCCCGGCTGCGGCAATGTCGTCCGAATATGCGCTGATCGCGCCTTTGCTGACGTAGAGACCGCATTGTTTGCTGAAGGCCGCATAGCCTGCGATGACCAAGCCTGCGGAACCGAACCCCGGCATGTCATACTGGATGATCTCCTCCGCGTCGGGAAGCGTTTGCGCAAGCCGGGAGCGCACGTGCGACAGCAGCGGCCGGAGCGCTTCCGGCGCCGCAGCGATGTAGGCATCATGGTCGGCAAACGCGGTCATGCGTCATCATCTGCAATCGGACGTACTCGCGCAAGCGGAGCAATGTCTGCAATTCCAGCGGTCCATCCAACAGCCGCCGGTCCGAATTCCACCCCAACCACTACAAGGTTTGCCTTCGGCGTGTTGCGCTATCAGGTCGCCTGCGCCTTTTCCACTTCGCCCCCCCTCGGAATGGCCGGCTGCGCGCCGGGTTTGAGGCAGGCGAGGCTCGCCGCGACTGCGGCGCGGCGCATGGCGGCTTCGAGGGGAAGGCCCGCGTCGAGGCCGGCGGCGAGGTAGCCGCAGAAGGTGTCGCCGGCGCCGACGGTGTCGACGGGCGTCACCTTCATCGCCGGCACGTGGATGAGGCCCTCGGGCGTCGCGGCCTTGGCCCCGTCGGGGCCGAGGGTGACGATCACCGTCTGCCCGTGGGCTTTCGACCAATCCTGCATGGCGGCATCGAGTTCTTCGGTGCCGCGCTCGGTAAGCAATGCGAACTCGGTCTCGTTGGCGACGAGGATCGCGGCCTTGCCGGCGATTCCTGCGGTCGTTTCGAGGAAGGGGGCGGTGTTGAGGATGGCCGTGATGCCGCGAGCCCTCGCGGCGTCGAGCGCCCGCTCGGTCGCCGCCTGCGGAATTTCCTGCTGCAGCATCAGGATGTCGCCCGGCCCCATCGCCGCGACCGCCGCTTCCGCGTCGGCCGGGGTGATCGTGCCGTTGGCGCCCGGCAGCACCGCGATGACGTTCTCGCCATCCCTGTCGACGAAGATCATGGCGATGCCGGTCGCGGTGTCGGCGGTCTGCATGCCCGAAAGATCGACCCCGTCGGCCTTGAGGAAAGCCAGGGCCGGCTCGGCGAAGGCATCGGCGCCGACCGCCGAGACGTGCCGCACATCGGCGCCCGCCCGGCGCGCGGCGAGCGCCTGGTTCGCCCCCTTGCCGCCGGCCGCCATGGAGAAGGTGCCGCCGGCCACGGTCTCGCCGGGCTTGGGCAGGCGCGAGACGGTGCCGACCTGGTCGAGGTTGGTGGAGCCGAAGACAGTGATCACTTGAGCGCCTTTTCGATGGTGTTCCAGTTGCGCATGGTCTCGACGCGACCCTTGCCGACCTGCTCGTCGAGCGGTTTGCCGATCCTGTCAAGGCCTTCGCCGTAGCGCCCGTTGGGCAGGCGGTGCGCGAGGAAGTAGATGTCGCGCCTGTCGATGCGCACGACGTCGAAGTCGCCGGGCACGCCCTCGAGCTTGACGCCCGCCGGCAGGTCCCGGTCGAACATCAGGATGTAGCGCTTGACGTCGGCGGCGGGGTCGACGCCGGCGAAGGGATTGGCGGCGAGCATCGCCTCGATCTCGACCGCGCTCCTCAGTACCACGCCGACGGCAAAGTCGAAGCGCTTCTCCAGCGCCGCCTCCAGGCGCGCCTTGAGATCCTTGGCGTCCTCGGCCTCGAAGCGCGCATTGCCGCTGGCAAGGATCGTCTTGACGGCTGCAAGGCCCATGTCTTCGAGGCACGCCTTCAAGTCGGCCATCTTCATCTGCCGCTTGCCGAGATTGATTCCGCGCAGGAATGCGACATGGAGGCTCATTCGCCGGCCTTTTCCTTTTGCGGGTAAATCGTCTCGCCGCGCGAGAGCATCTCGACGAAGGCCTTGATCCTCTTTTCGCGCCCGGCGGCGGTCTTGAGGTTGACGAGGCGGAAGGCGAGGGCGAACTGGTTCTGCCGGTTGAGCGTGCGGTAGGTGGCGAGCGCCCTGGGGTCGGCCTCGATCGCCGCGACGAGATCGGCGGGCATTTCCATCTTCGAGGTCGGCGCATAGGCGGCGTCCCAGCGCCCGTCGGCCCTGGCCGCCTCGACCTGGGCGAGGCCCGACGGCTGCATGCGCCCTGCCGCCGTCAGCCGCGCGATATGGTCGCGGTTGATCTGGCTCCAGATGCTCTTGCGGCCCCTGGGGCTGTAGCGCTGCAGGAACGCCTTGTCGTCGAGGCTCTTCCTGATCCCGTCGATCCAGCCCCAGCAGAGGACGACGTCGAGCGCCTCGGCGATGGTGACCGAGGGTACGCCCGAGCCTTTCTTGTAGGCCTTGAGCCAGATCTCGGGGGCCGTGTCGTGGTTCCTTGCAAGCCACTCCTCGAAGGCGGCGGCGTCCGCAAAGCTCATGATCCGGTCGGGATCGGGCACGACCGGCGCCATCTCAGGCCTGCGCCCGTCCGGCGGCGACGATCCCCTCGAGCGCCGGATCGAGCGCATCGGAGGCGGGAAGCGTGATGCCGAAGGTGGTCGTCAGCACCTCCTTGAGCTCGCCGACGTCCATGAGGTCGCGCCGCTCGATGAGCGCGCCGTCGCGATAGGTCGAAAGCCGCGTGCCCGCCAGGGTGTGCCGCTCGCCCTTGGGGGAAATGGCGGCGCCGAGGCCGGTGCGGAACTGGGAACTGGGATCGCTCGAGAGCGCGGTGTTGATCGGCCGGTAGTCGGCCTCGCCGAAGTCATCGAGGGTGAAGGTGTAAAGGAGGCGCCAGTCCTCGCCGAGCCGCGCCTCGAGGCGCCAGGTGCCGTCGCTGTCGAGGAGACGGAAGGTCTCGTGCGGCGTTGCCTGCTCGGCCCCGTCGCGCAGCCGCAGGGGTGCGGTGAGCGTGAGGCTGCCGAAGCCGACATCGGCGATGTAGGTCTGGCCGGAGATGTCGATGGCGATGAGCATGTGGGAGACGGGACGCACCGCGTCCGCGGGATGGTTCCACATGACGCGCGCACCGAGGCTCCTGACCTTGTAGTCCAGATCGGCCAGCACGCGCATGAACATCAGATTGTGCTCGAAGCAGTAGCCGCCGCGCTTTTCGGCGAGCATCTTCTTTTCAAGGCTCTTCTGGTCGAGCGCGACGGGCAGCCCCAGCAGCGGATTGAGGTTCTCGAAAGGAATGGCGGCCGGGTGCAGGGCGTGCAGGGCTTCGAGGGTGGCAAGACTCGGCGCGATCGAGCCGGAAAAGCCTATGCGCTCGAAGTAGGCGTTGAGGTTGACGTTATCGCTCATGAAGCATCCTTGCCGCTGTTTCGGACCGCGCCACTATGGTGAGGCCGGGCGCGTTTGTCACGGCGCGTCGGCGGGCAGCCGGCGGCGTCTGTTTTGAAAATCGGGGGAAACGCCCCAGGCCTCCAATGCCTCGACGGGCGATGGGTTGCGCCGGGGCCTCAGGCCTGGTGCTTGCGCACGCGGATGACCACGTCCACATGGGTGACGGCCATGCCCTTGGGCGGCTGCGGCAGACTGTCGAACACCACCGAGGTGGCGGGGATATCGATCATGCGCTGCTCGTCTTCCACGTAAAAGTGATGATGGTCGGAGGTGTCGGTGTCGAAGTAGGAGCGCGACGCATCGACCGGCACCTCGCGCAGGAGCCCCGCCTCATGGAACTGGTGGAGCGTGTTGTAGATGGTGGCGAGCGACACGTTGACCTTGGCCGCGAGCGCCTCGCCATGCAGCTCCTCGGCCGAAACGTGCCGGTGCGGGCCGCCGAACAGCAATTCGGCCAGCGCGATGCGCTGCCGCGTGGGGCGCAGCCCTGCCATTCGTAGCACGGCCGTCAGGCACGGCTTGCGCGAGGGGAGGGGTTTTGCGATCTCGATGCGGTCTGCCATTGGGTCCTTTGCAACCGGGAAAAGGGCCGGAAATCCTGTGGGTTCTTATAGCGACAGGCCGGGCACCGCACAAGCGGCAGGCCCCCAGATGCGCCTTTGGGCGCTATTGACCCCCATGCCGCGCGCCTCTATCAGAACCCCGATTGGTTAATCGAGGGGCAATGGATGGCCGAGCGCCAGCACCAGTTCAGCTACGAGGAACTCCTGGCACACGGGCGCGGGGAGCTGCCGGGCCAGCTAGACGCGCGGCTGCCGGCTCCGCCGATGCTCATGTTCGACCGCATCACCCATATCGAGGCGGAGGGCGGCGCCTACGGCAAGGGGTATGTCACGGCCGAGCTCGACCTGCATCCCGGCCTCTGGTTCTTCTCGTGCCATTTCATCGGCGACCCCGTCATGCCCGGGTGCCTGGGGCTCGACGCCCTCTGGCAGATGACCGGGTTCTTCCTCGGCTGGTCGGGTTCGCACGGCCGCGGACGCGCATTGGGCGGCGAGATCAAGTTCACCGGCCAGGCGACCATCGACAAGAAGCTTTTGGAATATCGCATCGACATCAAGCGCCACATGCGTTCACCCCTGCCCTTCGGCATTGCCACGGGCACGGTCAAGGCGGACGGGGAAGTCATCTATGTCGCCGAAAATCTCAGGGTCGGCCTCATTCCCGTCGAATGAGTACCGATATCGGAGGAGCAGGATTTAGGGCGAGGCCAAGATGAGACGAGTCGTCGTAACCGGTATCGGGATCATATCCTCGATCGGCAACAACGTGGCCGAGGTGATCGAGAGCCTCAAGGCCGCCAGATCCGGCATCGCCTTCGCCCAGGACTATGCGGACCTCAACTTCCGCTGCCAGGTGCACGGCGCCATCAACCTCGATCCCTTCGAGGTGCTCGACCGGCGCGTGACGCGCTTCATGGGCAAGGGCGCGGCCTGGAATTACCTGGCCATGCAGCAGGCAATCGCCGATGCCGGGCTCGAGGGCAAGGATATCTCCAGCACCCGCACCGGCATCGTCATGGGCTCGGGCGGCGCCTCGACCCGCACCATCGTCGAGGCGGCGGACGTCACCCGCGAGAAGGGCCCCAAGCGCATCGGGCCGCTGGCCGTGCCCAAGGCCATGGGCTCGACCGCTTCGGCGACGCTCGCCACGTCCTTCGGCATCAAGGGCGTCAACTATACGATCACGGCGGCCTGCGCGACCTCCAAGCACTGCATCGGCAACGGCTACGAGCAGATCCAGCTCGGCAAGCAGGACATCGTCTTCGCCGGCGGCCACGAGGACCTCGACTGGACGCTCTCCAACCTCTTCGATGCGATGGGCGCGCTCTCCACCCACTTCAACGAGACGCCCTCGACGGCCTCGCGACCCTATGACGCGGACCGCGACGGCTTCGTCATCTCCGGGGGCGCCGGGGTGCTGGTGCTCGAGGAGCTGGAGCACGCCAAGGCGCGCGGGGCAAAGATCTGGGCCGAGATCGTCGGCTACGGCGCGACCTCCGACGGGGTCGACATGGTCGCGCCCTCGGGCGAAGGCGCCGAGCGCTGCATGCGCATGGCATTGGAGAACGTCAAGGCGCCGGTCGACTACATCAACCCGCACGCGACCTCGACCCCGGTCGGGGATCTAAAAGAGATCGAGGCGATCCGCGCCGTCTTCGGCAACGAGGACAAGTGTCCGCCGATCTCGGCGACCAAGGCCCTGACCGGGCACTCGCAGGGGGCCACGGGCGTCCACGAATCGATCTATTCGATCCTGATGATGCGCGAGCGCTTCATCGCCCGGAGCGCCCATATCGAAAACCTCGATCCGGCCTTCGCCGACATGCCGATCCTTCTGGAGCGGCGCGACAACGTCGACCTCGGGGTGGTGCTCTCCAACTCCTTCGGGTTCGGGGGCACCAACGCGGCGCTGGTGTTCAAGCACCCGGACGCGTGAGGGCGGCAAAGTTGCCGCCCCATCCACCGGTGTCATCCCGGCGAAAGCCGGGACCCAGTACACACTGGCCAAACGGTTCTCGCGCTGCTCCCATCACAACCACCGGTCATTCCCACACGCGACGGGAATCTCTGTTTGAGAGAGCACGGCGAGAGCCGCACGCGCGCTGTTTACTGGGTCCCGGCTTTCGCCGGGATGACAGCGGAGCGAGTTGAACCCCCAGCTCCTCAAAACCCGATCTCGCTCACCCGCCCGGTTTTCCCGTCATAGACCGCGATCCGCCCGATCAGCGGTTCGCCGATGCCGGCGATGAGCTTGACGGCTTCCATCGCCATCATCGAGCCGATGACGCCGACGAGGGGGCCGAGGATGCCGGTCGCCTCGCAGCTCGGCAGGTCCGCATCGTCCGCCTCGGGCGGATAGAGGTCGGCAAAGCGCGGGGCCGGGGTGCCGTCGGCGCGCGTGAGGTGGGGGGCGAAGACCGTGACCTGCCCGTCGAACATCGAGACGGCTCCCGAAACGAGGGGAATGCCGGCCGCCTCGCAGGCAGTCGCCACGATACGGCGGGTGGCGAGGTTGTCGGTGCCGTCGAGCACGAGGTCGTAGGCGGAAATGATGTCCGCCGCGTTCGCCGCATCGACCCGGATGTCATGGACGACGACCTGCACGTGCGGGTTGAGCGCCGAGGCGAAGGCCGCCGCGCTTTCCGCCTTCCCCGCGCCGACCGCATCCGTCCTGTGGATCACCTGCCGCTGCAGGTTGGAGAGCGAAACCGTGTCGTTGTCCACGATGCCGAGGGTGCCGACGCCCGCGCCGGCAAGATAGGCGATCGCGGGGCTGCCGAGCCCGCCGGCGCCGACGACCAGCACCCGCGCGGCCTTCAGGGCCTGCTGGCCGGACCCTCCAAAACCCTTCAGCACCAGATGGCGCGCATAGCGGCGGCTTTCCTGCGGCGAGAAGGCCATCAGTTGCCCAGCGGCACCGCGAGGAATCGCCGGTCCGGCCCCTCGAAGCCGCCCGGATAGACCGAAAGAATGGCGACGGCCGCGTCGAGGCCGGTCGCGCCAAACGGAGCGACGACGGCATGGAGGCGATAGTCGAAGGGGCAGCCGCGCGAGCGCGGGATGCGCTCGTCGCGATGGATGAGCCGCGCGCCGCCGGGACCGGAAAGGGTCAACGCATAGCCGAGCGGAGCCTGCCCGAACCAGTCTGCGCAAGGCTCTGCGGCCTGCGCCTCGAAGGTATCGAGCTCGAGCGTCCAGCCGTCGAGCACCGCGCCGGGCTCGTATCCCGGCCGGCCGAATTCCAGGGTCTTGGCTTGGCTGTCCATCTCGCCGTCGCCGAGGAGGGCCCAGATGTCGGCGGGCGTATCGATATCGAGATCGTCCAGCACGTCGTCGGCCTCGTCGCGCACGTCCGCACGCGCCTCGGCCAGATCGGCCGTCTCCTCGTCGAGCCGCACGCGCACGGGCGTCCGCGGCGCCCAGCCGTCGTCGCGCACGTCGAGGACGTAGATGGTGGCGTAGGGAAAGCCGGAACCGTCCTGGATGCCGAACTCCTCGAAGGCGAACCAGCGCCCGTCGGGCGAATAGCCGATGACGTCGAGGAGCGCGCGGTCCCCTGCGAACGCGGGGCCGGCGAGCCCCGCACACAAGACGCTAGCCGGCGCGATGGCCCGTAGAGCCGAAGCCGCCTGTTCCGCGAGCCGTTTCATCGAGCGCATCCTCCTCTTCGAACCGTACCGGTGCGACCGGCGCCACCACCATCTGCGCGACGCGGTCGCCGCGCGCGATGACGAACGGCTCCTCGCCCAGATTGACGAGGATGACCTTGACCTCGCCGCGATAGTCCGCGTCGATCGTGCCAGGGGAATTGAGCACCGTCACCCCGTATTTGGCCGCCAGCCCCGAGCGCGGGCGCACCTGCGCCTCGTAGCCGGCGGGCAGCGCCATGGCAAAGCCGCAGGGCACGAGCGCCCGCTTGCCCGGCGCCAGCAGCAGGTCCTGCCCTTCGGGGAGCGCCGCGGCAAGATCGACGCCGGCGGCCGACGCGGTCTGCGGCTGCGGCGGCGCGAGGCCCCGGCCGTGCTCGAACCAGGAGAACCGGATGGCGACGGGTTCGCCCGCCATCAGCGCACCCGCACCACCGCATAGAGCTCGTCGGGCATATCGAGCGTGCCGTTGATCATGTCGAGGAACGGGATGACCATTTCGGCCGCGCCGTCTTCGGCCTTCTCCATGTTGGTCTCGGTGATGACGCCCCCGCCGATGCGCAGCGTGATGGCGTGGCCGGAAAAGAACGCCTGCATCATTTGCCTGGTCTCCTCGTCCATCTGCTCCTCCGCGCCGAGCTCGGCCGCCATCTCGCTGGTGTCGAGCGCCACGCGCACGAGCCCCGGCCCGGCGCGGGTGAAGGTGACGCCCGGGTCCTCCTCGGAGCCGAGGTTGAGGTCGGCGAACGGCCCTTCCTCGGTGATGACGCAGGTCGCGCTGCCGTCGGCGTTCTCGGTCAGCCGGCCTTCGTCGCAGAAGAGGTCCCCGTCGGCCTGGTCAGCCTCCTCGGCGCTCATCTTGACCATGGCGTAGAAGTCCGCGCCCATGTCCTGGGTGAGCGTCGCGCGCGCCGTCGTCTGGCTCAGCACCTCGATGTCGACCTTGGCGTCGATGCAGCCGGCAAGGCCGAGGGCGAGGGCGGCGGTCAGCGCGATGCGCGCCCAGCCGGGCATGGCGATGGTCATGATGCTTGGCGTCTCCGTTTGGGCGGCCCGGCCGCGTCGGCTGGGCAATCTATTGGCTCGTCCCGGCCACGGCAACCGCGATCAGGCAAAGAAGAAGGCGAGGCGCCAGATGGCGAGCAGCAGCGCGATGAGCGCGAGCCAGGCGAGGGTCACCTTCATCCAGGGGCGGATGAGCCGCGGCTCGGCCCGCCGCGCCTTCTCGTCCTTAAGCACCGCCTCGGCCTCGGCGACGATCGCCGGCATGCGCCGGGCGGCGTCGGCAAAGACCCGCAGGCTGTCGCGCAGGTCCTCGAGGCGGCCGAGCGGTCCGGCCTCCCGCCGCACCCAGTCGCCGACCACCGGCTCGGCGACGGTCCAGATGTCGAGGTCGGGGTCGAGCGCGCGCGACACGCCCTCGACCAGCACCATGGATTTCTGCAGGAGCACCAGCTCGGGCCGGGTCTGCATGTCGAAGAGTTCGGTGATGGCGAAGAGCTGGCCCAGCACCCGCGCCATCGAGATGTCGCTGGCCGTGCGCCCGTGCAGCGGCTCGCCGATCGAGCGGATGGCGAGCGCGAAGTCGTCGACCGACTGGTTGGGCGGCACGTAGCCGATGTCGAAGTGCCGCTGGGCCACCATCCGGTAGTCGCGGGTGATGAAGCCGTAAAGGATGTCGGCGAGGAACCGCCGTTCGGCCCGCCCGATGCGGCCCATGATGCCGAAATCGACCGCCATCACGTCGCCGGTCCTGGGATCGGCGAAGAGGTTGCCCGGATGCATGTCGGCGTGGAAGAAGCCGTCGCGGATGGCGTGGCGCAGGAACGCCTGCAGCAGCTTGCGCGCCAGGGCCTTCCTGTCGATGCCGGCCGCGTCGAGCGCGGCATGGTCGCGGATGGGGATGCCGTCGATCCAAGTCGTCGTCAGGACGTTCTGGCCGGTGTGGTCCCAGCTGACGGCGGGAATCGCGAAGCCCTCGTCCTCCTCGATATTGCCGGCGAACTCGGAGATCGAGGCGGCCTCGAGCCGCAGGTCGAGCTCGAGCCGGGCCGAATGGTCGAGGGTGCGCACAACGTCCATCGGCCGCAGCCGGCGCATGGCGGGCATGAACCGCTCGATGAAGGCGGCGGCGGTATAGTAGCTTTCGAGATCGGCGCGGAAGCGCTCGGTGACGCCCGGCCGCAACAGCTTGACCGCCACCTTGCCGCGCCCCTTGAGGCGGGCCGCGTGCACCTGGGCGATCGAGGCGGCCGCGATCGGCGGGGTGATGTCGATGAGGTCGGCTGCCTTCTCGCCAAGCGCCTCGGCGAGGATCGCGGGAACCAGCTCGGGCTCGAACGGGTCCATCCGGTCCTGCAGCGCCGCAAGGTCCGCGGCGATCTCGGCCCCGACGATGTCGGGGCGGGTGGCGAGCGTCTGGCCGAACTTGACGTAGGTCGGGCCAAGGCGGTTGAGCGCCCGGGTCAGCCGCTCGACGCGGCCGGTGCGCTTGACCGACGGGCGCTCGATGAGCCTTGCGATGCGGATGGCGAGCCGGGCGGAGGCCGGCAGGATCTGCGGATCGGGAATGGAAAACGCCCCCTCGCGCGCCAGCACGTATCCGGCGCGGGCGAGGCGGAAATAGGCGGCAAGGCTCACGCTCAGATCTTCCAGGCGCTGTGCAGCGCAGCGATGTTGCCGGTCAGCGGCGTATGGACGACGCGCCGGAACCCGGCCTCGCCGATCATGGCGCTGAACGCCTCGGGCGTCGGGAACTTGCGGATCGATTCGACAAGGTACTGGTAGGGCTGCGCGTCGCCCGTCACCAGGCGCCCCATGGGGGGGATCACCCGGTCCGAGAAGCTCCGGTAGACCGCATCGAACCCCGGCACGTCGACGGCCGAGAATTCGAGCACCAGCAGCCGTCCGCCGCGCTTCAGCACCCGGTGGGCCTCGGCGAGCGCCCTGGCGATGCGCGGCACGTTCCTGATGCCGAAGGCGATGGTGTAGGCGTCGAACGAGGCGTCGGCAAAGGGCAGGTCCTCGGCATTGGCTTCGACGAAGGAGACCTGCGCGGGAAAGCGCCAGGACTTCGCCCGCTCTTCGCCCACCCGCAGCATGTCCGCGTTGATGTCGCAGACGACCGCCTCGGCGTAGCCGACCGACGCGTTGACGATGCGCTCGGCGACGTCCCCGGTGCCGCCGGCCATGTCGAGCACGCGATAGGGGCGGGTGCCGCCCTTGGGGGGGGCGAGCTCGGCCACCATCGCGTCCTTCCAGAGCCGGTGGACCCCGAAGCTCATCAGGTCGTTCATCAGGTCGTAACGGCCCGCCACCTGGTGGAAGACCGCGTTGACAAGCCCTTGCTTGTCCTCGATAGCGACGGTTCTGTCGCCGAAATGCGTGGTCTCGGGGCTTTGGGTCATCTTGAGATTCCGGCCGCGGCCGTCTCTATTCGTTCGGTCGGCGCGCACCATAGCGATAGAGCCGATGCTTTTCCATGGCACAAAGCCGCGCAGGGTGAAGGGTTTGTCGACATGCCGGAACTGCCCGAGGTCGAGACGGTGCGCCGGGGGCTTGCCCCCTACCTCGCCGGTGCGCGCATCGCCGCCGTGACCCTCAATCGCGCCGACCTGCGCTTCGCCTTCCCACCGGGGCTGAAGACGGCGCTGGAAGGGCGGACCGTCACCGACGTCGGCCGGCGCGCCAAATATCTGCTGTTCTCCCTTTCCGGGGGCGGCACGGTGCTGAGCCACCTCGGCATGACCGGCTCCTATCGCTTCACCCGCCTCGGCCTCGCCGAGCCGACGCGCTATCATCCGGTTCCCGGCGGGCATGACCACATGGTCTGGTCGCTCGTCCATCCCCAGCATGGCGCGTTCGATCTCGTCTATGCCGATCCCCGCCGCTTCGGCTTCGTTGACTATTTTGAAGATGCCGCGCAAAGCCCTTATCTTGCCGGCCTCGGGCCCGAGCCGCTCTCCAACGCCTTCGACGCGCCCTATCTCGCCACGCGCTTCGCCGGCCGCAAGGCGCCGGTCAAGGCCGCACTCCTCGACCAGCGGATCGTCGCCGGGCTCGGCAATATCTATGTGTGCGAGGCGCTCTACCGCGCCCATATCCTGCCGACGGTCGCCGCCGGCGATCTCGTCGCGGCCGACGGCCGCCCCAGGGGGCCGCTCGAGGATCTCGTCGCCGACATCCGCACGGTCCTCGTCGAGGCGATCGCCGCCGGCGGCTCGACGCTCAAGGATTTCCGCGCCGCCGACGGGGAGCTCGGCTATTTCCAGCATAGCTTTTCGGTCTATGATCGCGAGGGCGAACCCTGCCTGACGCCGGGCTGCGCGGGAGTGGTCAGGCGCATCATCCAGTCGGGCCGGTCGACCTTCTATTGCCCGGTCTGCCAGAAGCCCGCCGCCGGCAAGCGCCCGGATTCCAGTTGACGGGGCGGGAGCATGGCGCTATAGACCCCGCGACTTGGCGGCAGGTGTGCCGCCGCTTTCATTTTCATACCGGCCGTCTGTCGCGCCTCGCAGGGCGCCTGATTGCCGGACGTACCGCGTCCAGAGGACACCAGATGGCCAATACTCCTTCCGCCAAGAAGGCCACCCGCAAGATCGAAGCGCGCACCGCGGTCAACAAGTCGCGCCGCTCGCGCATGCGCACCTACATCCGCAAGGTCGAGGAAGCCATCGCCGCCGGCGACCACAAGGTCGCCCTCGAGGCGCTGCGCGCCGCCGAGCCGGAAATCGTGCGCGCTGCCGGCAAGGGCATCGTCCACGCCAACACCGCCGCCCGCAAGGTCTCGCGCCTCAACGGCCGGGTGAAGGCCCTGGCCGTCTGAGTCGGCCGGGACGAAACGGGTCCGCAGCGATGCGGAACGCGTATGAAGGGCTCCAGCGGGGCCCTTTTTCTTTGGTCCGCCACGCAAAGCTTTTTCCCGCCTTGAGGACGCGTGACATTCGCGTAACGTTTTTTTAACAGCCCTCCGGCGGGCCGGTTCGTGCGATTTTGTCTTGGCGGATCAAGGCGCTGACCGGGGGGTGAGACACCGCGCCGCAGGGGTTGTCCGCCGGCCGCCAAGGGTCCCAAGAATAATTTTTTTAACCCTGTTTGACGCCGTGAACCCTTGAATCTGCCTTGAGTCACAACCCCTTGCCCATGGGGGGCGGGGAGTGGTTATCGGGCCCCGATTTTTGGATGAAGAGTCAAGCCCCATTTTCAGCGATTCACGTGTTGCGGCCCCCAAAACCCCACACTAAAATGCCTTCCGTCAGCTCAAGTAGAGCGGGCCTTGAGAGCCTGCAATTTGAGTAAAGTTAGGTATCGGGGCTATTTCAGGGGTCGATGAGGCGGGTCGCCTCATTCGTTTTTGAGTCAGCCAAGTGTATTCGTCGACCACTATATTCATGGTGGGAGAGGAAAGACTTTTTGCCGATCGCGGCATGATATCGTCTCTGGCCGTTCGGCCAGGTTCAAGGACGGATTTGAAGAGCGGACGCAAGCCGTCAGGTCTTGCGAGGTTGGACGTTTGTCCCTGCTTTTCGGTCGGGAACTGCGGCGCGCCAGAAGGCGGGCCGCCAAGAGGCAATTTGCGCTCCGGGCGGCGGCCTGGAGTGCGCGCACAACGAGGCATGAAATCGATGAGCCAGCAGGCGGCAGCCGGAAGGGGTGAGTGGAATGAGGCCGGTCTCTCGAGGGGCAAGCAGGACTTATCCGGGCAATCCGCGTGCGGCGAGCCGCCCGCCGAGCCATCCAGAATGAGCGCAGACCTGTCGGAGGCGGGCGGGCGCGAGCTCTGGGCGCGCGTGCGAGCGCGGATCAAGGCGGCGGTCGGCGAGGACGTCTTCACCAGCTGGTTCGCCCGGCTCGAGCTCGAGGAGATCGTCGGCGACCTCGTGCACCTTTCCGCGCCCACGCGCTTCCTCTGCTCCTGGGTGCAGTCCAACTATTCGGACCGCATCCTCGAGGCCTTCCGCCAGGACGCGGCCGAGATCGGGCGGCTGCAGATCACGCTGCGCATCAACGGCCAGGCCCGGGTCAAGCTCGCTCCGGCGCCCGAGGCGCAGCCGAGCCGCGAGGCCGAGGCCGCTCCGGCCCAGCCCGTCGCCGCCGCGCCCCGCCTCATCCGCGACACCAGCGCGCAGAAAGGCGATGCCCTTTCGGGCAGCGCCATCGACCCGCGCATGACCTTCGAGACGTTCGTGGCCGGCGGTCCCAACGAGATTGCGCTCGGTGTTGCCCGGCAGGTGGCGAGCGCGGTGACCAGCGGCACCGTCACCTTCAATCCGGTGTACCTGCATTCGACCGTGGGCCTCGGCAAATCGCACCTCTTGAACGCCATCGCCCATGCGGCGATCTCGGCGGACGCGACGCGCAACGTCGTTTATCTCACCGCCGACCACTTCATGTACCATTTCATCACCGCCGTGCAGCGCCAGTCGGCCATCGCCTTCAAGGAGTGGCTGCGGCGGGTGGACCTCCTCCTCATCGACGACATGCAGTTCCTGCAGGGCAAGTCGGCGACCGAGTTCGGCCATACGCTGGGCACGCTCTTGACCGGCGCCAAGCAGGTCGTGGTCGCCGCCGATTCTCCCCCGCGCGACCTCGAAATGCTCGACGAGCGGGTGCGCTCGCGCCTGTCGGGCGGCCTCGTCGTGCCGATCACCACCTTCGACTTTGAATTGCGCCGCGCCATCGTCCAGCGCCGCGCCGACCAGGCGACCAGCCGCTTTTCCGTCCACTTCCCGGCGCCGGTCATCGACTACATCTCGCGCGCGGTCGTCAGCCACGGGCGTGACCTCGACGGGGCCGTCAACCGGCTCGTCGCCGCCAACCAGCTGACCGGCGAGCTGATCACCGTGCCGCTGGCCGAAAAGACGCTGGGCGACCTCATCCGCGCGCGCGAGACGCGGCGCGTGCGGATCGAGGATATCCTGCGCATCGTCTCGCGCCACTACAAGGTGCCGCGCAATGAGCTGCTGTCCTCGCGCCGCTCGCGCGACGTGGTGCGCCCGCGCCAGATCGCCATGTACCTGGCCAAGGCGCTGACCAGCCGCTCGCTGCCCGAGATCGGCCGCCGCTTCGGCGGGCGCGACCATACGACCGTGCTCCATTCGGTCAGGAAGGTCGAGCAGATGATGCGCGACGACGGCGAGCTCTGCCAGGAGATCGAGCTCTTGAAGAGGATGCTCGAAGAGTAGTCGGCCAGGCGTGAGAGCATCGTCATGAAGCGGCGGCGCATCGGCGGCATCGCGGGTGTGCTGCTTGCCGTGGCGCCGGCTTTCAGCCAGGCGCCGGTTCCCCCGCCCCCCGCCAGCCAGGCCGACCGCGGCGCGATAGCGGCGAGCGTGCGCCGGCAGCTCACCGCCTGCTGGTCGCTGCCGGCGGGCTTTGAGGGCCGGGCCATCGAGGTCACCGTCGCATTCCTCGGCAGCGGCGAACTCGACGGCGAGCCGGCGGTCACGCCGCTTGCCGGCAAGGCCACGGACAAGCTCGCGCCGCTGGCGGCCAGTGCCGTGCGCGCCGTAAAGCGCTGCGCCCCGTTCGAGGGCCTCGATGCGCTGGGCGCGCGTGCAGGCGAGCGCTTCTCCATCACGGTGAATTTTCAGAGCTGATCCACAGCTAGGGGCCGCCAAAGCGGCGTTGCGGCCTTGCTAATCCGTTATGAAACTGTAAACGTCCAAGCCCCGGCGGGCCCGGGGGCGGGCTGCCCGCGCAGCCGTGTAGTGCCGAGGAAAATGCCGATATGAAAGTCACGCTCGAACGCAACCACCTGTTGAAGTCGCTGGGCCATGTCCACCGCGTCGTCGAGCGCCGCAACACCTACCCGATCCTTGCCAACGTGCTCATCAAGGCGAGCGAGGACCGGCTCGAGCTGCGCGCCACCGACCTCGACATCGAGGTCACCGAAAGCGTGCCGGCGATGGTCGCGACCCCCGGCACCACCACGGTGCCGGCCCACACCCTCTACGAGATCGTGCGCAAGCTCGCCGACGGGGCGGAAGTCAAGCTCGAGACCGAGGGCGGCGAGCAGATGCTCCTGACCTCCGGGCGCTCGCGCTTCCACCTCGCATGCCTGTCGCCCGACAGCTTCCCCGACCTCAAGTCCGGCAGCTTCGGCCACACCTTCTCCATCCCCGCCGAGGCGCTGCGCGAGCTCATCGAGCGCACCCAGTTCGCCATCTCGACCGAGGAGACGCGCTACTACCTCAACGGCATCTATTTCCACACCGTCGAGAACAGCCAGACGGGCATGGTGCTGCGTGCCGTCGCAACCGACGGGCACCGCATGGCCCGCGCCGAGGCGGGCGCGCCGGAAGGGTCGTCCGGCATGCCCGGCATCATCGTTCCCAAGAAAACCGTCGGCGAGGTGCAGAAGCTCCTCGATGGAGCCGAAGGGGACGTCGCCGTCGAGGTCTCGGATACCAAGATCCGCTTCAAGCTGGGCACCGTCGTGCTCCTCTCCAAGCTCATCGAGGGCACCTTCCCCGATTACGAGCGGGTGACGCCCAAGAACAACGACAAGGAGATGACCGTCGACCGGGCGACCTTCGCCACCGCCGTCGATCGCGTCTCGACCATCGCCTCGGACCGCGGCGGCAAGGCGGTCAAGCTCTCGGCCCGCGACGGGCAGCTCGAGCTTTCGGTCACCAACCCCGACCACGGCACGGCAAGCGAGGAGCTGGCGGTCGCCTTCGAGACCGATGGCTTCGAGATCGGCTTCAACGCCCGGTACCTCCTCGACATCATCGCCCAGATCCGCTCGGAAAGCGCCGTCTTCCTCTTCAACGACGCGGGCTCCCCGACCCTCGTCAAGGAAGCGGGCGAGGCCAGGGCGCTCTACGTGCTGATGCCGATGCGGGTGTGAGGACGCGCTCCTCCTTGAACTGGCACAAGGCCCCCTCACCCGGCCCGAACGGGCCGACCTCTCCTCCAGAGGGAGAGGTGGTGCCGTCCCGCCGCCCGTGCGCCCTACACCTCTCCCTGGGGGGACAGGTCGGCGCGAAGCGCCGGGTGAGGGGGCCTTCCCCGCAGGGCTCCTCATCGCACCTCGCCAAGTCCCACCCCCCTCCCGGCCTCCGCCGCAAGGGGGGAGGTGCCGCTCAGTGGTTGTGGCACGATTCTGCCAGAAGAACCGGACTACACCTCCCCCCTTGCGGGGGAGGCTGGGAGGGGGGTAAGCCGCGACAGGGGAGGCTCTGCTGAAGTGACCCCCTCCCGCCACATCTCGCGCCTGCGCCTCACAGCTTTCCGCAACTACGTCTCGGCCGCGCTCGACCTCGATCAGCGCCACCTGGTGCTGACCGGTCCCAACGGGGCGGGCAAGACGAACCTGCTCGAGGCCATCTCGCTGCTCGCGCCCGGCCGGGGTCTTCGCCGCGCCAGTTTCGAGACGGTGCAGGCCCAGGGCAGCGACGTCTCCTGGGCGGTCGCCGCGACGATCGAGACGGGGGACGGGCCTGTCGACATCGGCACGGGCGGCGCGCCCGGCGACGGGGCGCGGCGGGTGCGGATCAACGGGGCCAATGCCCGCTCGGTCGAGGCGATGAGCGAATACCTGCGCGTCCTCTGGCTGACGCCGTCGATGGACGGGCTGTTCGCGGGCCCGGCAAGCGAGCGGCGGCGCTTTCTCGACCGGCTGGTGACCACCCTCATCCCCAGCCACTCGGCGGCCGTCGCCGACTACGAGAAGGCCATGCGCGCCCGCAACAAGCTGCTGGAGGAGGGGGGCGATTCGCGCTGGCTCGATGCGACCGAGACGCAGCTGGCCGAATACGCCGCCGCCGTCCATCTCTCGCGCACCGACAGCCTTTCGCACCTGCAGGCGCTGATCGCGCAAAGCCTCGAGGATACGAGCTTTCCGGCCGCCCATCTCTCGCTGACGCCGCTGTTCGAGGATCGGCCCGAACCCCTCGCCTCGACGGCCCTCGAAGCCGAGCTCAAGGCCCTCTGGGCGGCCTCGCGCGGGCTTGATCGGGCCGCCGGACGCACCATATATGGACCACACCGCGTCGATCTCGACGTCACCTACGCCCAGAAGGGCGTGCCGGCGGCCCTGGGGTCGACCGGCGAGCAGAAGGCACTCCTTATCGGCCTCGTCCTCGCCCATGCACGACTCGTCCGCCAGCGCGCCGGCATCGCCCCGTTCCTGCTGCTCGACGAGGTCGCCGCCCATCTCGATCCCGATCGCCGCAGGGCCCTGTTTTCCGCCCTCGACGCGCTCGGCACCCAGTGTTTCCTGACCGGCACGGACCCGATGCTGTTCGCCGCCCTCGAGGGCCGGGCGCAACGGGTGACGGTCAGGGACGGACGCCTGCTGCCCGAGCCCTGAAACCCCGCCGCTTGTCCCCTGCAAACCGGCCTCAAACGGCCATTTTGCTTGGGGATAACCCCCCGATCCGTTACAACGGACCAACCGGCTAAATCCCTGATTCGAAACGAATGACCGATACAGATTTCCCGAGCCCAAACGAATACGGCGCCGATTCCATCAAGGTCCTCAAGGGCCTCGATGCCGTGCGCAAGCGTCCCGGCATGTATATCGGGGATACCGATGACGGTTCGGGCCTGCACCACATGGTCTACGAGGTGGTCGACAACGCCATCGACGAGGCGCTTGCCGGCCACGCCGACCTGGTGACGGTCATCCTCAATGCCGAAGGCTCGGTGACGGTCATCGATAACGGGCGCGGCATTCCCACCGGCATCCACAAGGAAGAAGGCGTGTCCGCCGCCGAGGTCATCATGACCCAGCTGCACGCCGGCGGTAAGTTCGACCAGAATTCCTACAAGGTCTCCGGGGGGCTGCACGGGGTGGGCGTCTCGGTCGTCAACGCGCTCTCCACATGGCTGAAGCTCAAGATCCGCAGCGGCGGCCAGATCCACGAGATGAGCTTCACCCACGGCGATGCCGATGCGCCGCTGAAGGTGACCGGATCCTACAAGCCCGATCCCAAGCCGGGCTCCTATGAAGGGCGCAGCGGCAGCGAGATCACCTTCCTGCCGAGCTCGGAAACCTTCACCATGGTGGAGTTCGACTTCAAGACGCTCGAGCACCGGCTGCGCGAACTGGCGTTCCTGAATTCGGGCGTGCGTATCCTCCTCGCCGACCGGCGCCATCCCGAGCCGGTCGAGGTCGAGCTCTTCTACGAGGGTGGGCTCGAGGCGTTCGTCGCCTATCTCGACAAGGCCAAGGCGCCGCTCATCGAAAAGCCCATCGCCTTTTCGCACGAGCGGGACGGCATCACCGTCGAGGTGGCGCTGCAGTGGAACGACAGCTACCACGAGAACGTCCTCTGCTTCACCAACAACATCCCGCAGCGCGACGGCGGCACGCACCTTGCGGGCCTGCGCGCGGCGCTGACGCGCCAGGTCACCGGCTATGCCGAGGCCTCGGGCATCGCCAAGAAGGAAAAGGTGCAGCTGACCGGCGACGACACGCGCGAGGGGCTGACCTGCGTGCTCTCGGTCAAGGTCCCCGATCCCAAGTTCTCCAGCCAGACCAAGGACAAGCTCGTCTCCTCCGAGGTGCGCCCGGTGGTCGAGAACGTCGTCAACGACAAGCTCGGCCAGTGGTTCGAGGAGCACCCCAACGAATCGCGCACCATCGTCGGCAAGGTGGCCGAGGCCGCCGCCGCCCGCGAGGCGGCGCGCAAGGCTCGCGAGCTGACCCGCCGCAAGGGCGCGCTCGAGATCTCGTCGCTCCCCGGCAAGCTCGCCGACTGCCAGGAGCGCGATCCCGCCAAGTCCGAGATCTTCATCGTCGAGGGCGATTCGGCCGGCGGATCGGCCAAGCAAGGCCGCGACCGCGCGACGCAAGCCGTGCTGCCGCTGCGCGGCAAGATCCTCAACGTCGAACGCGCCCGCTTCGACCGCATGATCTCCTCGGACCAGGTCGGCACGCTGATCACCGCGCTCGGCACCGGCATCGGGCGCGAGGAGTTCGACGCCGATAAGCTGCGGTACCACAAGATCATCATCATGACGGACGCCGACGTCGACGGCGCCCATATCCGCACGCTCCTCTTGACCTTCTTTTACCGGCAGACCCCTGCGCTCATCGAGCGCGGCCACATCTACATCGCCCAGCCGCCGCTCTACAAAGCCACGCGCGGCCGCTCCGAGCAGTACCTGAAGGACGAGCGGGCGCTGGAGGATTACCTGGTCAATGCCGGGCTCGAGGAGGCGGTGTTCACCACCCGCGACGGCGCCGCCCATGCCGGCGAGGATCTGCGCCAGATCGTCAACCAGGCGCGCGACATCCAGAACGCGCTGCTCAACCTGCACACACGCTACAACCGCAGCCTCGTCGAGCAGGCGGCCATCGTCGGCGGCCTCGACCCCGAGGCGCTCGCCGATCCGGCCCGTTCGCCCGAGGCGATCCGGCGCGTTTCCAACCGGCTCGATCGCATCTCGGACGAACTCGAACGCGGCTGGACGGGCGCGCCGACCGACGAGGACGGCATCGCGTTCTCGCGCACCGTGCGCGGCGTCACCGAAACCCACGCCATCGACCAGGCCCTGCTGCAAAGCGCCGACGCGCGCAAGCTGCGCCAGCTCGCCGGCCGGCTCGACGAGCTCTATGGCGGCGTGCCAACGCTGACCCGCAAGGGCGAGACGACGCCGATCCACGGCCCCGTCTCCCTCTTCAAGGCGGTGACCGACGCCGGGCGCAAGGGCATTTCGCTCCAGCGCTACAAGGGCCTGGGTGAAATGAACCCCGAGCAGCTCTGGGAGACGACCCTCGACCCCAATGCGCGCACGCTCCTCAAGGTCGAGATCAAGGAGACCGACGAGGCCGACCAGATCTTCACCGCCCTCATGGGCGACCTCGTCGAACCACGCCGCGACTTCATCCAGGACAACGCGCTGAGCGTCTCCAACCTCGACGTCTAGGGGCACAGGTCTTCGGCCATGCCCTTGCAGGGCGGCTTTGGGATGCGCATCTGATTGTCGCTCGACAAATGGAGACGCCGGCAATGGTTCACCGCTTCGCCAAGTTCATCCTGCCCGCAGCGCTTCTGGCGCTGCTCGCGGCCTGTTCGGATCCGCGCGAGGTGGGCAGCGTGTCGGTCGACTGGACCGGCAACGACGTGGTGGTCGAGGCGGTGGCGGATCCGCAGGTCGAGGGCGTCGTCTGCCATGTCGCCTATTTCTCGCGCTCGCTGATCGACCGGCTGCAGCAGGGCAACTGGTTCGAGGACCCGTCCTATTCGGCTCTCGACTGCTCGGCCGCAGGCCCCATCGTCATCGGCGACATCTCGACCCGGGCGGGCGGCGAGGAGATCTTCCGCGAAGGGCGCTCGATCGTCTGGAAGAGCCTGCGCGTCTCGCGCATCTACGATGCGCAGAACAACGCCCTAGTCTATCTCGCCCATGCGCGCGAGCTCCAGCAGGGCTCGGGCAAGATGTCCCTCTCGGTGATCCCCCTCGCCAACGCGGACGTCACCTGGCGCGAGGGCGCGCCGCAGGCCGCGCAATAGCCGGTTCTCGTCCGTGTTCGCGACCATTGCGGTCGGTGGAACCATCTCGCGCCGAACCGGTTGCGGGCACAAAAACATTCCGCTTTCTGCCGCTTCATTCAGTCGTCGGCCGAACGATATGATGGAGCAACATCAAGGCACTCCCGACAAAGAGAGTGAGGGACACATCATGGCAATCCTGATCGGCGACATCGCCCCAGACTTCACCGTGGATTCGACCGAAGGGCCGATCCATTTCCACGACTACATCGACGGCTCCTGGGCGGTGCTCTTCTCGCATCCCAAGAACTTCACGCCCGTCTGCACCACCGAGCTCGGCTACACCGCCAAGCTGAAGCCCGAGTTCGACAAGCGCGGCGTCAAGGTCCTCGGCCTTTCCGTCGACAAGCTCGAGGATCATGCCGGCTGGGCCGCCGACATCGCCGAGACGCAGGGCGCAACGCTCAACTTTCCCCTGCTCGCCGACCACGACAAGAAGGTCGCTACGCTCTACGACATGATCCACCCGAACGCCAGCGACAACCTGACGGTGCGCTCGGTCTTCGTCATCGGGCCGGACAAGAAGGTCAAACTGAAGATCGAGTACCCGGCCTCGACCGGCCGCAATTTCGACGAGGTCCTGCGCGTCATCGACAGCCTGCAGCTGACCGCCAAGCACCAGGTGGCCACCCCGGTGAACTGGAAGAACGGCGAGGACGTGATCATCGTGCCGGCGGTCTCCAACGAAGCGGCGCGCGAGAAATTCCCCGGCGGCTGGAAGGAACTCAAACCCTATCTGCGGGTTGTTCCCCAGCCCCAGGGCTGATCACAGCCCTTTTCTTTGTTTCTCCCTGACACTCAAGGCGGCATCTGATGCCGCCTTTTTTGTCGCTTCCCTCCCCTCGATGAGAGGGGCCGATTGTGCCTGCGGGCGTTGTTCTGCCAACTTGCAGCAGCGCCTCTTCAAGCGATCTTAACGCGGCTGCCGCATGGTCGGAGCACCTCATGTCGGGGATGAGCTAGCCATGACGCCGCCCGCCGCAGACCGCCGCGCGATCGACTGGCCGCTCTTCGCCCTGGCGTTCCTGGCGGCGGCGGCGATCTTCATCCTGCGCGACCGGCTCGGCGCCGCCGATGCGCCGCTCCTGGCCGACACGGACGACGCCATGCGCATGGTCGTGGTGCGGGACCTCCTCGCCGGCCAGGGCTGGTACGACATCGTCCAGCACCGGCTCAACACCCCGTGGGGCGCCGAGATCCACTGGTCGCGCCTGATAGACCTGCCCATCGCCCTCCTGATCCTCGTCGCGCGGCCCTTCGCCGGCCCAGCGGGCGCGGAGATCTTTGCCGCCTATGCCTGGCCGCTCCTGCTCTTTGCCGTGCTGCTGTGGGTCAGCGCCCGGTTCGCGCTGCGGCTCGCAGGGCCTGCGGGCCTGCTGCCGGCGCTGATCCTGCCGATCCTCAGCCCAGCGGTCACCAACGAGTTCCCGCCGGGCCGGATCGATCATCACAACGTGCAGATCGTCCTCACCCTCGCCATCGCCTGGGCCGCGGTCGAGAGCCTGAAGCGTCCGGGGTTCGCCGTTCTCGCCGGCGTTCTCTGCGCCACGGCCCTCGCCATCGGCACGGAATCGCTTCCCGCGATCGCCGCCGCCATCCTCGCCTACGGGCTCGTCTGGATCTTCATGCCGGACGGGAGCCGGCCGGTCCGCGATTTCGGCCTTTCGTTCGCCGGAGCCGCCCTCGTCCATCTCGCCATCGCCCTGCCGCCGGAGCGCTGGCTGGCGCCGGCATGCGATGCGCTCTCGATCAGCTATGTGACGGCCGCCGCCGCGACGGGAACGGCGTTCGTCGCGCTCGCGGCGCTCGGCGCCCGGCCTCGCGGCTGGCCGCTGCGGTTCGCTCTCGGCATCGGCGCGGGACTTGCGGCCATGGGCCTCGTCTTCGCGCTCTTCCCCGAGTGCCTCAAAGGCCCTTACGCCGCCGTCGCCCCCTGGCTCGTCACCAACTGGATCGACGCCATCGCCGAGGCCAAGCCCTGGTGGGCGAGCCTTTTCGAACTGCCCGCCTATACGCTGGCCGTCGGCATCCCGCCATTGCTCGGCCTCGCCGTCATCTGCCGGCACGCCTTCGCCTCGCGCGAGGGCCGGGCGGAATGGCTTGTGCTCGCGCTCTTTCTCGGGTTCGCGACGCTCGTGATGCTGCTGCAGGTGCGCGGCGCCCGGCTCGCCACCATGCCCGCCATTCCCGCCGCCGCCTGGCTCATCGCCGGCCTGCAGGAGCGCTATCTCACAACCCGCGCGCCGGGTGCGGGGGCCGCGCTCGTCGCCGGCTGGTTCGGCTTTGCCGGCGTTCTCGTCACCGTCGCCGTCAGTGCCGTGGTGTGGCTCGTGCCGAGCCCGGCGCAACAGGTGATGGAAACGCGCGCCGAACGCGCCCAATGCCTGATGCCGCCCGCGTTCGCCGATCTCGCCGCCCTGCCGCCCGAGCGGATCATGGCCCCGATCGACCTCGGCTCGCATCTGCTGCTCGAAACGCCCCATTCGGTCGTCGCCGCGCCCTACCACCGCAACGAGGCGGGCGTCCTCGACGCCTTCGCCTTCTTCAACGCGCCTGTCGCGGAGGCGCGCGGCATCCTCGACCGGCGCGGCATCGGCCTCGTCGTCGTCTGCCCGGCGATGCCGGAAATGCTGGGACTGGCGGACGCGGCCGACGATTCCTTCGTGCGCCTGCGGGCGGCAGGCGCACTGCCGCCCTGGCTTGCCGACGTCAGCCTCGGCGGACCGCTCGAGGTCTATGCGGTTCTGCCCGACGCCTCGGCGAGATAGGCCTCGAGCCCGAGCTCGGCCTGTATCTTGCGGGTCAGCTTGCCGGCGATGGTGCGGTGGGAGCGCGCGACATAGGCCTTGAGCGCCTCGTCGTCCAGCGCGCCGCGCTCGACGCTCACCCATTGCCGCTTGGCGAAGTACGCGGCCTGGACGACACCCTCCTGCGTCGTCAGGATCTCGAAGGTCTCCTCGGGCACCTTGAACACCACCTGCCAGCTGCCGTCGCCGAGGAGCGCGAAGGCCTTGCCGCCGACCTTGGCGACAAGGCTCTCCCATTGCTCATGGACGGTCACGCCCGGCAGGCCCGTGACGAAATCGGTAAAACCGGCGCGCGTGTGGAGGCTCATGAGGCGGCGGCGACCCCCGTGCCGATGGGACAGGAGACGCCCGTGCCCTGCAGCCCGCAATAGCCGGCCGGGTTCTTGGCGAGATATTGCT
Source organism: Devosia geojensis (assembly GCF_000969415.1). Lineage (GTDB taxonomy): Bacteria > Pseudomonadota > Alphaproteobacteria > Rhizobiales > Devosiaceae > Devosia > Devosia geojensis. The sequence goes on along the minus strand of NZ_JZEX01000185.1, from coordinate 62,289 downwards.
GGTGGTAGGTCTCGGCGAAATAGAAGGGCTTGGCCGGCGCGATCTCGGTGGTGACGGCCCCAAGGCCCCGCGCCTTCAGCGCCCGCGCGTAGTTCGCCTTGCTCTCCTCGGCGACGGCCGCCTGCGCGCTCGTCGTCGTGTAGATCGCCGAGCGGTACTGGGTGCCCACGTCGTTGCCCTGGCGCATGCCCTGGGTCGGGTCATGCTCCTCCCAGAAGGTCTTCAGGAGCGTCTCCAGCCCGATCTCGGCCGGATCGTAGACGACCATCACCACCTCGGCATGGCCCGTCCCGCCCGAGCACACCTCCTCATAGGTCGGATTGGGCGTCGAGCCGCCCTGGTAGCCGACGGCGGTGACGAAGACGCCGGGCAGGCGCCAGAACAGCCGCTCGGCGCCCCAGAAGCAGCCAAGGCCGAAATAGATGGTCTCGGCGCCCTCGGGGTAGGGCCCCTTCAGCGGCCGGTCGTTGACGAAGTGCCACTCGGCGACGGGCATCGCGGCGGCCCGGCCGGCGAGGGCCTCCTCGGGCGAGGGAATGGTCATCGGCTTGGTGCTGAACCACATGGAAAGGATCCTTTCTGTCGAAGCGGGCGGCTAGACGCGCTCGGTCTCGACGAACTGGTACTGGCGGGGCTTCCTGCCCATCAGCGCCAGCATGATGCCCGGTACGCCGACGACGGCGAAGGCCGGATAGGTCAGAATTGCGGCGAACACGGCATCGAGCAGGTTCGAGAAGAAGCGTGTGGCAAGAAAGTCGCGCACCGCCTCGAGGCTGGCCGCATGGAGCGTGCTCCAGGTCTCCCCGAACGGCGTCATCACCAGCCCGTTGGCCGCCAGGGACTTGGTGCCGTCGATGACGATGAGCACGATGGCAAGGCCGATGAGCCAGGTACCCACAACCCTCAGGACAAGCCGCATCGAAACTTCCCTTGCCGGCATCGCCGTCGCCGGCCTGCCTTTGATCCTGCCCGTGATTTTGCCATGCCCGCCCGATCGCGAACAAGATGGGATCGGTCCGGCTCCAAAACAATGCTGAACGCGCGCTTGTGATCCCTTGCGCGGCGAACTTTAGTGGCTATATTGCGCCCGCTCGCGCACCCCTTCGGGAACCGGCCCCATGGTCCGGCGCGCGCTGCGGAGAGATGGCCGAGTGGTCGAAGGCGCACGCCTGGAAAGTGTGTAGGCGGGTAACCGTCTCGAGGGTTCGAATCCCTCTCTCTCCGCCATTCGTCTTCCTCCTCGGGTTGACACTCATCGTGCGCCCAAAAGCTGGCCGGGACGTTTCTAAAGCTCGGTTTCCATCCCTGATGCAGGACACCGGCGCGGCCGGTTGCCATTCTCATTCACACGCGGACCTTGCGGTGCGAACGGGATAGCGTGGCAAACGAGATGTCGGGCAGCTGGCTGGAAGCAAAATGGCGCGCCCGAAGAGATTCGAACTCCTGACCCCCAGATTCGTAGTCTGGTGCTCTATCCAGCTGAGCTACGGGCGCGCGGGCCGGGATGGACCCGGCTGAAGCGTTCGCAGGGCGGCTGTGGGCCGCTCTTTGCGAAGCGGGCAAACCCATACATGGGCGCTTGGCGATATGCAAGCGGTTCGACCCAAGAAATGTGCATCGGTTCCGCGCCCCGGCCGACGGGCGGGCGGTGCCCGAATCCGGCTCGGCGAATGACCTTCGAAGCGTTTCGGCAAAAAGGGAACGCCAGGTCTTTCGGTGCAGGAACGTGACGATACGACAAAAGATCGTTCTGCGTTTCGATGAGCCGGCGAACGCCTCAGCGCACCAATGCGCTTGCCGGCAGCAGGATGTCGAAACGGGTGCCGGTGGGCACGTCGGCGAGGATGAGACGGCCGCCATGGCCTTCGGTCAGCTCGCGCGCGATGGCGAGGCCGAGCCCGGTGCCGCCGGCGCGGGCCGAACCCTCGAAGGCGACGAAGAGGTTGGCGCGCGCCCGTGGCGGCAGCCCCGGGCCGTTGTCGGAAACCGAGATGGTCACGCCCTCGCCGGTCTCGCCGGCCGTGACGGCGATGGCGGGCGCGGGGACGCGGCTGCCGGCCGCCTCCAGCGCCTCGCGGGCGTTCTTGACGAGGTTGACCAGCACCCGCGTCATCTGCCCGGCATCGACATTGACGTGGAGGTCCGCCGGAACCTCGTTGGCAAAGACGACGCTCGGATGGCCGGCGAGCCCCGCGTCGAACGCGGCGTCCTCGACGAGGGCGTGCAGGTCGACGGGGCGGGGCTGCGGCGGGGTCGCGCTCTCGCGCCCGTAGTCGAGCACCGACTGGGCAAAGCCGATGGCCTTGTCGAGCGTGTTGACGAGGCGCGGAGCCAGTCGCTGGATCTTGGGATCGTCGAGCGCCACCACCTGGTCGGAGAGCAGCTGCGCCGAGGTCAGGGTGTTGCGCAGGTCGTGGTTGATCTTAGCGACGGCGAGGCCGAGATCGGCCAGGTGCCGGCGCTGGCGGAGCATGGAATAGATCTCGGCCTCCATGGCGGCGAGCTCGCGCTCGAGGATGCCGATCTCGTCGCGCCGGCTCGTCGGGGTGATGATGAGGGTGCCGTCCTCGGGCGCCTGCCGGAAGGCGAGGATGTTCTGCGTCAGCCGCTCGACCGGGCGGATGAAGAGCTGGGAAACGAAGACGTAGAGGACGAAGGCGGTGATGCCGGCGATGACGAAGGAAAGGATGAGGATGTTGCGCGAATAGGCGAGCATCTCGACATAGAGCGGGCGCTCCAGCATCAGGAGCTCGACGAGGCTCTCGTCGGCGTCGCCCGAGCCGACGATGCGCAGCGTGCGCCCGCCGCCCGAAAGCATGGTGTCGAAGGCGCCGACGATGACCGTCAGCGGATCGCGCTGGCGCATGTCGGCGGTCACCGCCTCGCGCGGGGTCGGCGCGTCGGCCAGCTCGATGAGCTGGCTCTGGCCCTCGCGCCGGTAGACGATGGCGTCGGCCCCGGCCGCCGTCAGCAGGCGGTCGGTGAGGCTTCTCGGCAGGGACATGACGTCGGGCACCGCATCGAGCACGCGCGCGGCCACCACCCCCACCCGCAGCCTGTCGTCCAGCCAGTTGAGGCGGAAATTGGCGATAGAGGGCACGTAGATGGCGATGCCGGCGCCCAGGATCACCACCACGATCATGGCGATGAGCTTGACCGAGAGCCCACGAAAGCGCCCGGGCAGCACATTGGTCAGGACTTGGGGACGTGCACGCATCCGCCCCAGTATAAGGGCTCGGCCGAGCCTTGGCTAACCCCCTCGCCTCGCGATGTTTTCGGGCGGGCCGCGTTGGCCTGCCCGTCCGAGCGCGCCCGATCGCCGCTTGGCGCGAATCCGGCCGGGCGGCGTTGACTTCACCCCCTCTATTGCCTATAGAGCGCCCCAATCCCAAGGCTGTCGGGCGTGCCCGCCGGCCAGAGACTTTTTCATGCGAAAGCAGACGAACGAGAGGAACCGTGCCCGGCGCGGTCTGATGTTATGAAGCGTACATACCAGCCAAGCAAGCTCGTGCGTGCTCGCCGCCATGGTTTCCGCGCCCGCATGGCCACCAAGGATGGCCGCGCCGTGATCAACCGTCGCCGGCGGGTCGGGCGCAAGAAGCTCACCGCCTGAGCATCGCGGGCCGCATGACGGCCGCCGAGCCAGGAGCGAGTGCCTTGCGCCGTCTCAAGGCACGATCGGAATTCTTGAGGGCTGCCCGGGGCAAGCGCGTCGGGCGGCCTTCGTTTGCGTTGCAGGCCGTGCCCAACGCCACGGGCGATGCCGGCGTCGGCTTCACCGTCACCAAGAAGGTCGGCACCGCCACCGAGCGCAACCGCATCAAGCGCCGGCTTCGCGCGGCTGTGACAGCTTGCGCGCGTGACTTTACCCGCGGGCATGATTATGTGCTCATTGGCCGGCGCGAGGCGCTGGCCGAGCCGTTTGCGGAACTGGTCGGAAACCTGCGTCGCGCCCTGAGGCGCGTGGAGGAGCCCCGGCATAAACCCCAACCGTCCCCCGCAGAAGCGGGCGATGACCGGAATCCTTGAAAAGCATGAACGACAATCGCAACGTCATCCTCGCCATTGTGCTCAGCATGATCGTGCTGTTCGGCTGGCAGTTCTTCATCGCCGGCCCGCAGCTCGAGCGCTCGATGCAGGAAGCCGAGCTCGCCCAGCAGCAGCAGAGCGAGCTCGACGCGGGGCTCGCTACGCCCTCGCAGACGGCCGAGGGGCAGCCCGCGACGGCGCCGGCGACCGGCACCCAGACCTTCGCCGACCGGGCGAGCGCGATTGCCGCAACGCAGCGCCTCACCATCGATACCGGCGATCTTGCCGGCTCGATCAACCTGACCGGTGCGCGGCTCGACGACCTGGAACTGAAGTCCTACCGCGAGACGGTCGAACCCGATTCTCCGATCATCACCCTGCTCTCGCCCTCGGGCGCGCCCGGCGGCTACTATGTCGAGCAGGGCTTCGTTCCGGCGAGCGGCGCCAACATCGCTGTGCCCAATGGCGACACGGTCTGGACGCTCGAGGGCGAGGCGACCAACCTGACGGCGGGGGCGCCCGTCACCCTCGTCTGGGACAACGGGCAGGGGCTCGTCTTCCGCCGCACCTTCGCGCTCGATGAGCATTATCTCTTCACCGTCACCCAGACCGTCGAGAACCAGACCGGCGGGGACGTCGCGCTCTTCCCCTACGCGCGCGTGGTGCGCCAGGGCACGCCGCACGTGCAGAACTTCTTCATCCAGCATGAAGGCCTGCTCGGCGTCCTCGGCTCGAACAACTGGGTCGCGCGCAAGTACCAGGACATCCGCAACGACCGGCAGGTCGATTTCTCCAACACCTCCGGGTGGCTCGGCATCACCGACAAGTACTGGGCGACCGCCGTGCTGCCGACGCCCGCGGCCGCCATCAACGCCCGCTTCTCCTACGCCAACGCGCAGGGCGTCGACGTCTACCAGACGAGCTTCGTCGAGACGCAGCCGCTCATGGTTCCGGCCGGCGGCACCGCCACCAGCGAGAGCTATGTCTTCGCCGGCGCCAAGGAGGAGGCGGTCATCGCCTCCTACGAGCAGCAATACGGCTTCGACCGGCTCGAGCTTCTCATCGACTGGGGCTGGTTCTTCTTCATCACCCGCCCGCTGCACTGGCTGCTGACCGCGCTCCACGGGGTGCTTGGCAATTTCGGCCTCGCTATCCTGGCGGTGACGGTCCTCATCAAGGCGATCTTCTTTCCGCTCGCCAACCGCTCCTATGCCTCCATGGCCGCCATGCGGCGTGTCGCCCCGGAGATGAAATCCATCCAGGAGCGGTTCAAGGACGACCGGGCCGCCCAGCAGCAGGCGATGATGGAGCTCTATAAGAAAGAGAAGATCAATCCGCTCTCGGGCTGCTGGCCGATCCTCATCCAGATTCCGGTGTTCTTTGCGCTCTACACCGTCATCTTCATCAGCCTCGAGATGCGGCACGCGCCGTTCTTCGGCTGGATCCGCGACCTCGCCGCGCCCGATCCGACCAACATCTTCACCCTCTTCGGACTGATTCCCTGGGATCCGACGCTCGTTCCCATCTTCGGGGCATTCCTGCACCTGGGCGTGTGGCCGATCATCATGGGCATCACCATGTGGGTGCAGATGAAGCTCAACCCGCCGCCGACCGACCCGACGCAGGCGATGATCTTCGGGCTGATGCCGATCATCTTCACCTTCATGCTCGGCACGTTCCCGGCCGGCCTCGTCATCTACTGGGCCTGGAACAACTTCCTGTCGATCGTCCAGCAATGGTACATCATGAAGCGGCACGGGGTGGAGGTCGACCTTTTCGGCAACATCCTGGCCAGCTTCCGCCGCAAGCCCAAGGAAGTCGAGCCGCCAAAGGCTTGAGGAAGGGTGTGTCGGTAGCCCTCATGGGTGACGCGCTCGGCGCAGCCGAGCCTCGAACCGCGAGGGCCGTGCCGCCGGTGCCACGGCCTCGTCCGTCGAGGCTCGCTTCGCCCGCACCTCAGGATGAGGCCTACTGGGAAATCGAGCCATGAGTGAGCCGACCTACAGCCCCGAGACCCTGGAAGCCGGCCGGCTGCTGTTTGCGCGCCCGTTCGTCTTCGTCAAAGGGTGCGTCGCGATATCCGACCTGCCGCCGGCCGACCGGGTGGAGATCGCCTTTGCCGGGCGCTCCAACGTCGGCAAATCGTCGCTGATCAACGCACTCTGCGGCACATCCGGGCTGGCGCGCACCTCCAACACGCCGGGGCGCACGCAGGAACTCAACATCTTCGAGAGCCAGTCGGCGCCGCTCCGCATCGTTGATATGCCCGGCTACGGCTTCGCCCAGGCCCCCGAGGACAAGGTGAAGGCATGGACGCGGCTGATCCACAAATACCTGACCGGCCGCCCGACCCTGCGGCGCGTCTACGTGCTCGTCGATGCGCGCCACGGCATCAAGGCCAACGACCAGTCGGTGATGAACGAGCTCGACCGGGCGGCCGTCAGCTACCAGGTGGTGTTGACCAAGGCCGACAAGCCTTCGGCCGGAGAGCTGCAGAAGGTCGTGGCGGCGACACAGGCCGGCATCGCCAAGCGCCCGGCCGCGCACCCGACCGCAATGCTGACCTCGAGCGAAAAGGGCTCGGGGATCGCGGAGCTGCGCGCCGAGATCGCAATGCTGCTCGAGGGCTAGGAAGCTGTTGATTCCAGCAGAAGCACGAGCCCAAGGCTCCCCTCCCCCTTGAGGGAGGGGTCGGGGGTCCATCGGCGGATCACTGAACCACCCCCACCCTCATTCCCTCCCCTCAAGTGGGAGGGAGGCGCAGGAACCGCCGATTCCAATCACGCCTGAAACGTCTAACCTCTGAAGAACCGCCCGATATAGCCGGCGACAGCCTGGCTGTCGGAGGGCGTCGCGACCGAGGCGACGGCCGCGTCGACGACGTCGTCAGGCGCCTTGCCGCGGCGCAGTTCGGCAAGGGCGACGGTGTAGTCGTCAAGGAACTCGGGATGCGGCTGGAAGCTCAGCGCCGCGCCGTTCTTGTAGGCGAGCCCGGCATTGGGGGTGAAGTCGGAGGAAAGGATCACCTCGGCCTCGCCGGGCGGCACGATCACCTGGTCCTGGTGCGAGCAGGCGACGGCGAGCGCTGCGGGAGCGGCCCGCATGAAGGCCGGGCGGTCCTTGACGGAATAGGTGTGGCGCCCGAGCCCCCAGCCCTTCTCGGATTTCCGCACGTCCCCGCCCAGCGCATCGGCCATGATCTGGTGGCCGAAGCAGACGCCCAGCATTGGGGTCCTCGCCCCGTAAGCCGAGCGGATGAAGGCGCGCAGCGGCTTCAGCCACGCATGGTCCTCATAGACACCCGCCGCCGAGCCGGTGATGACGATGCCCTCGAGCGTCTCGGCCTGCGGGAACGGCTCGCCCTCGGCGATCTTCACCGTCCGGTAGGAAAAGCCGTTGCCGGTCGCATCGAACATGCGCTCGAACATCGTTGCGTAGGGGCCGTACTTGCCGCGCAGCGGTTCGGGCACGTCGCCGGTCTGGATGATTGTCAGTTTCATGGGGGACTGCAGAAAAAACCTGTCCCCTCGCATATCGGTATTCGGCCTCGCCTTTCAACGGCAAACCTTGGAAGGGCCGCCATGCGCGTCCGGCGCGCCGCTTACGCCGCCGGCTCCGGCACGAACTTCAACGAGACGCCGTTGATGCAGTAGCGCAGGCCCGTGGGCGCGGGGCCGTCTTCGAAGACGTGTCCCTGGTGCCCGCCGCAGCGGGCGCAATGCACTTCGGTACGCACCATGAAGAGCGAAGTATCCTCGGAGGTGCCGATAGCGCCGGGCAGGTGGTCATAGAAGCTCGGCCAGCCGGTGCCGCTGTCGTACTTCGTCTGCGAGGCAAAGAGCGGCAGGTCGCACCCGGCGCAGGCGAACGTGCCGGCGCGCTTCTCGTCGTTGAGCGGCGAGGTGAAGGGGCGCTCCGTTCCTTCGTGGCGCAGCACATCATAGGCCTCGGGCGATAGCCGCGCCTGCCACTCGGCATCGGTCAGAGTGAACTCGAAGCTGCCTTCGGCGGCCGCGGCGGGTGGCGACATCGGGCGCATGGCGGCGGCAATCGCGGCAAGGCCGGCAGCGGCGCTGCCGCCCAAAAGCAGGAACCTTCGCGAAATGGTCATGGTGTCCTCCCGGGCTTTGCGCCCACGCGCCGACTCTAGCGCGCAGGCGACGGGGCGGCATCTCAATCCTGGGTGAAAAGGGGGGACGGAGCGCATGGCACCCCGCCCCCAATGCCGGTCAATCGGCTCATCACATGGCGGTGGCCCTGGGGGTCAGCACCGCGTCGATGACGTGGATGACACCGTTCGACTGGCGCACGTCCGCGATGGTGACGTTGGCGGTCGCGCCGTTCTCGTCGGTCACCGTCACCATGCCGTCAGCGGCCTTGAGGGTGAGCATGCAGCCGCCGACCGTTTCGACCACGTGCTCGCCCCCGTCGTCCTCGACCATGGATGCGATGTCGGTGGACAGGGCGAGCGTCGGGATGACGTGGCAGCCGAGAACCGTCTGCAGCATCGCCTTGTTCTCGGGCTTGAGGAGCGTTTCGACCGTGCCGGCGGGAAGCGCCTCGAACGCGGCGTTGACCGGAGCGAGCACGGTGAACGGGCCCTCGCCCGAGAGCGTGTCGACGAGGTCGGCGGCCTGGACGGCGGCAACGAGGGTCGTGTGGTCGGCCGAGTTGACGGCGTTCTCGACGATGGTCTTGTCGGCGAACATCGCCGCGCCGCCGACCATGGGATTATCCTGGGCGAAGGCTGCGCCCGCGAGGACGAGGACGGTCGAGAGGGCGAGCGCGTGGAGCATGGCTTTCATGAGACTGGTTCCTTCCTTGGTGTCGTGCCGCCCGCAATCGGGGGACGCGCCTAGCTACGGAACCTCGCGCAGAAAGTTTCAGCTTTCAGAATTCACGTCAGATGGGGGTTGCGACGCCGCGCGCCATAAGCGGCCCCGTCGGCTGGCCGGTCGGCGAACCGCCCTCGGGCTCGAGCGTGATGGCGAGCACCGAGCCCTCGCCCCACTCGGCGCTCGCGGCGGGGGGCATGCGGACCATGTTGTGGCTGCCCGCCTCGACGATGCCGAGCGAGACGGGCTGGCCGTCCTCCTCGATCGCCCAGAGCTCGAAATCCTCGTCGGTCCCCGGCGTGCCGGAAAGGCCGGTCAAGCGCAGCATGCCATCCTCCGGGTCGTAGAGCGCCAGGAACCGCACGTCGCTGCCTTCCTCCTCGAGGGCGGCAACGAGCGCGACAGCGAGCTCGGTGGGCGTGCTTGGCGTCATGCGGGTGAGGCTGATGCCGGCCGCGACGACCGCGACGGCCAGCGCCCCCGCGGCGAGCCCGCGCCAGAGCGGCAGGCTGTTCCACAGGGTCGGCCAGAAGCCCGCCGGACGATCCTCGCCGAAGAGGCGTGCCTCGACGCCCGAGCCGACATGGGCGGGCGGCGTCTCTTCGGCAAACTCATTGTCGAGGGCGGAAAAACGGGCGCGCCAGAACGCCTCCTCGCGCTGCAGGCGCGGATCGTCCTCGATCGCACGGCGCACCCGCTCGTTGGTCGGCGTGTCGAGAAGGCCGAGCACGTACTCGGCCACCAGCGTCCTGCCGCCCGGTTCCTCGCCGATGTCCTCGTCGCTCGTCATCGCGTCAGGCACTCTCTCAGTCTCAAAAGGCTGCGCCGCAGCCAGGTGCGCATGGTATTCAACGGCACGCCGTGCCGGTTGGCCAGTTCTTCGTAGCTGAAGCCGTCGAGATAGGCGCCGCGCACGGCTTCCGCCCGCGCGGCGTCGAGCTCGGCAAGGCACGCCTCGATCCGGGCGCGCTCACCGCCGGCCAGCGCGCTGGCCTCCGGATCGGGCGCGGCGTCGGGGATCTCGAGGGCGACGTCGATGTCGTCGGCGACCGGCCGGCGGGCGCGCAGGATATCGAGACAATGGTTGCGCGCCACGGCCACCAGCCAGCTGATCGGGCTCGTCGTGCCCGGCACATAGCGGTCGGCGCGGCGCCACACCTTGACGTAGATCTCCTGCAGCGCCTCTTCGGCTTCCGCCCGGTTCTTGAGGATACGCAGCGTCACGCCAAAGAGTTTCGCGCTCGTGCGCTCGTAGAGCACGCGGAAAGCCGCGCGTTCGCCGAGCGCGATGCGCCCGATGAGATCGGCGATATCCCCGCTCGGCGTCTCCACTCGTCCTCCCGGCGTATGGCAAGAGTGAGCCTATAGATCGCGCCGGCCCGCGCAAGCCGGCCGACGGGGGATGGGCGAGATTTTATCGTTCCTGCCGATTTCGCTTCGCGCAAGAATCCATTAGATCGTCTCAACGACCTGCCCGCTCCGGAGGGACTGCACCGTCATGACCGACAAGCCTGCCGCCACCGCCGACCGGTTCTCCCACGACGCGGGCATCCTCGCCCAGGCGCTGCCCTACATGCAGCGCTACGAGGGCAAGACCGTCGTCGTCAAATATGGCGGCCACGCCATGGGCGATCCCTCGCTCGGCCAGGCCTTCGCCCGCGACATCGCGCTATTGAAGCAGTCCAAGGTCAACCCGATCGTCGTGCATGGCGGCGGCCCGCAGATCGGCAGGATGCTCGACAGCATGGGCATCGAGAGCAAGTTCGAAGGGGGCCTGCGCGTCACCGACCAGCGCACCGTCGAGATCGTCGAAATGGTGCTGGCCGGTTCGATCAACAAGGAGATCGTCGCGCTCATCAACGCCGAGGGCGAATGGGCGATCGGGCTTTGCGGCAAGGACGGCAACATGGTCTTCGCCAAGAAGGCCGAGAAGAAGTACAAGGACCCGACCTCCAATATCGAGCGGGTGCTCGACCTCGGGTTCGTCGGCGAGCCGGTCGAGGTCGACCGCACGCTCCTCGACCTGCTCGCCCGCTCGGAGATGATCCCGGTCATCGCCCCCGTTGCGCCGGGCCGGGACGGGGCGACCTACAACATCAATGCCGACACCTTCGCGGGCGCCATCGCCGGCTCGCTCGGTGCCAAGCGCCTCCTGTTCCTCACCGACGTGCCCGGCGTCCTCGACAAGAACGGCAAGCTCATCCCCGAGCTTTCGGTGCGCGACGCCAGGGACCTCATCGCCGACGGCACCATCTCGGGCGGCATGATCCCCAAGGTCGAGACCTGCTTCGAGGCGCTCGACGCGGGCGTCGAAGGCGTCGTCATCCTCAACGGCAAGATGCCGCACGTGGTGCTGGTCGAGCTCTTCACCGAACACGGCGCCGGCACGCTGATCGTGCGCTAGAGCCGTTCACCGTTTCCCTGAAACGCCGAACGTCCCTCTAACTCTTTGTTTTGCGCGTTACCGAACCGGAAAAGTGGCTGGATACGCTTTAGTCGTTGAGCCAGGTCGTCTCGACACTCCAGAAGATGGCGTCGACCCCGAGATAGTCGGTGGCGAATGCGATGAACTCCTCGCGCGTGAACGGCTTGCCGGTTTCCTCGTTGGTGTAGGTCAGGGTCGGCTCCTGCACGGCCATGCCGACGAAGGAGAGCTCTCCCTTGTACTGGTTGAAGAACGGATAGGCGTTCTTCATCTGCCCGCGCCGCCATGGCACGATATCGGGGCCACCGAGACCGATCCCCCGCTCTTGGGCGAGCGCGAAGAGGCGGCCCATGTAGTTGTGGTCGTTGGCCCATTCGCAGGGCCAGAAATTGACGTACTGGACGACATGCGCCTCTTCGAACGCTTCGCGCGCGAAGGCGAGGTTTTCGAGCTCGGCTTCGAAATAGGCCTCGCACGTGAAGCCCGTACCCTCGGCCTCCATGTCGATGTCGATGGCGGTTTCGGGCAGGTTGAGCCCGAAGATGCGCCCATCGAAGCGCTCGGCGAGGGCTGCAAGCAGGGCCTGGTAGCGCTGGCGCAGCGGCGCGTTCCACTGCATGGCGGCCCAGCCATAGCCGACTGCATCGGTCTCGCCCGGCTTGTCGACCTGCGGCACGAGGCCCCCGCCATACTGCGGATCGGTCAGGAGATACTCGGGAATGTTGCGCGCCTGGCGAGAAAAGAACCGGTCCTGCACCTGGATGAAGAGCTTCTTGCCCAGCCGCTCGGCGAGGGCGAGGTCCGCCTCGATGGCCGAGAAGTCGTAGCTGCCCTCGCCCGGCTCCAGCATCCGCCAGTTGTAGACGACCTGCGCGCCGGCGATGTCCGGGCGCGCGAGGATCGCCTCGTGCGAGGGCAGCTCGCCTGCGCTGGTGTAGAGGAAGTGGTGGGGATCCCCGGCGAGGGCCGGGGCGGCCGCCGGTACCGTCAGGACCATCGCGGCGAGGAAGATCGCAAGCTTCATGGAAAATGCCTTTCGTCGATGCCGCGCACATGGATGGGCACGACTGCGACGCCGGTGTGGCATTTGATGCAAATTGCATCGATTGGTTAGCCGATTGCTAGCGTTGCGGCCGGACTTGCCACATATGTGTCGCGCTGGCCTGATAGCGGCCGGGGCAGGATTCGAGACTGGAGGCACTCATGCGCATGATCGGCATCGGCACGACCCTCGCGGCGTTCCTCGTGGCGGCGCCGGCCGCGGCGGTGGAGCCGGAGGCGTTTCTCGAACGGGTGCAGGCGGCCTATGGCCTGATGGGCTACGATTTCACCTTCGGGCCGGCGCGCGCGGAAGGCGATGCAATCGTCGTCGACGGCATGAGCGCTTCCATCGTGCAGGCCGAAGGGATGCTGGGGCCCGTCGACCTCGACGTCGAACTGCGCTTTACCGGCGTCAGCGAAACCGAGGACGGGACCTATAGGGCCGAAGCCCTGACCATCGACCGGCTGGTGTTCGAGGCGGATGCGGGTGCCCAGCCCCTCGCCGTGACGGTCGAGGGCCTGCGCATGACCGATTTCTATCTGCCGCCGCAGGTCGGCGCCGAAGTCACCGTGATGCTGTTCTCCGACCTCGAGACGGGCCCGCTGAGCTTTACCCATGACGGGGTGGAGGTGCTGTCCGTCGCCGCGATCAGGGCGGACTCGACGTTCAACCCGCCGCCGGGGGAGGGCGAGCTCGTCGACGTCACCTCGCATCTCCTCTTCGAGGGCATGACCATCCGCACCGGCCCGGGCAAGTCGGACGCCAAGGCCGGCTACGCGATCTTGGGCGCCTCGGACGTCACCGGCGCCGTCGAGGCGACGATCGACTGGTCGATGGAGAACGGGCGCGTTTCCCTCGCGCCCTTGCGCATCGCCTTCGACGGGCAGGGGGCGCTCGAGCTGGCCTTCGCCTTCGACGGCATGACGCCCGAAGTCCTGCAGATGATCTACGAGACCGACCGGCAGATGGCCGAGTTCGCAAGCAAGGGCAAGTCGCAGAGCGCCGCCGAGCTGCAGATGCGGGTCGGGTTCGAGCTTCTCGAGAAGCTGCATCTCGTTTCGGCGCATGTGCGTTATGACGATGCGGGGCTCGCGCCCCGGTTCTTCGCCTATGCCGCCCAGCACGAGGGCCAGGAGCCAAATGCCTATGTCGAGGGCCTTATCGAGCGTATCGAGTTGAATCTCGCCAATGCGCGGGCGCCCGCGCTGGCGCAGAGCATCGTCGGGCAGGTGCGTCGGTTCCTCGCCGATCCGCAAAGCCTCGAGGTCGCCGTCGCGCCCGCCTCGCCGCTCAAGCTCATCACCGCCGTTTCGGCGGCGGTCAACCCGGCAGGACTTGCCAACATGCTCAAGCTCTCGGTCACCGCGGAGGGAGAGGATGGGGATGATAATAACGAATCCGGCACCTAGATGAAGCGTTCACCGATTTCTGCCAGAATGGCAAAATGAACGACCTGTCTCCAACTGCTGCCGCGTCTCTCGCCCGCTCGTTCGGCCATGTCGTCGACTGGGTGTTCGACCTCGACAACACGCTCTACCCGCGCACCTGCAACCTCTTCGCCCAGATCGACCTCAACATGACGCACTACGTCATGGAGTTGACCGCGCTGAGCTTCGAGGACGCGCGCGTGCTGCAGAAAGCCTACTACCGGGACTACGGCACGACTCTCAACGGCCTGATGACCTGCCACAAGATCGACCCGGATCATTTCCTGTCGACGGTGCACGCCATCGACTATTCCTCGGTCGACCCGCACCCGGAGCTGATCGCCGCGATCGCCGCTCTGCCCGGCCGCAAGTTCATCCTGACCAATGGCGATCTCGGCCACGCCCGCGCCGTGCTGGCGCGGATCGGGGGCGACCATCTCTTCGAGCACGTCTTCGACATCCGCGACATGGAGTTCGTGCCCAAGCCCCACCGGCGGGCCTATGACGGGTTCCTCACCCGCCACGGCATCGATCCGGGCAAGGCCGCCATGTTCGACGATCTGGAAAAGAACCTGCTCGTACCCCACGAGGTCGGGATGGTCACGGTGCAGGTGACGGCGGGCGAGGACTTCGTCCACGAGCAGGTCGACGCCTGGGAACTCGGCCGCGCCAGCGGGCCGCACGTCCATCACGTGACCGAGAACCTGGCGGGATTCCTCAGGGCATTGCCGTAAGGCGCCTACATGCTGTTGAGATGCAAGATATTGCCGTCCGGGTCCTTGAACCAGACGAGCTTGGCCTCGCCCGCCATGTGGACGTCGCCGTCGCGCTGCATCCATTCGTCGTCCGGATAGTGCTCGAAGGTCACGCCTTTGGCCTTCAGGTCGGCAACGATCGCGTCGATGTCCTCGCCCACGCCCCACACGACCGCATTGGCGCGGTTGGTGCCGGCAAAGCGAGAGGGGTAGACGATGAGCTCGCTGTCGCCCGTGCGGAAGGACATGACACCGCCCATGCCCTCGCCATTGAGCTCGAGGCCGAGAATGTTCTGGTAGAAATTGCGCGCCCGTTCGACGTCTGTGACGGCGACGATGGCCGAGGACGTCTTGGTGTTGAGCATGGCGAACCTCCCTTGCTGCCCTGCCGCTCACAACGCGGCACGGCGGGCAAGGTTCAGTTCGCCAGGCTCGGGTTTTACGCGTCAGGCCGCGTTGAGCGCGCTCACTTCCGGCGGCAGGCGGCGCGCGAAGCGCAGGTCCGCCTGGTAGAGGGCGCGGATGTCCGCGCCGTCGAGCAGCTTGCCGTCGGCGCGCAGCATCGCCCCGCGCAGGCTGACCGGCGCCGCCTGCTCCATGGCAAAGCGGATCGCCGAGAAGGCGTGGCGGAAATGCCGGTGGCCCTGGGCCCGGGCGGTGATGTGGTCGCTGCCGAGATAGAGGTCGGCAGGGGTCGTCAGATCGATAGTCTTCTTCATGTTGTCGTCTTCTTCATTGGGCGCGCAAGGGCGCCCGATGCAGCCCGCCCGGCCGGGGTCGCGGGTTCCGATACGGAACGGCCGGCGACACGCCAGGGCGGCAGGCTTGCAAAATTACGGAATGGTCCGGCCTCTGAAAGGCCATGGTGACCAACTGAAGCGGCGTCATCTGCCTCGCAATGATCGTGGCTCCGCTTGCCGGAGCAAATCACCATCAGGGTAGGGAGGGTTCGTGACAGCCGCGCAACGGAGGGAGCAAACACCCTCGACGTCGCTGTGATCTATCTGGTGTTCGATTGCGTTGATTTCAAGGCGCGGGTTCGGCGATCCCGGCTGCGCGAGGGCTTGGCGGGACGCGGGCGTCTGTCTAACATCGCCGATGTGCGATGCTTCGCACGCGACGAGCGCACGCCGCCCTGGCCCGCGCCTCGCCCCCAAACCACCGGATGCATGGGACCCGCCGGCTCCTTCAACGCATCCGCCCAATCGCAGCGCCGCGGCACCCGCCCCGCAGCCGCCGGAGGCAGCCGCTTCCGGTCCGCACGTCACGCCGCGCAAGGCAAAAGGAACGACAGATGGAATACCGTCGCCTCGGAAAATCGGGCCTCAAGGTCAGCGAATTCTCGCTCGGCTCCTGGGTCACCTTCGGCAAACAGGTCGATGAGAAGGACGCCATGGACATCATGGCGCTGGCCTATGACGAGGGCATCAATTTCTTCGACAACGCCGAAGGCTACGAGGCAGGCGTTTCGGAAGCGCTGATGGGCGAGGCCTTAAAGAAGCTCGCCTGGGGGCGCGACACCTATTCGGTCTCCTCCAAGGTCTTCTGGGGCGGTCAAAAGCCGACGCAGAAGGGCCTGTCGCGCAAGCACGTGACCGACGCCTGCCACGCGGCCCTGAAGCGCCTGCAGGTCGACTACCTCGACCTCTATTTCTGCCACCGGCCGGACGTCGACACCCCGATCGAGGAGACGGTCTGGGCGATGCACAACCTCGTCACGCAGGGCAAGGTCCTCTACTGGGGCACCTCCGAATGGAACGCGCAGCAGCTGACCGAAGCCTATGCGGTCGCCCGTTCTCTGGGCATCAGCCCGCCGGTGATGGAGCAGCCGCAATACAACCTCTTCGTGCGCCAGAAAGTCGAGGCGGACTACCTGCCGCTCTACGACCTCATGGGGCTCGGCACCACCATCTGGTCGCCGCTGGCCTCGGGCATCCTCACCGGCAAGTACAATGACGGCATCCCCGCCGACAGCCGCCTCAACCTGCCCGGCTACGAGTGGCTGAAGCAGCGCTGGGAGAGCGAGGAGGGCAAGCAGCAGCTGGAAAAGATCAAGCAGCTCGCCGGCCTCGGCAAGGAGATCGGCCTGCCGATCCACCACCTGGCGCTGCTCTGGTGCCTCGCCAACCCGCACGTCTCGACCGTCATCCTCGGCGCCTCGAAGAAGAGCCAGCTCGAGGACAACCTCTCGGCGCTGAAGGCCAAGGAGAAGCTGACGCCGGACGTGCTGGCGCGGATCGACGAGATCGTCGCGAACAAGCCCGAGGGTCCGCAGCGGTTCTGATTGGTCTTGCACCCATCAGCGGGAGTGGGGACATCAGTGCCCCCTCCCTGAAGGGGGAGGGATGCGGATCGTGCTCGTGGCACCGTTCATCCACACCCACCGGCTGTCATCCCGGCGGAAGCCGGGACCCAGTACGCACCAGGCAAGCGGCGTGCGCACTGGTAGTACAACGAGCAATATGACAATGGTGAGAGGGATGGGCCGGTGACCAAGGGCGCTGGTCATGCCTGGCGTGACGAAGTTTCCGCCTCGCTGTAGTTTGGCCCGATGACCCCGCCCGATCCTTCCCTCCGCAGCCCCGACTCTCCCGCTCCCCTCGCCGAGCGGCTGAAGACGCTGCGGCACCTCGGGCGGCTCTTTGCGCAGATCTGGCGGACCAGCAAGTTCCTCACTCTCGCCAGCATCGGGCTGCGGCTCGTGCGCGCCCTGCAGCCGGTCGCCATGCTCTACGTCGGCAAGCTCATCATAGACGAGGTGGTGCGCCTGACCGGTGGCGCGGTGCCGGCGGGCGACTTCCGGACATGGTGGGAAAGCGGGGCGCTCACCTATGTGGCGACGCTCCTCGCCATCGAGTTCGCCCTCGTCGTCGTTTCCGATTACCTGACCCGCGCCGTCTCGCTCGTCGACCAGATCCTTGGCGAGCTGCACTCCAACACGGTCAGCATCGAACTGATGCAGCACGCGGCGGCGCTTGATCTCATCCATTTCGAATCGGCCGACTACCAGGACCGGCTGGAGCGCGCGCGACGGCAGGCGGGCAGCCGCTCGACGGTGCTTTCCCAGCTCTTCGGGCAGGCGCAGGACATCATCACCGTTGCAACCCTCGCCATCGGCCTCTTCGTCTACGCGCCGTGGCTGATCCTGCTGCTTTTCCTGTCGCTCATCCCCGCGGTCTGGGGCGAGCAGCGGTTCAACACCATGGGCTACTACATGAGCCGGGGCCGCACGCCCGAGCGGCGCCAGCTCGAATACCTGCGCCGGATCGGGGCGACGCCGGAGACGGCCAAGGAGGTCAAGCTCTTTGACCTCGGCGATTTCCTCGTCGAGCGGTTCCGCAGCCTTGCCACCACCATCTTCCTCGACAACCGCAAGCTCGCCATCGACCGGGCGGTATGGGGCGGGCTGCTGGCCGCCATCTCGACGCTGACCTATTACGGCGCTTACGCCTATATCGTCTGGCGCACGATCGCCGGCGATTTCACCATCGGCGACCTCACCTTCCTGTCGGGCTCGTTCCTGCGGTTGAACGGGCTCTTCCAGAAGATCCTCCTCGGCTTCACCCAGGTCGCCGGGCAGACGCTCTATCTCGACGACCTTTTCTCGTTCTTCGAGATCAAGCCGACCATCGTGCAGCCGATAAACCCGAAGCCCTTCCCGGAGCCCATCCGGCAGGGCATCCGCTTCGAGAACGTCGGCTTCCGCTATCCCGAAGCCGAGACCTGGGCGATCCGCAACCTGTCGTTCGAGATCCACGCCGGCGAGACCATGGCGCTGGTGGGCGAGAACGGGGCGGGCAAGTCCACCATCGTCAAGCTGATGACCCGGCTCTACGATCCGGACGAGGGGCGGATCAGCATCGACGGGATCGATTTGAAGGACATCGACATCGCGGACCTGCGCCGGCACGTCGGCGTCATCTTCCAGGATTTCATCCGCTATTCGTTCACGGCGGCCGAGAACATCGCCGTCGGCAGCCTCGATGAGGCGCCGAGCCGCGAGCGGATCGAAGAGGCCGCCGAGAGGAGCCTTGCCGCCGACGTGATCGAGAAGCTTCCGCTCAAATACGACCAGCCGCTGGGGCGCCTCTTCAACAAGGGGCGGGATCTTTCCGGGGGCGAATGGCAGAAGATCGCCATCGCGCGCGCCTATATGCGCGACGCGCAGATGATGATCCTCGACGAGCCGACCGCCGCGCTCGACGCCAAGGCGGAGGCCGAGGTGTTCGCCCGCTTCATCGGCCTTGCGCAAGGCAAGACGACGCTCCTCATCTCGCACCGTTTCTCGACGGTGCGGATGGCCGACCGCATCCTGGTGCTCGAGGGCGGGCGCATCATCGAGGACGGCAGCCATGCCGAGCTCGTCGCCAAGGGCGGCGTCTATGCAGACCTCTTCGAGCTGCAGGCGGCGGGATACAGGTAGGGTTGCCGTCTTGCGGTCTGTTGCGGAGCTTCCTGCCCACCGGGTCATCCGCGCGAAAGCGGGGACCTCCGTTGCGATACCGGGTGAAGGGAACAGAGTTTCCCGCTTTCGCGGGAATGACCCGGTGGGCAGGTGGAGGGGTGCCGAGCCTGTGGAAGGCTTGTCGTGGATTTATTCGGCCATTGGAACCTAACCAGCCCCTCGCGAATTATCAGCCAGCAGTCTCCGGGACCTCCAAAGGCTGCGGGCGACCCAAGGTCTGAGCCCCCAAACCTGCCTTGGGTCGCTCCCCCCTAGAGTCGTCCACCGTTTCCTTGAAACGCTGAACGACCTCTAACTCTTTGTTTTATCGCGTTTCCGAACCGGAAAAGTGGTGTCCACTTTTCCTGGAAACGCTCTATTGCGGGAGCGGGAAGCGCTCCACCTCCTCCAGCAGTTCCAGCATGCCCCTGACCTGGCTCTCGGCGAGGAGCCGACCCTTTTCGGCGGTCGCCAGCGAGGCGTTGCCGGCGGCGCCCGCCGGGTTCACGTCGGAGGCGACCCAGGCGTAGGCGTGGTTGGAGCCGGTGGGCCGCAAATATTTGTACTCGGCCTCGTCGCGCGCATGGACGGCGACGAAATCGACGGCGCGCTCCATCTCGACGAGGTCGGGGCGGAAGTGCAGCATCAGCGAGGTTTCCGCGTCCCCGCCATGGATGCCGTGGCGCCGCTCGGTGTCGGAGAGCAATCCCTCCGGCTGCGGGAAGCGCCAGCCGGAGCGCACCACCAGCATGCCGGCGCGCACCCGCAATTCGCGCGCGACGATGCTCATCACGTCCTCGTTGCCGCCATGCGAATTGACGATGACGAGCTTCTTGAGCCCCGCGCGCGCCACCTCCAACCCGATCTGCGTCCAGGCGTCGATGAGGTTGGTGGCGACGTGGCTGATGGTGCCCCGCGCCCAGATGTGCTCGTTGGATTTTCCCACCGCCTGCACCGGCAGAATGCGTACGTCCATCGCCTCGGGGATGCGGGGGACGAGCATCTCCAGCATTCCCTGGTTGATGTAGGTGTCGACCCCGACCGGCAGGTGCGGCCCGTGCTGCTCGACTGCGGCGATCGGCAGGATGGCGATGGCCTTCATCGGATCGATCCTGTCGAACTCGCGCGCGGCGAACTCCATCCACCAGATCTTGCGGGTCATGGTCGCACCTCTCAATGTTCGGAATTTGGGCTCGATATCAAGTCCACCACCGATGTCATTCCGGCGAAAGCCGGAACCCAGTACACGCTGAAGATTGCGTCCGCCCCCGACGGTTCGACCTTCTCAGCAAACCCGTAACTGCGTTGTTTACTGGGCCCCGGCTTTCGCCGGGGTGACAGGCGGAGGAAATCACGTCCCGGCCGCCACCGCCTCGATCTCCACCACGAATTCCGGCCGGGCGAAGCCCGAGACGATCATCAGCGTCGAGGCGGGATAAGGCTGCGCAAACAGTGCGTTGCGGACGGCCATGTAGTCGGGCAGGTGCTCGCGCCCGGTCACGTAGGCGTTGATGCGCACGACGTCGGCCAGCGTCATTCCCGCCTCGGCGAGGATCGCGGCGATATTGGCAAAACAAAGCCGCGTCTGCCCGGCGCAATCGGGCGGGATCGTACCGTCCGCGCCTATGCCGAGCTGGCCCGAGCAGAAGACGATCCGCTGCCCCTCGGGCACGACCATGCCGTGGCTGTAGGGCGCGAAGGGCGGGTGGATCGAGGCGGGAACGAGCGGCTGGGCCATGGCGTCCATGGTGAGGCGGGAAATCCGGAGCGGGGATGCTAGCGGCGGGTAAAGCGCTTGCCTAGCCCATTTTCGCATTTTTGCACGCATGGCAGGCATTTTATGGCTGTGACGTATTTTTGATCTTCACAAGCGCGACGGATGGGGCAAAGAATTGTGCATGCCGTAAAGGCGCACAAGATTTGGACATGCGTGGAGCCCCTCCATGCCCCGGTTCGGAGAGATCGATCAATGAGAGACGTCATCAGACTTGCCGCATCGACGACGCTTGCCCTCGCCGCGCTTTCCGGCGCCGCCGGCGCCCAGGAGCTGGACGAGGTGACCTTCGCCACCAACTGGCTGGCCCAGGCCGAGCACGGCGGCTACTACCAGGCCATCGCCGACGGCACCTATGCCGAATACGGGCTCGACGTCACCATCCGCCCCGGCGGGCCGCAATCGCCCGGCCAGCAGCTGCTCGCCACCGGCCAGGTCGATTTCTACATGGGCGGCATGGGCACGATCAACAGCGTCAAGGAGGGCATCCCGACCATGGCGGTCGCGGCGATCTTCCAGAAGGACCCGCAGATCCTCATCGCCCACCCGGACTCGCCTTTCGAGACACTCGCCGACATGACGCAGGCGAGCAAGCTGATCCTCGGCCAGGCGACGTTCTTCGGCGGCTTCTACCTCTGGATGAAGGCCAACTATGACGGGTTCCGCGACGAGCAGTACGAGCCTTATACCTTCAACCCGGCCCCCTTCATCGCCGACCCGATGTCGGTGCAGCAGGGGTACCTCACCTCCGAGCCCTACGAGATCGAGCGCCAGACCGGCTGGGCGCCCAAGGTCTTCCTCCTCGCCGACTACGGCTATCAGCCCTATTCGACGACCATCGAGGCGCAGACCGCCATGGTCGAGGAGAACCCCGACCTAGTGCAGCGCTTCGTCGATGCCTCGATCATCGGCTGGTACAACTACCTCTACGGCGACAACACCGCGGCCAACGAGCTGATCAAGGCCGACAATCCCGAGATGACCGACGGCCAGCTCGCCTATTCGCTCGAGAAGATGAAGGAATACGAGATCCTGCTCTCGGGCGAAGCGATCGACCAGGGGATCGGCTGCATGATCGACGCGCGCTGGACGGGCTTTTACGACAGCATGGTGGAGGCGGGCATGTACGAGCCCGGCATCGACATCTCCAAGGCCTACACCACCCAGTTCGTCTGCAAGGGCGTCGGCACCGACCTCGCCGTCGCTGCGGCCGAATAGGTTTCGCGTACTCCGCTCTCTCGGCGCGGGCAATCCCGTCCGCGCCGTTCTCACCCTAACCCGGGTATGAAGAGAACAGTGGCCAAGCTTTCCGTCGTCCCCGCCTATTCCGCCCCATCGGCTGCCGAATACCGCCGGCCGGTTGTGGCGATGCAGAACGTCACCAAGGTCTTTTCCAACGGCACGCTGGCCCTGAAAGACATGTCGCTGGAGGTCAAGTCCGGCGAGTTCCTCTCTCTGCTCGGCCCCTCCGGCTGCGGCAAGTCGACGGCGCTGCGGATCATCGCCGGCCTCGGCGGTCCGTCCTCGGGCTCCATCGACTGGCCCTCCTCCAAGATCAACAGCAAGGGCCTGCCCGAGGGCGATGTCGGCTTCGTCTTCCAGGAGCCGACGCTGATGCCGTGGTCGACCGTCTTCGGCAATGTCTACCTGCCCTTGAAGCTGCGCGGCGTCTCCAAGTCCGCCGCGCGCGACAAGGTGATGGAGGTGCTCGCGAGCGTCGGCCTTGCCGATTTCGCCGATGCCTATCCGCGCGAGCTCTCCGGCGGCATGAAGATGCGCGTCTCGATCGCGCGGGCCATCGTCACGCGCCCGAAACTCCTCTTGATGGACGAGCCCTTCGCCGCCCTCGACGAGATCACCCGGCAAAAGCTCAACGACGACGTCCTAAAGCTCTGGGAGCAGTCCGGGCTGACGGTGATCTTCGTCACCCACTCGGTGTTCGAGGCCTCGTACCTCTCCAACCGCATCGTCGTCATGCGGGCCCGGCCGGGGCAGGTCTTCACCGATCTTGCCATCGAGCAGCCGGACATCCGCGACGGCGCCTACCGCACCTCGGAAGCCTACCGCGCCATCTGCCAGACCGTCTCGGACGCGCTGCAGGGCGCGATCCAGGCCGCAGCCAGCTGAGGACCGGACATGAGCGAAGCCACCGCCAATCCCACCGGCAATTCCGCAGACAAGGGCACCGACGCCGCCGTCGCGGTGCTGCGCCCGCGCGTCGCCGTCAGCGAGCGCATGCTGCGCATCCTCGTACCGGTGATCGCGCTCGCCACCGGCATCATGATCTGGCACTGGGCGGTCGTCGCCAACGAGGTGCCGCGCTACATCCTGCCGAGCCCGTTCGATGCCGTGACCGCGCTTATCACCGATTGGGGCACGCTCTGGCCGGCGCTGACGGTGACACTGCGCATCACCTTCATGGCCCTGTTCCTCGCGCTCGTCGGCGGAGTGGCGCTCGCCATCATCCTCGTGCAGTCGCGCTGGATCGAGTTGGCGCTCTATCCCTTCGCCGTCATCCTGCAGGTCACCCCGATGATCGCGGTCGCCCCGCTCCTCCTCATCTACTCGCCCGACACGCAGACGGCGCTGCTCATCTGCTCGTTCATCGTGGCGTTCTTCCCCATCCTCTCCAACATGACGCAGGGGCTCAAAAGCGTCGACCACAACCTCCTCAACCTCTTCGAGCTCTATGGCGCCAGGTCCTGGCAGACGCTCCTGTTCCTCAAGATTCCGGCCTCCATGCCCTATTTCATGGCGGGCCTGCGTATCGGCGGGGGGCTGGCGCTCATCGCCGCCGTCGTCGCCGAGTTCGCGGCGGGTTCGGCCGGGCAGGGCTCGGGGCTCGCCTTCCGCCTGCTCGAGAGCCAGTTCCGCCTCAACCTGCCACGGCTCTTTGCCGCCCTCATCCTCCTCTGCTGCACGGGCATCGCCATCTTCGCCTTGACCTCGTTCGTCTCCTGGCTGACGCTGCACCGCTGGCACGAGAGCGCGCTCAAGCGGGAGAACTGAGGTGGCGGCATCGGTCCTTTCGGCGGCGAGCTATGTCCTCGCCGATGCCGGCGTGCCGCGCGCGCTGATGGATACGCCCGCTTGCCCAGAGGTCGGCCGCTTCGACGTGACCGTCACCGACGGCGTCATCGCCGCCATCGGCCCGGCGGGCTCGGGCGAGCGCACGCTGCCGCGCCACGACTGCGACGGCGGGCTCGTCCTGGCGTGCTTTGCCGACCTCCACACCCATCTCGACAAGGGCCATATCTGGCCGCGCCGGCAGAACCCGGACGGCACCTGGATGGGGGCGCTGCTTGCCGTCAAGGCCGACCGGGAGGCGCACTGGGCGGCCGCAGACGTCGCCCGGCGCATGGATTTTGCCCTGCGCTGCGCCTACGCCCACGGCACCGCCGCCATCCGCACCCATCTCGACAGCGCTCCGCCCCAGCACGAGATCACCTGGGACATCTTCGAGGAGGCGCGCGGCAACTGGGCCGGCCGCATCGAGCTGCAGGGCGTGGCCCTGATGGGGCCGGACATCGTCCTCGACAAGCCGGCGCTGCGGGCCGTCGCCGAGCGGGTGAAGGCCGCCGGCGGCATCCTCGGCGGCTCAAGCGCCGTCCATCCGGACAACCGGGCGATCATGCGCAACCTCGTCGAGGTCGCCGGCGAATTCGGGCTCGACCTCGACCTCCACACCGACGAGACCGGCGATCCGTCCGCCGATGCGTTGAGAAGCTTTGCCGAGGCGATCCTTGAAACAGGTTTCGCCGGCAGAGCCGTCGCCGGCCATTGCTGCGCGCTCGCCCGGCAGGACGAGGCGACGGCGCGGACCACCATCGATCGCGTCGCCGAGGCGGGCATCGCCGTCGTCTCGCTGCCCATGTGCAACATGTACCTGCAGGACCGCGATGCGGGCGGGGCCTATACGCCGCTCTGGCGCGGCGTGACGCTCGTCAAGGAGCTGAAGGCCGCCGGCGTTGCCGTCGCCATCGCTTCCGACAACACCCGTGATCCCTTCTACGCCTATGGCGACCTCGACGGGATGGAGGTGCTGCGCGAGGGCGCGCGCATCCTCCACTTCGATCATCCGCAGAATGCCGCCTGGCCGTGGGCGCGCTCGATCGGCGCCGATCCGGCCGCGATCGCCGGCTTTGCCCATACCGGGACCATATCGGTGGGCCGGCCGGCGGACTTCATCCTCACGCGCGCCCGCACCTGGACCGAGCTGATGGCGCGCCCGCAGGCGGATCGCTTGGTGGTGCGCGCGGGGCAAGCCATCGACACCACCCTGCCCGATTACCGCGAACTCGACGACCTGATGGGAGTTGCCATTTCATGACCATTGCCGCCTTCCGCGCCGATCTCGGCGACATCCCAGTCGAGGACCACCCCCGCATCGTCCAGCAGAGGAGCCGCGACCACTACTGGTATTCGCCGGTGCTCAAGGCCAAGCTCGATCACGTGACCGCCGAGGTCGTCGTTTCGCCCCGGACGCAGGAGGAGGTGAAGACCGTTCTCGCCGCGGCCTATCGGCACAAGGTCGCCGTTACCCCACGCGGGGCCGGCACCGGCAATTACGGGCAGGCCTTGCCGCTTGCCGGCGGCGCGATGCTCAACCTCATGAACCTCGACCGCGTCATCGACATCAAGCCGGACCGGGTGCGCGCCGAAGCGGGGATCGTCCTCGAAAAGCTCGACCAGCAGACGCGGCCGGCCGTCGGCGGGGAACTGCGCTTCCATCCCTCGACCTACCGCATGGCGAGCCTTGGCGGGTTCATCGCCGGCGGCTCGGGCGGGGTCGGCTCCATCCGCTGGGGCGGCCTCAGGAATCTCGGCAGCATCCTTTCGGTCAAGATCATCACCTGCGAGGAGAGCCCGCGCGAAATGGAGCTGACCGGCGAGGACGTCCTCAAGGTCGCCCACGCCTACGGCACCAACGGCGTCATCGTCGAAGCCGAGATGCCGCTGGCGCCCGCCTGCGACTGGGTCGACATCATGGTCGGGTTCGACGATTTCCTGGCCGCCTGCCGCTTTTCCGAGGCGATCACCGCCCAGGACTCGCTGCTCTTGAAGGAGGTCGCGCCGTGCGCGGCGCCCATCGGGCAGGACTATTTCAACCGCCATAAGCCCTATATCCGCGACGGGCAGTCGGTGGTGCTGATCATGGCCGCGCCCGTGGCGGTCGAGCCGGTGCTGATCCATCTCGCCTATCACGGCGGTGAGGTGCTCTACCGCTCCGACAAGGCGAGCGAGGAGGAGCTGCGCCGCCTGCCGCCGATCTACGAGCTCGCCTGGAACCACACGACGCTGCGCGCCTTGAAGGTCGACCCGTCCATCACCTACCTGCAGACGCGCTACCCGACCCTCAAGCATGTGGAAAAGATCGTCTCGATCCTCGGCGACGAATTGCCCATGCATATCGAGATGACCCGGCAGGACGGCGCGGTGACCTTCGCCGGCCTGCCGCTGGTGCGCTATACGAGCGAGGCGCGGCTGGAGGAGATCATCGCCATCCACGAGGACAATGGCTGCGCCGTGTTCAACCCGCACCGCTACACCCTCGAGGAAGGCGGCATGAAGCGCACCGACGCGGCCCAGCTCGCCTTCAAGCGGCAGGCGGACCCGGCCGGCATGCTCAACCCCGGCAAGATGATCGCCTGGGACGATCCCGGGTTCGACCTCAATTCCGGGCGCGCCTGGCTGTTCCAGGGCCTCGCCGCCACGGCCGGGGCCGCCTGATGCGGGTGCACGTCGTCCACGCTCATCCCGTCGAGACGAGCTACAACCGTTCGCTGTTCCATGCCGTGGTCGACGGGCTGAAGGCGGGCGGGCACGAGGTCGATGCCCTGAACCTCTACGACGAGGATTTCCCGGCAACGCTCAGCCGCGAGGAGCGGCTCAACTACCACGAGGTGCCCGGGAACATCACGCCGGCCGTCGCGCCCTATGTCGAGCGGCTGAAGGCGGCCGAGGCGCTGGTCTTCGTCCATCCGGTGTGGAACTACGGCTACCCGGCGATCCTCAAGGGCTATTTCGACCGCATCTTCCTGCCCGGCGTCAGCTTCACCCTCGAGGGCGGCAGGGACAACCAGAGCGGCACGCTGGTGCCGGGCCTCAGGAACATCCGCAAGGCCGCGTTCGTCACCACCTATGGCGGCAACCGCTGGCGCTCGTTCCTCATGGGCGACCCGCCCCGCCGCCTCGCCAACCGCTGGGGCTGGGTCACCTTCGGCTCGCGCCCGAAATATCTGGCGCTCTACGACATGAACAACAATGGCGAGGACGAGCTCAAGGGCTTCATCGCGAAGGTGCGCGCGGAGATGGCGCGGTTCTAGATCGTTTCGCGATTGGTCGGAAACACGAGCCGGTCGGCTCCCCTCCCCCTTGAGGGGAGGGGCTGGGGGTGGGGGGAAGCATCGGCGGCTCACCGATCCCCCCCACCCTCGATCCCTCCCCTCAAGGGGGAGGGAGGCGATAGAGCCGCTGATTCTATCAATCCATGAACGGCTCTAGCCGCGCCGGCTCAGGTCTGCGAGCCGTTCTCCACCGCCGCTTCGAGCTGCGCGTCGGGGATGTCGTCGAAGGACGCGTAGTTGAGGTTGTAGAGCTTGGAGTAGAGCCCGCCCTGCGCCATCAGCTCGTCGTGGTTGCCGCTCTCGATGAGCTGGCCGTTCTGCAGCACGATGATGCGGTCGGCCCCGCGGATGGTGGCGAGGCGGTGGGCGATGACGAGGCCGGTGCGCCCCTCCAGGAGCTTGATCAGCGCCTTCTGGATCAGCATCTCGGTGTAGCTGTCGATATTGGCCGTCGCCTCGTCGAGCACCAGGATCTTGGCGTCGGCGACGAGCGCGCGCGCGAAGCTGACGAGCTGGCGCTGGCCGAGCGAGAGGTTGCCGCCGCGCTCCTCGAGCCGCGTCTCGTAGCCGTCGGCCAAGCTCATGATGAAGTCGTGCGCGCCGACGGCCTTGGCCGCTTCCACCACGTCCTCGAAAGACGCGTCGGCCTTGTGGTAGCGGATGTTCTCGAAGACCGACCCGGTGAAGAGGAACGGCTCCTGCAGCACCATCGCCACCTGCCGGCCAAGGGATTCCTGCGTCAGGTCCCGCACGTCATGGCCGCCCACCCGAACTTCACCCTGCTGCACGTCGTAGAAGCGGTGGACGAGGGCCATGGCGCTCGACTTGCCCGAGCCCGTGGGGCCGACGAGCGCCACCGTCTCGCCCGGATTGACGCGGAAGGAGACGTTCTTCAGCACCGGGTGCTTGGGGTTGTAGCCGAAGGTGACGTTGCGGAACTCGACCGAGCCGTCCATCTCGCCCGAGAGCACCGTGGCGTCCGGCTTGTCCTTGACGTCGATCCGCACGTCCAGCACTTCGGTCAGGCGCTGGCCCGAGGCCATGGCGCGCTGCATGACCGAATACTGCATGGTGAGCGAGCGGATCGGGTCGAAGAAGCGCTGGATGTAGAAGAGGAACGCCACCATCACGCCGACGTCGAGGGTGGTGTTGACCACCATCGAGCCGCCGACGACGATGACCACGGCCATGGCAAGGCCCGTCAGCGAATCGACGATCGGCACCATCACCTGGGCGTATTTCGAGGCGGTGAGGTGGGTCTTGAGATTGGCGTGCGCCTTGTCGTCGTAGAGCGTGAAGTTGACCTGCTGGCGGTCCATCGACTGCACGGCGCGCACGCCGTGGATCGCTTCGGCGAGCGCGCCGTTGGTCACCGAATTGGTCTCGTGCGCGGCCATGAAGGCCTTGCGGGCCCGCGGCAGCCAGAAGATGCGCACGATGAACAGGACCGGCAGCACCGAAAGCGTCAGCAGCCCCAGGCGGAAATCGAGCCAGAGCATCACCCCGACGATGCCGAAGAGCAGCACGATATCGCCGACCGAGAGGACCGAGGTCTCGAGGAACTCCTGCATGGAGTTGACGTCGCCCTGCAGCCGGCTCATCAGGCGCCCGACCTCGGTCTTGTCCATGAAGGAGAGCGACACCCGCTGCAGGTGCTCGAACATGGCGCGGCGGATGTCGAAGAGCACGTTCTCGGCGACCTTGCCGACCACCGTCTCCTGCACGTAGCTGGCACCGAAGTTGATGAGGATGGTGACCGCGAACGCGGCGACCGCCCAGCCGAGCGCCGCGGCGTTCGGGTTGCCCACCGCCATGCCGTTGTCGATGGCGTAGCGGATGATGAGCGGGATGACGAGCTGGGTGCCGGTGAAGACGAGCACGGCGGCGACCGATATGGCGACCTGCGTCCTGTAGGGCGAGACGAACGCCCAGATGCGGCTGACGATGCGCCCGTCGAACGCCTTGCCGAACATCTCCTCTTCGATGCGGTGCGAGCCGACGACCGCCCGCGGCGGGCGCCGCCCGTCCTCGCGCACGTCGTTGCGTTCGGTTTCGAGCTCCTCGCTCATTGCGCGGCCCCCTGCACTTCGTTCAGCACGTCGTCGCCCGGGCGCACCTGCAGGTCGTAGAGCGCCTTGTAGCGCCCGCCCAGGGCCAGGAGCTCCTCATGCGTGCCGCGCTCGACGATCTCGCCGTTCTCGATGAAGAGGATCTGGTCGGCATGCATCAGCGACGAGAGGCGGTGGGCGATGATGATGGTCAGCCGGTCCTCGGCGTATTTCCTCATGGCGGCGCGGATGCGCTGTTCGGTCGCCGCGTCGATGGCCGCCGTCGAATCGTCGAAGACCATGACGGCCGGCTGCAGCATCAGCGCCCGCGCGATCGAGAGGCGCTGGCGCTGGCCGCCCGAGAGCGATACGCCCCGCTCGCCGACGACGGTGCCGTAGGCCGAGGGCAGGCCGAGCACGTAATTGTGGAGCTGGGCCGACTCGGCGGCCCGCTCGATGCGCCGTTCCTTGGCCCAGGGGTCGCCATAGGCGATGTTGTTCTCGATGGTGGTGGTGAAGAGGAACGAGTCCTGCTGCACCACGGCCACGGCCTTCCTCAGCGTCGCGAGCGTCGCCTTGCGGATGTCCTGCCCGTCGAGGGTGATGCGCCCGCCGGTGACGTCGTAGAAGCGCGGGATGAGGTGGGCGATGGTCGATTTGCCGCTGCCCGGCGGACCGACGATGCCGATGGTCTCGCCGCGCCGGCCCGTAAAGGAGACGCCCTTCAGCACCGGACGCGCCTCCTGGGCGGGATAGGCGAAATCGACGTTCTCGAAGCGCAGCGTGCCTTCGGTCACGACCAGCGGCTTGGCGTCCGGCGCGTCCTTGACGGCGATGTCGAGGTCAAGCAGGCCGAAGAGGCGCGAGCCGCAGGTCGAGGCGCGGGCGAACGAGTTGACCATGAGGCCGAGCTGGCGCACCGGCATCTGCAGGATGGTCATGAAGGTGAGGAACGAGGCCAGCGTGCCGACGCTGATCTCGCCCGCCATCACCTTGATGCCGCCGAACCAGAGCACCAGGCCCATGGACAGGAAGAACGAGAAGGTCATGGCGCTGGTGTTGCGCACGCGGATGCCCACGCGCTCGTGGGCGAGGCTCAACGCGCTCTTCGAGGCCTTGTCGAACTTGCCCATCTCGTGCAGCTGGGCGGCGAAGGCGCGCACCACGCGGATGCCGCCGAGGTTCTCCTCCATCACCCGCGTCAGCACCGAAAGGCGCTCCTGCAGGTCGAGCCAGGTGGAGCGCAGGCGCAGCTGCGTGACCGACGAGCGCCAGGCGACGAACGGCACGAAGCTCAGCGCCACCAGCCCCAGCAGCAGATCGGTCGAGAGCAGCAGATAGGCGCCCACCCCGATGAGGATGGAGAGCAGCACCACGCGCACCAGCGCCGTCGAGAAGAACATGCGCACGCCCTCCAGGTCGAGCATGCCGATGGTGATGAGGTCGCCCGAATGCACCTGGTCGTGGAAGGAGAACGAGAGGCGCTGGATCTTCTCGTAGCAGGCGAGCCGCAATTCGTAGCCGATATGGTGGCCGACCGATTCCGAATAGTAGTTCTGCGACATGGTGAAGAGCCCGCGCAGGATGCTGACGATGAGCAGCACCAGCGCCGTCATCCACAACGCCTCCTCGGCCGCCGCTCCCGCCGCGCCGCCGGTGAAGGCGGCCTGCGTCTCGTCGACCGCGCGCCCGAGCAGCAGCGGGATCATCAGCTGCAGCCCGGCGGCGACGATGGTCGAGCCGATGGCGATGCTCACCTGCCAGGGGTGCCTGAGGGTCATGCGGGTGATCCGCAGGAGAGTACCGAGGCCCCGGCCCCAACCGGCCGCCTCCACATGCGCGAGCGGATTCCCCCGCCGTCGCGCGCTACCTATCGCATCGCTGCTCAAAATGTGTTCCAGACTGCAATTTGCCCGGACGGGCGCCGGCCGAGTCTGGCGACTCGCCGGTGAAATCAACCACTCGCCGGATAATAAAGGCCCATTCGCAAGCCCCGCGCAAGCCTCCTGGCGCCCTTGTATGGCAGATTTTTGACGCAAGCCGCCGACGTGTGGCCCGGGCGCCGCCGAAGAGCGGCTTTCCGGGCCGATGCCCCGCCTATTTCGACTTGTAGCGCAGCATGATCGTGCTCACCGTCTTGAAGAGGATCAAGAGGTCGAGGTCGAAGGAGATGTTCTTGACGTAGTAAAGGTCGTATTCGAGCTTCGTCCTCTCCTCGTCGAGATTGCTCGCATAGCCGTGCGAGACCTGCGCCCAGCCGGTGAGGCCCGGCAGCACCAGCTGCCGGTTGATGTATTGCGGCACCGAGCGCTCGAGCTTGCGCGCGATGTCGACCGAGACCGGGCGCGGCCCGATCCAGCTCATGTCTCCACGCGCGATGTTGATGAGCTGCGGCAGCTCGTCGAGGCGCAGCTGCCGCAGGATCCGGCAGCCGGGCAGGATGCGCGCGTCGTCGGTCTGGGTGGCCGCCTCGCCCGCGCCCTTGCGCATGGTGCGGAACTTGTAGAGGCGGAAGACCGAGCCGCCATAGCCTCTGCGCAACTGCACGAAGAACACCGGGCCGCCGTCGATCAGCCGGATATAGATCCAGATCAGCGCGCCGACGACGACGGCGACCGGCGCGAGCACCAGCACGGCGGCGAGGTCGATGGCGCGCTTGATCTTGGAATAGTAGATCTGGGTCGGCGTATAGGCGACATGGGCGAGGTCGAAATCCTCGATGGCGACGCGCCCGAGGAAGCCCTCGGCATATTTGGGCCAGGCGGCGATCTCGATGCCGAGCATGTAGAACCGCGCCATCACCTGCGCCCATTCCGGATTGTGGTGCGCTTCCGGGTCGATGAGGACGCAGTCGTAGTCGAAGGCGTCGGGCGAGTCCGGGGTGATCACCGGCACGGCCGGCCCCAGCACCTTGCGGGCCTCGCCGACGCCCGGATGGTCGAGCAGCGCGACGCGCCCGCGCTTCATGCGTTGAAGGCGCAGATTGGCATAGGCCATGCCGATGAGGGCGACGGGGAAGGTCCAGGCGAAGCCTGTGTAGCTGACGGGTATGCGCAGCGCCGAGAGCACGGCGACGACGAAGACGAAGACGACGCTCGCCGCTATGGCGCCGGAGGTGGCCGGCAGCTGGTTCTGGCGCATGGTGACCAAGAGGAACCCGGCCGCCACCGGCACCAGGGCGAGGCCCGCGCAGGTGCGCGCGATGTTCCACCAGTCGCTGCGTGCGGCCAGCAGCATGACCAGCACATAGACGCCGCACTGGACGAGCGCGACGGCCAGGACCACCAGCGAGATGGACCGCCAGTCCGAAAAATGCCGATGCCGCCGCACCAGCGCCCCGCGCTTCACGATCTCGAGGAGGTCCGGCACCCCACCGGATTTGCCGCGATTGTGAGTTTTCATCCGTCGCCGTCACTGAGCCTGTCGCAGAGACGGTCTAGCCCGAACCCGCCAACAGCGCCATAGCATCCGCGCCGGCACGTGTTGCGCCGGCCGGTCGGCCATGCAATAAGCCGCCTATGGACCGGTTCGCGGGCTCACACGACCCGCGCTGCCGGGGCGCCGCTGCAACAGGGACGTTCCCTCGACCGCTTCGGCCATACTCTCGCCGCAACTGGGGGAAACTTGGCAGCTGCAATCCGGCTCATGGACAAATCGTCGTCGAGCCCTGCATTTCCAAGACCCCGGAGTATCCAATTGTCGCGCAACGAAGATACGAGAAAGCGGTTGCGAATCAACGACAGTTCCCAAGCCTCGCGTGGCCGGCCATGACAGCAGACAGCCGCAAGCGCATGCCGTACATGCCGGGAAGCCTCGTCGCCATGTTGCTCAGCCCATGGCGGGATGGCCCGCTGCTTTGGGAACTGGTCAAGCGCGATTTTCTCGGCCGCTACAAGGGATCGTTCGCCGGGGTCGCCTGGTCGCTCGTCAATCCGCTCCTGATGCTGGCCATCTATACCTTCGTCTTCAGTGTCGCCTTCCGGGCGCGCTGGGGCGTGGCGGAGGAAAGCCAGGTCGACTTCGCGATCATCCTGTTCTCGGGGCTGATCGTGCACTCGCTCTTCGCCGAGTGCCTCAACCGGGCGCCAAGCCTGATCACCAGCCATCCGAACTACGTCAAGAAGGTCGTCTTTCCCCTCGAGATCCTGCCATGGATGGCGCTGGGTTCCGCCCTCGGCCATTTCCTCATCAGCTTCTGCGTCCTCGTTCTCTTCTGCCTCGTGACGGGTACGACCATACACGCGGGTGCATTGCTGCTGCCTGTGGTGCTTCTGCCGCTTCTGCTCATGATCCTGGGGCTCAGCTGGCTGTTGGCCTCGCTTGGCGTTTTCCTCAGGGATATCGCCCAGGTGATCGGCATGGTGACCATGATCGCCCTTTTCCTCGCGCCGATCTTCTATCCGATCGATGCGCTGCCCGTTCCCTATCAGGCGCTGCTGGCCTGGAATCCCGTGACTCTGCCGGTCATGAACCTGCGCGCGGTCATGCTGTGGGGCCAGCCCGTCGACTGGCTGGCCTGGTCGGCAAGCCTCGTCATCGGCGCGGCTATCTTCGGCCTTGGCCTTGCATGGTTCCAGAAGACCAGGAAGGGCTTTGCCGATGTCCTTTGACGATCCGGTCATCGATGTGAAGGGGCTCGGCAAGCGCTACGAGATCTACGATCATCCGCGCGACCGCCTCAAACAGATGGTGGTTCCCAAGCTCCACAATCTCGTCGGCCGTACCGGCCTGGGGCGAAATGGCGAGGCGCCCCGTTATTTCCGGGAGTTCTGGGCGCTGCGCGATGTGTCGTTCCAGGTCCGACCCGGAGAATCCCTCGGCATCATCGGGCGCAACGGCAGCGGCAAGAGCACGCTCCTGCAGATTCTGGCGGGCACCATGTCTCCGACATCGGGCGAAGTGAGCGTCGAGGGCCGCATCGCCGCCCTCCTTGAGCTGGGAAGCGGCTTCAATCCTGAGTTCACCGGCCGCGAGAATGTGCTCCTCAATGCGCGCATCCTCGGACTCTCCCAGCAGGAGGTGGAGGAGCGCTACGATCGGATCGTGGGTTTTGCCGATATCGGCGAATTCATCGAGCAGCCGGTCAAAACCTATTCGAGCGGCATGTTCGTGCGCCTCGCCTTCGCGGTGCAGGCTCATATCGATGCCTCGATCGTCATCATCGACGAGGCGCTGGCGGTCGGCGACGTGTTCTTTCGCCAGAAGTGTTATGCTCGGCTCGAAGCTCTGCGCAGCTCAGGAGCCGCGATCATCCTCGTCTCCCACTCGATGCCGGACATCGAGCAGTATTGCGAGCGCGCGATTGTGCTCGATCACGGCGAGATGCACTATGCCGGCCCGTCGGCGGAGGCGTCGAAGCGGTACTACCTGCTGAACCAGGCAGTGCAGCCGCCTGCGCCTGCCTCGGTCGAAACGCCGCCGCTGAGCGCTGAACGTTCCGGAGCCGAGGTGGCCCAGCCCAATCATGAGGCTTTCTTCGACGTCACGGGTCTGTCGCAGGTCAGCAACGGCAAGTCGCGTTGCACTCGCTCGGCGATCTGCAACGAGCAGGGCGAGGCCCGTACTCATTTCCGCCAGGGCGATGTGGTGGTTTTTTATTCCGAGTTCGCGGTCGATGAAGATATCGAGGTTCCCATCTACGGAACCGTCATTCGCAATGACCGTGGCATCATCGTTCACGGCAAGAACAGCTGGCAGGTCGAGATCGAAGCGCCCTCATTCGTCCCAGCTGGATCCACCGTCGCCTGCCGGCAGGAGGTCAAACTCGATATCGCTCCTGGAGAATATACCTTCGAGATTGGTCTTGCTGCGATCCCCGCCAAAATGTGGCAACGGCGCGAGAGCACGTCGCATGAGGAGTTCGATGCGAGCTTCCGTTCACTTTGCCATATTGCCCAAGCGGGATACTTCTCGGTCGGCGTCGCCTTGAGACATGGCGTCTCCACCCTGACCCATCATGGTGTAGCCGATCTGCCGGGCACGATAAGGATAGGCGCCAGGACCCATGCTAGAGCGCGGGAAGATGTCTTACATGTCGGTTGAAGTGCTGGTTCGCAGGAATAAAACGGCGAGATGAAAGTTCAGATATTGTCTAGTGAAGAGGTATTGAGTGGGTATGACGCCGTCAGCGCGCTCTATCCCCACATACCTTCCCTCAGCCATTGGCGCGCGTGGGAGTACGCCTCCTATCGTCATCACCGCATCGATGGCCGCATCCTTGACGTCGGATGCGGGGATGGACGCTATTTCAAGCTGATCTGGCCGAACGCGGACAACGTCGTGGGCGTCGACATGGATCCCGAGACGGCGGAGCACGGTCGTGCAAGCGGCGTCTACCGGGCTGTCCATACCGTCCCCGCCCACGAGATTCCCGAACCGGATGACGGTTTCGACCATGCCTTTGCCAATTGCTCGCTCGAGCACATGGATCATCTCGACGGCGTGCTCGCAGAAATTCAGCGTTGCCTAAAGCCCGGCGGGACGCTCTCGTGCAGTGTGGTGACCAACAGGTTCATCGACTGGGCGCTGATGCCGATGCTCGTGGCCGAGGCCGGTTACGAGCAGGCGGCGCGCGCGCTGGAGAAGGATTTCCTCGATTTCCACCACCTCGCCAACCCGCTGACTGTCGCTGGCTGGACCGCCGCCTTCGAGCGGGCCGGTTTCACCGTGGAGCTCCACACCCCAATCCTGCCGCTGCACAACAGTGGCATTTGGGGACTGATGGACAGCCTGTGGCACGTAAAGCGCCGGGCAGGCGGCGAAATGGGGAGCCTGATCCAGCCGTTCCTTTCGGCAAATCCCAAGTTTCCGTCCGCTTATCGGACGGTCATCTCCGGCCTCCTCGAAATGGAGACGGACTGGAATGATTGCAGCGGCGCAGTCTTCAGCGTCAGGAAGGTCAAATGATGGTTTCGCGCAATTGCTGGTGCGGCAGCTCGCAGCTGCTCGAGTTCAGTTCTGAGTACGGCAGATGCGCCAACTGCGGCACGCTGGTGTCGCTGGTTGGGCTGTCGACCGAAGAGCTGCAGGTCAAAAACGACGAAGCCGATTTCTACGGCAAGCAGTACTGGTTCGATCATCAGAGCAAGGACCTGGGCTTCCCGGACATCCACGCACGGGCACGGCACGACCTGACCGATCGCAACCTGCACTGGCTGAGAACGCTGCTGCGGTATCGGGTGCCGCCCGCCAAAGTGCTGGAGCTCGGCTGCTCGCACGGCAGCTTCGTCGGACTGTTACAACAGGCCGGTTATGATGCCTCGGGCCTCGAAATGAGTCCGTGGGTCGTGAACTTCGCAAAAGAGACTTTTCAGATACCGGTGTCGGTCGGACCGGTCGAGACCCTCGATATCGCTCCCGGCAGTCTCGATGTCATCGCACTTATGGACGTCCTCGAGCATCTGCCCGACCCCGTGGGCACGATGAGGCATTGCCTCGACCTGTTGGCGCCGGGCGGATTCCTGCTGATCCAGACGCCACAGTTCCGCGAGGAGATGACCTATAAGGGATTGGTCGAGACCCAGGGACCTTTCCTCGAGCAGTTCAAGTCGAACGAGCACCTCTATCTCTTCACCAAGGACTCCGCTGCCCGCATGTTCGCGCAATTGGGCGCCGAACACATCGTCTTCGAGACCGCGATCTTCGGGCAATACGACATGTTCTTCCTTGTGAGCCGGCAGCCCTTGAGAGAAGTTGCAGTAGAAGAAAGCGAGCGCGCGCTGCAGGCGAGCCCGCAAGCGAGGTATGTACAGGCCTTAGTCGATCTGGCAAAACGAATTGATGTCATAGAAGAAGATCGCGCCGACCGCCTGGAGCAGATACATACACTGACGGCCATGGTTCACAACCTAAACAAGGCCAAGCAAGGATAACCTGGCCAACCATGCCATCCAAACGCCGCACCCCCAAAATTTCGATTGTAACGCCTTCGTTGAATCAGGGACAGTTTTTACAAGAGTGCCTAGACTCTGTGAGAGCTCAAGCCTGGCCCGATTACGAGCATTTCGTTGTCGATGGCGGATCGACTGATGGTACGGTAGAGCTTCTCAAGCGTAATCAGGATCATCTAACAGATTTTCTGATCGAAGGCGATGAAGGGGCTGCTGATGCGATCAACAAAGGCCTGTTAAAGTGCACAGGTGACATCGTTGCTTGGCTCAACGCTGATGATTACTACCTGCCGGGTGCTTTCGAAAAGGTCGCAGAAGCCTGGCGTGCGAACCCCGACGCGGGCTTCTGGTTCGGAAATGGACTTCGAGTGACCGAGGACGGCACGGTCAAGGCGGTCTTCAATCCCAACCGGGTTGTTTATAACCACCGGGCCCTCGTAGAGGGCCTGGATTATATTCTGCAGCCATCCACTTTTATGAATGGTGCGGCTCTCAGAGAAGTCGGTTACCTAGACTCCAGCCTGCGTTGGTCTTTCGACTGGGATCTTTGGGTGCGCCTAGCCCTCCATTCGCCTCCTGAAGCGATCGAAGCCCATCTGGCCGCGTCCAGAGAATGGGGGGAAACTCTAACTGCCAATGGCGGCTTCCAGCGTGCGGAAGAACTGCGCAGTATGATCGAGAGGCACAGTAATAAATCGATCACCTACGGAGCAGCCTGCTATTGGCTCAATACAGTCACAGCTGTACTGGACGACAGAAAAAATGATTTCGGAGAACAGGTCCAGAAAGCTGCTCGCGATTTCTGGTTCGTTTTGCAGAAGGAAATGCAGCAGGAAATCGGCGTGGACTCGCTCGGGATGCCCACTAAACCGGGAGAGGCGATCGATCCCCTGATCGTTGCAGTCGATTTATACCCGCTTATAGCAGGCGTTTCCGGAGGCATTGTTCCTTGGATAGAAGGCGTGCTGCGCGAGATGGTTCGACTTTATCCCATGGACCAAGTTGTCATGTTCCATCGCCCCGGCCCGCCCCCGGTCCGGATCGTTGGTGACAACGTCACATATGTACCACTTCACGAGCACCCGATCCTCTTTTATGAGGAGATGACACGGCATTGCGAGAATGCGAATGCTCAGGCGATCATCCGGACGTATCCGCAAGAGCTTCATCCCGCGCTCCCCTTCGAGCATCAGATTTTCATAATACCTGACATCCAGCACGAGCATTTTCGGGAGTTCTTCTCGCGCCACGTGCTGGCGACGCGCCGGCGTGCCTTCGCATATGCGCTCTCCTGCGGCGGGGCCGTGGCCACCATGACCGATCATTCCCGCTCGACGGTGGTGAACAACCCCTGGACCATGAGCGACGACGTTTTCCTCATGCCGGCGGCATTGCCGGAAGAATTGCGGGACAGTTCGGCAGAAACCAAACTGGCCGAACAGGTTGGGGTCTTCGAGCGATTTTTCTACATGCCGGCCAATCTCTGGCCGCACAAGAACCATCGCCGTCTGTTCGAGGCGTTCAAGCGCGCGCTGCCGGATCTGCCTGCGGGCACCGGGCTCGTTCTCTCCGGCAACCCGGAAGGGTTGGCCGACGTGATGGAGGGTTATGCCGACCTGCCGATCCTCCATCTCGGATTCGTGCCGCACGAGCAGGTTTCGGCGCTTTTCCGCAATGCGGATGCCCTGGTCTACTTCTCGTTGTTCGAGGGTTTCGGCATGCCGGTGCTGGAGGCGTTCCATCATGGAACGCCGGTGCTATGCAGCAACACGACGTCATTGCCGGAGGTCGGGGGGGACGCGGTGCTTGCATGCGATCCGACCGACATCGATGCAATGGCAGGGCTGATGGGTCGTATCCTCAACGAGGAAGGTCTCAAGGAAAAGCTGATCGCCAAGGCGCCCGCGCGGCTGGCGGCGTACGATTGGGCGACACCGGCCCGCGCGCTGCGCGCTGCGCTCAAGCGCCGCGCCCATGCCAAACCCAGGCAAAAGGCGAAGCCGCTCGTCAGCATTGTCATGCCGACGCGCAACCATGGGCACTTCATTCGCGAATCCATCGACAGCGTGCTGAGCCAGAGCTATCCCAATGTAGAGCTCATCGTCATGGACGGAGCCTCGACCGACGACACGGTCGAGATCCTCAAAAGCTATGGTGAGAGAATCCGCTGGGTTTCCGAGCCCGATAACGGCCAGGCCGATGCGATCAACAAGGGCATGGGCGAGGTCAGCGGCGACATTCTCGCTTACCTCAATTCCGACGACATCCTGCTGCCGGGAGCGCTCGAGAAAGTCGTCGACTACTTCAACGAGCATCCAGAGTGCGACATGGTCTATGGGGATGCCGATTACATCGACAAGGATGGGTACGTCACCGGCCAGTATGTGACGGCCGAGTTCTCCTTCGATCGACTCATGCACGATTGCTGCGTCTGCCAGCCTGCTGCATTCTGGCGCCGGCGCGCCGCCGAGCGGACCGGCGCGTTCAATGCCGACCTACAGACCGCGATGGACTACGAGTACTGGCTGCGTCTGGCCGCGGACGGCTCGATCATCCACTACACCCGACAGAAGCTGGCTCAGTCGCGGCTTCACGAAGACGCCAAAACGTTGGCGATGCGCGGCAAGATCTATGAGGAAGTCTTCAGGATCTGCAGGGAACAGGGCGGCTACGTGAGTTACAGCTACTACAACGGCCTCTGGTCTTATAAGCTCTACGAGAGCTGGCGGGGCGGGCCGAGGCTGCAGCGCATGGCACCGCGAATTTACCGCGTACCGGCTCTCGTGCACTTTGCCTCACAGGTCTTCCGTCTGCGTAAAGACAGGACCTCGCGCGTGCACGTAGCTCGAACGGTTTTCCATACGCTGGACCAGCGCTTCCCCTGGTTCGGTGTACTGATGCGCAAGGCCTGGAACCGCTCGGCCACCCTGCGCCGCAGCTTCAGCTGAAGGCTGATCAGTGTCGAAACGGGCGCTCATCACCGGCATTACGGGGCAGGACGGCTCCTATCTCGCCGAGCTTCTGCTCGAAAAGGGCTATCATGTTTTCGGGCTGGCGAGGCAGGAGAGCTGGTACCGGCCGAACTGTGCCAGCCACCTGGCCGGACGGGTCGATATCCTTTTCGGCGACGTGACCGAAGGCGTCGACATCGTACGCGCGGTCCAGGATGCCGAGCCGGACGAGATCTACAATCTTGCCTCGCAATCGCGGCCGGGCGAATCATGGTCGCGCGCGTCGGAGACGCTGCTGGTCAATGGCCTCGCAGCCGTACGGCTCTTCGAAGCGGTCCGCCACAACAGGCCTCAGGCGCGCATCTATCACGCTTCCTCCTCGGAAATGTTCGGCCAGACCGGGCTGGAACAGCAGAGCGAGACAACGTCCTTCAATCCGGTCAATCCCTACGCCGCCGCCAAAGTCTACGCGCATCACATGGCAGGCATTTACCGGGAGAGTTACGGGCTGCACATTTCCGCGGGGATATTGTTCAATCATGAGAGTGAACGCCGCCCGCTGCATTTCCTGTCGCAAAAAATCGCCTACGGCGCGGCCTGCGCGTGTCTTGGAATTCTCGATTCACCCGATCGGAACGAACGCGGCCGCCCCATGGTCGAAAACGGCAAGCTTGCCCTCGGCAATCTGGACGTGGCGCGCGACTGGGGCTATGCACCCGATTTCGTGCGGGCGATGTGGATGATCTCCCAACAGCCCAGATCACAGGATTTCGTCATTGGCACAGGCCAGCTCCATACGCTACGGGACCTCTGCGCAGTGGCATACAGAAGCGTCGGCCGGGATTGGCAGGACAGCGTCTACAGTGATCCGGCGCTGGTCAGGCCCCTGGAGCCGGGAACGACCAGGGCCGACCCTACTAAGGCTCACAAGGCGCTCGGATGGTATCCGAGTGTCAGCTTCGAGGAAATGATCGGGCGAATGGTCGCTGCCCAGGTTAAACGACTGCAACAACATTCCTAGAGAGACAAGCGTGGCGAAAAAAGCCCTCATCACCGGTGTCACCGGCCAGGACGGAGCCTATCTGGCGGAACTGCTGCTCGCGAAGGATTACGAGGTCCACGGCATCAAGCGGCGGTCTTCGCTGTTCAATACGGACCGCATCGATCATCTCTATCAGGATCAGCATGAATCCAACGTGCGCTTCATCCTGCATCACGGAGATCTGACGGACAGCTCCAGCCTCATCCGCATCATCCAGCAGGTCAAGCCCGACGAGATCTACAATCTCGCCGCCCAGAGCCACGTGGCCGTCTCGTTCGAGGAGCCCGAATACACCGCCAATTCGGATGCGCTGGGGGCGCTGCGCATCCTCGAGGCCATCCGCATCCTCGGGCTCGAGAAGAAAACCCGCTTCTACCAGGCCTCGACCTCCGAGCTCTATGGCTTGGTGCAGGAGATTCCGCAAAAGGAGACGACGCCCTTCTATCCGCGCTCGCCCTATGCGGTGGCCAAGCTCTATGCCTACTGGATCACGGTCAACTACCGCGAGGCCTACGGCATCTACGCCTGCAACGGCATCCTCTTCAACCACGAGAGCCCGCGCCGCGGCGAGACGTTCGTCACGCGCAAGATCACGCGCGCGCTCGCCCGCATCAAGCTGGGCCTGCAGGAATGCGTCTATCTCGGCAATCTCGACGCCAAGCGCGACTGGGGGCATGCGCGCGACTATGTCGAGATGCAGTGGCTGATGCTGCAGCAGGAAAAACCCGAGGACTTCGTCATCGCCACGGGTGTCCAGTACAGCGTGCGCGACTTCGTTGCCGCCGCCGCCGCCGAGGTCGGCCTCACCGTGCGCTGGGAAGGCTCGGGCAGCAGCGAGAAGGGCTACGACGCCAGCGGCCGCTGCATCGTGCGCGTCGATCCGCGCTATTATCGTCCGACCGAAGTGGAAACGCTGCTCGGCGATCCGACCAAGGCGCGCGAGGTGCTCGGCTGGCAGCCGCGCACGTCCTTCCAGGAGCTCGTCTCCGAGATGATGCGCGAGGACTTGAAGGCCGCCGAGCGCGACGACCTGATCTCCCGCCACGGCTATTCGGCCTACAACTACAACGAGTAGAAGATGGACAAGAGCGCCAAGATATATGTTGCCGGCCATCGCGGCATGGTCGGATCCGCGCTCGTCCGGCGGCTGGCCGCGGGTGGCTATTCCAACATCGTGACCCGCACCCATGCCGAGCTGGATCTCGCCGACCAGGCGGCGGTCAACGCGTTCTTTGCCGCCGAAAAGCCCGACTACGTGTTCCTGGCGGCCGCCCGTGTCGGCGGCATCCAGGCCAACAACACCTATCGCGGCGAGTTCCTCTATACCAACCTGATGATCGAGGCGAACACCATCCACGCCGCGATGCAGGCCGGCGTCGAGCGCCTGCAGTTCCTCGGGTCGAGCTGCATCTATCCGCGCGACAGCCGCCAGCCGATCTCCGAGGACTATCTCCTCACCGGCCCCCTCGAGGTCACCAACGAGCCCTATGCGATCGCCAAGATCGCCGGGCTCAAGATGTGCGACGCCTACAACAGCCAGTACGGCACCAAATATCTGTCGGCCATGCCCACCAACCTCTTTGGGCCCAACGACAATTACGACCTCGCCAACAGCCACGTCCTGCCCGCGCTCCTGCGCAAGGCGCACGAGGCCAAGGTCGCCGGGGCCGAGGAGCTCGTCGTCTGGGGGTCGGGCCGGCCGCTGCGCGAGTTCCTCTACGTCGACGACATGGCCGACGCCTCGGTCTTCCTGATGGAAGAAGGGGTCGAGGCGGGGCTCTTCAACATCGGCACGGGCAAGGACATCTCCATCCGCGACCTCGCCGAGCTCATCATGGAGATCGTCGGCTTTAAGGGACGCATCGTCTTCGATGCCGGCAAGCCCGACGGAACCCCGCGCAAGCTTCTCGATGTCGGCAAGCTCGAGGCGCTCGGCTGGTCGGCCTCGGTTTCCCTGCGCGACGGCATCGCCCTTGCCTACAAGGACTTCCTTGAAAGGTACGTGCGCTAGCCATGCAGGCCAGCGTCACTATCGCCGTGCCCTCGCTCAACCAGGCCCCGTACCTGGACGCGGCGCTGCGCTCGATATTCGACCAGGAGGTCGCCTGCGAGGTCTATGTGATGGACGGCGGCTCGACCGACGGGACGCTCGATGTCATCAGGTCGTGGGAAGGCCGCCTTGCCGGCTGGCACTCGGGACCTGACGGCGGCCAGTCGGACGCCATCAATCGCGGCATCGCCTCAGGCACGGCGCCCTACGTCACCTGGCTCAACAGCGACGACCTGCTGCTCGAAGGCGCGCTGCCGCGCCTGCTCGACGCGCTCGCGCGACAGCCGGAGGCGCCCGCCTGCTACGGCCGCACCTACGACCTCGACGAGGCGACGGGCGAGCGAAAGGCCACCTGGGTCGAGCCGTTCGCCGAGGATCGCCTGGCGCTGCGCTGCATCATTTCCCAGCCCGGCACGCTGATCCGCCGCCCGGTGTGGGAAGCCGTGGGCGGGCTCGATCCGGCGCTCCACATGGCTATGGACTACGACCTCTGGTGGCGGATCTACCGGCGGTTCGGCGCGCCGCAATTCGTCGACGCGTTCGTCGCGGTCAACCGCGTGCATGGGCAGACAAAGACCAGCACGCGGCGACGCGCGCACTATCGCGAGGCGATGGCGGTCGTGCGCCGGCACTACGGGCGCGTGCCGATAAAATGGTGGCTCGCGCAGCCCTATCAGATATGGTTCCGCAGCGGTTTCAGGGAGCTGTGACGAATGCCGCGAACCGCAGACCGCATTGGGAGAGAACACTGACTATGCAGGAAACGGAAACCAGGATCGTCCCGGTGATACTGGCGGGCGGGCAGGGCACGCGGCTGTGGCCGCTGTCGCGCTCGGCCAGGCCCAAACAGTTCCTCAACCTCAATGGCGACGTCAGCCTTTTCCAGCAGACCCTGCTGCGCGTTTCGGACGAGCGCTATGCCGCGCCCATCGTCATCACCAACAGCGACTACAGGTTCCTGGTCGCCGAGCAGGCCCAGGAGCTGGGCATCGCGCTCGCCGCGATCGTGCTGGAGCCGGTGGCGCGCAACACCGCCCCGGCGATCGCCGCCGCCAGCGTCC
This sequence comes from Devosia geojensis, assembly GCF_000969415.1. GTDB lineage: Bacteria > Pseudomonadota > Alphaproteobacteria > Rhizobiales > Devosiaceae > Devosia > Devosia geojensis. Next base: position 18,170 of record NZ_JZEX01000185.1, on the reverse strand, counting down.
TGGCCGAGAGCCGCTTCGGCGACGCGATCCTCCATATTCTCGCCTCCGATCATGCGATCGACGTGGACGGCGACTACTGGCGTACCCTCGACGCCGCGCGTCAGGCGGCGGGCGCGGGAATGCTGGTCACCTTCGGCATCGTGCCGACGTCCCCCGAAACGGGGTACGGCTATATCGAGGCCGGCGGGAGCGTGGCCGAGGGCGCGCAGCGCGTCGCCCGGTTCATCGAGAAGCCGGACATCAAGCGGGCCGAGGAAATGGTCGCGGCCGGCGGTTATCTCTGGAATTCGGGGATGTTCATGTTCTCGGCCGGAACGTTCCTTGCCGAGGCGCAGGCGCTGGCCCCCGACGTCGTCGAGCAGGCGCGCCTCTCGGTCGAGAACGGCGTCTCCGACCTCGATTTCTTCCGTCTCGAGGAGAAGAGCTTTTCGCTGGCGCCCAACATCTCGATCGACTACGCGGTCTTCGAGAAATCCGGCAAGGTCGCCGTGGTCGCCGTCAGCTATGCCTGGTCGGACCTGGGCAGCTGGGACGCGGTCTGGAAGATCGGGGCCAAGGACGAGGCCGGGAACGTTGCGCTGCGCAACGTGTCGCTCGCCAACACGCAGCGCTCTCTCGTCCTTTCCGACCATGCCCATGTCGTCGTCGACGGCCTCGAGGACGTGGCGGTGATCGCCAGCGAAGACGCCGTCTATGTCGGCAGGCTCTCCAGCGCGCAGAATGTCGGGGCGATCGTCAAGCGGCTGCGCACCGATCCGGCAACGGCCGGCCTCACCGAAATCCACCAGACCGCCTATCGGCCATGGGGCGGGTACTCGTCGATCCTGATGGGCGGCCGCTTCCAGGTGAAGCGCCTCTTCGTCAAGCCCGGCAAGAAGCTCTCGCTGCAAAAGCACCACCACCGGGCCGAGCACTGGGTGGTCGTTTCGGGCACGGCCGAGGTGACTGTCGACGGGGAAACGAAGGTTCTGACCGAGAACCAGTCGATCTACCTGCCCTTGGGGTGCGTGCACCGGCTCGCCAATCCCGGCAAGATCCTGCTCGAATTGATCGAGGTGCAGACAGGCTCGTATCTGGGCGAGGACGACATCGTGCGCATCGACGACGATTTCGGCCGCGCTTGAACCGTCGATACCCCCCTGAATCATGAAGGGCCCGCCGGCATGCCGGCGGGCCCTTTCGTTTTGTCCGGGGTCTCACCCCTCCTCGACGAAAACCTCCTCGCGCTTGCGGCGGATGTTGGGGAGGACCGCGATGAGGATCGCTGCCAGCGCCAGCGCCAGGAGCGTCGCCGAGATCGGGCGGGTGACGAAGATCGTCGGGTCTCCGCGCGAGATGATCATGGCGCGCCGCAGGTGCTCTTCGAGCAGGGGCCCGAGGACGAACCCAAGCAGCAATGGGGCCGGTTCGCAGCCGAAGCGGATCAGCAGGTACCCGACGATGCCGAAGAAGGCGATGGCGTAGATGTCGAAGATGTTCTGGTTGATCGAGAACGTGCCGATGCAGGCAAAGACGACGATGGCCGGGAACAGCACCCGATAGGGAATGGTCAGCATCTTCACCCAAAGCCCGATGAGCGGCAGGTTGAGGATGACCAGCATCAGATTGCCGATCCACATGGAGGCGATGACGCCCCAGAACAGCGCCGGCTGCTCGTTGATGACGTTGGGGCCGGGCGTGATGCCCTGGAGGATGAAGGCGCCGACCATCAGCGCCATGACCGGATGGGCCGGGATGCCGAGGGTCAGGAGCGGGATGAACGAGGTCTGCGCCGCCGCGTTGTTGGCCGATTCCGGCCCGGCGACGCCTTCGATCGCGCCCTTGCCGAACTCGCGCGGGTTCTTCGAGACGCGCTTTTCCGTCGAGTAGGAGGCAAAGGACGAAAGGATGTGCCCGCCGCCCGGCAGCACGCCGAGGATGGAGCCGAGGCCCGTGCCGCGCAGCACAGGCCCGACGATGCGGCGGAAATCCTCGCGCGTCAGCCAGAGGTTGGTGACGCGTTTGACGCCCACCTCGCGCTCGGTCTCATCCTCGAGATTGCGCAGGATCTCGGCGATGCCGAAGACGCCGACCGCGACGGCGACGAAATTGAGGCCGCCGAAGAGCTCGCGCACCCCGAAGGTGAAGCGCGGCGTGCCGGTATAGATGTCCTGCCCGACCATGCCGAGCAGCAGCCCGAGGACGATCATCGCCAGCGCCTTGAGGATCGAGCCGTGGGCCAGCGCGATCGAGACCAGGAGCCCGAGGACGATGAGCGAAAAATATTCGGGCGCCCCGAAATTGAGCGCGGCGCGCGCCAGCGGCGGGGCGAAGGCGGCAAGCAAGAACGTTGCGACCGAGCCGGCAAAGAACGAGCCGAGGGCGGCCGCCGCCAGCGCCGGGCCGGCGCGCCCGTTGCGCGCCATCTGGTAGCCGTCGATGGCGGTGACCGCCGCCGAGGATTCGCCCGGCAGGTTGATGAGGATGGCGGTGGTCGAGCCGCCATATTGCGCGCCGTAGTAGATGCCGGCGAGCATGATGAGCGCGGTCTCGGCCGGCAGCGTGAAGGTGATCGGCAGCAGCATGGCGATGGTCGCCGTCGGGCCGATGCCCGGCAGCACGCCGACGAGGGTGCCGAGCAGCACGCCGAGGAAGCAGTAGAGGATGTTGACCGGGTCGAAGGCGACCGAGAAGCCGAGGCCGAGGGAGGCGATGAGATCCATGGCGTTCTCCCCTCTAGAACCGCAGCCACGGGCCGACGAGCGGCACGAGGAGCCCGAGCCCGACGACGAAAACGACGAGGCAGAGGACGCAGAGCCCGACCGCGATGATGACCGCCGACAACCAGTTGTTGTTGCGGCTGGCGAGCGCCGTGACGAACGCCGAGATGGCGACGACGGGCACGAAGCCGAGTCCGCGTATGGTGGCGGCAAAGAAGACGACGGTGCCCAGGACCAGCGCGATGCCCCGCCAGGGAACGGGCGGCGGGGCCTCCTCGTCCGGCTTGCGGAAACCCTTCAAGACAATGGCGATCCCCAGCGCGACGAGCACGCTGCCGAGCACCACGGGCATGAAGCCGGGCCCCATGCGCAAGGGCGTGCCGAACTCGTAGCGGAGCGCCTCGAGCGCGAAATAGGCGCCCAAGGCGACGAAGATGCCGCCCGAGGCGAGGTCGTTGCGCGATGCGTTGATGGCCATCTCTTTTTCCTGTCGGTGGCCGGCTCCCGGCGGACCGGGAGCCGGTTCAGGCCTTATTGCGCCGAGACGCCGGCGGCGGCGATGACCTCGGCCCAGAGCTCGGTCTGGGCGGCGAGGGTCTGGGCCAGCGCGTCGGGCGTCGCCTGGTCGGCCGGCACCGGATAGGTGCCGAGGTCGGCAAAGCTCTGCGCCACCGTCTCATTGGCGAGCGCCGCCTGCAGCGAGGTCGTCAGCCGCTCGACGATCGCGGGATCCGTGCCGGCCGGGGCATAGAGGCCGTGCCAGATGGCCAGCTCGAAGTTCTCGAGCCCGCCCTCGGCGGCCGTCGGAACGTCGGGAAGCGCCGCGACCCGCTCGGGGGTGGTCACGGCGTAGGCCTTGATCTCGCCGGCAAGGATCTGCGAGGTGGTGTTGGTGGTTTGGTCGCACATCATGTCGATCTGGCCGCCGAGCAGGTCCGTCATCGCCGGGCCGGTGCCCTGGTAGGGCACTTCAGTCATCCGCGTATCGAGCGCATCCATCAGCAGGAGGCCGCAGAGCTGGCTCGCCGCCCCGATGCCGGCATTGGCGTAGGTGATGTTCTCGCCGTTCTCCTGGATGTGAGTGATGAGATCGGCCATCGTCTCGGGCTCGAAATCGCGGCGCGCGACGATCGTCATCGGCACGTTGGTGACGAGCCCGATGGGGGCGAAGTCGGTCTGCGGGTCGAACGGCAGGCTCTGGTAGAGCGCCGGCGCCGTCGACATGCCGATGTGGTGGAGGAGGAGCGTGTAGCCGTCATTGGCCGCCGCGGCGACCTGGCCGGCCCCGAGCGTGCCGCCGGCCCCGCCGACGTTCTGCACCACGACCTGCTGGCCGAGGTCCTCGCTCATCGCCTGGGCGACGAGGCGGGTCACGGTATCGGTCGGGCCGCCGGCCGAGAACGGCACGACGATGGTGATCGGCTGGGCGGGATAGTCCTGGGCGGCGACGCAGGTCGCGGCGAGGGCCGTGCCGGCCGCGAGGGCGGCAGCGAACAGCGTGGAGACAGTCTTCTTCATGAGGTTTCCTCCCGGAGTTGCCTTCGCCCCGGCGCGGCCGGCGGCGAACTGAACGCCAATCACGTTGCAACAAGCGTGCCACGCGCCGGACGCAAGGCTGATATGCAGTCGTGCTGGAGACATGCTAAGCTCCCTGGCAAGAAATTGCGCATCGAACCGGTTCGGGTCGGCAACTTCTTGCCGAAAGGCACGCAACGCGTCGGGATGGGACGTGAAACGACAACTGGGCCTCACATCGCTCCTGCGCCGCGAGCACCTGACGGTGGCCGCCATCGGGTTCGCCCTGGTGGTGGCGGTCGGCTGGATCGCCTTCGAGCTTTCCTATGCCTCGGGGATCGCTTCGGCCAACGAGCAGGCGCAGCGGCGCCTCATGCTCTTCGATCGCACGCTCGAGGCGATGATCGAGCGGTTCCGCTATCTGCCCGAGGCCGTCTCCCAGGCCGAGGAATCGCAGCAGGCGCTGGAAAACCCCGGCGATCCGGCGGCGGTCGAGGCGGCGAACGGGATTCTCAGCCAGCTCAATGACACCGCCGGCTCCAGCGAGATCTTCATCATGGACGCCGATGGCGGCGTGCTCGCCGCCAGCAACTGGTGGACGCTGACCAGCCTCGTCGGCACCAATTACGCCTTCCGGCCCTATTTCGCCGACGCCATGAAGCGCGGCACCGCCGAATACTATGCCTTCGGCATCTCGACGCGGGTGCCCGGCTATTTCCTCTCCCGCCGCATCGAGGGACCCGACGGGCCGCTGGGTGTGGCCGTGGTCAAGGTCAACCTCGGCGAGATCGAAGCGACCTGGTGGCGCTCGGGCGAGCTCATCGGCATCATCGACGTCAACGACGTCGTCATCCTCTCGACCCGGCCCGACTGGCGCTACCGGCCGCTGACGACCATCGAGCCGTCGCAGGCGCGGCTCGTCGCCTCCGAGCAGCTTTACGGCGAGCGCGGCATCGACAACACCGGCGTCATCACCGCCCGCTGGCCCTCGCGCGGCGGCGAGTTCGCCTATATCGACGCGGGCGATCCGCAGGCCTCGGGGTATTTCGTCGTCGAGGAGCTGCGCCTGCCCAAGCATGGCTGGCGGATCATGTCGTTCATCCCGGCCGGGCCGATCGCGGCGGGCGCGCAGATCATGGCGGCGGCGGCGTCCTTGGGCGCGGTGGCGCTGCTCCTGGTCGTCGCCCTTCTCGTCCAGCGCCAGCGGGTCATCGCCGCGCGGCTGGCCGAGCACGACCGGCTCGAGCACCGCGTCGCCCAGCGCACCGCCGCGCTCCATGCCGCCAACCAGCAGCTGCGCGCCGAGATCACCGAGCGCGCCCGGGCCGACCGCGAGCGGCGCGACGCGCAGGAGGGGCTGGTGCAGGCGGCAAAGCTGGCAAGCCTCGGCGAGGCCCTCGCCGGCGTCGCCCACGAGATCAGCCAGCCCGTCGCCGCCCTTTCCACCCACCTGGCGAGCGCCAAGCTCCTCGCCACCCGCAAGGGCGACGCGGACACCGGCGCGATCCTCTCGGCCATGGACAAGGTGATCGGCCGGCTGACGGCGCTGACCGGCCACCTCAAGACCTTCGCGAGGAAGGAAAGCGACATCTGCGTCGTCAGCGACCTCTCCGAGGCGGTCGGCAACGCCCTCGAGCTTTCCGCCCACAAGCTCAAGGCCTTCGACGTCGCGGTCGACCTCGACATGCCCCAAGGTCCCTTGCCGGTGCGCGGCAACCCCGTGCGGCTGGAGCAGGTATTGATCAACCTCTTCAGCAACGCCGCCGACGCCATGGAGCATGCCGAAACGCGGCGGCTGGCGGTGACGGTCGTCCGCCACGCCGGCATGGTCGCCATCCGCGTCGCCGATACCGGCGAGGGCATCGCCGAGGGTGATCTACCCAACCTCTTCGATCCGTTCTTCACCACCAAGGAGGCGGGGCGGGGCCTCGGCCTCGGCCTTTCCATCTCCTATGGGCTGGTGCGCGACATGGGCGGATCGCTCCGGGCCGAGAGCACGCCGGGCAACGGCGCCACATTCACCCTCACCCTGCCGCTCGTTTGGGCGGATGCAACAAAGATCATGGAGGATGCGTGAACGAGCATCGGATCGTCATCGTCGAGGACGAGGAAATGGTGCGCACCGCGCTCGAGCAGTGGCTGCGCCTCTCGGGTTTCGCGGTCGCGGCGGCAAGCGGCCCGCGCGAGGGGCTGGCGCTCGTCGACGACATCAGGCCCGAGGCGGTGCTGACCGATATCCGCATGCCCGGCGGCACCGGGCTCGACGTGCTGCGGGCCGTGCGCGCGCGCTCGGCGACGACCGAGGTCATCATGATCACCGGCCACGGCGACGTACCGATGGCGGTCGAAGCCATGCGCGAAGGCGCGTTCGACTTCATCCAGAAGCCCTATGTGCCCGACGAGCTGGTCAAGGTGTTGCGCCGCGCTGCCGAGCAGAGCCGCCTCAAACGCGAGATCGCGGACCTCAAGCGCCGGCTCGACGGCGGCGAGACGGAGCTCGCGACCCGCCTCGTCGGCAGCTCGCGCGGCATGGAGGATCTGCGCCGGGCGGTGATGGAGCTCGCCGCGGTCGACGCCGACGTCATCGTCTTCGGCGAGACGGGGACGGGCAAGGAGGTGGTGGCGCGGTGCCTGCATGATTTCTCGCCGCGCGCCAAGGGGCCGTTCGTCGCCGTCAACTGCGCGGCGATCCCCGAGGACCTCATCGAAAGCGAGCTCTTCGGGCACGAGCAGGGCGCCTTCACCGGCGCCAGGGGCACGCGCATCGGCAAGTTCGAGTTCGCCAATGGCGGCACGCTCCTTTTGGACGAGATCGAGAGCATGCCGATGATGGCGCAGGCCAAGGTGCTGCGCGTCATCCAGGAGCGGCAGGTCGAGCGGATCGGCTCCAACCGGCAGATCCCCCTCGACGTGCGGATCGTCGCCGCCTCCAAAGCCGACCTTGCCGCCGAGAGCGAGGCCGGACGCTTCCGCGCCGACCTCTTCTATCGGCTCAACATGGCGACGCTGACGCTTCCCCCCTTGCGCGAGCGCGGTGAGGACGTGGTGTTGCTCTTCCACTATTTCCTCGCCGCCGCCGCCAAGCGCTTCGGCAAGCCCGCGCCCACGCTCCATCCGGCCGACATCAACGCGCTGATGACGCATGGCTGGCCGGGCAACGTGCGCGAGCTGAAAGGCGCCGCCGACCGCTTCGCGCTGGGGCTCGATTCCACCGGCCGCTCGCTCGAGACCATCCTGACGCCGCGGGCCCGCACGTTGCCGGCGTCGGCCAGCCTTGCCGAGCGCGTCGCCGCCTATGAGCGGCACGTGATCGAGACCGAGCTTGCCCGGCACGACCATTCGATCGCGGCGGTCGTCGATGCGCTGCAGGTGCCGCGCCGCACCCTCAACGAGAAGATGGCGCGCCTGGGCGTGCGGCGTTGAGCCGTCGCCCGCTCAGAGGTTGAACACGCGCTTCGGCTTGAACTGGCCGCGCTCGACGCTGCCGGTCGCCACCACTTCGCCGGCAAAGCTCGCCCAGGCCGCTTCGAGGGCGATGGGGGCGCCGGCGCCGGTCAGCAGCACCGGGTTGCCGTTGCGGATCGTTGCCGCCTGCTCGGCGCGCAGCCGCACTTCCGGCAGGGCGGTGAAGGCGGCGGAAACCGGCTTCAGCGCCGCATCGCGCGCGGCGGGGTCCATCGCCTCGAGATCCTCGATGCGCACCGCGTCGGCATCGGAAAAGCCGCCGACGGCGGCGCGGTGCAGGCTCGCCACGTGTCCGCAGGTGCCGAGCCGCCGGGCAAGGTCGCGGGCGAGCGCGCGCACATAGGTGCCCTTGCCGCAAGTGACCTCGAAGGTCGAAATGTCGGTTCCGTGGGCGAGGAGCGTGAGGCTGTCGATCGCGACGGTGCGCGGCGCGAGCTCGACCGCCTCGCCGGCCCGGGCTAGGTCGTAGGCCCGCTCGCCGTCGATCTTGAGGGCCGAGAACGCCGGCGGCACCTGCTCGACGAGCCCGGTGAACTCGGCGAGCACACCGGCGACGTCGGCCTCGTCCGGCCGGTTCTCGCTCGTTGCCACCACCTCGCCCTCGGCGTCGTCGGTCGAGGTCGCCGCCCCCCAGCGCAAACCGAACCGGTAGACCTTGCGGCCGTCCTGGACGTAGGGCACGGCCTTCGTCGCTTCGCCCAGCGCAATGGGCAGGATGCCCGTCGCCAGCGGATCGAGGGTGCCTGCGTGTCCGGCCTTGGCGGCCGAAAACAGCCAGCGCACCTTGCCGACGGCCTGCGTCGAGGTCATGTCGTAGGGCTTGTCGAGCACCAGCCAGCCGGAAACGGCCCGCTTGACGCGCTTCTTCTGGGTGTCCAAGGCCTTACGCGTCCCCGTCGTCTTCGTCGGTCTCGACGTCGCGCCGCACCCGGTCGGTGCGCAGCAGCGCGTCGATCCGGCTGGCTTCCTCGAAGGTCTCGTCGACGAAGAAGCGGATGTCGGGCGCGAACTTGAGGTCGAGCTGCGGCGCGATGCGGCCGCGGATGAACCGCCGGTGGCGGTTGAGGGCCTCGACCACCTCGGGCGCGTGCTGGCCGCCGAGCGGCATCACATAGGCGTTGGCGAGCTTGAGGTCCGGGGTCATGCGCACCTCCGGCACGGTCACCACCACGCCGCGCAGCGTCTCGTCCTCGACTTCCCCGCGCGCGAACATCGCCGCCAGTGCATGGCGCACGAGTTCCCCGACGCGCAGCATGCGCTGGCTCGGGCCCTTGGGCTTGTTGTCCTTGCTCATTGGCTGGACTTAGGCGAGAGCGCCGCGCGCGTCAATTGCCGCTGGCGAGGAGCTGCGCTTCCTGCTGCAGCTCGCGCGCCCGCGTCTCGACCACCTGCGTCGGCACCGGCCAGCTCGACGGGTCCGTCGGATCGAACGGCTCCCCGCGCCACTCCTGATAGACGGAGGCGATTCCCTCGGGCGTGCGCTTGAACGACATGATGACGACCTCGCCGGTGCCGGCGAGGTTCTCCAGCCGGTCGAGGAAGGCGCCGCAGACGAACCCGGTCGGGGCGAGCGTCTCGCCCTCGTCCGGGCCGAGCTGGAAGAAGCCGGTCAGTTCCGGCTGGCAGATCTGCGCGTAGCCCATCATGGTCGAGCGCCGGTAGTCGAGCAGCGGCCGCTCGGGCTCGAGCGTGATGCGGGCCGCATAGAGGGTGCGCCAGTTCTGCGCGTTCTCGCCCTTGGGCCGGATGCGCAGCACAGCCTGGCGCTCGTTGGTGGTGAACTCGGTCTCGATCAGCGGCAATGCCTCGCCGGCCCGCTCGCTGTCGCTGAACCAGTCGGGCAGCGGCATCACCAGCCGGTGCGCGTGGCTGTCGAGCACCAGCGTCCGGCCCTCCTGCGTCAGGGGCGCGGCCGCGCTCTCCTGCGCGCCGGCGTGAAGCGGCAGCACCAGCAGGCCCGCGAGCGGCAGGCAGAAGCGCAGGACAGTGCTGAGCGTCGATCTCTTCAAGGCGGTCTCCGGCCCGGCGTCGCGTGTGATCGGCGTCCTCCGCCGCCCGGCCCACACCGGGAGAACGCCGACGCCGTCCGAGGACATAGGGGCCGGGATCGGCGCGGGCAAGCGGACTCGCGGCTCCCGGCGCCGATTCCCCGCGCAACTGGGTTTTCCCCGCAACACTGGAGCGGTTCCAGGGAACCGCCGCTGGCTCTAGGCTCGCGCCCTGCGCACGATTCCGGCCCCGCCCTCGGGCAGCACCAGGTGCGGCGGCTGGTGGCCGTCCATGAAGGTGCGGATGTTGACGATCACCGCCTCGCCCATCTCGACGCGCGCCTCGAGGGTGGCCGAGGCCATGTGGGCGGTCATGATCACCCTGTTGGCGTCGGCCAGTGCCAGCAGCCGTGGATTGACGCCGTCGCGGTATTCGAAGACGTCGAGCGCCGCCCCCATGAGGCGCCCGCTCTCGATCTGCCCGACCAGGGCCGGCTCATCGATGAGCTCGGGCCGCGAGACGTTGACGAGGAAGCTCCCCGCCTTCATCCGCGCCAGCCGCTCGGCGCTGAGCAGGCGCTGTGTCTCGCGCGTCAGGGGCGTATGCAGGGAGACGATGTCGACCGCCTCGAGCATGGCGTCGAGCGACGGCCAGTAGGTGGCGCCGAGCGGCTCCTCCACCTGCGCCGAGCGCCGGCTGCGCGAGAAATAGTGGATGGAAAGCCCGAAGGCTTTGGCGCGCTGGGCGACGGCGGTGCCGATGCGCCCCATGCCGACGATCCCCAGCGCCTTGCCGCGCAGCCGCATGCCCAGCATCGAGGTGGGCGACCAGCCCGCCCAGTAGCCGCCGCCGCGCGCCAGCACCTGGCTGCCCTCGATCAGCCGGCGCGGCAGCGCCAGCATCAGGGCCATGGCCATGTCGGCGGTGTCTTCGGTGAGGACGCTCGGCGTGTTGGTCACCGTCAGCCCCGCGGCCCAGGCCGCCTCGATGTCGATGTTGTCGACGCCGTTGCCGAACTGGGCGATGAGGCGCACGGCTTTGGGCAGGCGCGCGATGAGCTCGGCGTCGATCCGGTCGGTGATCGAGGAGACGAGCACGTCCTTTTCGGCGAGCCCCTCGACGAGGTCGTCGCCCGTCAGCGGCACGTCGGCCTCGTTGACGTCGGTCTCGAAGAGGGTGGCCATGCGCGCCTCGATGGTGGCGGGCAGGCGCCGGGTGACGAGGATGCGCGGGCGCGGGCCGATCATGCCCGTTTCCGGCGCGATACGCGCACTTTGACGAGGGCGGACCGGGAGGGGAAGGAACGGGCCATGGACGCTCGGATGGATCAGGGGCGATTTTTGGGGAGAGCTTATCAGGTCGCCCGGCTGGGTCCAGCTTCTATGCTTTAGCGACCGTTAAGGATAGTGGGCTAGTGATAGGTCAAAAGCACCGCCACGCAAAGTCCATGTCCCTACGCAATGTCCCGGCGCCCGCCGGTCGCCTGGCGGCCGTGCTCACGCGCCTCCTCCTCGTCATGCTGCTGCTGGTCCCGCTCGGCCTCGAGCGCGCCATGGCGCAGGACAATCCGTCCGGCCTGCCGCTGCCGCGCTTCGCCACGACCCGCTCTACCCCGATCAACGTGCGCGTGGGCCCCGGCACGCGCTACGACATCTCCTGGGTCTACGTGAAGGCGGGCGTCCCGGTCGAGATCATCCAGGAGTTCGATACCTGGCGGCGCATCCGCGACGTCGACGGCTCCGAGGGCTGGGTCCACCAGAACCTGCTCTCGGGCGACAGGGCCGCCTATGTCGCCCCCTGGAACCGGGAGCTGCAGGTGCCGCTCCTGCCCTCGCGCAACGACGCGGGCGCCCCGCGCGCCGTCCTCGGCTCGGGCTTTCGCGTCGACGTCTCCGAGTGCGACGGGCAGTGGTGCGAGGTCAGCGCCACCCACCGGCCCGAGAACGGCCGCGCCTCGACCTATCACGGCTTCGTCCACCAGGATCAGCTCTGGGGCGTCTATCGCACGGAAGTGTTCGACTGACCGCTCAGCCGGCCATCAGCGCCTCGGTCTCGGCCCGCTGGTGCGCGATGCGCAGCGCATCCGGCTGCTTGGGGCAGGAGGCGCAGTAGACGCCGGGCGGGATGAGGTAGTCGAGGCAGCACCCCTTGCGCTTGATGATCAGCGCCTCGCGCCCGTCCTTGAGGCGCACGGCCTCGAGGTCGCCCTGCCCGGCGAGGTCCATGGCCTCGAGCCACCGCGCGCACCAGCCGCTGATGACCTTCGGATCGAGCTGCGGCCGTTTCCTCTGCACGAAGGTCATCAGCCCCAGCATGCGGTCGGCCAGCAGCCGCCGCGCCGGCAGCCGCTTCAATTTTTCGAGCGCGTTGACTTCGGCAAGGAGCTCCCCGGCCATTGCCTTCAATTGCGCGCCGGCCCGCGCGATCATTTCGTCCTCACCCAGCCCGGCGACTGGATCGGCGCCGAGCCGGTAGCCGTCGGCATGGATGCCCGCGCAGCGCTGGCTGACGGCGTGAAGGTCCGGCAGCACGCCGCCGAAATGCACGCCGATGACGGCGAGGTAGGCCGGCTGCCAAAGGAGGTTGGTGAAGAGCCGCACCGCCCAGAGCGGCGGCCCCGCCTCGGGATAGGTCCTGGCGAGTTCCGCGTGGAGCGCGCCGAGCACGGCGCTGTTGTCGCCGCCGACCCGATACCAGTCTGGGGGCGGCCCGCCGGGCTCGCCGTCGAGAAAATCGGTGACCTTGCGGGAAAGCGCGATCAGCTCTCCGGCGGTGGCCGGAGGCGAGGACATTGCGTCTGGAGGCGGGTGCGCGTTCACACACGATACATCCGGCTGGTCGCGAACCGGACAAGCTGATAGCGGCGCGTGGGCGGCAAATCAATCATGGCCGCCGCCGGACCGATGACCCGGCGGCGGAAGGCGGATCAGACCTTCAGCACCTTGAGGCGGAAGAGCAGGGCGCCAAGCGCCGCCCCGATCGCCGGCGCGACGATGAACAGCCAGAGCTGGGCGAGCGCGTTGCCGCCGGTCAGCAGCGCCGGCCCGAAGCTGCGCGCCGGATTGACCGACACGCCCGTCACCTGGATGCCGACCAGATGGATGGCCGCCAGCGTCAGCCCGATGGCGAGGCCCGCAAAGCCGGGCGAGGCGCCCTGGCCGGTCGCCCCGAGGATGACGATGACGAAGATCGCGGTGAAGACGATCTCGAAGATCAGCGCGGCAACGAGCGAGTATTCGCCCAGGTACCCCGGACCCCAGCCATTGGCGCCGAGGTTAGCGTTGCTGCCCGCGATCGCGAGCAGGATCAGCGCGCCGACCAGCGCTCCGGCGAACTGGGCGATCCAGTACTGCACCATCTCCCCAGCGCTCATCCGCCCGTCGAGGTAGACGGCAAGGCTGACCGCCGGATTGACGTGGCAGCCCGAGATCGGGCCGATGCCGTAGGCCATGGCGACGATGGCGAGGCCGAAGGCCAGCGCGATGCCGACCTGACCGATATTGTCGCCGCCAAGTACGGCCGCGCCGCACCCGATGAGCACAAGCACCGCCGTGCCGATGAATTCTGCTGCTAGTTTGTTCATGTCCCTCAAAGACCTCCAAGCAAGGCTTCCCGACCTGCCCTGAGAGAATCAGGGACAGGCGCAACTTCAAATATTCGTGGCTTTTTTCTTGCGCGCAAGCGGTTGTGCTGTTTTCGCTCGTGTCCGGAATTTATCGATGTTTCCGTTCGGCGCAGGAAAAATTTGCCAATGAAAATCCTGAGCGGAGAAGTGGAGAATTTCTGCCGCCTGTTCCGGCTCCATAAGTTCGATTCATATATTAAAGTAAATATCCAATTCGTCCGAAAACAAACGAATGAAATAGGTAAAAGTCGTGACGAAGGAATTCACGGTTCCGGAGGGAAATAGAGCGAAGTCTGGCGGTGGCCGAAATTTTTGGGGGACTCGCGATGCGCTCTGCTGCCAGAAGGGCGGCGTACGACCGGAGTGGGGCCGCCGCCGTCGAGTTCGCCATCCTCGCGCCGGTTTTCCTGCTGCTGATGTTCGGCATGATGGCGTACGGCATCTATTTCGGGGCCGCCCACTCGGTCCAGCAGATCGCCGCCGACGCCGCCCGCACCTCTATCGCCGGCCTCTCGGCCGATGAGCGCGAAGCCCTGGTCGAGGCCTTCATCGAGGCGAACGCCTCCGGGTACATGCTCATCGACGGCGACCGCGTCAGTTTCGACGTCGGCGACAATCCGGCCGATCCCAACCAGTACCGCGTCACCGTCTCCTACGACGCCTCGGGCCTGCCGATCTGGAACCTCTACCCACCCCTGCCTCTGCCGGGCGAAACCATCGTCTACACCTCGTCGATCCGCAAAGGCGGCATCTGATGTGGCGGCGGCTGCTGGCCGCGGAAGGCGGCAACATGGCGATTCTCTTCGCCGGCGCGCTCGCGCTCGCCTCGGTCGTCGCGGCTTTCGCGGTGGATGCCGGCTCGCTCTATCTCGAGCGGCGCATGCTGCAGACGGCGGTGGACCTGGCCGCGCTCGAGGCGGCGCGCGATCCGGCCAATGCCCGCGCCGTCGCCCGCGAGGTTCTGGTCGATGCCGGCGTGATCGGCGCCTCGGTGACCGTCGAGCAATTGGCCGATCCCGACAATCCCACCCGGCTCGAGGTCGAAACCGGCCAGTATGCGGCCGATTCCGGCATCGCCCCGCAAGACCGGTTCCAGGCTGGCGCCACCGCGATCAACGCCGTGCGCGTTGTCGCCACCAAGCCCGGCCGGCTCTATTTCGCCAACTCCTGGAGCCCCATTCCCGAGATGAGCGCGTCGGCCACCGCCTCGGTCACGCCGCTCGTCGCCTTTTCCATCGGCTCGCGCCTCGCCCGGCTGGAGGGCGGGCTGGTCAACGGCCTTCTCAACACCCTGCTCGGCACCACCGTCAAGCTGACCGCCGCCGACTACAACGGCCTCGTCGGCGCGAAGGTCGATGCCTTCGCCTATCTCGACGCGCTCGCCTTCGAACTCGGCCTGACCGTCGGCACCTATGACGACGTGCTGGCCGTCAGCGCCACGCAGAACCAGCTGGTCAAGGCCCTGGCGCGGGCGTTGTCGGGCACGGAGGCCGCTGCCGCCTCGCTCATCGCCGGCGTCATCGGCAACACCGGGCTCATCCCCGTCAACAAGCTGCTCTCGCTCGGCGATCTTGGCCGGATCGACATCGGCTCGGGGGGAGAGGATCTCTATGCCGACATCGCCGCCCTCGACATCCTGATGGCGACCGCCACCCTCGGCGGCGCCGGCAAGCAGGTTGGTCTCAATCTCAGCGTCGATCTCGGCAGCATCGCCGCCATCAAGGCCGACCTCGCCATCGGCGAGCCGCCCCAGTTCGCCTCCTGGTTCGCCATCGGCCCGACGGGAGCCGTGGCGCGCACCGCCCAGGTGCGCCTGCGCCTGCTGGTCTCGCTCCTCGGCGATGCGGGCCTCATCAAGGGCTCGCTCGTGCGCGTGCCCCTCTATGTCGAGGTCGCCCATGCCGAGGCGATCGTGGGTGCGGCAAGCTGCCCGGTCAATGGCGGCATGGGCTCGGCGACGATCCTCACCCGCCCCGGCGCCCTGCGCCTGATGGTCGGCGAGGTCAGCGACAGCTCGTTGCGCGACTTCAACACCCAACCGGCCCTGCGCGAGACGCGCCTCGTCGGACTTCTGATCGCCGACATCTATGCCAAGGCTCTGATCGAGGTCGCCCAGTCGTCGCCCATTCCGCTTTCCTTCTCAAGCCGGGAGATCGCCAGCGAGACGGTCAAGACCGCCACAACCCGCACCATCGTCGGCTCGCTCGTGGGTACGCTCCTGTCCCACCTCACGATACGCATCGACGTGTTCGGCGGCCTGATCAGCATCTCGCTGGCGCTCGTCACCCAGCTCCTCGCCGCGCTTCTCACGCCCGTGACCCCGGTGCTCGACGCCATCGTCAACCTGCTGCTCGACACCCTCGGGCTCGGTCTCGGCGAGGCGGATGTGCGCGTCTACGGCGTCACCTGCGGCCATCCCGTCCTGGTCGGCTGAACGACCTTCCCGCGCCGTAGAGAATGTCGCTTGACTCGCTGTTATAGTGTGTTAGGTATATAGCACACTATGCAGGCAATACACATGGACGACTTCCACTCAGGTCAGCCGATCTTCGTTCAGATCCGCCAGCGGCTGATCGAGATGATCCTGGCGAGCACCGTCGCCGAGGGCGAGGCCCTCCCGTCGGTGCGCCAGATCTCGGCCGACCTCTCGGTCAATCCGCTGACCGTCACCAAGGCCTTCGAGGCCCTGGTCGACATCGGCGTGGTCGAGAAGCGCCGGGGCCTGGGGATGTTCGTCAAGGAGGGCGCGCGCGCGCTGCTGATGGCGCACGAGCGCGAGAAGTTCCTGAACGAGGAGTGGCCGCGCATTGCCGCGCAGATCGCCGCCCTCGAGCTGGACGTCGAAAAGCTGTTGTCGAAGGCCGATGAGCCGGAGAGCAAGGGGTCCGAAAATGAATAACGCCGAAATCATCATCTCCGCCAAAGGCTTGCGAAAGAGCTTCGGCCGCAAGGAGATCCTGCACGGCCTCGATTTCGAGGTGCCTGCCGGACGCATCTACGGTCTGGTTGGTCACAACGGGGCCGGCAAGACCACGACGCTCAACGCCATCCTCGGCCTCACCAATTGCGAGGGCACCATCCGCGTCCTCGGCGAGGATCCCTTCGCCAGGCGCGCCAAGCTGATGGAGAACGTCGCCTTCATCTCGGATGTGGCGAGCCTGCCGCGCTTCATGCGGGTGCGCGAACTCTTCGCGCTCCTGACCAACATCCATCCGAACTTCTCCCAGGAGAAGGCCCGGTCCTTCCTCGAAGGCACCGACATCCGCATGGACGCCAAGATCAAGCACCTCTCCAAGGGCATGATCGCGCAGCTGCACCTGGCCGTCGTCATGGCGATCGACGCCAAGCTCCTCGTCCTCGACGAGCCGACGCTCGGCCTCGACATCTCCTACCGCAAGCGCTTCTACCGGCGCCTGCTCGAGGACTACATGACCGAGGAGAGGACGCTCCTCATCACCACCCACCAGGTCGACGAGATCGAGTTCATGCTCTCCGACATCATGTTCATGCGCGATGGCGACATCATCCTGCACATGCAGATGGAGTCGGTGAACGACAAGTTCAGCCAGCTCGTCGTCACCGATCCGGCCAAGGCCAAGGAGGCGCGCACCCATGAGCCGCTCTTCGAGGAAACCCGCTTCGGCCAGACCGTGATGATCTTCGACGGGGCCGACCGGCGCGAGCTCGAGCTTCTGGGGCAGGTGACGACCCCCAGCATCTCCGATCTCTTCGTCGCCCTCATGCAGCGTCCGACCGCCAATCCGAGTGCCGCGTGATGAAAGCCTTCTTCGCCCTCGTCCATCGCGAGCTTCTCGAACACCGCGGCGCGTTCCTCATCGCGCCGCTCGCCCTCATCGGCATCCTCTTTTCGATGCTGGTGCTGGCCTATGTCACCGGCCGGTTGAACTTCGAGCTGGCCGGCATGGCGCGCCCGCTGCCGATCCGCGTCTTCGAGATCGGCTTCCTCGGCTTCGCCGTCGCCTGGTGGCTCTATCTGCTCGGCGTCCTCTTCTTCTATTGCGCCGACGGCTTTGCCGCCGACAAGCGCAACAATTCCATGCTCTTCTGGAAGTCGATGCCGCAGTCGGATCTCAAGATCCTCCTCGCCAAGTTCGGCGCCGCCACCACGCTCTTTCCGGGGCTCGTCTATGCGGCCGCGCTCGCCTGCGGGGTGCTGGCCTATATCCTCACCCTCATCATGGTCTCGGCGACGGGCGGCAATCTCGGCGTCTTCATGTCGGGCGCGTTCATGTCCTACCTTTCGATCGCCGGGGGCATCCTCGTCGCGCTCGCCGCCTCGATCCTCTGGTTCGCCCCGTTCCTGGCCTGGGTCGGCGCGCTCTCGACGGCCGTGGGGCGCTGGAGCGTGCCGCTCGCGGTCCTGGTGCCGGCCCTCGCCGTCGCCATCGAGAACATGTATGTGCGCGGCCCCTCGCCCGAGGGCGGCTGGATCTGGAGCTATCTCACCTACCGGCTCGATTTTCCCGTCGACCGCGAGGGCTATCTGCAGGCCTGGTTCCTCAGCGGCGCCCGGTTCGACGCCTACCGCTTCAGCCTCGATCTCATCGACCGCATGGACTGGGTGCAGGTGCTCATCGGCCTCGCCTTCGCCTTCGCGGCGATCTTCGTTGCCAGCGAATACCGCCGCCGCACCATCGACAACTGAGGTCGGATAAAGCTTTCCCTCTCCCTTTTTGGGGGAGGGGACAGCCTTCCGCTGATGAAGCGGAAACCAGGGTGAGGGGGACGGCGATCCGGCGGCAGGCACCGGACCTCATGTCTGCCGCCGGAGCCGCGACCCCCTCATCCGCCCTTCTGGGGCACGTGCCCGTGACGAGCACGGCGTGCCCCTCCCCCTTGAGGGGAGGGGATAGGGG
>NZ_JZEX01000184.1 GCF_000969415.1 Devosia geojensis | reverse complement strand
AGGGTGAGGCGTCGCGGTCATCCGCATGTCCGGGCCGCTGGTGCCGGACCTGCTGGTCAAGCACGTGGGCGGCGTGCCGCAAGCGCGACGCCTCACCCTCATGCGGATCGGGGCGCAAAGCGCGCTCGACAGCGGGCTTGTCGCCTATTTCCCGGCGCCGAAAAGCTTTACCGGCGAGGCGTGCGCCGAATTGCAGGTGCACGGCTCGCCGGCCGGCGTTCGCGCCATCCTGCGGGCGTTGACCGCCGAGGCGGGCGTGCGGCTGGCGGAAGCCGGCGAGTTCACCCGCCGCGCCTTCGAGAACGGCAAGCTCGACCTCACCGCGGTCGAAGGCCTCGGCGACCTGATCGAAGCCGAGACCGAGAACCAGCGCCGGCAAGCCCTCGCCCGTTACCAAGGGGGCCTCAGCCGCCGGATCGACGCCTGGCGCGAGGCGCTGCTGGATCTGCGCGCCGAGATCGAGGCCCGGCTCGATTTTTCCGATGAAGGCGACGTCGAGGAGACGCTGCCGGAAATGTTTGCTTCCGATCTCGCCGCGCTTCGTGACGAGCTCTCCGACGCCCTCGCCAGCCTCACCCGCGGCCGCATCGTGCGCGAGGGCGTGCGCGTGGCGCTCGCCGGACCGCCGAACGCCGGAAAATCGAGCCTCCTCAACGCCTTGGCGAAATCAGACATCGCCATCGTCACCGACGAAGCGGGCACCACCCGCGACGTACGCGAAGTGCCGGTCGACCTTGGCGGCCAGCTCGTCATCCTCGTCGATCTGGCGGGCCTGCGCGAAACCGACAGCAAGGCGGAAGCCGAGGGCGTGCGCCGCGCCCGGGCCGAGATCGGGCGCGCCGACCTGGTGCTGTGGCTGACGGCGCCGGACGTCGACTCCGCCGAACAGCCGCCGCAGACCCATGCCCCGGTCTGGCGCGTGGCGGCCAAGGTGGACATTCATCCCCGTCCGGCAGGCGCCGACCTTGCCGTCTCCGTCGTCTCCGCCGATGGCCTTGCTGATCTGGAATCCCGGCTCGCGGCCTTCGCCGATGAACTGGCCGCCGGCGGCGAACCGGCCCTGCTCAGTCACGAGCGGGACCGGGCGGCGGTCGAGGCCGCACGTGAGGCTGTAGTCCGCGCCCAGGCCCGTCTCGATGCGCCCGAGCTTGCCGCCGAATCCCTGCGCGAAGCGTCGCAGGCGCTGGAGCGCCTGGTCGGCCGTCTCGATGCCGAACGGGTCCTGGACCGGTTGTTCCTCAGCTTCTGCATCGGAAAATGACTCACGTGAAACATTTTGCCCCGTGCGGCGATGTTGATTCACGTGAAACATTGGCATAGAGCAGGCGTGATTGATCGGATGCCGGTGCTCCCCTCCCCCTTTGAGGGGAGGGG
>NZ_JZEX01000017.1 GCF_000969415.1 Devosia geojensis | reverse complement strand
CCCCTTTCCTTCCTCTCTTCTCCTCTTTCCTTCTCTCCTCCTCCTTCTCCCCTTCCCTCTCTACTTCTTTCCCCTCCCACTCTCTCCTCCTCCTTCTCCTCTTTCTTCTCTTCTCCCATCCCCCCTCCCATCCTCCCCCGCCTCCTCTTCCTCCCTCCTCCCCCCTCTCCCCCTCCTCCTTCTCTTCCTTTTCTCCTTCTCCTCCCCTCTCTCCTCTCCCACCCTTCCCTCCCCCCTTTCCCTCTCCCTCCTTCTCCCCCCCCCTCCTCTCCTCCTCTCCCTTTTCCCCTTTATCCTCTTCTCCTCCTTCCTCCCTTTCTCTACCCCCACCCCTCTCTTCTTCCCCTTCTTCTCTCTCTTTTCTTCTCTCTTCTTCTCCCATTCCTCTTCTCTCTCGGTTATCTTGCTTCTCCCCTCCTCCTCTTCCTTCTTCCCTCTCCTCTTCCTCATCTCCTTCCTCTTCTTCTCCCCCTTCCTCTTCTCTTTTACCCTCTTCTTCCCCTTTTTCTTCTTTCTTCTTCTCCTTCTTCCCTTTTCTTTTCTCCTCTCTTCCTTTTCTTTTCCCCTCTGTCCTCCTCTCCTTCGTCCCCTTTTCCCTCCCTCTCCTTTCCTCCTCTCCCTCCTCCCCTCCCCCCCCCCTTTCCTCTTT
>NZ_JZEX01000183.1 GCF_000969415.1 Devosia geojensis | reverse complement strand
GTGGGGGCGACGGGGGCCGGAACGAGCTGGGGCAGGAGCACCAGCGCTGCGGCGACGGCGAGGGTCCAGGGTGCGCGGAGCCTGGCGACGAGCACCAAGGCCGCGCCGGTCGAAAGGGCCGCGCCGGCCCACCAGAGCTGGCGCGCCAGCGTATCGGCGACCGGCATGCCGGGCATGCCCGGGGGCAGCCCCAGGGCCGGGGCGAGGCTGAAGGCGGCAAAGCCGCCGGCCGCCCAATAGAAGCCGTTGGCGAAGGTGATGGGCAGGTTGAAGAACACCGAGACGGCGCCGATGACCAGCGCATAGCCGGCGGCCATGAGGATGTTGGAGAGCACCGTATAGGCGGTGCGCTCGAAACCGTCATGCGGGGCCCATTCGTCCTCGGCGTGCTCATGAGCCGGCGCGGCCGGTTCTGCAGCGGCCGCCGCGTCGGCGTGATCGTGCGCATGCGCCTCGCCGCCTTCATAGGCTTCGGCGGCGAAGATCAGCGGGGTGACGCGCCAGGCCTGGAACGCGGAGGTGGCAAGGCCAGCGCAAAGGGCTGCGACGAGCGCAGCAAAAAACAGATTGCGGAACATGTCTCTATTCCCTCGCCTGCCCTAGTGGCAGGGAAAGCCCATGGCGTGGCGCGTGTCGTGGGCGCCGTTGTGCAGGCGATAATCGCCGGCAAAGCCGGTGCCGACGAGGAGCACGAGGCCCAAAGCCAACGCGAGGCTGCCGGCGACGAGCCGTTGGGAGAGGGAAAGGGACTGGAGGCCCGAGTGGGCGGTGGTGGTATTGGCAGCTGCATTCATCGGCGACACCCTCCGTGCGCGAATCGATTGGGCGCTCTGGTTTGTCGCGCCCGGCTCACGTGCTGGCAGGTCTCCTGGCTCGCGATGTCCGAGGGACGACACCCTCGGGATCCATGCGCCTTCCCAGCCTTGCGGCCAGTGGCACCAACATGAACGCATCGCTCACAGTTGCGGGGGCAGCCACGGATTCGGCCCCTGATGGGTACGCCTCACCGTGTTCCCTTTTGATCCTCTCACCTATCGGTTTCGAGGAACCATCACGCTCTTGATGTTGCATGCAGGGACGGCCCGGTCAATCCTGCGGGGACGAAGGAGATTCCCATGAAAAGAATCGAGTTCTCGCGCGAGGAGACCAAGGCGATGGTCGGCGAGATCCAGGACTATTTCCGCGAGGAGCTGGACCAGCGGATCGGCGACATCCCCGCCGAGATGCTGATGCGGTTCTTTGCCGAGAAGATGGGGCCCTATTTCTACAACCGCGGGCTCTATGACGCCCAGGCGGTGCTGATGCAGCGCATGGACGAGCTGACGGACGCGGTCTATGCGCTGGAGCAGAAGACCAATTTCGTGCGGTAGGTGGCCACCACTCGCTGCGTGGTCGTGGCCGGCACCACCC
>NZ_JZEX01000182.1 GCF_000969415.1 Devosia geojensis | reverse complement strand
CAATGCGTGCCCCTCCCCTCAAGGGGGAGGGGCACGCATTGTGCTTGTGGCACTATCCTGCCCTATCCACCGGCTGTCATCCCGGCGAAGGCCGGGATCCAGCCCTGACGCTATCCATATGCACGAAAAGAGCGGCTGTGTACTCCCTGCCCCATCCACACACCTTGCGGCTGGCGAACCATCTCAGGATGGGCCCCGGCATGCGCCGGGGTGACATCGGAGGGGTGGACGTGGCGGTGCAGGAGCCGCAGCGCCGATATGGATGGTTCCGGCTGGCAGCGGCCGTCGGAAGCGCATAAATAGGCGCCATGAGCCAGTCCCTCCTTGCCGAACTCGAGGCGCGCGCCAGGGCGCTCGGCTTCGACGCGTTCGGCGTCGCGCGCGCCGATGCCCGGCCGGACCTGCCCGGCAAGCTCGCGGCAGCGCTCGCAGCCGGCTGGCATGGCGACATGGAGTGGATGGAAGAGACCGCCGAACGCCGCGCCAGCCCCGAAGGGCTGTGGCGCGAAGCGCGCTCGGTGATCCTGCTGGGCCTCAACTATGGCCCCAAGGACGACCCGCTGGCCCT
Organism: Devosia geojensis; assembly: GCF_000969415.1. Classification (GTDB taxonomy): domain Bacteria; phylum Pseudomonadota; class Alphaproteobacteria; order Rhizobiales; family Devosiaceae; genus Devosia; species Devosia geojensis. The sequence goes on along the minus strand of NZ_JZEX01000182.1, from coordinate 902 downwards.
GCTTGAAGAAAAATCGCTGGGCACGATCTCGGTCTATGCGCGCAACCGCGACTACCACGACGTCATCAAGGGCAAGCTGAAGGACCTGGCGGGACTTCTCGCCCGGCGCTCGGGGGAAGAGGTCAAGGTCTTCGTCGACACCGCCCCGCTGATGGAAAAGCCCCTGGCCGAGGCCGCGGGCCTGGGCTGGCAGGGCAAGCACACGGTGCTGGTCAGCCGGCAATTCGGCTCCTGGCTCTTCCTCGGCGCGATCCTGACCAGCGCCGAATTGCCCGTCAGCGAGCCGCACGAGGAGAGTTGCGGCTCCTGCCGGCGCTGCCTCGACATCTGCCCGACCGACGCGTTCCCCGCCCCCTTCCAGCTCGATGCGCGCCGGTGCCTCGCCTACCTCAACATCGAGCACAAGGGGCCGATCCCGCTCGAATTCCGGGCGCCCATGGGCAACCGCATCTACGGGTGCGACGATTGCCTGGCCATCTGCCCGTGGAACAAGTTCGCCAGCGTCACCCGCGAGGCCAAGCTCGCCGCGCGCGAGGATTTGGAGCGTCCGGCGCTCGCCGACCTCGTACGGCTCGACGATGCGGGGTTCCGCGCGCTCTTTTCCGGCTCGCCAATCAAGCGCATCGGCCATGCGCGCTTCCTGCGCAACGTCCTCATCGCCATCGGCAACAGCGGCGACCTCGACCTGTCGCCGCTTGCCGAGGAGCGCCTTGCCGATCCCGACCCGCTGGTGCGCGGCGCGGCGGTGTGGGCGGTGCGGCGGCTGGCGCCGGAGCGGTCGCGCGAACTCGCCCTTGCCTATCTGCCCGAGGAAGGCGATACGAGCGTGCGGCAGGAGTGGACGCAGGACCTCCATATTGTCTCAGGTTTTGGCTGAAGCGGACCGGGGGAGGGGTCGGGGG
>NZ_JZEX01000181.1 GCF_000969415.1 Devosia geojensis | reverse complement strand
CTCCCCTCCCCCCCCCCCCCCCTCAAGGGGGAGGGGCGGCGGGCTCACGGTCGGCGGCGGACAGTCCTAATCCAGTAGGAGACAAGTCTTGGCCTTTCATCCCATACGTTTTCCCCTCGACGTGGCGCTGGGCGCCAGGGGTGGGCCGGAGCGGCGGACCGATGTGGTGACGCTCGCGTCCGGGCGCGAGGAGCGCAACCAGAGGTGGACGCGCTCGTGCCGGCGCTACAATGCCGGCTACGGCGTCAAGTCGCTGGCCGACATGCAGGCGGTGCTCGCCTTTTTCGAGGAGCGGCGGGGGCGGTTCCACGGTTTCCTCTGGCGCGACGGGCTCGACTTTTCCTCGGGCGGAGCCGCGCCGACGCCGTTCGACCAGACGATCGGCACCGGCGACGGGGTGCGCACGAGCTTCCAGCTCGTCAAGCGGTACGGTGCGAATTTCGATCCCTATGACCGGCCGATCACCAAGCCGGTGGCGGGGACGGTGAGGATCGGCGTCAACGGCGCCGAGGCGGCGGGCGGGTGGAACGTCGACCTGCTGACCGGCCTCGTCGGCTTTTCGGTTCCGCCGGCGGCGGGCGCGGCGGTGACGGCCGGGTTCCTCTTCGACGTGCCGGTGCGCTTCGACATCGACCGGCTGGACGTGGAGCTTTCGAGCTTCGACGCCGCAGCCATTCCCGACATCCCTCTTGTGGAGATCCTCGAATGAAGGCGCTCGACCCTGGCTATGCCGCGCATCTCGCCAGCGGCGCGACGACGCTGGCGACCTGCTGGAGGCTCATGCGCAAAGACGGGGCGGTGCTCGGTTTCACCGACCATGACCTGCCCATCCGCTTCGGCGGGACCGACTATCTGCCGATGCACGGTCTCGACGGCGGCGAGGAGACGGTCAAGCTCGGCGCGCAGGTCGATACCGGCGAGGTGCTGGGCGTGCTCTCGGCCGAGGCGATCGCCGACGAGGATATCCTCATGGGCCGCTATGACGGGGCGAGCGTCGAGACCTGGCGGGTGAACTGGCGCGATCCCGACGAGCGCGAGCTCAAGCGCCGCGACACGATCGGCGAGATCGTGCGTGAGGACGGCGTGTTCCGGGCGGAACTGCGCTCGGCCGCGCAGGCGCTGAATGTAAAGAGCGGGCGGGTCTATCATTCGCTCTGCGACGCGCGGCTGGGCGACGGGCGCTGCCGGGTGAACCTCGAGGCGCCTGCGTACCGGGCCGAGGCTCTGGTCGAAGCGGTGCGCGACGATTTCCATGTCGTCGTCTCGGGGCTGGCCGGGTTCGAGCCGGGCTGGTTCGGGTTCGGCGAGGCGCGCTGGACGGGCGGCAGGCGCTCCGGCGTTTCGGACGCCGTGCTGACCCATGAGCGCGAGGGCGCGGCGGACGTGCTGAGCTTTGCCGGGCGCGTGGGCGCGTGGGTGGCCGAGGGCGATCCGGTGACGGTCTACGCCGGGTGCGACCGGCGCTTCGCGACGTGCGGAAAGAAGTTTTCCAACGCATTGAATTTCCGTGGCTTTCCGCACATCCCCGGCAGCGACTACGTGCTGCGGCACCCGCGCCGGGGCGACGCGCTCGACGGGCGGCCGGTGGTGCCATGACTCTTGCAATGACCGGGGATGAGATCGCGGGGCTCGCCCGCGACTGGCTCGGTACGCCGTATCGGCATCGGGCCTCGATGAGGGGTGCGGGGTGCGATTGCCTCGGGCTGCTGCGCGGCGTCTGGCGCGAGATTCACGGCAGTGAGCCGAGGCCGGTGCCGGCCTATCGGGCGGACATGCGCGATCCCGAACATGCCGGGGCGCTGGAGGCGGCGGCGGTGGAGCTGCTGCTGCCGGCGGGGCCGGAGCTCGCGGCGGGACAGGTGGTGCTGTTCCGGCTGAACCGGGCGGCGCATGCGCGGCACTGCGGAATCCTCGTTGCGCCGGACCGGTTCATTCATGCCCAGGAGCGGCTCGGCGTCGTCGAGGCGACGCTCGGCGAGGCCTGGCTGCGGCGGGTGGCGGGGCGGTTCGAGTTTCCGAAGCGGTTTCTCTGACCCCCTCCAGCCTCCTCTGCAAGGGGGGAGATGCCAGTCCTGCGGGCTTGGGCAGGATAGTGCCGCGGGCACGATCTGCCTCCCTCCCCCTTGAGGGAGGGATTGAGGG
>NZ_JZEX01000180.1 GCF_000969415.1 Devosia geojensis | reverse complement strand
GGTCGGGGGTGGGGGTCCATCAGTGGCTCACACAACCACCCCCACCCTCATTCCCTCCCCTCAAGGGGGAGGGAGGCGAAGGAGCCGCCGATCTCAATTGCGGAAACGATCTAGATGAACCTCTTCGTCTTCGGCATGGGCTATTCGGGCCTCGCGAGCGCCAGGGTCGTGCGCGAACGCGATCCCAGCACGCGGATCGCCGGCACCAGCCGCACGCCGGAGGGCGCGGCGGCGCTCGTCCGCGAAGGCTTTGCCGGCCATGTCTTTGCCGGCGATGCGCCGGGGGCGACGCTTGGTAAAGACCTGGTGGCCGCCACCCACGTCGTCCTCTCCATCGCCCCCGGACCCGAGGGCGATCCGGCGCTGCGCCGGCACCGCGCCGAGCTCGATGCGGCGCAGAACCTCGAATGGCTCTGCTACTATTCGACCATCGGCGTCTATGGCGACCACGGCGGCGACTGGATCGACGAGGGCGCTTCCCTCAACGCGACCAGCGAGCGCAACCGGCGGCGGATCGCGGCGGAAGCGCAGTGGCGCGACTATGCGGACGCGCGCGGGGTGCCGCTCTGCGTGCTGCGCCTTGCCGGGATCTACGGGTCCGGCCGCTCGGCCTTCGACAAGCTGGCCGAGGGCACGGCGCACCGCATCGTCAAGCCGGAGCAGGTGTTCAACCGCATCCATGTGGCCGACATCGCCCGGGTGACGGCGCTGGCCGCCGAGGCGCGGCTCGCCGGCACCTACAACCTTGCCGACGACCTGCCGGCCCCGCCCCAGGACGTCGTCGCTTTCGCAGCCGGGCTCGCGGGGGTCGAGCCGCCGCCGGAAATTCCCTTCGAGGAGGCTGAGCTGACGCCCATGCAGCGCTCGTTCTATGCCGACAACAAGCGCGTCTCCAATGTCGCCATCAAGGAGGCGCTGGGAATCACGCTGCTCTACCCCGACTATCGGCAGGGGCTTGCGGCCATCGATGACGGATCGCATCCATGACGCAGATCCGGCCTGCGAAGTCCGCACCGCAGCGCGTCGTGCTCGAGGGGCGCTATGTGCGGCTGGAACCGATGGCGATCGGCCATGCCGAGACGATGTTCGCCGCCGTTTCCGGCCCCGGGGCCGAGGCGCGGCACCGCTGGCTCCCGTTGTACCCGCCCGCCGATGTGGAAGAGCTGCGCGCCTGGATCGCCACGGCAGCGGCCTCGCCGGACTCGCTCTATTTCGCCGTCATCGACCGGACGACCGGCAGGTGCGGCGGGCGCCATGCGCTGATGCGCCAGCGGCCCGAGCACGGCTCCGTCGAGATCGGCGGCGTGCTCTGGGGCGAGGGGATCGCGAGGACGCGCCTCGCGACAGAAGCGTTTTATCTCACCGCCCGTTATATCTTCGACGATCTCGGCTATCGCCGCTTCGAGTGGAAGTGCAACAACCGCAACGAGCCCTCGAAGGCCGCCGCGCGCCGCTTTGGCTTTCAGTATGAGGGCCTGTTCCGCCAGGACATGATCGTCAAGGGCGAGAACCGCGATACCGCCTGGTTCTCGATCCTCGACGGCGAGTGGCCAAGGCTCAGGGCCGAATACGAGCGCTGGCTCGATCCGCAGAACTTTGTCGAGGACGGCGCGCAGAAGACGCGGCTGGACACCTCGCGATGAGCGAGCTGTTCCATGTGAGCGACAAAGGCGACATCGCCCGCTTCGATCCGCGCCCGTCCGACTACACCGATCATCCGGTGGTCTGGGCCATCCACCGCGCGCGGCTGCCCAACTACCTGCTGCCGCGCGACTGCCCGCGCGTGACCTTCTATGCAAACGAGAAAACGTCGCGGGCCGATCGCGAGCGCTTCCTCGGGGAAAACCGCATCGTCGTCGCCGTCGAAGAAGCCTGGCTCGAGCGAATCGCGGCCGAGAACCTCTTTCTCTATACGATGCCGCAAGCGCCGTTCGCGCTGCACGATGCGACCGCCGGCTACTGGGTGAGCCGCGAGCCGGTGACGCCCGTCTACCGCGACGTGCTCACCGGGCTGCCCGACGCGATTGCTGCGCATGGCGCGACGCTCAAGGCCCTTCCCTCGCTGTGGGCCCTGCGCGATGCGGTCCTGGCTTCGACCCTGCAGTACTCGATTATCCGGATGCGCAATGCGCAGGGCCGATAGCTCCCCTCTCCCTTGAGGGGAGG
>NZ_JZEX01000179.1 GCF_000969415.1 Devosia geojensis | reverse complement strand
TTGCTGTGGTGGCGCCACAGGCACGATCGGCCTCCCTCTCCCTTGAGGGGAGGGAATGAGGGTGGGGGTGGTTCAGTGGATCGCTGATGGACCCCCACCCCCGACCCCTCCCCTCAAGGGGGAGGGGAGCAATCGGCGGAGACACCACGGCCATTCCCGCCGCCTATTCGGCGACGGTGACGTTGACGAGGCTCGTCAGGCGCCCGTTGGGGTAGATCTCGAAGCCGATGACGCCTTCGTTGACGGCGGTGTTGAGCGAGCCGTAAGCGATGTGCGCCGCCGGGCCTTCGCAGGCGAGCTTACGCTGCACGTTGTCGTAAATCTCCTTGCGCGCCGCGGAGTCCGTAGTGGTGCGGCCTTCGTCGAGCCAGGCGTCGATCTCCTCGTCCTCGTACTTGAAGACGTTGGTCGAGCCGCCGCCATAGAAGGTGCGGTAGAAATACTCGTCCGGATCGGGGCTGCCGCCATTGGCCGAGATGAAGAGATCGAAGTTGGAGTTGCGCCAGTCCTGCACGAACTGGCCGATCTCCTGGTTGATGAGCTGGACCTCGATGCCGCCGGCGGCCAGCTGCTGCTGGACGACCTGGGCGATGTCGCGGGTGTCCTGGCGCGGGAGCACGTTCATGGTGATGGCAAGCGGCGTTTCGACCCCGGCCTCGGCGAGGAGCGCCTTGGCGCCTTCGACATCGGTCGTGTAGCAGGCGTATTCGGCGGGATCGAGCGCCCAGTTGACGAGGGCGGGCGAAAGCGGCCCCGCCGGCACGCCCATGCCGAACAGCGCCCCGTCGATGATCTCCTGGCGATTGAGCAGCATGTTGATGGCGGTGCGCACACGCGGGTCGTCGAACGGCTCGCGCGAAACATTCATCCCGAGGAGCGTATAGGCGATGTCGCGCGTCTCTTGGACGGTGACGCCCGGCTGACCCTGCAGCTGCAGCGCGGTGGCCGGATCGATGCCGGGCAGCAGGCCGTATTCGCCGCTGGTGATGCCGACCTGGCGGGTCGCCGCCTCCGGCACGAAGTTGAACACCACCTCGTCGAGCGCGGGCTTCCCCTCGACATAGTACTCGGCGTTCTTGTCGAGGCTGATGAAGCCGTTGGGCTGCCACTGCGCGAACTTGAAGGGTCCGGTGCCGACCGGCGCCTGCTGCAGCGCCTCGGCTTCCGTCTCAAATTCGGCCGGAACGATCGCGATGCTCGCGAGCGAGGAGAGGATCGGCGCGAAGGGCGCATCGAGGGTGAAGACGACGGTCGTCGGGTCGGTGACCTCGATATTAGTGATCGGCGTCACGCGGCTGGCGAGCGGCGAGGCGATGGCCTCAGACTGCACACGGCGGATGGAGGCGGCGACGTCCTCGGCGTCCATGGCCGAGCCGTCATGGAAGGTGACGCCTTCGCGCAGCTTGAAGGTGTAGGTCAGCCCGTCCTCGGACACCTCCCAGAACTCGGCGAGACGCGGCACGATGGCGAGGTCCTTGTCGACGCCGGTCAGCCCTTCGTAGATGTTGTCCTGCACGATCACCACCGAGTTGAAGGCGGTGATGAGGTGCGGATCGAGCCCGGCGGGCGCCGAGTCGATGGCGATGTCGAGCGTCGCCGCGGTCGCGGCACCGGCGAGCATGGTGGTCGCGGCGAGCGTGGCCGCGAATGTCTTGAGCGTCATCTTCCCTCCAGTTGATGTTGGCGCCACCAACCGGCCGGGGTCAGGCGGGGCGCGGCAGCGCGAAACTCGATAGGTCCAGTTTAAGACCAGTCTGGACACTGGTCACGCTATGGTATTATGAATTTGCGTGCAAGCCCGTGCCGGGCCCTCGCCAGCGACGCCCCCGCGTTGCGCCCTTGCCACCTCACCTTCGGGAGCGCTCTTGTCCGACTTGCTCACCATCGAGGAACTCGAGATCGCGGTCGGCAACCGTCCGGTCATCGAGGGCGTGTCGCTCTCCATCCGCCCCGGCGAGATGCTGGGGTTGGTCGGGGAGTCCGGGTGCGGCAAGTCGGTGACGGCGCTCGCCATCATGCGGCTCCTCGCCGAGCCGCCCATGCGCATCGTCAAGGGCGCGATCCGCTTCGAGGGCGAGGACATCCTCTCGCTCGAAGAACGGGAGCTGGAAGAGCTGCGCGGCGACCGCATCGCCATGATCTTCCAGGAGCCGATGACCTCGCTGAACCCCGTGTTCACCATCGGCAACCAGATCGCCGAGGTTGTATTGCTCCACAGGAACGTCGGCCGGCAGGCGGCAGAGGCGCGGGCCGTCGATCTCCTCACCCGCGTCGGCATCCCGGCGCCGGAGACGGCGATGGGCCGCTATCCGCACCAGCTCTCGGGCGGGCAGCGCCAGCGGGTGATGATCGCGATGGCCTTGGCGTGCGATCCCAAGCTCCTCATCGCCGACGAGCCGACGACGGCCCTCGACGTCACGGTGCAGGCGCAGATCCTCGAGCTGATCGACAATCTGCGGCGCGAGACCGGCATGGCGGTGCTGCTGATCACCCATGACCTCGGCGTCGTCTCCCAATATTGCGACCGAGTGGCGGTGATGTATGGCGGACGGGTGGTCGAGGAAGCGCCGAGTGCCGAGCTCTTTGCCCATCCGCGCCACCGCTATACCGAGGCGCTGCTGCGCACGATCCCCGCCTCCAACCCGCCCGGGGTCGAGCTGCCGGCCATTCCCGGCACCGTGCCGCCACCGGGAAGGCGGCCGGCCGGCTGCGCCTTCCATCCGCGCTGCCACGCCATGGTCGAGCCCTGCGCCACCATCCTGCCGGGGCTGACCGAGCCGCCGCACCGCATCCGCTGCTGGAATCCCGCTGCATGAGCCTTCTGGAACTGCGCCACCTCTCCAAGACCTATCCCGGCGCCAATGGCGCCGTGGTGCACGCGGTCTCGGATGTCTCGCTCTCGATCGCGCCGGGCGAGGTTCTCGGGGTCGTTGGGGAATCGGGCTGCGGCAAGTCGACCCTCGGCCGTTCGCTCTTGCGCCTCATCGAGCCGAGCGGCGGCGAGATCGTCTTCGAGGGGCGCGACCTCACCAGGCTCACCCGCCACCAGATGAAGCCGGTGCGGCGCGACCTGCAGGTCATCTTCCAGGACCCGTTCGGCTCGCTCAATCCCCGCCATACTGTCGGTGGCATCATCGGCGAGCCGCTCGAGGTGCACCGCGTCGGCACGCGTGGCGAGCGCAAGGCGCGGGTGGCGGAGCTCTTGAAGCTCGTCGGCCTGCCCGAAGACGCAGCGAGCCGCTATCCCCACGAATTCTCCGGCGGGCAGCGCCAGCGCATCGCCATCGCGCGAGCCCTGGCGCTCGAGCCCAAGCTCCTCGTTGCCGACGAGGCGGTCTCGGCGCTTGACGTCTCGATCCAGAGCCAGATCATCAACCTGATCGCGGACCTGCAGAAGCGGCTCAACCTCTCCATCATGTTCATCAGCCATGACCTATCGGTCATCCGGCACGTCAGCGACCGCATCGCGGTGATGTATCTCGGGCGTATCGTCGAGATCGGGCCGGCCGAGGAGATCATGACGGCGCCCAGGCACCCCTATACGCAGGCATTGCTTTCGGCCATTCCGCGTCCGGGCGTTGCGCGCGCTGAACGCATCGTGCTCGAGGGCGAATTGCCGGACCCGGCCAATCCGCCCGCGGGCTGCGCCTTCCACACGCGCTGCCCGCACGTCACGGACGTCTGCCACCGCGTGCGCCCGCAGCTTGCCCGGCCGAAAACCGACGATCCGGCAAGCCGGAGCGAAGTCGCCTGCCATCTCTACGAGGCCGCATAGATGACGTTGGATGCCAAGCTCGAAGCCGCCTTCTCCCCGCTTGCCGCCGCGATCGAGGCCGGGCGCATTCCGGGCGGCGTGCTCGGCATCGTCGACACCAATGGCGGTCGCGTTCTACGGGCCATGGGGGCGGCGCAGACCCTCCCGCACCGCCGGAAGATGCACGAGGATACCTGGTTCGATCTTGCCTCGCTCACCAAGGTGATCTTCACCACCCCGCGCATTCTTGCGCTCGCCGACAGCGGCGTCATCGATCTCGACGCGCCGCTGCCGAGCCTGCTGCCGGACCTGCGCCAATACGACCTCAACGCCTGGGAGCGGAAGGTGACCTTCCGCCAATGCCTCGGCCACCAGACGCCGTTCCCGGGAGTGGAGCCGATCTATACCTACGGGCGCGACCCGAAATTGCTGCGCGCCTTCGTGCTGCAGCGCGAGTGGCGCGCCGGTCCGCCGGTTTACTCGGACATCAACTATATCCTCTTAGGGCTGGCGCTGGAGCGGCTGGAGAAGAAGAGCGTACGGCAGATGGATCCGGGGCCGGGCTTTGCCTGGTCGGCCGAGCCGGACAAGGCCGCCGCGACCGAGGCGTGCACCTGGCGCGAGCGCGTGCTCTGCGGCGAGGTGCATGACGAGAACTGCGCGGCGCTCGAAGGCTCCGGCCATGCAGGGTTGTTCGGCACGGCCAAGGCCGTGCTCGACTTCGCGCAGGGCCTGCTCGAGGGCACCGGCGCTTCGGGCAAGTCGATTGCGCTGATGAGGACGCCACTGTCCTCCCGCCGCACCCATGGCTGGGAACACCCCTATGAAGGCTGGTCGGGCGGCGACCATGCGAGCCCCGCCACCATCGGCCATACCGGCTTCACCGGCACGGGCCTCTGGATCGACTTCGAGCGCGGCTATGCCTGGACGCTGCTGACCAACCGCGTCCACCCCACCCGTCATTTCGACAGCGGCATCTTCGAGTTGCGCCGGGCGGTGGCGGACGGGATCAATACGGCGCGATGAATGCGTTGATTGCCGATGCCGGTTTACCCCTCACCCTGACCCTCTCCCCGGAGGGGCGAGGGGACGGCGCGGGGGCTGCCGGTGAAGGAACCGGAGCATCGGCGGGCGCGGAGCCCTTCGCCTCGCCCCTCCGGGGAGAGGCCGCGCAGCGGCGGGTGAGGGGTTTCTCCACACGCGAAATGTTCATGCTTCGGACAGGACAAACCTCATGACCCCGATCTGGGCCATCGGCCTGATGACCGGCACCGTGCTCGACGGCAACATCGACATCGCGCTGTTGCGCACCGATGGCGAGACCGTTGCCGAGTTCGGCGCCTATACGCTGGCGCCCTATGGCGGGGAGCTGCGAGAGCTCCTGGTCGAGACGCTCGATGCCGCCCGCAGGTGGAACTTCGAGGGGCCGGAGCCGGCGATCTTCGCCGGGGCCGAGGAGGCGCTGACGCGGGCGCAGTCGGAAGCGGTCAAGGCCTTCGTCGAGGCGCAGGGTATGGAGATGGCCGATATCGGCGTCGTCGGCTTCCACGGGCAGAGCGTCTTGCACCGCGCGCCGACGCGCGAACGGATCGGGGCGACCCGCCAGCTCGGCGATGGCGAGCTGATGGCGCAGATGCTCGGCACCCGCGTAGCCTACGATTTCCGCTCGGCTGATGTTGCTGCCGGCGGGCAGGGCGCGCCGCTCTCGGCCATCTACCACAAGGCGCTGCTCGCCGGGCTCGGGGCGCAGGGCGAGACGGCGGTGCTTAATCTCGGCGGTGTCGCCAACATCACCTGGACGGATGGGCAGGGCGCGCTCGTCGCCTTCGACACCGGCCCCGCCAACGCGCCAATCAACGATTTCGTCGAGGCGCAGGGCCTCGGCGACATGGACCGCGACGGCAGGCTTGCGCTCGCCGGCACGGTGGACGAGGCGCGGCTCGCCCGGCTGCTGGAGCATCCCTATCTCTCCGCGCCTTACCCCAAATCCCTCGATCGCTTCGATTTCACTGCGCAGATGGCCGACGGGCTCGGCGCCGCGGATGGCGCGGCGCTGCTCACGGCCTTCACCACCTCGGCCGTCGGCAAGGGGCTGGACCTGTTGTCGCGCCGGCCGGACCGGCTGATCGTCTGCGGCGGGGGGCGGAGAAACCCGGCGATCATGGCGGCGCTGCCCGAACGTGCCCGCGTCGAAGCGGTGCCGGCAGAAGCCGTCGGCTGGCGGGGCGATGCGATCGAGGCCGAGTGCTTCGCGCTCCTGGCCGTGCGTGTGCTGCGCGGTCTGCCGATCAGCTTCCCGACGACGACGGGCGTTCCGAAGCCGATGACGGGCGGACGTCTGGCGGGATAGTCGTGGGCTCGGGAGCCACCGACTGTGTCTGCCTGCGCGCCGCATGCATGCCGAGCGCGCAGGCGGAAATGATGGCGGCGCCGCCGATCCAGAGCGCGGGCTCGGGCACTTCGGCAAAGAACACATAGCCGTAGAACGCCGCCCAGAGCAGCGCGGTGTAGTCGACCACCGCGAATACAGACGCGGGCAGGCGCCGCAATCCGCTGAGGATGAAGATGAAGCCGACGGCGCCGAGGAAGCCGATCAGCACGATCTGCCACCAGATCTCCATGGCTGGAACCGTAAAGCCCGGCGCCGCCAGCGGCAGCGCGATGAGCGCCGCGATGCCCGATTGCGCCAAGGTCATCGAGGCAGCGGGCTCGTCGGTCACGTGATGCTTCATGAGGACAAGTGCTGCCGCGTAGGTCAGCGGCGCCAGGATTCCCGCGCCCCAGGCCAGCAGGCTCGACGAGCCGCCGGTTTCGATGGGGCCGCCCCCGAGGACGATGACGAGGGAGCCGGCGATACCCAGGCCAATGGCGCCGAGAAGCGCCGGAGTGACAGGCTCCCTGAGGAAGACGACGCCGAGCAGCGAGACGTAGATCGGCGCGGTCATGCCCAGCGCTCCGGCGACGGCGAGCGGCAGATTGGTGACGCCATAAAAGAAGAAGCAGGCGGTGACGACCATCAGCCCGCCGCGGAGCGCATGCCGGCCGGCATTTTCACGCCTGGGCCACGTGCTGCGCGTCAGGGCGATGTAGAGGGCGAGCCACAGGCACGCGCCGAGATAGCGCACGAAGGTGACCTGGAAGGTGGTGATATGCGCGCCGAGCCCCTTGGCCACCGCATCCATGGCGCAGAGCGTTGCGACGCCCGCGGCAGCAAGCAGGATGCCGTGGAGGGCGTCGGAGCGGGTCATGGACTAAAGGGCCTTGCTGAGGAAGTAGCGGGTGCGGCCGCGCGGGAAATCCGGCAGCTCGCCGAAAATGCTATAGCCCGCTTTGCTGTAGGCGGCGAGGGCGCTGGGGTTGAAGGTGTCGATATAGGCGCCGTGGCAACCACGGTCGCGCGCCTCGGCTTCGGCCATGGCGAGGAGCCGCCCGGAAAGGCCCTGCCCGCGATGGGCCTCGGCGATCCACAGCCACTGGACGTAAAGCCAGCCCCAGGCGGTATAGCCGGAAAGCCCGCCCTCGACCTTGCCCTCGCCCCCGCGCACGAAAATGGCGAGCGGCTGCCGCCCCGCCGGTCCGACCTCGCCGGCGTTGAACGCTGTGAGGTTGCCGCCGAGAAGCGCGAGCTCGTCCGGGTCCGGATCGGCGGTGAGATCGAGGGTAAGGGTCATGGCTGGCTCAGGGTCCCGTGGTTCGTCAAGAAGGCCCCCTCACCCGCCCGACTTCCCCGTCGCCCTCTCCCGAGGGAGAGGTGTCGCCGGGACGTTGCCCATGCCCCACACCTCTCCCTTCGGGGGAGAGGTCGCCGAAGGGCGGGGTGAGGGGGCCTTTCCCCGCCCAAAGGCTCATATCAGGCAAGCGCCTTGCGCAGGTTCCCACTCGCCGCGTCGAGCACGGCCTGCGCCGCCTCGCGCGAAAGCGACTTCGTCAGCATGACGGTTGCAAGCTTGATGACGCCGTCGGCTTCGGCGAGGGTCTTGCGGGCCGTTTCGATATCGGCCCCGGTCAAATCCGCCACCATCAGCGCCGCGCGCTCGTTGAGCTTGACGTTGGTCGGGCGCATCTCGACCATGAGGCCCCGATAGACGAAGCCGAGCTTGATCATTGCCCCGGTCGAGATGCAGTTGAGTGCCGCTTTCTGCGCCGTGCCGGCCTTCATGCGGGTGGAGCCGGCGACGAATTCCGCGCCGGTTTCTAAGAGGATCGGGATCTCACAGACCTCGCCCACTTTGCCGCCGCGATTGTTGAAGATGCCGAGGGTCAGCGCCCCGCGCCCACGCGCGAAGCTGAGGCCGGCGATAACATAAGGCGTGCGCCCGCTGGCGGCGAGGCCGATGACGACGTCGTTGGGGCCGACATGGGCCGCCTCGAGCCGGCGCACGGCCTCGTCCTCGCTGTCCTCGGCGCCTTCGGCCGCCTTGTTGAGCGCGGTCTCGCCGCCTGCCATCAGCGTGATCGCGCGCTCATAGGGCCAGTTGTAGGTCGGCGGCAACTCGGCAGCGTCTTGGGTCGCGATGCGCCCTGAGGTGCCGGCACCGAGATAAATGAGCCGGCCGCCGGCGGCGAGCCGTTCGGCCGCTGCGTCGATGGCGCGCGCGATCGGCTCGCTGGCCGCCTGCACCGCGCCGATGGCGGCGAACTGGCCCTCGAGGATGCCGGCGACGAGTTCGGCGCTCGTCCAGTCGTCGATGCCGGCAAAGCGGGCGGAGGCGGTTTCTGTGGTGGTCATGGGTGTTCCAGGCTTTCAGGTGAGAAGGCGGGCCATGCGCGCGGCATGGTGGGCGGCGTCGATCGTGGGGAAGACGACTTCGCATCCGGCCAGCGCCGCAATCAACCCCGGCTTGATGACGCGATGGAGGCCGATCACGCCGCCGACATAGCCGATGGGTTTGTTTCCGGCGCGATTGACGAGGGCGTGACCGAGGCGGGCGAGCTCGCGAGCGGCGTCTTCGAGGATGGCGAGCGCCAGCGGGTCGCCCTTGTCGGCAGCGCCGGCGACGACCTGCGCCAGTGCGCCGATGCGGCCGCGATCGCTGCCGTAGATGTAGGCGCGCGTGGCGCTCCAGTCGTCTCCGCCCATGGCGGCGAACAGCGCATCGGCGAGCAGCCGCGCGCCATCCGTGCTGCCGGTCTCGTCGATCAGCCGGTAGATCTTGTCGAGGGCGGTGAGCGCGATCCATGTGCCCGAGCCGCCGTCGTCGATAAGGATGCCGCGGCCACCGACCCGCACCAGTTCGCCATCGGCGGCAACGTGCAGGCCCACGGAGCCGGTACCCGCCGAAATGAGGTGCCCCGCTCCCGGCGCGAAGGTGGCGCGGAAGGCGAGCTCCATGTCGTCGCTGGCCCCGACCCGGTCGGGTGTGAGGCCGATGGCCGCGCCGGCAATGGCCCTGGCGTCGTCATAGGCGCGCTCGCCGAGTCCGGTGACGCCGAGGAAGGCGCCGGCAACCGGTAGGTGCGGCTGCGCCTCTGCGGCGATGGTCGCGATGACGCCGGCGAATTTTTCACGCTCGGCTGGATTGAAGAGGTGCCCCGTCGCGCCGGCCGCCGCGCCACGCGTAACGACGGCGCCCCCACCGTCAGCGACAACCCAGCGCGATGCCGTGCCGCCGATGTCGATGCCGAGGAACCGTCCGGAACTCACGGGCCGGCGACCTTGCGGACGAAGGCGCGGGTGATCTCGCGTGGATTGGTGATCATGGTGCCGACGACCACCGCATGGGCGCCCGCGTTGAGCGCGGCGCGGGCGAGCTCGGGCGTGTTGTAGCGCCCCTCGGCGACGATCGGCGCCGAGATGCGTTTGGAGAGCGCCTCGACGAGGGCGAGGTCCGGCGCCTCGGGCTTGGGCTCGGTGTATTGCGTATAGCCGGAGAGTGTCGTCGAGATGTAGGTCGCGCCCATCTGTTCGGCGGCGAGGCCTTCTTCGAGCGTCGAGATGTCGGCAAAGACCTCGAGCCCCAGCTCCTCTCGGATGCGCCTGACGAGCTCGGCTGGATCGTCGCCGTTGCGCGGGCGCGGCGTGCAGTCGAGGGCGATGATGTCGGCGCCGGCCTGCGCCAGCGTTTCGGCCGCGGCGAACGTCGGAGTGATGTAGACCGGCACGTCTTCGGAGAAGACCTTGTGGATGCCGATGACCGGTAGGCCCGCGGCCTTGACCGCCTTGACGTCGTCCGGCCCGTTGGCGCGGATGGCCTTGGCTCCGCCGTCGCGGGCGGCAAGCGCCATGGCGCCCATGAAGAGGGGGCCGTGCAGCGGATTGTCGGACCGTGCCTGGCAGGAGACGATGAGGGATCCCCTTTCGAGCTTCAGACTCATTTGACCGCTCCCGAAGTCATGCCGTTGATGAACTGGCGCGACAGCATGATGTAGATGAGGATGATGGGCGCGGCCGAAAGGGTGAGTCCGGAGAACAGCACACCCCAGTCGGTGGTGTATTCGCCCATGAAGGTGGTCAGGCCCTGCGGCAGGGTCTTGAGGCTGTCGTTCTGGATGAAAACCAGCGGGAAGAAGAAATCGTTCCAGATCGGCACGACGTTCTGGATGCCGGCGATCACCATGGCCGGACGCACCAGGGGCAGCATGATCGACCACATGATGCGCGCTTCGCTGGCGCCATCCATGCGCGCCGCGTCCTCCAGCTCGCTCGGGAGCGTGCGGATGAAGCCGGTCATGATGAAGACCGTTGTCGGCAGGCCCATGGCGGTGTAGACCGCGATCAGCGAGAGCTGGTTGTTGAGGATGCCGAGGTCGCGCATCAGCATGAAGAGCGGGATGATGGCGAGTTTTAAAGGCAGCGTTAGGCCAGCGAGGAAAAACATCAGGATGAAGCTCGCCCCGAAGAACTGGTAGCGCGCGATCGCATAGGCGGCCATGGTCCCCAGCGTCAGGATGCAGACCATCGAGGCGCCGGTGACGATGAAGGAGTTGGCGAGGTACCGCAGGAAATTCGTCTGCGTCCAGATCTTCACGAAATTGGCGACATTGGTGAAATCCGGCAGGCTGAACGGAGACTGGAAGATCTCCATGTTCGTTTTGAACGCCGAGAACACCATGATGACGATGGGGGCCAGCATGATGAAGGTGTTGGCGACGAGGATGATCTGCAGGAGGCCGTCGCGCCCGAGCGTGCCGATCAGCCCGCGCTTCTCGTAATAGGTTTCTGCGGCGGCCGTCATATCTGGATCTCCCTGGCGCGCAGCCGCACGGTAATCACGCTGGCGACGGCGGCGATGAAGACGAAGATGAGGACGGCAAGCGCGCTGCCGAGGCCGAAATTCTGCTGGCCGGCCGAGACGTTGCCGAAGGCGGTGCGGTAGAAGTAGAGCCCGAGGACGTCCGTCGAGCCATAGGGCGAGCCGTCGAGCCCGGCCATGATGTAGGGCAGCTCGAACCAGTTAAAGGCGCCCACGAACAAGAGGACGAAGACGACGGTGGCGCTCGGCGCGACGAGCGGCCAGACGATCTTGGTGATCTTGACCCATTCGCTCTCGGTCTCCATGCGCACCGCATCGAGGATCTCGCCCGGAATGCGCTGCATCCCGGCAAGGAAGACGAGCGTCGGAAACCCGACCATGTGCCAGGCATTGGCAAAGATCAGCGCCCATAGCGCGGTGGTGTCCTGGCCTAGCCACGGCTGGGCGAGGAACGGCAGGCCGACGGCCTTGAGGCTCTGGTTGACGACGCCGAACAGCGGATGGAGGAAGAGCTTCCAGAGATAGCCGACGATAATGGTCGAGAGCACGACCGGCAGGAAGACGGCAACGCGGTGGAAGCGCGCGCCGGGCAGCTCGCGCCAGAGCGCATAGGCGAGGATGAAGCCGACGCCATTCTGCAGCACCATCAGCGCAAAGAAGACGATGATGTTGTGGGTGAAGGCGTTGCGCGTCCAGCTCGCATAGGGCTCTACGAACAGCACCTGGTGGAAATTGGCGAGCCCGACGAAATCGCCGCGCATCAGGCCCTGCCAGTCGTAGAAGGCATAGGCGAAGGCGGCGACGATCGGATAGACGATGAAGAGCGCGACGAACGCCAGGGGCGGTGCGATCAGCACCGTGATCCAGAGGCCTCGTCCGGTCAGTCGCAATTGGGGCATGGGCTGGCTTCTGGCGCTCGATAAACAAACAAACGGATGCGTCTAAAAGAGGGGCGCACCGGCGGTTTGTCCGCCGGTGCGCATCTTGTCACGGTTCGACTCAGTCCTGGAACGGCTCGTACCAGGCCTTGAGGCCTTCGGTGACGGCGGCGCCGGCGGCTTCCGGCGTCGTCTGGCCGGCCATGAGCTTCTGCACCTCGCCCTGCAGCAGCACCGAGCCCGAGGGCTCGCCATAGCGGAAATCGACGAGCATCATGTAGGGGATCGAGGAGGCATTGAGCTCCGAGATCTCCTGCAGCAGCGGGTCGTCGAACGTGACGCCCGGCACTGTCGAGACATTGTTGAGCGTGTTGGCGAAGGCCTGGCCGAACTCGAGGCTCGCCACGTAGTTGAGGAACGCCAGCGCCGCTTCCGGATGCTGGGTGTTGGCGTTAGCCGCGTACCCGCCATCGTAGTAGAGCGCGACGAGCTTCTCATCCTCGGCGGCGAGGCCCGGAGCGGCGAAGACGCCCATCTCGATCTCGGGGTTCATCGTCTTGAAGGTTGCGAGCTCATAGGAGCCGCCGACGAACATGGCCGCCAGCCCCGAGCCGAAGAGCTGCTGGGCTGACGGATAGTCGAGGCCGATGAAGCCTTCCGGGAAGAACGCGCTGATTTCCTTGAGCTTGGTCAGGGCTTCCACATAGCGCGGATCGGAGAAGTCGGCTTCGCCGGCCTTCAGAGCCTCGTAGAAGTCCTTGCCGATGATCGAGGAGGTCAAACCGCCGACGATCGTCTCGTTCTGCCAGGCGGTCGCCGTGCCGTTGGCGAAGGGCATGATGCCCGCTTCCTGGATGGCCTGGGAAAGGGCGACGAGCTCGTCCCAGGTCTGCGGCTCCTCGAGGCCGAGGTCGTCGAAGACGGTCTTGTTGTAGATGACGAGCTGGGTCTGGCTGGCGAAGGGCACGGCGTAGATGGTCTCGTCCGAGCGCATGGTCTCGGCCGCAAGCGCGGTCGGCGCGAAATCGGCGAGAGCCGGCACCTTCTGCGTATCGAGCGGCATCAGGTACCCGGCCGAGGCGACGTTCTCGAGGCCGCCATAGGCGCGCACCATCATCAGGTCCGGACCCGTGCCGCCGGCGAGCGCCGTCGACAGGATCGTGTTGTAGTTGGCCGCCTCGAACGTCTCGAGGTTGACGGTGATGCCCGGATTGGCTGCCTCGAAGGCGCCGATGAACTCTTCGTACTGGGCGCGGTCTTCCTGACGCCAGCTCCAGAAGGTCAGCTCCTGGCTCAGCGCCGGCATCGTGATGAGCACGGCGCCGAGCGCTGCCCCCATGCGGATGATAGTCTTGCTCATTTCCCCTGTTCTCCCTTGTGGTTGGAAATCTTCCGGTCCTCTAGGCGGCGAGCCGCCGCCCGTCAGCCGCCGAAAAGAAATGCGCCGCCGAGGGCGCGATGGTGACCGTCACCGCCTCGTCCGGCTCGTAGAATTCGCCGGGCGCCGTACGGATGCCGACCTGCGTGCCGTCGGCAAGGCGTGCGTAGACGAAGGCGTTGTCGCCCAGATATTCGGTATAGACCACGCTTGCGGCAAAGCCGTCCCCGCCATTGCCGCGCGCGAGCGCCAGCCCGTCCGGGCGCACCCCGATCTTGAAGGCGCCGTTGGCATCGGCCGGCATCCGATCGAGCGTCTGGCTGCCGCCGCCCGCGACACCCACGCGTGCGCCTTCGCGCGTCACGTCGATCAGCGCCATCCTCGGCGAGCCGATGAAGGTAGCAACGAACGTGTTGGCCGGCGTCTCGTAGAGCTCGCGGGGGCTGCCGACCTGCTCGATCCGCCCCTGGTTCATCACCACGATCTTGTCGGCAAGCGTCATCGCTTCGACCTGGTCGTGGGTGACGTAGATCATCGTGCCGCCGATCTGGCGGTGAAGACGCGCGATCTCGAGGCGCACGTCCGAGCGCAGCGCCGCGTCGAGGTTGGAGAGCGGCTCGTCGAGCAGGAAAACCTCGGGCTTCCTCACCAGCGCCCGAGCGATGGCGACGCGCTGGCGCTGCCCGCCGGACAGCTCGCGCGGCTTCCTCTTGAGGTAGGGCTCGAGTCGGAGCATGCGCGCCGCCTCGTCGATCCGCGCTTCGATCTCGGCCTTCGTCAGACCCATCAGCCGCGCGCCGAACGCCATGTTCTCGTAGACGTCCATGTGCGGGTAGAGCGCATACGACTGGAACACCATGGCGATGCCGCGCCGCGAAGGCGGCACGTCGTTCATCGACTTGCCGTTGAGCGTAAACGTGCCTTCGGTGATGGGATCGAGGCCGGCGATCAGACGCAGGAGCGTGGATTTCCCGCATCCGGAAGGTCCCACGAACACGACGAACTCCCGGTCACCGATCTCCAGATCGATGCCGTGCAGCACGTCCGTTGTCTTGAATCGCTTCTTGATGCCGCGCAACGAAAGCCGGGCCAACCGTTCCCCTCCAGCTTGAACAAGACCACTTTAATACCAATAAGAGACCAATAACCGGAGTGGTCCCGCGTGTAAAGGGAAAAGCCGACAGGGAAACGCCGCCTGTCCATGGCTGCCCTTTTGGGGAGGCCAAGCGGCGGCGCCGATGCTATAGGGGGCTGCCCGGACGACCGGGTCCGCTTGTCGCCAGCCGGGAGCCGCGTTTGAAAGTTCTGCACGTCTTCAAGACATATCTGCCCGACAATTTCAAAGGCATCGAGCGGGTGATCTGGAGCATCGCCGAAGCGACGGCCAGGAAGGGTGTCGAACCCTTCGTCCTCGCCGTCTCCCCGAATCCGCAGGCCAAACCCTTCCGCGTCGCCAGCCATCTGGTCTATCAGGCCAAGCGAAACATCGCCGTCGCCTCGACGGACATCTCGGCCGAATTCGTCTGGAAGCTGCGCGAACTCTCGCGCGACGTCGACATCGTCCACTACCACTTTCCGTGGCCGATGATGGACGCTGCCAGCTTCTTTGCCGACAAGGGAAGTGCCAGCCTCGTCACCTATCATTCGGACGTGGTCAAGCAGCAGACGCTCTTGAAGCTCTATCGTCCGCTGATGCGGCGTTTTCTCGGCGATGTCGGTCGGATCGTCGCGACCTCGCCCAACTACCTCGCGACTAGCCCGGTGCTGAAGGACTTCGCGGACAAGACGAGCGTCATTCCCATCGGCATCGAAAAGGCCGCGCCCCAGCCTTCCGCCGAAACGGTCGCGCGCTGGCGACAGCGGCTCGGCACCGGCTTCTTCCTCTTCATCGGGGCCCCGCGCTACTACAAGGGTCTCCCCTTCCTCATCGAGGCCGCGCGGCTCGCGCCGGACGTCAGCGTGGTTCTCGCCGGGGTGGAGGCGAAGGACCTCGCCGGTAGTGGCGACATACCGCCCAACGTCACCGCGCTCGGCGAGGTCGACGATGAGGACAAGGAGGCTGTCCTCGGCCTCGCCGGGGCGTTCGTGCTGCCATCCCACCTGCGCTCGGAGGCGTTCGGCGTCGTGCTCGCCGAAGCGGCGCGCGCTGGCCTGCCGATGATCACCTGCGAGATCGGCACCGGGACGACCTACGTCAACAAGCACGATGAAACCGGCCTCGTCGTGCCGCCGGAGGACCCGCTCGCGCTCGCGCACGCCATGGGCGAGCTCAGCGGCTCGCGGCTGGCGGCCCCGTTCGGGCGCAACGCCCGGCGCCGGTTCGAGGAGCTGTTCACCGACGAGCGGATGGCCGACCTCTATATCGAGGAATACCAACGGCTGCTGGCGGCGCGTTAGCTCTGCCCCGTCCGCCACCTAGAATATCGCCGGCTCGGGCGGATTTGCGCCGAACTGGGCGCGCAGGAAATCGAAGTCGCAGCCTTCGTTGGCCTGCTGGACGTGGCGGGAATAGATCCACCCATAGCCGCGTTCGTAGTGCCGGGCAGGGGGCTGCCAGGCCTGCCGGCGCGCCGCCATCTCCTCGTCCGATATCTCGAGGCGGATGGAGCGGGCGGCGACGTCGACGCAAATGAGATCTCCGGTGCGAACCAGCGCCAGCGGGCCGCCGATATAGGATTCCGGCGCCACGTGCAGGATGCATGCCCCGTAGCTCGTGCCGCTCATGCGCGCGTCCGAAATGCGCATCATGTCGCGCACGCCCTGGCGCACGAGCTTGCGCGGAATCGGCAGCATGCCCCATTCGGGCATGCCCGGACCGCCGAGCGGACCGGCATTGCGCAGGATGAGCACATGGTCGGGCGTCACGTCGAGATCGTCACGATCGATGACGGCCTTCATCTCGGGATAGCTGTCGAAGACGAGGGCGGGGCCTGTGTGGCGCAGGAACCGCTTATCGCAGGCGCTCGGCTTGATGACGCAGCCGTCGGGGGCGAGATTGCCGCGCAGCACCGCCAGCGCCCCTTCGGCATAGACTGGATTGTCGCGCGGGCGGATGACGTCGTCGTTGTAGACCCTGGCCCCGGTGATGACCTGCCCGAGGGTCGCCCCGTCGACGGTCAGGCAATCGAGATGCAGCTGGTCGACGAGCCGGGACATCAGCCCGCGCAGGCCGCCGGCGAAGTAGAAGTCCTCCATCAGGTAGCGCTCGCCCGAGGGGCGGATGTTGGCCAGCACCGGCGTCCTGCGGCTGGCCGCGTCGAAGTCGTCGAGCGAGATGTCGGCGCCCGCCCGGCGCGCCTGGGCGATGAGGTGGATGATGGCGTTGGTCGAGCATCCCATGGCCATGGCGACGGTCACCGCGTTCTCGAAGGCCTTGCGCGTCTGGATGCGCGAGGGCACCAGGTCTTCCCACACCATCCCGACGATGCGCCGGCCGGCCTCGGCGCACATGCGGATATGGGCCGAATCCGTGGCGGGAATGGACGACGAGCCCGAAAGGCTCATGCCGATGGATTCGGCGATGGCGGTCATGGTGCTGGCGGTGCCGAGCGTCATGCAGTGGCCGGCGCTGCGCGCGATCCCGCCTTCCATCTCGCTCCAGTCCGCCACGCTGATGTTGCCGGCGCGCCGCTCGTCCCAATACTTCCAGGCATCCGAGCCCGAGCCCAGTTCCTTGCCCTGCCAGTTGCCGCGCAGCATCGGGCCGGCGGGCACGAAGATGGCGGGGAGGCCCGCGCTGGTCGCGCCCATGAGCAGTGCGGGCGTCGACTTATCGCAACCGCCCATCAGGATGACCCCGTCGACCGGATGGGCGCGGATCATCTCCTCGGCATCCATGGCCAGCATGTTGCGGTAGAGCATGGACGTCGGCTTGAGGAAGGTTTCCGACACCGAAAGCGCCGGCAGCTCGATGGGGAAACCGCCGGCCTGCAGCACGCCGCGCTTCACGTCCGCCACCCGGGTCTTGAAGTGGCCGTGGCAGGGGTTGGTGTCCGACCAGGTGTTGAGGATGGCGATGACGGGTTTGTCGACCCAGTCGGAGGGGCTGTAGCCCATCTGCAGGAGGCGCGACCGATGGCCGAACCCGCGCAGGTCGTCCGGCGCGAACCAGCGCGCGCTGCGCAACTCGCCCGGTTGCTTGCGCTGCTCGAGCTTGGCCACGTGAACCGTCATTCCAGTCCTCCCATTCCTTGTCCGCCTCGCCTTGACGAAAGGTTCAGATTTGATATTTCAGATTTCAAATTTCGAAAAGGGAGGATTTCGATGCCCACTTTATCCAGGCGGCAGTTTCTTGCTGCCGGCTCCGCGCTTTCGCTCGCCACGGCCATGGGAGCACGTAGCACATTCGCCCAGCAAGAGCGTCTGCGCCTCAGCTGGTGGGGAAATGCCGAGCGCAGCGAGCGCACCAACCAGGTGATCGACCTGTTCACCGCGGCCAATGCCGGCGTCACCATAGACGGCCAGTCGCTGCCCGGCGGCGGCGACTATTGGACGTGGCTCGCCACCCAGACGGCCGGCGGCAATCCGCCTGACGTCATCCAGATGGACTACCGCTACATCTTCGAATACGCCGGCCGCGGTGTGCTGCTGCCGCTCGATGAGCTGATCGGCTCGACGATCAACCTGTCGGATTGGCCGGAAGACCGCATCGAGGTCGGCCGCGTCGACGGCAAGGTCTACGGCATCAGCCTCGGGGCCAACACCGGCGCCGTCATCCTCAACCTCACCGCCTTCAAAGAAGCAGGGCTCGAGCCGCCGACCATCGGAACCACTTGGGAGCAGTTCGCCGATATCTGCCAAGAGCTCTCGCAAAAGACCACGCGCCCCGGCTTCTTCGGCACTCAGGACGCGAGCGGGCACGAGACCTCCTTCGAGACCTATCTGCGCCAGCGCGGCAAGGCCATGTATGCCGGCGACGGCCAGCTCGGCTTCGACGTCGAGGATGCGCAGGCCTGGTTCGCCCTGTGGTCGCAGATGCGCGAGTCCGGCGCGTGCGTGCCCGCCGACGTGCAGGCTCTCTCCCAGGGCAATGTCGACACCAGCGTCGTGACCGTCGGCAAGGCGGCCGTGGGCATTGCTCAGTCGAACCAGCTCGTCAGCTACCAGAAGGCCAACCAGGACAGTCTCGCCATGACCGGCATTCCGGTGATCGAGGGCGGTCAGCCGGGCCAGTACCTCAAACCATCCATGTACTTCAGCGTCAGCGCGCGTACCGGAAATCCGGAGCTTGCCGGACGGTTCCTCGATTTCTTCCTCAACAACGAGGAAGCGATGAACATCCTTGGCGTCGAGCGCGGCGCGCCGGAATCTCCGGCGACACGCGCCGCGATCTCGCCCTCGCTCGACGAACCTTCGCAGGCCGCGCTCGCCTATCTCGACAGCATCTCGGCGCTGATCGGCCCGCTGCCGCCCGCTCCTCCGCAGGGCGCGGGCGAAGCGACGACCGTGCTCGGATCCATCGCCGAGGAAGTGGCTTTCGAGATGAAGTCCGTCGAGCGGGCCGCCGCCGATCTCGTGGCCGGCATGACCGAGGCCATCGGGCGCGGGTAACTCCTCCCTCGCTCCCGGGCCCGTCCGGCGGCTTGCCGTCCGGACGGGCCTGTTTTCTTGCAAGGACGACCAATGGCTGAGATCACCGCTCATAGCGGGCGAATGGACGGCGTGTCGGCGCGGCGGCGCATTTTCTGGTGGCATTCGCCGATGCTGCGCAGCCGCGTTCTCTCCGGCTACGGCTTCCTGCTGCCCTGGCTCGTCGATCGTCTATGCGACCACCGCCGACAGACAGCCCCCGACCATCGTCCTCGAGGGGCAGCGCGGCATCGACATCGGCGCGACGATTCCGGTCCATGTCGATCCGGCGAGGGTCGCCGTCTTCGACAAGAACGGGCAGACCATCGCATGAATGTCCACTGCTGATATACTGGGGACGATTGAAGGAGGCGTCATGCAGAACCAAGCCGAAGTCCGCCTGGAGAAAATCGACCCCCGGCTGACCACGACCCTGCGCGACCATGTGCATAAGGCGCTGCGCATGGCCATCGTCTCCGGGCGCTTTCCGCCCCAGAGCCGGCTCAACGAACGTCAGCTTGCCGAGGACCTCGGCGTCAGCACCACCCCGCTCAAGGAGGCGCTACGCCAGCTGGAATCCGAGGGGCTGGTGAGCACGTTGCCCCGCCGCGGCGTCGTCGTGCTCTATGGGCGCGCCTGGGCCGAGGAGATGATCCTTGCCCGCGCCGCCCTCGAATCGATGATCGCCCACCTGGCGGCGCGGCGCATCGGCGAGGCCGATATCGCCCAGCTCGAAACCACGATGACGGCGATGGCCGACGCCACGGAACGCGCCGACGCCGATCAGCTCATCGCCCTCAACGAGACGTTTCACGACTGCATCCACCGCGCCTCACGCTGCGAGTACCTCAGCCGCCTCATCGAGCGCCAGCAGTTCTATGACGCCAGCACCCGCCGGGTGATCCATGCCGACCCCGAGGAGCGCGCCCACGCGCTCGACGAGCACACGCGGATCGGCCGGGCGATCATCGCGGGCGACGCGGAGACGGCCGAGCGGGTCATGCGGGATCACGTTGTGCGTTCGGGCAACATCTATCTCGCCCGGGTTTTCCCCGACGCAGGCGAGACGACGCCGGGTCTCGACAGGTTCTGAAATCTGATATATCAAAGCGATAACTGCCAGAAGCCGCAAAGGAATCCTCTCGTGTCGGACGCCATCGCCAAGCTGCGCCAGGCCCTTACCGGGATTTCGGGCGTGCCCGTGACACCCTACGCCGCCGACGGGTCGGTCGACGCCGGGGCGCTGCACGCGCTGATCGCGCGCCTGTCGCAGGCCGGTGTCCACAACCTCATGGCGGCGGGCAATACCGGCGAGTTCTTTGCGCTCTCGCTCGAAGAGATCCGGCTGGTGCATCGCGTGACCATCGAGGCGGCGACGACCGGCGGCAGTCTCGTCAGTGCCGCGGTCGGCCGTTCTCTGGTCGAGGCCAAGGCGCTCGCCCGCGACGCCATAGCGGCGGGAGCCGATGCCATCATGGGCCACCACCCGATGGACCCCTTCGCTGCGCCTGCCGCCCAGGCCCGCTATTTCCTCGAGCTGGCCGACAGCTCGAGCGTGCCGGTCATCGCCTATGTGCGCTCGGATGCGCTTTCGGTCGACGATTTCCGCCGCATGGCCGGTCACGCCAATATCGCGGGCATCAAGTATGCCTCCCCCAACCTCATGCAGCTGGCCGAAGCCATCCGCGCCACCAGGGACCTGCCGGCCGTCTGGGTCTGCGGGCTGGCGGAAGGCTGGGCGCCGGCATTCTACGCCATGGGCGCGCGCGGCTTCACCTCGGGCCTCGTCAACGTCTTTCCCAAGCGCTCGTTGGCCATCCACGCGGCCCTCCAGGAGAACGACTTCGCCCGCGCCCGCGCCCTCATCGACGGCATCGCCGGTTTCGAGGCGCTGCGCACCAGATACGCCAACGGCGCCAATGTCACGGTGGTCAAGGAAGCGCTCGGCCTTATCGGCGAGAACGTCGGCCCCGTGCGGCGACCGGGCATGGAGGCGTTGGACGAGAACGAGCGCGCGAGCCTGCGCCGGATCGTCGAAGCCGTGGCCGCCGAAGCCGTCTGACAGGCACTCCCATGAAGATCACAGCGTTCAAGACCTATATGCAGCGCGTGGACGACCGTCCGCGCCTCCTGGTCAAGATCGAAAC
Organism: Devosia geojensis; assembly: GCF_000969415.1. GTDB lineage: Bacteria > Pseudomonadota > Alphaproteobacteria > Rhizobiales > Devosiaceae > Devosia > Devosia geojensis. The sequence goes on along the minus strand of NZ_JZEX01000179.1, from coordinate 73,714 downwards.
CGACGAGAGGATCTCCGGCTGGGGCGAAGCCTACAACCACGGCCCCGACTGGGCGCTGCCGCCGCTGCTCGCGTATCTTTTCGAGCAGATCGTGGGCGAGGATCCGCGGCGGGTGGAATTCCTGGTTCTCAAACTGCACCAGCAGTGCCGCTTCCCACCCGGGGCACTGGGCCTCGCGGCGATCTCGGTGATCGATCATGCCCTCTGGGACATCGCCGGCAAGGCGGCGGGTCTGCCGGTCTACATGCTGCTCGGCGGCAATGTGCGCGACCGGGTCAAGGTCTATTGCGGCGTCTATACCGCGCCCGACCCGGAGGCGGCGCTGGCCCAGACCAGCGAGCTCAACGAGCGTTACGGCTATACCGCGTTCAAGCTCAGCCCCTACCGGCGGGACCTGCACGCGGGGCGCTGGGGCGAGCTGGTCAGGCAGACCGGCGACTATTTCGGGCGGGTCCGCGAGATCACCCCGAGCCACTTCGAATTCGCCTTCGATGCCCACGCCAGGATCTTCGAGCCCTATCAGGCCATCCAGTTGGCCGAGGCGCTGGCGCCATACGATCCCTATTTCTACGAGGAGCCGATCCGCCCCGAGCACATTCCGGCCTGGCGCGAGATCAAGTCCAAGGTCCGCGTGCCGCTGGCGACGGGGGAATCGCTCTACAACCGCTTCGAGTTCCTCTCGCTGCTGACTGCCGGTGGAGCGGACATCATCCAGCCCGACATCTGCGTCGTCGGCGGCATCAGCGAGATGCGGCGCATCGCCACCATCGCCGAGGCGCACTATGTGACCGTCGCGCCGCACAACCCCATGGGTCCGTTGGCGACGGCGGTGAACGTCCACTTCGCGGCCGCCCAGCCCAACTTCAAGGTGCTGGAGTTCAAGCCACACGTCCACGCGCCCTGGGCCGTCGATCCCTACATTCCCGTCGACGGCCACATGGAGCTGCGCCCGGACCGGCCGGGCTTTGGCATCGAGATCGACGAAAAGGCGCTCGAGCGGGACGACTACATCCACTGGGAACGCAAGATCACCCGCAAGCCCGACGGCGCCACCGCCTACCCCTGAGCTATCCCCGCACGCCGTAGATCCGCTCGGCACTCTCGGCCGAGAGATAGCCGTTGCGGATGTCCTGGCGCACGGCCTCGCTCGTGCGCTTGCGCGGATCGCCGTAGCCGCCGCCGACGCCGGTGACGACGTGCACTACGTCGCCCTTGCTCAGCGGCACGTTGGTGGCGAAGGCGTAGCGTTCGGCGGCCTTGCCGAGGCGCAGCACCTCCACATAGTTGGGCGAGCCGTCGGCCCCGCCGGCCTGCCCCCAGGGCGGCACGCGCGAGCGCGTGTAGCCGACGGAGAGGAAATTGTCGTCGGCCCTCACCCGGTAGCGCACCGAAATGCCCTTGCCGCCGCGCCACTGGCCCTCGCCACCGGATTCGGGGTTGAGCGCCAGCTCGTCGACGTCGAGCCCGTAGCGCGCTTCGGCGACCTCGGCGGGGCAGTTGAAGGTGTCGCCGTGAAAGCCCGAGAAGATAGCGCTGTTGCCGTCGCGGCCCTGCTGGGCGCCCCAGCCGCCGAGCTGCGGCTCGACGATGGTGTAGTGCCGGCCGGTGTCGGGGTGCTTGCCGCCGATGACCGTGCCGCAGATCGAGGCGAAATTGCCGGCCGGAATGACGCCGGGGAAATGGTGGGCAAGGCAGCGCAGGATGAGATCGAAGACGCGGATTTCGACCTCCGCATAGTAGCCGAGCGCGCCCGGCTCGACGACGTGGAACACCGTTCCCGGTTGGGTGAGGAGCTTCAGCGGGCGGAAGAACCCGCCATTGCCGGGCGCCTGCGTATCGGTGAACGCCTTGAAGGCGAGCTGGGCGGAAATCTCGATGCCTTCGCGGCTCGAATTGCTGGAGCCCTTTTGCGGGGGATTGTCGCGCAGGTCGATGATGAAGTCGCTGTCGGTGATCTCGATGGTGATCCTGTGGATCGCGCCGTCGTCCTGCTCTTCCTCGAACGGATAGACCCCCTTCCGCAGATTGGCGAGCGCCGCCCGGGCGCGCCGCTCGCCCAGTTCCATGAAATCCTCGATCGCGGCGGTGAAGGTGTCGGCGCCGTATTTCTCGATCATCTCGAGGATGCGGCGCTCCCCGATCCGCACGCCGGCAATGCCGGCCCAGAGGTCGCCGCGCAGGAAATCGGGCAAGCGCGTGTTGACATAGAGGATGTCGAACACCGCCTGGTTGGGAACGCCCGCGTCGATCAGCTTGACGGCCGGGATGCGCACGCCCTCCTGGAAGATTTCGGTCGCTTCCGAAGACATCGAGCCCGGCACGTTCCCGCCCACATCGTTCCAGTGTGCGATGTTGGCGGTCCAGGCGACGATGCGGCCGTCGGCGAAGACAGGCATGGCGAGGATCATGTCGTTGAGGTGGGTCACCCCGCCCCAATAAGGGTCGTTGGAGGCGAAGAGATCGCCGGGGCGGATGGTCTGTGGCGGGTGCTTCTCGATGATGCGCTTGACCGCCTTGTCGAGCACGCCGACGAACGCCGGGATGCCGGCGCCCGAGGCGGCGATCTCGCCGTTGGCGTCGCAGATGCCGGTGCCGAGGTCCAGCACCTCATAGATGATCGCGCTCATCGACGTCTTGCGCTGCGCCGCGAACATCTCGTCGGCAACGGCTTCGAGGCCGTTCTGGATGATATCGAAGGTGACCGGATCGTAGGAAGACGCGCTCATCACTCAGCCCCTGATCTCGATATGGGTGTTGCCGAAATCGTCGATCGAAACCCTGTTTCCCGGATGGACGACGACGGTAGTGCCAGGGTCTTCGATCACGGCGGGGCCTGCAAAGGCCATGCCCGGCTCAAGCTTTTCGGCATCGTAAATGGTGGCGAGGTGCACGCCTTCGGTTGCGTAATCAACCTCGCGCCGGCCCTTGACCGCGTCGGCAAGCACGGCGCCGGTCCGCGGCTGCGCTGCCATCTCGAGCTTGCCGACCTCGGCCGAGGCGATGAGGTGGACGCCGACGATCTCGACAGGGGTGTCGAGCCGGTAGGTGTACTCGCGCTCATAGGCCTCGTGGAAATCGGCGACCATGGCGGCGAGCCGTTCGGCCGTCACCGTGCCGGCGGGTATCGGCACCTCCACGGAGTGCTCCTGGTTGCGGTAGCGGACCTTGACCAACGGGGCGAGGGTAAGGTCGTGGTCCGCGATGCCTTCCTTGCCGAACTGGTCGCGGGCATGGGCGCTCATTTCGGCAACGAGCGCGTCGAGCCCGGCTGTATCCGTGCCGTCGAGCAGGCGGGTGACGAAATAGTCGCGCCTCAGGTCGCTCATCATCATGCCCCAGGCCGAAAAGACCGGGGCGCCGCGCGGCACGACGACTTTCTTGACGCCGAGCTCCTGGCCGAGCGCCACGCCGTGCATGGCCCCGCCGCCGCCGAAAACGACGAGGGTGAAGTCGCGCGGATCATAGCCGCGATTGAGGGAAACGAGCTTGAGCGCGTTGACCATGTTGGCGTTGGCGATGCGTACGATGCCGCGCGCCGCCTCGATCGGACTGGTGCCGAGCTTTTTGGCGAGTTCCCCAAGCGCGGCATCGACCGCGGTCATGTCGGCGATCATCGAGCCGCCGCAGAAATAGTCGCGGTTGATGCGGCCGAGCGCGAGGTTCGCGTCGGTGGTCGTCGCCTCGATGCCGCCCCGGCCGTAGGCCGCCGGCCCCGGCATGGCGCCCGCCGATTGCGGACCCACATGCAGCTTGCCGAAATCGTCGACCCAGGCGATCGAGCCGCCGCCATTGCCGATCTCGACGAGGTCGACCACCGGGACCATGATCGGGTAGCCAGCGCTCTTGCGGTCGCGCTCGATCCAGTAGTCGGTCTTGATACGCACCTGGCCGTTCTCGATCAGCGAGCACTTTGCCGTGGTGCCGCCGATGTCGAGAGCCAGCACGTTCGGCTCGCCGATGATGCGGCCGAGCTCGGCCGCGCCCCAGAAGCCGGAAGCAGGCCCTGATTCCACCATTGTGATGGGGATGGCCTTCGTTGATGCCAGGGAATCGACGCCGCAGTTGGACTGCATGATATAGAGGCGGCCTGCATAGCCTTCGCCGTCGAGCCCCTGCTCGAGCCGGCTGAGATAGCGTTCCGCCACGGGCTGCACATAGGCCGAAAGGACTGCGGTGCTGGAGCGCTCGTACTCGCGCCATTCCCGCGTGATCTGGTGTGAGGCGACGACCGACACTTCCGGCCAAAGGTCGTGGATGGCCGCGGCGAGCGCCTGCTCATGCGACGGGTTGGCATAGGCGTGGATGAGGCAGACCGCGATCGCCTCCACTCCGTCCGCTTTGAAGGCGCCTATGATGGCGGGCAGGTCCGTGAGGTCGAGCGGCGCCGTCTCGTTGCCTCTGTAGTCCATCCGCCCGGCAACCTCGCGCCGCAGATAACGCTCAACGAACGGGGCGGGCTTTTCGTACGAGAGATTGAAGAAATCAGGCCGGTTGCCGCGGGCAATCTCGAGGACGTCGCGGAAGCCCTGCGTGGTGATGAGCCCGGTGCGCGCGCCTTTCCGTTCGGTCAGCGCGTTGATGACGACGGTGGTGCCGTGGGCGAAGAAATCGACCTCATCGAGCGATACGCCGCCTTTCCGCAACACATCGAGTACCCCCTGCTCGAAATTGGGAGGCGTGGTATCGGACTTCTCGGTGCGCACGGTCTGGCGGCCCGTCTTGCGGTCGGTTTCGAAATAGACGAGGTCGGTGAAGGTGCCGCCCACATCCGTCGCAACGCGGCTGATCGTGTCGCTCATCGAATTCCTCCTTGCCTCGTCGACCGTTCCGCCTCCAGATAGAACGGACCGTTTAGAGCTAAGTTATATCCAGTTTGTCGACAAGACGTCGCGTCGCGCAAAATGCGGATCATGGCCATGTTTTCCTTGTCGACAAACTAAATACAAAACGCTAGAGGTGGGCCTGAACACTCCGGTTTGCGACCAAGAGGACTCCATGCAAAAGAGCGATTTCCGCGGCATCCTGCCGGCGATAACGACCAAGATGACGGCGGACCAACAGGTCGATCTGGCGGCGGTCAGGGCGGATGTGGCTTTCCAGATCGATGGTGGCGTCGATGGCATCATCGCCTGCGGCTCGCTGGGCGAAGCCTCGACGCTCTCTGCCGCCGAAAAGCTTTCCATAGCCAAAGCCGCGATCGAGGAGGCCGCTGGGCGCGTGCCGGTGATCCTGACGATCGCCGAGGATTCGACCGCCGCCGGCGCGGCTCTTGCCGCCGAGGCCGAGAAGATCGGCGTCGAGGGGCTGATGGTGTTGCCTGCCATGCGTTATCTCGCCGACGACCGCGAGGTCATCACTCATTACCGCACCGTTGCCGCCGCCTCTGGCCTGCCGATCATCGTCTACAACAACCCCATCGCCTATGGCATCGACATCAGCGTCGAGATGCTCCGGGAAATGGCCGACGAGCCCAAGTTCGTCGCCGTCAAGGAGTCGACCGGCGACACCCGCCGCATCAACGAGACGCTGAACGCCCTCGGCGACCGCTACCAGCTGCTGACCGGGGTCGACGACCTGGCGCTCGAGAGTCTCATCCTCGGGTGCGTCGGCTGGATCGCCGGCCTCGTGGTCGCTTTCCCCAGGGAAACGGTTACCATCTACAAGCTCGTCCAGCAGGGCCGCATCCCCGAGGCGCTGGAGATCTACCGCTGGTTCCTGCCCCTGCTGCACCTCGATATCGGCCCCAAATTCGTGCAGAAGATCAAGCTTGCCGAGCACATCGCGCGGGGCACCTCGCCGGTCGTCCGCCAGCCGCGCCTTGAGCTTGTCGGCGAGGAGGAGAAGGCTGTAAGGGCTATCGTCGAGGCGGGGCTGAAGGCCCGTCCCGATCTCTCCAGATATGGCCTTTGAAACAACGAAAGAGGGAATATGTCGATCGAACGCATCGATGTCGGACCGCGCATGAGCCAGGCGGTCGTCCATGGCGACACCGTCTACCTCGCCGGTATCGTGGCCGATGACCGCAACAGCAGGTCCGTCGCCGAGCAGACGACGCAGATCCTCTCGCGTATCGACGATCTGCTGGCCCGCGCCGGATCCGACAAGACCAAGCTCCTCAAGGCGACGATCTGGCTGCGCGACATCGCCAGCTTCGACGAGATGAACTCGGTCTGGGACCGCTGGGTGGCGCCCGGTCACACGCCGGCGCGCGCCTGCGTCGAATCCCGCATGGCCGCGCCCGACATCCTGGTCGAGATCCAGGTGACCGCCGTCAAGAGCTGACGGCCGCACGCCATTGCCTGCCAAAGGGGCGGCGGTTTGACGACCGCCGCCCCTTTGCTTTGCGTCAGGAGACGGTGAATCCTTTGACGAACGGGTCGCGGTCGTCGAGGAAAATGGTGTTGTAGCCGGTGATCCAGGCCTGGCCGGCGATCGAGGGCACGATGGCGTCGAACCCGCCGACCTTGGTCGCGGCCTCGACCTTGCCGAAAAAGAGGCTGCCGATGATGCTTTCATGGACGAACGCGTCGCCCACCTTCAATTCACCCTTGCCCGCCTTCTGCGCCATGCGCGCCGAGGTGCCGGTGCCACAAGGGGACCGGTCGATGGCCTTTTCGCCATAGAAGACGGCATTGCGCGCGTCCGCCTGCGGGTTCCTGGGCGCGCCGGTCCACATCACATGGCGCAGGCCCTTGATCGTCTCGTACTCCGGGTGCTGGAATTCGTACTTCTCGTTGATGAGCCGGCGGGCGATGGGCGAGAGGCGCTGGATATCGGCGGCCGAGAACTGGCTCATGTCGGCAAAGCCCGGCTGCGGATCGAAGATCGCATAGAAATTGCCGCCATAGGCGACGTCGAACCGGAGCGGGCCGACGCCGGGCAGATCGATCTCGAGGTCGCGCGCGTAGAGGAACGAAGGCACGTTGGTGATGCGCACGTCGGTGACGTGGCCGGCATTGTCCTGCGTATAGCGGGCCTCGATGATGCCGGCGGGCACCTCGAGGCGGAGCTTGCCCGGCTCGCTGGGCGTCACCAGTCCCTCTTCGATCATCACTGTCACCGTGCCGATGGTGCCGTGGCCGCACATCGGCAGGCATCCGGAAGTCTCGATGAAGAGGATCGAGGCGTCGACGTCCTCGCGCAGCGCCGGATAGAGGATGGAGCCGCTCATCACGTCGTGCCCGCGCGGCTCGAACATCAGGCCGGTGCGGATCCAGTCGAATTCGGCTACGAACTGCTCGCGCCGGGCGTTCATTGTGTCGCCCTTGAGGTCGGGCCCGCCGCCCGTCACCACGCGGACCGGATTGCCGCAGGTGTGGGCGTCGACGCAGAAGAAGGTCTTTCTCATAGCTACTGGAACCGTTGGATGCCGAAGGGAGCGGGCGCCGGCCCGCCGGAGAGGATCTCTGAAACGAGCCGAGCTGTCACCGCGCTGAGCGTGAGGCCCAGATGCCCGTGGCCGAAGGCGAAGACGATGCGCGGATCGTTCGGGTGCGGCCCGATGACCGGCACCGAATCCGGTGTCGAGGGGCGCCGGCCCATCCATTGCGTGCCGCCTTCGGGAAGCGAAGGCACGTAGCGGCGCATCTTGGTGCGCATGGCCTTGGCGCGGTCGAAGTTCGGCGGCGATCCCGGCTTTGCAAGCTCCACGGCGCCGCCGACCCGCAGGCCGTCGACAAGCGGCGAAGCGATGAAGCCATGATCGCCGAAGCCAACGGGCATCGGCAGGTTCCAGTCGAGATCGGCGAAGGTGGTGTTGTAGCCGCGCTCGGTTTCGAGCAGCACCTTGAGGCCGAGGCCGCGCACGAGGTCGCGCGACCAGACGCCGGAGGCAACGACTGCCCGGTCGAAGGTTTCGGCGCCCTGTTGCGTGCGCACCGCGATCCCCGCGTCGGTCTGCTCCAGTCCGATGACTCTTGCCGCCATGAGCCGGCCGCGGGTGCGCACGAATTCCTGATAGTGGCGCAGGACGCTCAGCGGATTGGAGACCATCCAGTAAACCGGCTGGTGTACGGCGCCGGCGAATTCGCCTTCGAGTTGCGGCACCAGCTTGCGGGCGTCGGCGACCGAAAGGCGCTCGAACGCATAGCCGAGGGCGGATTTGACCAGTTCCGCCTCATGCAGGGCCGCGCCGACGCTGCGCTCGCTGTCGTGCACCGAGATGTAGCCGGTCTGGCGCAGGTGCCCGGAAAGCCCGGCGGCTTCACCCAGGGCTTTATGGTCCTCGAGCGCCGTCCGCATCAGCGTGGTCAGGGCCGCGCGGGCGGCCGCGCCTTTGGCGGGCGTTGCCGAACGCAGGAACGCGAGCAACCATGGGATCAGGGCGGGCACATCCTGCCATCGCAACGTCAGGGGCCCGAGCGGGTCGAGCAGCCAGCCGGGCACCGCGGCGAGAATGCCGGGACTGGCGAGCGGCGCGATCTCGGGCAGGGCGATGAGCGCAGCATTCCCCGACGAGGTCGGCAGCCCTTCGGGGTCGGCCTCGTAGACGCTGACCTCGTGGCCTTCCCCGATGAGACGGCTGGCGATGGCCGAGCCGATGATGCCGGCCCCGACGACTGCGATACGCATCAGGCCTCTTCCGTCGAGAGCGAGAGGGAGGCGACGCCGTCGCGGGCGATATAGCTCTGGATCTGCCGCACGATCTGGGCGGCGTGTTCGGCGGCCAGCCGGTCGGCTTCCTCCGCATCCCCGTGCTCGATGGCGGCGACCATCGCGCTGTGCTCGTCGACATACTGGCGCGGCAATCGGTCGTCGAACGAGCGGTAATAGATGCGCAGGATGCGCCGCCCTTCGTCGAGCAGGCGCCCGAAGAGCGAGGTGAAGTAGGGGTTCTCGCCGGCCTCGGCGATGGCCATGTGGAAATCGCGGTTGGTCTGGATCATGCCCAGTGCGTCGCGGCGGGTCACGGCGTCGGCATAGGCGGCCTCGAGGCTTCGGATGGTCACGAGCTGTTCGGGCCGCCGGCGCAGGGCCGCCGCACGGGTGGTGACGCGGTACATCAGCGTCAGCGCCTCGAAATAGACCGGCAGTTGCTCGAAATCGATGGTGGCGACCACCGTGTTGCGGTTGGGCAGCGTCTTGGCGAGCCCGTCGGCCACCAGCCGCACCAGCGCCTCGCGGATGGGCGTGCGCGACATGTCGAACTGCTCGGAGAGGGTCACCTCGTCGAGGGGGCTGCCGGGCTCCAGTGTCAGCTCGAGGATGGATTGGCGCAGCGTGTCGTAGACCGTGCGCGCGCCTTGGCCGCGCACACGCCCCTTGGTTTCGGTTTCGCCGTTCCGTGCAGTTTTGTCGGTCGTCGCCATGGCGATCTCTTGCTGTTCTTGCCTAGCGCCTATCTACGCTTTTTCCCGGCGCTCAATGCAACGGCAATGACGATGATGAGGCCCGTCGTCAAATCCTTGTAGAAGGGATTGACGTTGAGAATGTTGAAGCCGTTGCCGATGAGGGCGAGGAGCAGCACGCCGGCGATGGACCGCCATACCGCTCCCGCGCCGCCATAGATGCTGGTGCCGCCGAGGATCACGGCGGCGATGGCCTCGAGTTCCATGCCGACGCCTGCCTGCGGCTGGCCCATGGAAATGCGCGACACCGCGATGATGCCGGCAAGCCCCGCGGCAAAGCCGGTGAGACCGAACGTTGCGATCTTGACGAGCTTGGTGCGCACGCCCGAGAGGATCGCCGCCTCCTCGTTGCCGCCGACGGCGATGACGCGCCGGCCGAAGGTGGTGCGGTTGAGAAGGATCATCATGGCGATGGTGAAGACGGCGAGGATGATGACGGCAATGTTGACCATGCCGACGCGTCCGCGTCCGATCCAGGCGAATTCCTCCATGCGCACCGGGATCAGCGCGCCGCCGGTAATGAGCACGGCGATGCCGCGATAGACCATGCTGGTGGCAAGCGTCGCCAGGAACGAGTGGATGTTGAAGCCGGTGATGACGAGGCCGTTGACGACGCCCAACCCGAGGCCGATCAGCGGGCCGGCGATCATTGCGAGCGTCGGGTCGACATTGACGGCGAGCCACGCGGCGCTGACGCTCGCCACCCCGAAGATGGCCCCGGTCGAAAGATCGAAACCGCCGCTGATGATGACGAGGGTCAACGCGGCGGCGATCAGCGCCAGGGGAGCGCTCTGGTTGAGGATGTTGAGCAGGTTCCGTGCTGTCAGGAACGAAGGGCTGAGAAAGCTCAGCCCGATCATCAGGAGCACGATGATGATCAGCACGCCGTATTCGCGCAGGAAATCGCCGACGGAAAAGGCGCGGCGGCCGGATACGGAGGTCAGGGAGAGATCGGCCATGGGCTATTCCGGATATGCGGGCGAAGCGGCGGCTTCACCCGGCTGTTGCGTTTCGACGTTGAACAGGCGGAAGAGGACCTGGTCGACGCTGGCACTGGCGCTCGCGATCTCCCCCACGATTGCGCCCCTGCTCATCAGGTAGCTGCGGTGGGAGAGGTTGAGGACCTCTTCGAGCTCGGAGGAGATCAGCAGCACGGCGACGCCCGATTGCGCCAGCTCGACGATGAAGTCGTGGATGCGCCGGCGCGCGCCGATATCGACGCCGCGGCTCGGCTCGTCGAGGAGCACCACCTGCGGGGTTCCATAGGCCCATTTTGAGAGCAGCACCTTCTGCTGGTTGCCGCCCGAATAATAGGCGACCTCCCCGTCGGACGCGGCCGGCACGATGCCGAAATGCGCGATCATCGCGCGGGTGCGCCGGCGTTCCTCGGCGATGTCGAGCAGCCCGAAGCGGCTGATGGCGGCCAGGTGCGGCAGGCTCATATTGGGCCGCGTGCGCTGGGTCAGCACCAGCCCCTGCTTGCGCCGGTCTTCCGGGATGAAGGCGATGCCGGCCCGCACCGCGCGCTTGGGGGAGAGGTTGACGATCGCCTTGTCGTCGAGGGCGACGGTTCCGCTCGTCAGCGGATCGGCCCCGAAGATGGCGCGCGCCACTTCGCTGCGGCCGGAACCGACGAGGCCGACCAGGCCCACGATCTCGCCGGGGCGGATGTCGATGCTGACATCGGCAATCCCGGCTTCGGTCGAGGCGTTGCGGACAGAAAGACGTGGCGGCAACGTCGGATCGGGCGCTGGCGGCAGGGCCGGATAGGCGACCTCGGCGCTCTCTCCGAGCATGGCCTCGACCAGCGAGCGCTTGGTTTCCTTGGCGATAGGGCCGGTGCGCACGATGCAGCCGTCGCGCATGACGGTGACCCGGTCGCAGACCGCCAGCACGTGGTCGAGGAAATGCGTGACGTAGATGATCGTGCGTCCCTCGTCGCGCAGCCACGCGATCACCTTGTGCAGGCGTTCGGCCTCGTCGGCGGTGAGCGAGGAGGTCGGCTCGTCCATGATGATGACGCGCGCGTCGCGGGCGATGGCGCGCATGATCTCGACTTTCTGCCGCTCGGCGATGGAGAGGTCACCGAGCGTGCGGCGCGGATCGAGACCGAACCCGCACCGACGGTCGAGTTCGGTAAAGCGCTGGTTCTCCGAGCCCCTGAGAAGCCCGGCGACATTGGTCTCGAGGCCGAGGAAGACGTTCTGGGCGACGCTGAGCTGCGGCACCAGCTGCAGTTCCTGGTGGATCATGGCGACCCCGAGCTGCAGCGCATGTCGGGGTGTCGGCCGCTCGAGCCGCACGCCCAGAATATCGACGGTGCCGCGGTCGGCGCCGTAATAGCCGCCGACGATCTTGCCGAGGCTCGATTTGCCCGCGCCGTTCTCGCCGATCAGCGCATGGACTTCGCCCGGCGCGAACTCGAGCGTGATATCGCGCAGGATCCGCGCGGCACCGAAACTCTTCTCGACGCCCGCCAGCCTGACGACTGGCCCGCTCATCGGCTCAGGCATGCGCTTCTCCTCTTCCAGGCAAAGACGCGGGGCGGCCTCGGCGCCGCCCCGTTCCGCCATCGGATCAGCCCTGCCACTCGGCCACGAAATCGGGATTGGCGTCGAGCCACTCCTTGGTCACGATCTCTGGCGCCGCGCCGAGGGTGGTCGGATCGATCCATGCCGGCGCGGTGCCGCCCTCGAGCGTCGTCACCACGGCTTCCAGCGCCGCCTTGCCCATGCTGTGCGGATACTCGGCAAGCGTTGCGTCATAGGTCCCCGCGCGGATGGCATCGACGGCGATCTGGTTGAGGCCGCCCCCGATCAGGAATACCGAGGCAACGTCGTAGCCGGCGTCGGAAAGCGCGATCTCGACGCCGATCAGGTGCTGGTCGGCGTTGGAGAGCACGGCGTCGACCTCAGGATTGGCCTGAAGAATGTCCTGCATCGCGGTCAGCGAGGCGTCCGGGTCGTAGTTGCCTTCGCCGGTGGCGACGATCTGGATGTTGGCATGTTCGCCCAGCACCTGTCGGAAGGTCTCGTAGCGCAGGTTGTCGAACGGGTAGATCAGCTGCCCGATCATGATGACCACCCGGCACGGGTCCTTGTCGGCGCAGAAATCGACGACGGCTTGCGCCTGCGCGGCGGCGCCCTGGGCGGGATTGGCGGCGACGGTCGTGGTCAGCCCCGCAACCTGCGGCTCCATGTTGCTGAGTTCCGGACCGACCGGGAAGAGCGCCGTCGCAACGACGATCCCGTCGGCGGTGGCATCCTCGAGCGCGGTGGCGATGCCGACCGTATCGTTGGGCGTGACGATGAAGGCGTCGAACCGCCCGCCGGCCGCAAGGTCCTCGACCTGAGCGTATTGGGCGGCCGAGTCGAACGCGCCGTCGAAGATCTCGACCTCGACGCCCAGTTCCGCGGCCGCCTCCTGTATGCCGGCATAGATGGCCTGATTATACCCGTTCTGGCTGCTGGCGGCGAGGAACGCCACGCGGTGCGCTTCTTGGGCCGCCGCCATCTGGGCAGAAAGCAGGCTCACCGCGGCAGCGGTCGAGAGCAGGACTAGATTTCGGTTCATTTCGGTTCCCTTCCTTTGGCCGGAGTCCCTGGCTCCGTTGCCGGTTATTCCGCCATGCCGGCGGTGGGCCGCACGGTCGGGGCAGGACCGTGCACAGTTCGTTGGTGTTGGATTCTCCGGTTCATGACGGCTCGGCCGCCGCGCCGGCATCGAATGCGCTGGCGCCGAGCGCCATGAAGGCGATGGTGGCGTAAGGCATGAGCGCGCCGACCGGCGCCAGGCGCTCGCTGGTGTAGTAGCCGGCCTCGTGCAGGAGGTTGAGCGTGCCGATCACCTTGCCATCTACGACGACCGGAATGTTGGCATTGGACTCGCAGCCCAGCGACTGGATCAGCCGCCAGTCGAAGAAGACTTCGGCGATCTCCTCGATGCGCAGGGTATGGAAGATCCGCTGCTCGTGCAGCACGATCTGCGTCCAGTGGTTGTCCTCGATCGGCTTGATCCCGCCCAGCGGATACGCCTCGAGGTTTTCCGAATAGACGCGGCGGGACTGGCGCGCGTCCATGTCGAAGACCGAGGCGGTCAGGAGCCTGGTACCGATGATGTCGTGGATTATCGCGCCGAGGTGGCCGATCAGTTCCCGCGCATCCACACCGGGGCCGCGCACGGCCGCCATGAATGCTTCTGTCTGACGGGACTGGATCACGCGCGTCTCCCTGTGACGAAGGAAACCGTACACGGTATCCAAACTGTCGACAAGACGGTATGAGCGCATTCTGCTCGACGGGCAGCGCGCTCCCTCGCGACTGGCCCTCGGGAGGTTGGCCGGGGCATCCAGGAGAAGAAACGCTAGTCCGTGTTCGTGTCCGGCAGCTGGTCGATTGCCGGGAGCACGCCGTCGAGATGACGCAGCATGGCGTCGCGGGCGGCGTCGCTGTCTTTGCGCTGGATGGCGTCGAGCACCGCCTCGTGCTCCTTGATCACCGCGACCATCCGGTCCGGAAGCGCCAGGGTCAGGTGGCGGAAACGGTCGACCTGCGTCTTGACCTGCAGCACCAGCCTCCAGATGCCGGGAAAGCCGGAAATTTCCGCGATCTGACTGTGAAAGAGCTCGTCGGCGCGGTGGAAGGCGGTCGAGTCGTTCCTCTGGGCGGCTTCGCGTTGCTGCTCCACCACTGAAGCGAGGATGAGGGTCTGGCTGCGCGTCGCCTTGCCCGCCGCCAGGGCCGCCGTCGTCTGCTCGAGCGCCTTGCGAATGACCATGGCCTCGGGCAGCGCGTCATAGGGAATGCGGGCGACAAACGTGCCCGATTGCGGAAAGATCTCCACCAGGCCCTCGTCGGCCAGCCTCTGTATGGCCTCGCGCACCGGAGTGCGGCTGATGCCGAAGCGTCGTGCTAATTCACTTTCACTAATTTTGTATCCAGGCGCGAGCCTCATGGCGACGATATCGTCCCGCAGGCTCTGATATACTAATCGCCACGCTCCGCCGGACCGCAATGCGCTGCGGCTTACAGGCAGTGACGGCCGAGTTGATTTCACGAAAAAATTCTGTTTTGACAGTGAATTATCACCCATGCTTGGCGGCCTCGATTCAGGTTCTCCCATTCTAGCCCTCAAATTGACCTGGCATGCAAGCGTCAAAAATTCGGCGGACGTCGTTGACTAATATATTAATCACCATTACTAATTTTGATAATGGCGCTAAGCCGAGTGCAAAGGGAGGAAACGATGCACACTCGAGGAATGTCCCGCGGAGCGGGTTGGCTGGCCCGGTTGCGGACGGTACTGATTGGTGCTGTGGCGGTCTCGGGTCTGGGGGTGGGTGGTGCCGCCGCCGGCACGATCGAATTCTGGACCCTGTTCAGTGGCCCGGATGGCGAAGCCATCGACGCGCTGGTCAAGGATTTCAACGCCACGGCCGGCCAGGAGGCGGGTGTCGAGGTCAAGCTGCTGATCATCCCGTGGGATGATTTCAACACCAAGCTTTCCGTCGCCATGGCCTCGCGCAAGGCGCCGGCGCTGACCGTCGTCAATTCCGATCAGGTGCCGGTCTATGCCAATCAGGGCGCGCTCGATCCGTTCACGAGCGAGGAGCTTGCCGCCGCCGGCATCGAGGAGGAGGACTATGTGCCCGCCGCCTGGCAGGCCGGCGCGTTCAACGGCGAGCAGTACGGCGTGCCGATCTCGATCTTCCCGCGCAGCATCTACTACAACAAGGCCCTGTTCGAAGAAGCCGGCCTCGATCCCGAAGCGCCTCCGACCAACAAGGCAGAGCTGATGGCCGCGGCCGAGGCGCTTTCAGGTCTCGGCGACGACGTGACCGGGCTCTTCTTCCAGCTCACCGGCAGCGGCACGTTCCGCAATTTCTACAGCATCTACTGGCAGTACGAGGACAGCATCTACAACGCCGACCTGACGGCGGTGTCGGATACCTTCGCTGCGACCGCCACCAAGGTGCTGACCGACCTCAAGGCCTTTACCGATGCCGGGGTCACCCCGACCCGCGACATCGGCGCGGATGCCAACAAGCTCTTCGCCCAGAACAAGATCGGCATCGCGGTCATGCAGATCACCGACCTGCCGGTCTACCAGGCCGCGGCGCGCGATCTGGGGCTCGAATACGGCATTGCCGGCTTCCCGACCTTCGGCGATCAGCCGGCGGTGTTCGCCCTGGCGCATGAGTTCCTCATTCCCCGCGGAACCAGCCCTGAAGCGCGCCAGGACGCGCTGACCTTCATCAAGTGGATCGGCGAGAACGGCGTGGAGTGGGCCAAGACGGGCAAGGTCTCACCGCAGTATTCCGTCATCGAGAGCGAGGCCTATCGGGCGCTGCCCGAGCAGAGCATCGTGACCGAGGCCATCGATACCGCGCACTTCCCGCCCAGCCTCGTCACGCAGCCTGCGGTCGATCGCGTGGTCCAGCAGGCCCTCGAGGAGTTCTTCTCAGGCCGCAGCACCATTGAGCAGACGGTCGCCAGGATGGCCGACGGCATCAACGCCGCGCTCTGAGAGAGATTTCCGGGCGGGGCTGGTGTGCCGGTCCCGCCTCCGGACGACCCGTCACCACCTCGCCCCGATTTCGCACGCCCTCGGCGGGAGCCTGCCCATGTCGCAATTGCGCGCCAGACTGTTCCCCTATCTGCTGGTGGGCCCTTATCTCGCGGTCTTTGCCGTCTTCATCGGCTATCCCATCGTGCGGGCGATCTACATCAGCTTCCACGACTGGGGCATATTCGGACCCAACGGTTTTGTCGGCCTCGGCAACTACGCGTCCCTTTTCGCTGACGCCCGCTTCTGGAGCTCGCTCCTCACCACCACCCAGTTCGCGCTGATCTTCGTGCCGATGATCATGGTGGTCTCGGTCGTCCTGGCGGTGCTGCTGCATCGCACGCTCCCGGGCATCGGGCTCTTCCGCACAGCCTTTTTCCTGCCGCTGGTGGTCAACGTCGCGGTTGCCTCCATTGCCTTCAAATGGCTGTTCGAACCGCAGGCGGGCACAATCAATCAGGTCCTGCGCCTGCTGCGTCTTCCCGACCAGACATGGCTGGCCGAGCCGGGCTGGGCGCTGATCGCCATCGCGCTGATCGCCCTCTGGGGCAGCGTCGGCTTCATGGTCATCATCCTGCTCGCCGGGCTCGAGAACATCCCCGACGATCTCTACGAAGCTGCCGAGCTCGATGGCTCGACCCCCATCCAGAATTTCTTCTTCATCACCCTGCCGCTGCTGAAGCCGATCATGCTCATCGTCATGGTCCTCAGCCTGATCCAGGCCTTCCAGGTCTTCGGCGAGGTCCTGATCATGACCCAGGGCGGCCCGTTCGGCAGCACCGAGGTGTTGACCATGCTGCTCTACGAGGAAGGCTTCCGCAACTTCGCCATCGGCCGCGCCGCCGCGATCGGCGTGATCATCACCATCATCATCGCTGCGCTCTCGCTGGTGCAGTTCCGCTTCTTCCGGCAGCGCTGAGGATCGGTCCCATGAACAGGAACAACGTCCCCCGCTGGCTGATCCTCCTGGTGCTGGCGCTGCTGTGGATCCTGCCCATGGCGTCGCTGATCCTCTTTTCCTTCGCG
The DNA here is from genome assembly GCF_000969415.1 of Devosia geojensis. Classification (GTDB taxonomy): domain Bacteria; phylum Pseudomonadota; class Alphaproteobacteria; order Rhizobiales; family Devosiaceae; genus Devosia; species Devosia geojensis. The sequence goes on along the minus strand of NZ_JZEX01000179.1, from coordinate 56,777 downwards.
CCCTCGTCCGAGATCCTCAAGGATCAGCTCGTCCCTTCCAACTGGACCTGGAGCAACTACTGGCGCGTGCTGACCGACGCCGGGCGCGGCGTCAGCATCCCCCAGGCCATGCTCAACAGCGCCGTGATCATGGTGGCGCAGGTGGTGGGAATCCTGCTGCTCGACATCCCGGCGGCTTATGCGTTCGGACGCCTGCGCTGGCCGGGGCGGGACTTCGTCTTCTTCCTCGTGCTCGTCACCATGATGATGCCAGGCATCCTCGAGGTCATTTCGCTCTACGACCTCATGGCCAATTGGGGCCTCGTCGACACCGTCTATGCCGTGATCCTGCCCGGCCTGCCGCGCGTCGTCGGCATCTTCATCCTGCGCCAGTTCTTCCAGCAGCTGCCGCGCGAGATGGAGGAGGCGGCGCGCATGGATGGAGCCACCGATTTCCAGGTGTTCCGCCTGATCATGGTGCCGCTGGCGGCGCCCGCGATCATTACCGTCGGCGTGCTCTCGGCGCTCTATAGCTGGAACAACTTCCTCTGGCCCCTGATCATCACCAACTCGCCCGCCTCGATGACGGTGCCGGTGGCGGTTTCCTACCTCTCGGCCGATACGGCCGCCATCATCAACTACACCGTGATCCTCGCCGCTGCCTTCTTCACCTCTCTGCCGATGATCATCCTGTTCCTTTTCGGACAGCGCTGGATCGTCAACGGCATGCGCCCGACCGCGGGCATCAAATAGGAACTAAGGACTTTTCTTCATGACCCGTATCCGAGTGGACATCCGGCCCCGCCACGAGATTTCGCCCCGCCTCTACATGCAGTTCATGGAACCGCTGGGGACCACCGACTCCTCGGTCGAGGCCTGCTGGGACATCCTCAAGGACCAGTGGCGCGATGATTTCGTCGAGGTCGTACGCGATCTCGCCCCATCTTCGATCCGCTGGGGCGGCATTCTCACCAGCTTCTGGAAGTGGCGCGAGAGCGTAGGCGCGCCGGCCGACCGGGTGCCCATGGTCAACTATCTCTGGGGCGGCATGGAGACCAATCGCATCGGCGTGCACGAATTCCTCGATTTCTGCGAGGCGGTGGGCGCCGAGCCGATCATGGCGATCAATTTCGCCGCCGACGGACGCCCCGACTACATCGAGACGGCGCGCGGCGAGCGGCGGGCGGGAACCACCGAGGAGGCCGCCGATCTCGTCAGCTACTGCAACGAACCCGACCATCCCGAGCGTAAGGCCAATGGACGCGAGAAGCCCTGGAAGGTGCGCACCTGGCAGATCGGCAACGAAACCTCCTATCCCAGGGAGGGCGCGCGCTTCACCTCGAAGGAAAACGCCACGCTCTACCGCGAATTCGCCGACGCCATGCGGTCGCGCGATCCCAATATCCTGCTGATCGGCTGGGGCGACATGGAGCAGGGCGAGCGCTGGTGGGCGCCGGAGCTGATCGAGGCGGCCGGAGACCGGATCGACATGGTCGCCCTGCACATGATGCAGCAGCGTCCCAAGGATCCGGCGAATTCGGTGCTCAAGGGCCGACTCTACCGCAACGACTACGACCGCACCTGGTCCGAGCTCGACGCCATCTACAAGGCCATGGAGGCCAAGCTTCTGGGCGCAAGGGAGGTGGTGTCTGCCGCCAACCCCAACCTGAAGCTCGCCATCACCGAGGGGCATCTGTCGCTGCAGCCGCACAACAAGATCGAGCTGCTGCGCGAATGGCTCTCCGGCGTCTACCACGCCCGTTGTCTGACGCTCTTCGAGCAGCACTCGGACATCATCGACATCTGCACGCTCGCCGACTTCGCCGGCACCAGTTGGACGGTCAATGCGGTGCTGCTGGGCTCGCCCGTCGAAAAGCCCTATCTGCTGCCGGTCGGGCACGTGATGCGGCTCTTCCGGCGCAGTTCGGGCACGCATGGCCTCGCCGCCAGCAGCGACAGCGAGAACGTGGTCGTCTCCGCCTCCCGCCGGGACAACACCGTTTTCGTCCACGCCACCAATCTCGACATCCGCGACGATGCGACCTTGGCGATCGACCTGGATGGGGCGCAGATCGCCCGCGCCACCTGCCATCGCATCGCGCCCGACGCCCTCGATGCGGCGATCGACACCACCAACCTCGATGTCTTCGCCGTCGAGCAGGTGCCCGTCGAGGACGTCAGCCGCATCGCCGTGCCCAAGGCCTCGGTGAATGCCTTCGTGATCGAGCTCGCTGACTAGAGGCGCGATAGGAGAACGCAGATGGCCGGATTGCAGCTCAGCGGCATCCACAAGAACTATGGTCCCGTCGAGGTCATCAAGGGCATCGACCTGGCCATCGAGCCGGGCGAGTTCGTGGTCTTCGTCGGCCCTTCGGGGTGCGGGAAATCGACGCTCTTGCGCATGATCGCCGGGCTTGAGGAGATCACCGGCGGCACCCTGCGGATCGGCGAGCGCGTCTGCAACAAGGTGGCTGCACGCGATCGGGGTGTCGCCATGGTCTTCCAGTCCTATGCGCTCTATCCGCATATGACGGCAGAGGAGAACGTCGGCTTCGGCCTGCGGCTCGCCGGCGTGCCCAAGGCCGAGCGTGCGAGGCGCGTGCGCGAGGTCGCCCGCGTCCTGCAGATGGAGCATCTGCTCGAGCGTAAGCCCGGCCAGCTTTCCGGCGGGCAGCGCCAGCGCGTCGCCATCGGCCGGGCCATCATCCGCAAGCCCGACGTATTCCTTTTCGACGAGCCGCTCTCCAACCTCGACGCTGCGCTGCGGGTCGACATGCGCATGGAGCTCTCCAGGCTCCATGCGGACCTCGGCGCCACCATGATCTACGTGACCCACGACCAGGTGGAGGCCATGACCATGGCCGACAAGATCGTGGTTCTCGATCAGGGCCGCGTGCAGCAGGTCGGCACGCCGATGGAGCTTTACAACATGCCGGCCAACCTGTTCGTCGCCGGCTTCATCGGCGCCCCGAAGATGAACCTGCTGCGCGTCAGGATTGATGCCGCGGACAGGGCAGGGGCGGCTATCTCGGCGCCGTTCCTGCGAGCCACCGAGGTTCGCACCAGCGTGCCATCTGCCCTCGTCGGGCAGGAGGTCACGCTGGGCATTCGCCCCCATACCCTCGAGTTGCGCGCTTCGGGACCGATCAGCGGGTCTATCCGGCTGGTCGAAAGGCTGGGGGACACGTCCATCATCGAAGTCGCCACGCAGGCGGGACAGAGCGTCTTCGCCGCCATCGACGGCGATATCGATGTCGAGCTGAACCAGGTGGTCTCGCTCGGCTTCGATCCTGCCAAGGCGCATCTCTTCGGTCCGGAGGGAACGCGGCTCTAGTCGCGGGTTTTCCATTCTGCCGCTCCGGACCGAACGTCCGGCGCACCCTCAACGAACGTCAGAGCTTTCCAATGACCTACGATATATCAAGCGCACGCGCCCCGGCCGTTCCGCTGGTGCTGCACGACCCGTTCATGAGCGTTTGGTCGCACGCGGACCTCGCGACGGATGACTGGTCCCGTCACTGGACCGGCAAGCTGCAGGAAGTGTGCGGCCTGCTGACCGTCGACGGCACCGCCTACCGGTTCCTCGGCATGCAGACCTCGATGACCGACCCCCTGCCCGTCATGGAGCAGGTGGAGCGGCGGATCACGCCTTTACGCACCATCTACACGTTCGCCGCCGGCGGGGTCGAGCTGACCCTCACCTTTACCAGTCCCCTGCTGCCCGACGATCTCGAACTGATCGGTCGCCCCGTCAGCTATATCGATCTCGATGTCCGCAGCACCGACGGCGCGGCCCACGCCGTTAGCGCCTATCTCGATTTCGGGGCGCGCTGGGCCACCGGGGATGCCGAAACGGAGATTTCGTGGGGTCGGCACCGCGCCGGGCCGGTCGAGGCGATGTTCCTCGGCGCCGCACGGCAGGACTATCTGCGCCGCTCGGGCGACGAGGTACAGATCGAGTGGGGCTATCTCTTCGTCTCCTCGCAGCCCGGAACGCCGGCGGCGAGTGCCTTCGGCGACATCAGGGCCCTGCGCCGCGAGTTTGCCGCGACGGGCGCCATTCCGGATCGCGACGACGTTCGCGAGGTGCGTCCGCTGCGCATGCCTGCCAGCAGCGAAAGCAAGGCGCTGGCGATCTGCCACCATTTCGGCGACATCGCCGGTTCTGCGTCCTGGCGCACCCTCGTCGCCTACGACCAGGTCTGGGCCGCCACCTATTTCGATCGCCGCCTGCGCCCCTACTGGAGCCGCAACGGTCAGTCCGCGATCGGTCTGATCGAGGCCGCGTGGGCCGAGCGCGACGCGATCATGAAGCGCGTGGAAGCTTTCGACGCTGACCTCGTAGCTCAGCTCCAGGCCTCCGGCGGTCCGATCTATGCGCGCCTCGGAACGCTGGCGCTGCGCCAGTCCCTCGCCGCCCATATCCTCGTCGAGGACTTCAACGGCGAGCTGCTGCATTTCTCCAAGGAGAACAGCTCGAACGGTTCGCTGGCGACGGTGGATGTGACCTATCCGACCGCCCCCTTCTTCCTGCACTTCAATCCGGCCCTCCTGCGGGCCCAGCTCTGGCCGGTGCTCGACTATTCGGCCAGCGGCCGCTGGCCCTTCCCCTATGCGCCGCACGATATCGGGCGTTATCCCTGGGGCAACGGCCAGAACTACGGGGGCGGCGATCGCACCGGGCACAATCAGATGCCGGTCGAGGAGTGCGGCAACATGCTTGTCCTCGTTGCGGCCCTGGCGCACCGCACCGGCGAGCTGGATCTGGCCGAAACCTTCTTCACCCAGCTCAAGGGCTGGGCCGACTATCTCGTCGGCCACGGGCTCGACCCCGACAACCAGCTCTGCACCGACGATTTCGCCGGGCATATGCCGCACAACGCCAATCTCGCGATCAAGGCCATAATCGGCCTCGGCGCGTTCGGGCAGCTCTGCGCCCGCATCGGCCGCGACGCGGACGCGACGCACTACATGGCGACCGCGCGCGATTGGGCCGGCAAATGGCAGGAGATGGCCCGCGATGAGGCCGGCTATCGCCTGGCGTTCGATCAGCCGGGCAGCTGGAGCCAGAAGTACAACCTCGTCTGGGACCGGATTCTCGGCCTCGGTCTCTTCCCGTCCGAGATCGCCGAGACCGAGATGGCGTCCTATCGCTCGCGCCTCAACCGCTACGGCCTGCCCCTCGACAGCCGCAAGGCCTACACCAAGCTGGATTGGCTGGTCTGGAGCGCGTGCCTCACCGGCAGGCAGGCGGATTTCGACGCCATGCTGGCGCCTCTGGAACGCTGGCTCGACGATGCGCCGGCGCGGGTGCCCCTTTCCGACTGGTTCGAGACCGACACAGGGCTGCAGCCGAGGAACCACGGGTTCTTCGCGCGCTCGGTCGTCGGCGGCATCTTCATCAAGCTGCTGATCGACCGCATGGGGTCCCGCTAACCTCTTGCCTCGGGCGGGCGTCCAGCGCAAAAGGACGTCCGCAACTGGCAAGGACGGACGATGGCGGCCCGCGGGTCTGGCAAAGGTGAGCGTGCGGGCGGCAAGGGGCGTGCGGGTGGCGCCGCGCGCCGGGTCACCATGACCGACATCGCCCGCGAGGCCGGCTGTTCGCAGACCACCGTCTCGTTCGTCCTCAACAATGTCGAGGATATCCGCCTTTCACCGGAGACGCGCCAGAAGGTACTCGAGGTCGCGCGCCGGCTGGGCTACACCTCCCCGCGCCGGCCCGCCGAGCCGAAACCGCCGCAGGAGGCGGGTTTCGTCGGGTTCATCGTCGACAATCTCTCCACCAGTCCGGAAGCCGTCCAGGCCATCGAGGGCCTGAGCCAGGCCCTGCGCCCCTCGGGCCTCACCGTCCTCGTCGCGCAGACCTATGGCAGCCACGATGCCGAGGCCCAGCTCGTCGCCCATTTTGCCGCCCAGCGCGTCAAAGCGCTCGTCCTGATGACCATCTTCACCCGTGAGTTGATCGTACCCCAGGGGCTGCGTGAGTTCGATGCACCCGTCGTGCTGATCAACTGCTACAGCACCGAAGCGGATTTCCCGGCCGTCGTGCCCGGCGAGGTCGCCGGCGGACAGCGCGCCACCCGGCACCTCATCGACAAAGGCCATCGCCGCATCGCCACCATCACCGGCGAGGCCTGGATGGAGGCGGCCGGCGACCGCCCCAAGGGGTATCGGCGCGCGCTTTCCACCGCCGACATTCCGTTCGATCCGGACCTGGTGTTCGAGGGCGACTGGTCGGCCAGCGCCGGCTATGAGGCGACCCGGCGCATTCTGGCGCTGCCGGACATGCCGACCGCCATCTTCTGCCAGAACGACCGCATGGCGATCGGCTGTTTCGAAGCCCTGAAGGAGGCGGGCCTCGACATTCCCCGCGACATGTCGGTGATGGGCTACGACGACGAGGAGATCGCCCGCCACCTGCACCCGCAACTGACGACGGTGGTTCTGCCGCATCGGGCGATGGGGCAGTGGGCTGCCGAAATGGTGCTCAACGGCCAGGATATCGACTCCCCGCCCGTGCTCCTGACCCGGCTGGAATGCGCGCTGGTGCAGCGGAGCTCCGTCGCCTCTCCGCGCCGCTAGAGCATTGCTAGGGCGGCGGCGCGATCGAGGATCGCGTCACCAGCTCGCACTCGATCTTGACCTTCTGCAGGCGCTCGTCCGCATCGCCCCCCTCCGCCAGGAAGCTGACCGCCAGCCGCGCCATCTCGTCATGCGGCAACACCATGGTGGTCAGCGGCGGGTCCATGCCGGCCGCCAGGTCCGTCTCGTCGTCGAAGCCGACGATCGACAGGTCCTCGGGCACGCGAAGGCCGAGGCTCCTGGCCGCCTCGTTGCATCCGAGCGCCATGCGGTCGTTGAAGCAGAAGACTGCGGTGGGACGGTCCGGCCGCTGCAGCAGCGCCAGCGCCCGCTCGCGCCCCGCCGGCAGCCGCCATCCGCCGAGCGTGACGAGGCTTTCGTCCACCGGAACGCTCCAGTCGGCCATGGCTTGCCGGAAGCCGCGCTCGCGATCCCGGCCGGCATCCATCGAGTGTTCCCCAGCAAGGTGGGCGATCCGCCGGTGCCCGGCCTTGAGCAATGTTTCGGTCGCCGTGTAACCACCCACGAAATCCCCCGGCACGATCGAGGCAAACCGCAGCTTGCGCTCGTAGCAATTGAGCAGCACCAGCGGAAACTCGAGGAACATCTCGGGCACGGCCACCTCGCGGGTGATCAGCGTTGTATAGATGACGCCGATAGCATCCTGGCTGGCCAGCATGTGCAGGGCTTCGCGCTCGACATCCGGATTTCCGGCCGTGCAGAACGTCGCGACATAGGCATTGTGCAGCCCGGCCTGCTCGCGCGCGCCCTCGATCAGTGGCGAGGCGAAGGCGGTCGTGCTGACCTCGTCGATGAAGAGGCCGATCAGCCGGCGGTGGTTCTCACGCAGGGACCGCACCTTCTCGCGTCGGTATCCCAGCGCGTCGGCCGCCTCGATCACCCGCCGGCGCGTCGCCTTGGAGATGCGCGCGTTGGGTACGCCGCTCAGCACCAGCGACACCGTGGCCTGGGAGACCTTGGCGCTGTCGGCCACATCCCGCATGGTCGGTGGTTTCTGCATGCCTGTCCGTCGAGCCCCGGTGTTCACGCCGGGACTCGAGGTTCCGAGCATTCCGGCTGGTCGCAGGATAGGCAGTATCTGACGAAGTCCGAGGGCGCCAGTGCGTTGTGTTTCCTGAGGCAATGCTCGCGGAGCTGCACGGACCGGCCGGTCCGTGCAGCTCGAGTGTGCAGGTCAGAACGCGCCGAACAGCGCCTTCTGGGCGATCTTCAACGCACCGATGGCGTCGTGGCGCGCCTGGGCTTCCTTCAAGGCGTCGATGTCGAGGGCGTCGAGCCCGCGCGCGGCGGCCTTGAGGAAGTCGATGGCGTGGTTGGCGGTCTCGACGCTGTCCTCGCGGAACGGGAACTGGTCGAGCTGCCAGACGCCCGCCCACTTGTTCTTCCTCAATACATAGAAGAATTCGAAGAGCTCGATGGGATGGAGGCTGCCGGCGACAAGATCGTCGTCCCAGGAACGGAAGTTGTCGTTGACGTCCATGCCGAAGAGCCGGCCGTAGTCGATGGCCATCTGGGCCGAATCGGCCGCCGATTCCCCGCCGAAGAGCGCATGGCCGAAGTCCAAGAGGATGCCGACATTGGGCAGGCCGATCTTCTCGATGCCGAGGAGCGTCCTCGAAAGCGAATCGAAGCTCATGTGCACGCGCGGCTCACGCGGCTTGTATTCGATGACGAACTTCAAGTCCGGGTTTTCGCTCGCAAGCTGCCCGACGCCGTCGAGCGAATGCTTCCAGAGCGCGCCGTGGTCGACCTGGAAGGGGTAGTCCCAGCCGTCCTGGCCGGGCCAGAGCTTGACGTAGTCGGCTTTGAAGAAGCGCACGACATCGCACGCCTCGCTGATGAGTTTGTGCGCGCGCCGGCGGATGCCGGGATCGGGGTTGGTGAAGGCGCCCTTGCGGAACTCGCGGGTATAGATCTCGGGTGTGACGCCGATGACGCCGAGCTTGTTGCGATCGAGCGCCGCCTTGATTTCCTCGTTGGTGAAATCGCCGCCGAAGAAGGGATAGTTGATGTCGACGACCGAGAGGTCGCGAACCTTGCCCGCGAGATCGATGGCCTCGATGACGCTCCTCGGCTCTCCGTAGCCGTCGGTGGCGTAGCGGTCGACATAGGTGGCGAAGTGCCAGATGCCGGCGCCGAAACGCTGTGTGCTCATTGCTTCCTCCCTGAAATGCGTTGTGCGTTATGTCGTCAAGGTCTGCCGGACGGCGGCCTGCCAGCGCTCGAGATGTGCGGCGCGCGCCGCCGGATCGATCGCCGGCGAGAAGCGGGTGCCGCCGTCGGAAAACTGTGTCGCGATGCCGAGCCCGTCGAAGGCAAGGGCAGCGGCGCCCAGCGCGCTGACCTCGGGCGCCGCGCTTGCCGTGACGGGCCGATCGAGAAGATCGGCCTGGAACTGCATCAGCATGGCGTTCTGCGAGGCGCCGCCGTCGGCCGAAAGCCCGGCGAGCTCGGCACCGAGGTCCTTTTCCATCGCCGTAAACACGTCCGCGACCTGGAAGGCGATGGCCTCGAGCGCGGCGCGGGCGAAGTGGGCGGGCTTTGTCGTCAGCGACATGCCTGTGATGGTGCCGCGCGCGTCGCTGCGCCAATGCGGCGCGCCGAGCCCGACAAGGGCAGGAACGAAGGTGACGCCCTGCGTGTCGATGGCCGTCTGGGCAAGCGTTGCGACCGCATTCGCATCGGTAAGGCCGAGAAGTTCGGCCATGAACTGCGCTGCCTGGCCCGAGACCGATATGTTGCCTTCGAGCGCATGCACGGCACCCGCCGGCGTGCTCCAGGCGATGGTCGCCGAAAGCCCGTGGCGCGAGCGCACCTTGCCCGGCGTCAGCGTCATCAGCGAGGTGCCGGTGCCGTAGGTCGCCTTGACGGTGCCCGGCGAGCGTACGCCATGGCCGTAGAGTGCGGCATGCGAGTCGCCGATCATGGCGTGGATGGGTATGCCCGCCGGCAGGGCAGTCGTGCCGGCTGCGACCTTGCCGAACCGGGTATTGGAGGGATGCACCTGTGCCAGCAGCGGCATCGGCACGCGGAAGAGTTCGGCGAGCTCCGCGTCCCAGGCGAGGCGCCCGATGTCGAAAAGCTGGGTGCGCGAGGCGTTGGAGTGGTCGGTGGCGTGCAGCGCGCCGTCCGTTAGTTTCCAGAGGAGCCAGGTGTCGACCGTGCCGGCGCGCAGCTCCCCGCGCTCGGCCCGCTGCCGCGCGCCGGGCACGGCATCGATCAGCCAGGCGATCTTGGCAGCGGGAAAAAGCGGATCGAGCCCGAGGCCCGTGCGCACCGCGATCAGGTCGGCATGGCCGGCCGCCTGCAGCTGCGCGCACACCTCTGCCGTGCGCCGGCATTGCCAGATGATGCAGGGGCCGATCGGCTCGCCCGTTGCCGCATCCCAGACCAGCACGGATTCGCGCTGGTTGGAGATGGCAAGGGCAACGATCTCCTCCGCGCCGCCGGCCCGGCCGACCGCCGCCTCGATCGCTGCGCGCACGCCCTGCCAGAGTTTCTCGCCCGATTGCTCCGCCCAGCCGGGACGGGGATAGTCGACCGCGTTGGGCACGCTTGCCTGCGCGACGATCCGCCCGTCGGGCGAAACCAGCAGCGCTTTGGTGTTGGTCGTGCCCTGGTCGATGGCGAGAACGAGCGGCGCGGTCATCTATTGGGCCTTGCGCGCCAGCGTCCTGCGCGCCGCCTCGGCGATGCCAGCAGGCGTCAAACCGAAATGCTCGAGCAGCCATTCGGCCGAACCCGTCGGCACGAAGCCCGGGAAGCCGAGGATGCTCATCGGCACCGGCCGGTGCGTCGCCAGCACCTCGGCGACCGCGCCGCCGAGCCCGCCGCGCACCGAGTGCTCCTCGGCGGTGACCACCGCGCCGGTTTTGGCTGCTGCCAGAATGGCCTCCTCGTCGAGCGGATTGATGCTCGACATGTTGACGACGCGCGCCTCGATGCCTTCGCCGGCCAATGCCGCCGCCGCGGCGAGCGCCCGGTGCACCATCACACCGTTGGCGATGATCGCGATGTCGCCGCCCTCGCGCAGCACCTCGGCCTTGCCGACGGTGAAGACCGGATTCTTGCGCTCGAGCGCCGGCACGGGCATGCGGCTGACGCGGATGAACACCGGGCCTTCGTGCCGTGCCGCGAACCGCACCGCTTCCGCCGTCTCCCATGGGTCCGAGGGCACGATGACGGTGAGATTCGAGAGCGGGCGCAGCCAGGCCATGTCCTCGATCGAATGGTGCGTTGGCCCGAGCTCGCCATAGGCGACACCGCTCGACTGGCCGATGAGCTTGACGTTGACGTTGGAATAGGCGACGTCCGCCTTCACCTGCTCCAATGCCCGGCCCGTGAGAAAGCACGACGCCGCCGAAACGAACGGCACTTTGCCGCCATTGGCGAGCCCCGCGCCGACCGCCACCAGCACCTGCTCGGCGATGCCGACGTTGACCATGCGCTCGGGGAACTTCTTGCGAAATCCCGTGAGCTTGGACGAGCCGACGCTGTCGCTGACGACGGTCACGATGCGCGGGTCGGCCTCGGCGAGCGTCTCGATGACGTTGGCAAAGCTGTCGCGGCAGTCGAAATAACCGCTGGGTGTCGGGACTGCTGCGCTCATCAGACCAGTTCTGCCATGGCTTGTTCGTACTGTTCCTTGTTGGGCACGCCGTGATGCCAGGCGACATTGTCGTGCATGAAGCTCACCCCCTTGCCCTTGAACGTATTGGCGATGACGCAGAGCGGCTTGCCCCGCCCTTTGGGGCTGACCGACAGGATGTCGAGCAGCCGGGCGTGATCGTGCCCGTCGACGATCTCCACGTGCCAGCCGAATGCCCGCCATTTGTCGTCCAGCGGGTCGAGCGAGGCGGTTTCCTCGGTGCGCGCGCCCTGCTGCAGGCGGTTGCGATCGATGATCAGGGTGAGGTTCTCGAGCTTGCGGTGCGCGGCGGTCAGGGCCGCCTCCCAGTTGCTGCCCTCCTGCAACTCGCCGTCTCCGGTCAGAACGAACGTGCGGAAGTCGGCTCCGTCGATCTGGCCGGCGATGGCGATGCCGGTGGCGACCGGCAGGCCGTGGCCGAGCGGCCCGGTATTGGTCTCGACGCCGGGCAAGTAGTTGCGGTTGGGGTGGCCGTTGAGCCGTGACAGCGGCAGCATGTAGGTCGAAAGTTCCGCTTCCGGAAAGTATCCCGCCGCCGCCAGCACCGAATAGAACGCGCCGGTGCAGTGCCCCTTGCTCATGACGAACCGGTCGCGCGCCGGGTCGTTTGGTCGGGTGGGATCGAATCTCAGCACGCCGAAATAGAGCGTTGCCAGGATATCGGCGGCGCTGAAGTCGCCTCCCGGATGACCTTGTTGGGCCTCATAGACCATCTGGAAGCTGCGCCGGCGTATCCATAGCGCCTTGGCGCGGATGGCCGAGACGAGGTCGTTGGTCTGCATGTGATGGGCCGGTGCGGACGATGACAATCTGGCCTCCCGGGGCAATCGCAGGGCTCCGACTTCGCTTCGTCATACGCGTGCCGGGATCGGCTGGCTCGCCGGCGGCACCAGGCCGCCATGGCGGCGGTGCCCTCGCGGAAAGCTGTTCTCCTCGCGCACGACGTCGGAATGCCCGTGCCGTCTCGTTTGCCGAGAAGCTATAATGCGTTTTTCTTTCGCGCAATACGGAAAAATTTCGATTTATGCGGTTTTCTTGCGATCGGCTTTGGTGTCGGCCTGGCTGACCCTGTTGCGTTCCGCAGGCTGCGGTGACAAACAGGAAGCGGCGGATTGGCGGTACTGCGGTGTCTAGGTCGCCTGATCTGCCGGGGCTTGCGCAAGGAAGCGGGGGAGCGATGCAGAAACCCAGGATGTCCAGAGCCGTGCGCGAGCGGATCGCCGCCGACGGCGGCCGGCAGCAGCTTCTTGCCGAACCGCGGCGCATGAAGATCCTCGAGTGGCTGCAGGAGGAGGGGAGCGCGCGCGTGCGTGACCTTTCGGCCGCCTTTGCCGTCTCGGAAGCGACGATCCGCCAGGATCTCGAGCGCCTCGATGCCGATGGCTACATCACGCGCGAGCACGGCGGGGCCTACCTCAAGTCCGTGCCGCAGCAGGTGCAGTCCATGACGCTGCAGCACGTGCAGAACATGGACAAGAAGCGCAAGATCGGCGAGGCCGCCGCCGCGCTCGTCGGCGATCACGAAACGATCATCATCGATTCCGGCACCACCGCCACCCAGTTTGCCGAGAATCTCAAGGCCCGGCACGACCTCAACATCATCACCAACGCGCTCAACATCGCCCTGATCCTGGGGGCCATGCCCACCAATACGGTGCACATGCCCGCCGGTCAATTCAAGGCGCCGACCTTGTCGCTGAGCGGGGAGAAGTCCGCCGATTTCTTCGTCGGCATCTATGCCGAGAAACTGTTCCTGGCGACCGCCGGCGTCTCGTTCGAGGCGGGGCTCACCTATCCGGCCATCGGCGACATCTATGTCAAGCGCGCCATGGTCAAGGCCGCCTCGCACGTCTATCTCCTGGCTGATTCCACCAAGATCGGGCGGGTGTCCTTCTCGGCCCTCGGCGGTGTGGAGATCGTCCATACGCTTATCACCGACGACGGCATTTCCGATGCCGACCGGGCCGAGTTCGAGCGGCGCGGCGTCGAGGTCATCGTCGCCGGCTAATCGGCCCCTTCGTTTTTTATCGAATCGTGGCACTTGGCTTGCGAGAGCCATTGACACCGAATTCTTTCGCTCATATTCGTTAGAAATCGCAAGAAAACGAAAACTAACTTGCGAAGCGCGCCACGGGTGTGCGCGTGGGATCTGCGGGAGGTTGCCGCAAAAGACCGGATATGCCTGGCCGAACGGCGGGGCTGAACCGGCATGGTCGCCTTCCGGCTCGTCAGTCCTCGAAATCCGCCCGGATCTGGTCGGCTGCCGCATGCGGCGCACGGCCATTCAAGGAGGAGACAACAATGGCACGGCTCGGCCGATACCTGCTGGCGCCCGTCCTGGGTGCCCTGATGACCACTACCGGCTTTGCGCAGGGGGCGATGACCGACGTCGGCACGCCCCGCAGCGAGACTTTGATCGTCCAGGCGTTCGACGGGCGTTCCGCCAACCCTTCGGCACAGAACCCGCTCAATTCCTACGCCATCTGGCGCGGCTTCCGCGAGCTCGGCTGGAGCTTCCTCTGGGAGATGGACACCGCCACCGGCGAATCCTATCCCGAGCTCGCCGATGGCTTCCCGGAAGTCCTCAACGATGAGCGCACCCAATTCCGCGTCAAGCTGCGCGAGGGCGTCTACTGGAGCGACGGCGTCGAGTTCACCGCCGACGACGTGATCTACACCCTCGAGACCGCGTTCAAATACCGCGAGCAGCTGACAAACGTTGCGACCGTCACCAACTACGTCAAGAGCTGGAATAAGGTCGACGACTATACCTTCGAGATCGAGACGGTCCGCCCGGCTTACGATTTCACCACGGTCCTGGGCGTCTATACCTGGGGCTCCCAGTTCAACATCGTGCCCAAGCATATCTTCGAGCCGCTGGGCGACGAGGTCGTCACCTTCCAGAACGCGCCGGCGGTAACGCTCGGGCCTTACAAGATCCGCGAGTTCGACCCCAACGGCTTCTGGCAGCTCTGGGAGCTGCGCGAGGACTGGGAGCGCTCCGGCTGGGGCAATCTCGGCGAACCCAAGCCCAGATACATCCTCTACAAGGACTTCGGCACCGAGGAGACGCGCGCGCTGGCGTTCGTACAGAACCAGTACGACGTCGACACCTTCATGAGCCCGGACAGCATCGATGCCGCCAAGGCGCGCAATCCCAATATCGAGACCTTCTCGCCGACCTTCCCCTACCACGACATGAACGATGCCTGCTCCTACGGCATCTACATCAACGGCCAGAAGGCGCCGTTCGACATGCCGGAGGTGCGCTGGGCCCTGGCGCTGACGGTCAACCTACAGCAGGTCGGCATCAGCGCCATGAGCGGGCAGTTCAAGGCCGGCGCCCTGCCGCTCGCCGATACGCCCATCACCGGGCCGCTCTACTATGATGAGCTGCGTTCGTTCCTCGAGGAGCTGACCCTCGCCGACGGTTACAAACCCTTCAACCCGAACTTCGGGGCCGAGCTCGCCGAGACCCTGGCCGCCCAGGGCGTCGATGCCTCGCAGCTGCCCTCAGGCGATGCCATCCGCGACGGCTTCGGCATGGGCTGGTGGAAGCACGATCCCGAGCAGGCCGCCAGCCTCCTCGAGTCGGTCGGCATGGTCAAAGGGGCGGACGGCTACTTCGCCCTGCCGGACGGCTCGCCCTGGACCTTCGAGCTCGTCATCCCCGGCGACTGGAACAAGGTGATGCAGCGCATAGGCTTTTCCATCGCCGACAGCTGGCGGCAGGCCGGGTTCAACGTCAGCGCCCGCCAGGTGGACAATGGCGAATTCACCACCGTCCAGAACACCAACTCGCGCAACGAGCTGCAGCTCAACTGGTCGAACTCGTGCACCTACAACTCGAACTGGCAGAATTCCTGGCGCCAGTTCACCCCCAACAACGTGCAGCCGGCCGATTCAACCGACCAGCTTTCGGGCAACTACATGCGCATCACCGACGAGCGGATCTTCGATCTCGTGGCCGAGAGCGCCAGCCTCGAGACGAACGCGCCCGAGTTCATCGAGAACGGCCGGCAGATCGCCCGCTACCTGGTGGAAGACATGCAGATGATCAATCTGATGAACATCCCCACCACCATCCCGACCAACAGCACCTATTGGACGAACTTCCCCAAGCAGGACAACTTCTACGCCACCCCCTACACCTGGTGGAGCTCGTTCAAGCAGACGGTCGTCCGGATCGAGCCGACCGGCCAGCAATAGGTCGTCTCACGGGGCGGGGCAGCCAATCCTCCCGGCTGCCCCGCCGCGCTCTTCAAGCCAAGGATGTGACCCATGGGTGTCATGCGCTACGTGGCCAAGCGGCTGGGGCTTTATCTGGCGGTCCTTTTCATCGGACTGACGATCACCTTCCTCCTGCCCCGGCTGATGCCGATCAATCCTGTCGACGGTTATATCGGCCAGATCCAGAGCCGGGCCAACGGCTCGATCTCGGCCGAGGCGATCGCGGAGCTGCGCGTCAATCTCGAGCAGCTCTACGGCCTGGAAGGTGATCTCTTCACCCAGTACCTGGCCTACCTCAAGCGCGTGGTCCTCAACTTCGATTTCGGCCCGTCCTTCACCTATTACCCGCAGCCCGTCTCGGCGATGATCCTCAACGCGCTGCCCTGGACGCTGGGGCTGCTGCTGATGTCGACGTTCATCGCCTGGGTCATGGGCAACATGGTCGGGCTCGTCGCCGGTTACTTCCACAGGAAGAAGGCCGCCTCCGTCCTCGAGTTCGTCGGCATCCTGCTCTACCCCATCCCCTATTACATCCTCGCGGTCACGGTGCTGTTGCTGCTCGCTTATGTCTTCCCGATCTTCCCGCTCTCGGCGACGTTCCCCGTCGGCCAGATGACGCCAGAAAAGTTCGGGATGATCATCTACAACTCGCTTCTGCCGGGCATCACGCTGGTCCTTGCCGGGTTCGGCTGGAACATCCTGTCGATGAAGGCGCTGGCGGTCGCGACGACCGAGGAGCCCTACGTCACCTATGCGCGCCTGAAGGGCGCCTCCAACTGGATGCGGATGACCCGCTATGTCTTCCGCAACGCGCTCCTGCCGCAGGTCACCGCGCTCGCCCTTTCGCTCGGCATGGTGTTCAACGGCGCGCTCTTGACCGAAATGATCTTCTCTTATCCCGGCATCGGCCTCGTCATGCGCACGGCCGCCACCGGCGGCGATTACAACGTGCTCTATGGCGCCATCACCTTGTCGATCATCGCCGTCGCCACCGCCGGCCTCGTGATCGACCTCATCTATCCCCTTCTCGACCCGCGGATCCGGCACAGATGAGCATCGACATCAAAGACACCGCCATGCCGGCCGTTCTCGTGTCCGCCCCGGCCAGATCGAAGGCCCGTGCAAGCTGGCTCTGGCTGGTCAACCCGCGCCTTGCCGCCGGGCTGGCCATCCTCGTGGTCATGGGGCTCGGCAGCTTCGTCCTGCCGTTGTTCGCGCCGGCGGACCCGTCGGTGCAGGCGACCTATATGCGCAATCTGCCGATGTCGCCGGTCCACTGGCTCGGCACCAATGCCCTCGGGCAGGACATCTTCTGGTTCCTCGTCTTTGCCGTGCGCAACTCGCTGATGCTGGGCGTTCTGGTGGCGGCCGGCGTGACCGTCATCGCCACGATCGTCGGCTTGAGCGCCGGCTATATCGGCGGACGGTTCGAGCGGATCGTGATGCTCTTCGTCGATACCTTCATCACCATTCCGCTGCTGCCGATCCTCATCATCCTCGGCGCGCTCATCCGCGGCAACACCTCGTTCCTCACCGTCGGCATCATCATCATGATCTTCGGCTGGGCGTGGGACGCGCGCACGGTCCGGTCGATGGCCCTGTCGCTGCGCGAGCGCGAGTTCATCAACATGGCGCGGTTCTCGGGCGCCAACACCATCCAGATCCTCGTGCGCGAGGTGTTCCCTTACGTCATGGCCTATACCCTCGTCGGCTTCATCAACACGATCCTCTTTGCGATCAACCTCGAGGCGACGCTGGCGGTGATCGGGCTCTCCAAGATCGAGGTGCCGACGCTCGGCTCCATTATCTTCTGGGCGCTCAACTACAACGCGCTCTTCACCGGCCAGTACGTCTGGATCGTCGCGCCGATCGTCGCGACGGTGGTGCTGTTCCTCGGCCTCTTTCTCACTTCGACCGGCTTCAACGCGGCCTTCGCCAGCAAGCGTGGTGTCTCATGATCCGCCTCAACAACGTCGTTGCCAGCTATCGCACCGGGCGCGGCTCCATCAACGCCGTCGACGGCGTCACCATCGAGATCCCCGATGGCTGCATCCTGGGCGTCGCCGGGGAGTCCGGTTGCGGCAAGTCGACCCTGATGAAGGTCCTCTATGGCGACATCCTTTCACCCATGACCCTCGCGTCGGGCTCCATCGAATATGGCTTTGTCGACCGGCGCGGCGCGCCCGTCACCAGCCATACCGTGCAGCAGGAGTGGTTCCGCCGCGTCTCCTATGTGCCGCAGAGCTCGATGAATTCGCTGAACCCGGTCATCCGCATCAGTCAGCAGTTCATCGATTTTCCCGGCAACGATCCGGACAAGCGCCGCGTGCTCGAGCAGGTGCGGGCCTATATCGGCAAGCTCGGCCTTCCCGCCGAGGCGCTCGATGCCTACCCGCACCAGCTTTCGGGCGGCATGCGCCAGCGCATGATGATCGCCATGGCGACCTTCTTCCAGCCTGAGCTGATCCTCGCCGACGAGCCGACCACCGCCCTCGACGTGGTGGTGCAAAAGGAGATCCTCATGCTCCTCATGGAGCTGCAGGAGGAGATGGGCAACACCATCGTCCTCGTCTCCCATGACATGGGCGTCCACTACCAGGTCACCCATCGCATGCTCATCATGTACGCGGCCAAGGCCGTGGAATATGGCGACAGCGACAGCGTCTTCGAGGCGCCGCTCCACCCCTATACGCGCATGCTGATCAGCTCGCTGCCGACCATCGGCGACGATCGCGCGCGGGACGGGATTCCGGGCCGCCCGCCGAGCCTTTGGGGGGAGCTGCGCGGCTGCCGCTTCGCCGACCGCTGCCCGTTCGCCACCGATCGCTGCCGCGTCGAGGAGCCGGTGCTCGTCGAACACCGGCCCGGCCACTTCGCCGCCTGCCACTATGCCGGCGCCGAGATGCCGTCGGGAGGCGTCCAATGGCAGTGATCCTCAGGACCGAGGGCCTCAACAAGGTCTACCGCCTCGGCAGCTTCGGGCGCGCCAGGACCATCCAGGCCTTGAACGATGTCGACATCAGCGTCGAGAGCGACAATCCGGTCATCATCGCCGTGGTCGGCGAATCCGGCAGCGGCAAGACGACGCTCGCCAAGACGCTGCTGCGCCTCGTCGAGCCGACGTCCGGGCGCGCCATCGTCTACGACAAGGTGGTCGCGGGGCGCGGAGCGCAGCCCGGCAAGCGCGAGTTCCTCTCTTCCATCCAGCCGATCTTCCAGAACCCGTTCGAGGCCTTCAGCCGCTACCGCACGGTCGATGCCTACCTTTTCGAGACCGCCGACCGGGTGGCTGGCCTTCGCGGCCAGGCCGCTGAAGCGGCGGTCGAACAGGCGCTGGCCTCGGTCGGGTTGGAATTCGCCGATGTCGTGGGCAAATACACCAATCAGTTCTCCGGCGGCGAGCTGCAGCGCGTCTCCATTGCCCGCGCGCTGATCCCGCAGCCCAGCCTCATCGTCGCCGACGAGCCGGTGAGCATGATCGACGCGTCGCGCCGCATGATCATCATCAACCTCTTCAAGCGTCTGCGCGACGAGGCCGGCCGCAGCTTCCTCTACATCACCCATGATCTGGCCACCGCCTACTACATCTCCGACTTCGTGGCGGTGATGAACAAGGGGCAGGTCGTCGAGTTCGGTGCCGCCCGCGACGTGATGTCCAACCCTCAGCACGCCTATACGCGCCTGCTGCTCGGATCCATTCCCACCACCCGCTCCCGCTGGCGGCCGCGCAAGGCGGCCGCGGCGCCTCATTGAAAGTCGTTTGTTGCCGGCGGGTCCTGCCCGCCACTAGCTACGGGATAAAAGAAATGACCGATACCGCCACCGCCAACGGCGCCGCGTCGCTGTGGGCGACGTTCGAGCTCACGCTTTCCGGCCCTTCGCAGGGCAATCCGTTCCGCGACGTCGAGCTCGGCGCCGTCTTCCGCCGGGGCGATCGGCGGGTGCGGGTGACAGGCTTCTATGACGGCGACGGCATCTACAGGATCCGCTTCCTGCCCGACGCCATCGGCCAATGGACCTACGAGACGAGGAGCAACAGCCCGGCGCTAGACGGTGCGACGGGAACCGTCGACGTGGCGCCCGCCAGGCCCGGCCACCACGGTCCCGTGCGCGTCTCCAACCGCCATCATTTCCGCTATGCCGACGGCACCCGCTACATCAACATCGGCACCACCGCCTATGTGTGGAACCTGCAGGGCGACGCGCTGGAGGAGGAGACGCTGGCAACCCTTGCCGAGGCGCCCTTCACCAAGATTCGCATGTGTGTCTTTCCCAAGCACTACCGCTACAACGAGAACGAGCCCGAGCGGTATCCTTTCCCCTTGCTGAAGAAGGGCGAGAGCAAGTGGGTCGGCGGGTTCTCCGGCAGCGGCTGGGAGTTCGATTTCGAGCGCTTCGAGCCCGGCTATTTCCGCCACCTCGAAAAGCGCATCGCCCAGTTGGCGCAGATCGGCGTCGAGGCCGACCTCATCGTGCTCCACCCCTATGACCGCTGGGGCTTCGCGCGCATGAGCGCCGACGAGGACGACCGCTATCTCAAATACCTCGTCGCGCGCCTTTCGGCCTTTCCCAACGTCTGGTGGTCGATGGCCAACGAATATGATCTCATGGCCGCCAAGTCGCCGGCCGATTGGGATCGGCTCATCCATGTGGTGGCCGACAACGACCCCTATGGGCACCTGCTCGGCGTCCACAACTGCTTCGCCTTCTATGATCACAACCACCCCAAGGTGACCCACGCCAGCATCCAGCGGCCCGATCCCGCGCGCTCGGCGCTCTGGCGCGAGCAATACGGCAAGCCCGTTTCCATGGACGAGGTCTGCTACGAGGGCGACATCGCCGAAGCCTGGGGCAACATCTCCGGCCGCGAGCTGGTGCACCGCTTCTGGGAGGGCACGGTCAATGGCGGCTACGTCACCCACGGCGAGACCTTCCGCAACCCCGGCGACGTCATCTGGTGGGCCAAGGGCGGTTCTCTGCGCGGCGAGAGCATCGCGCGCATTGCGTTCCTCAAGCGTCTGTTGGAGGAGGGGCCGGACGAAGGGCTCGACCCGATGCCGCACACCGGGTCCTACAAAGTCATGATGGCCGGCGGACTGGACAAGGTGCTGATGAACCGTCTCTTCACCCCCGTGCCGGGAGAGGAGGACTGGTCCCGCGTTCCCGCCCATTTCGCCACCGCCGGTCAGCCCCACCGCTATTACCTCACCTACTTCGGCCAGAACCAGCCGGGCGAGGTGGCTGCAGCCGTACCGCCCGGCGAGCGCTATGCGGCCACGCTCATCGATACCTGGGAGATGACGCAGACCCCGCTCGCCGACAACGTCGAGCGCGGCCAGCTGCTGCATTTCGCGCCAAAGCCCTACCAGGCGCTGCTGCTGACGCGCGTCGACAACTGAGGGAAGAAAACACCATGACGAACACCAGCGTCGCCAAATGGGATGTGTACGAGGCGAGCCTTGCCGGTCCGGCCGGCGGCAATCCCTTTCTCGACGTCACCCTCGATGGGTTCTTCCGCCAGCACGGCCGGGTCGTGCGGGTGCCCGGGTTCTACGATGGCGGTGGCGTCTACAAGCTGCGCTTCATGCCCGACAACGAAGGCGAGTGGAGCTTTTCGACCCGCTCCAACGTGGCAGAACTAGACGGTAAGTCCGGCGCCTTTACCGTCACGCCCGCCCGGCCGGAGGTCCATGGACCCGTGCGGGTCGCCAACAAGTTCCACTTCGCCTATGCCGATGGCACGCCGTACCTCTCCTTCGGCACCACCTGCTATGCCTGGACCCATCAGCCGCTCGCCGAGCAGCAAAAGACGCTCGCGACGCTGAAGAAGACGCGCTTCAACAAGATCCGCATGGGCGTCTTTCCCAAGGACTACCCCTACAACGTCAACGAGCCGCTGCACGACGTCTACCAGCCCGGCGCCGACGGCAAGCTCGATTTCGACCGGCCGAATCCGGAAAGCTTCCGCCACTTCGAGAACCAGGTGAAGGCGCTGGGCGAGCTCGGCATCGAGGCCGACATCATCATCTTCCATCCCTACGACCGCTGGGGCTATTGCGACATGAGCGAAGAGCAGGACTACCGCTACGTCGCTTACCTCACCGCACGCCTCGCCGCCTACCGCAATGTCTGGTGGGCGCTCGCCAACGAGTACGACTTCCTCCTCGATACCAAGCCGCTCCACCAGTGGGAGCGCTATTTCCATATCATCGAGGAGAACGACCCTTACGGCCACCTGCGCTCCATCCACAACGGCGATCCTGCCGCCAACTACGATCACAGGAAGCCCTGGGTCACCCATGTCTGCATCCAGAACTGGGACGTCAAGCGCACTCCCGAATGGCGCGCCGACTACGGCAAGCCCGTCGTCAACGACGAGCCGGAATATGAGGGTAATATCATCCAGTGCTGGGGCAACATCTCTGCCGGCGAGCTGACGCACCGCTTCTGGACGACGCTGATGCGCGGCGGCTATGCCGGGCATGGCGAGACCTACAGCCACCCGCAGGACCTCATCTGGTGGGCCAAGGGCGGCGAGCTGCACGGCGAGGCCTGGAAGCGGATCGGGTTCCTGCGTGACCTTCTCGAAGAGGACGTCACCCACGGCCTGGAGCCCATCGAACGTGCGACGGGCTTCCCCTGGAACCGCATCTCCGGCGCCCGCGACGGCGACGTCACCTACATCTATTTCGGCGAGCACCAGCCGGTCATCTGGGCGGCGGGCCTGCCCCAGGACGACCGGCGCTATGCGGTCGATCTCATCGACACCTGGAACATGACGGTGACGCCGGCAAAGATCGTCCCCGCCCCGGAAAACCATCCCACCCGCCACGGCGCGATCGTCCGGCCGAGAAGGCCCGACGCCGCCTTCGCCGTCGAGCTGCCCGGCAAGCCCTACCTCGCCATCCGCGTACGCCCGCTCGACTGAGCGGGCGGCACTTGGGCCGGCTAACGCGCCGCTTGCCAGGAGGGCCTGGCGTCCGAGCGTCCGCCTGCGGTGGCCTTGTCGATCGCCTCGAGTTCCTCTGGCGAGAAATCGAGGCGCGCGAGGGCGCCAAGGTTGTCGTGGAGCTGTTCGAGCGTGCGCACGCCGATCAGCGCCGAGGTGATCTCGCGCCGGCGCAGCACCCAGGCGAGCGCCAGTTGCGGCAGGCTCTGCCCGCTCGCCGCGGCGATCTTCGCCAGGGCGTCGACGGCGTTGAGCGTCTCGGGCTTGATCTCGGCGGCCTTGAGGAACGGGTTGTTGCTCACCCCGCGCGCGCCCTGCGTGTCGCCGGTGTTGTACTTGCCCGAGAGTACGCCTTGGGCCAGCGGCGAAAACGCGATCATGCCGATGCCGAGCTCTCCGCACGCATCGATCGTGCCGTCCGCCTCGATCCAGCGGTTGAGCATCGAATAGCTCGGCTGATGCAGCACGCAGGGCGTGCCGAGTTTTTGGAGCATGGCCTGCGCCGCGCGGGTCTCGGACTGCGGATAGTTGGAAATACCCACATGGAGCGCCTTGCCTTGCCGCACGATGTCGGCAAGTGCGCCCATCGTCTCTTCGAGCGGCGTGACGGGATCGTAGCGGTGGGAATAGAAGACGTCGACATAGTCGAGCCCCAGGCGCCTGAGGCTCTGGTCGCAGCTTGCGGTCAGGTTCTTGCGGCTGCCCCACTCGCCATAGGGTCCTTCCCACATGCGATAGCCGGCCTTGCTGGAGACGATGATCTCGTCGCGATAGGGCCGGAAATCGCGCGCCATCACCTGACCGAACAGCTCCTCGGCTGCGCCCGGCGGGGGGCCGTAGTTGTTGGCGAGGTCGAAGTGCGTGATGCCGGCATCAAACGCGGCGCCGAGGATCGCGAACGCCGACGGGTAGTCGCGCGTGCCGCCGAAGTTCTGCCAGAGGCCGAGGCTGATGGCGGGGAGCTTGAGGCCGCTGCGTCCGGCGGTGCGATAGGGCATGGAGTCGTAACGGCTCGCGGCCGCGCGATAGGTCATGGCTTGTCCTGGTTGTTGAAAGCTGGGAAGTGCCGGAGCTCTTATGCGCTTTTTCGAAGCGCCGTCGCGAGGCTGACGATGTCGACCGGCAGGTCGAGGCTCTTCACATAATCGATGAGCGCGAGCAACGGCAGCTCGTCATGCCGGCTGAGGCTGTCGTAGATCGAGCGGCAGGTCGTCGCGATCTCGACGCCGGCGTTCTGCGCAACGAAGAACTTGGCCGAAGCCGGATATTTGGCGTTGATCGCATGCTCGGCGATGGCGAGGAGCTGCTGCACGCGCAGCGCCTGCGCCCGGTCGGCGGCGTGATTGGTCGACAGCCACTGCACGAGCTCGGGATAGAGGTTGGCCGCATAGCTCGAAAAGCCGTGTCCGCCCGCGTCGAGCGTCTCGATCAGCGTGCCCATCTGCGTATTGAAGAACTTGAGCCCGGTATCGGCAACGGCCTTGAGCTTTTCGCGCATCAGGTCGAGGTCGTGGCAGGTGTCCTTGTGGAAGAGCACGCGCCCGGCGCGCGCCGCCCAGCCGAGGTTTTCGGGCGAGACGCCGCGCTTGTAGGGCCGCGGGCACTCGTAGAAGCCGAGGGGGATGTTCCCCGTCCCGGCAAGGATCGCCTCGACGCGCGTCCGCCACACGTCGTCCCCTTCGCCTTCCCCCGCGATGAGGCAGGGCAGCAGCACGACGGCGGCAACGCCGGTATCGGCCATGGCCTTGACCGCTTCGGCCTGGCTCTCGGGCGAAGCTCCAGCGACCGCCGATGCGATGACCGGCACGCGCCCGTTGGCGCGCTTCACCACCCGGCGGGCGAGCTCGAGGCGCTCCTGCGGGCTCATCTGGTAGATCTCGCTCGACAGGCAGACGGTGAAGATTCCGGCGACACCCGCCGCCGCGTAGTAGTCGACCAGCCGGTCGACGCCGACCCAGTCGATGGACCGGTCGGTAAGGAACGGCGTCAGCATAACCGGCCAGGCGCCGTTGGGGATGAGGTCCTTGGACATTCTTGGTTTCCTTTGGGTTCAGCCCTTGACCGACCCGGAGATGAGGTCGAGCCGCCAGTAGCGCTGCAGCAGCAGGAAGAGGGCGATGAGGGGGAGGATGGAGACGAGCGCGCCGGTGATGATGAGGGTATAGACACCCGGCTGCTCGGTGCCCTGGTTGACCATGGTGTAGAGGCCGACGGTCAACGGGAAGAGCCTTTCGTCGGCGAGCATGATGAAGGGCAAAAGGAAGTTGTTCCAGATGCCGACGAACTGCAAAAGGAACACGGTGATGAGGCCGGGGATCATCGGCGCCAGGCCAATGGAAAAGAAGATGCGCACCTCGCTCGCCCCGTCGATCCTTCCGGCCTCCAGCAGTTCGTCGGGAATGACCGCCGCCGCGTAGACGCGGCAGAGATAGATGCCGAGCGGCGAGACGATCGAGGGGATCAGCACCGACCAGTAGGTGCTGGCGAGACCGAGCTTGCTCATCAGCAGGTATTGCGGCACGGCGAGCACCACGCCGGGGATCAGCACCGCCCCCAGGAGGAACCCGAAGACGAGCCCGCGTCCGGCGAAGTTGTATTTGGCCAGCCCGTAGCCCGCCATCGCCGAAACCATGGTCGAGAGCGCCGCGCCCCCGCCGGCATAGATCAGCGAGTTCCAGGTCCACAGCCAGTAGCGCCCGCTGCGATAGTTCGTAAGGCTCGCGATATTCTCCCAGAGCCCGCCGCTGAAACCGGGCAGGAACGAGGGCAGGGTGAAGAGTTCGCCCGGCAGCTTGCTGGCCGCCGCCACCAGCCAGTAGAGCGGCAGCAGGCAATAGAGCGCGCCGAGGATGAGGATGACGGTCGGGATCCAGGCCGAGCCGCCCCGCACTCCGGCGCGGGCGGTCTTGCCGTCGGTGAACGCGCTCATGTCCGTCCCCCCTGGCTGCGCCGGCGCGTGATCCAGAAGAGGACGACCGAGGCGAATGTCGTCAGCACGGCGATGAGGATCGAGGTCGCGGCGCCCGCGTGCAGGCTCTGGGCGACGAAGGTGTCGCGATAGACCAGCATCATCGGCACCCAGGTGGTCGAGACCGCGTTGCTCAGTGGCTCCAGCGTCGTCGGCTCCGAAAAGAGCTGGATCATGCCGATGAGCGAGAAGAGCCCGGTGAGGACGATCGCCGGCAGCAAGAGCGGCAGCTTGATGTGCCGGGCGATCTGCCACTCGTTACAGCCGTCGATGCGCGCCGCGTCGTAGAGGTCGGCGGGAATGCCGCGCAGCGCCGTGAAGAGGATGACCATGTTGAAGCCCACCCCGCCCCAGATGACGATGTTGGAGATCGACCAGTAGACCGAATCGCGGGTGAAGAAATCGGGCTGCGGCAGGCCGAGATTGGCGGCGATCTCGCGGATGGGGCTGACGCCGGGCAGATAGATGAACCCCCACATCAGCGACGCGATGACGCCCGGCACGGCATAGGGCACGAAGATGGCGATGCGCGAGAAGCGCGCAAAGCGCACCCGCGGCACGTCGAGCATCAGCGCGAAGAGGAGGGCAAAGCCGAGGATCAGCGGTACGGTGATGATGCCGACCGTCAGCATCCGCCCGAACCCGGCCCACAATTCGGCATTGGTCAGCGCCGTCCAGTAGTTGGCAAGCCCGACGAACACCTCCTCGCGCCGCCCGAGGCCGCCCCCGCTGACGCGGATGCCGCGCAGGCTCAGCATGATCGAATAGACGAACGGGGCGAGGATCGTGAAGAGCGAGAGCGCCACCGCCGGCCCGACGAAGAGCCACGGCGTTATCGGCGGGACGGGATGGTAGCGTTTCCTGCGCATCGGTGGTGTTGCCTGCGTCTGGTTGGAGAGCCCGGCCGGGATGATCCCGGCCGGATCGTGCGGAACGCGGCGCCTTACTGCGCCTCGACCACGCTGTAGCCCTGGTTCGACATGTCGCCGAACACCGTCTGCTGCACCTGGTCGAGAACCCCGGCGAAACCGGACTTGTTCTGCACCGCCTCGCCCATGGCGTTGCGATAGACGTCGAACGCGGCGCTGACATTTGGTCCCCAGGAAACGCTGGGCGTATCGACGTCGATCTCGGCGGCCATGGTGTAGAAATCCGTCGCGTCCGGCAGGAACGTCGGCGCTTCTTTCAGTTGCGGCAGGTCGCGGGCGGAAAGCTGGGCCGGCCAGATGTTCATTAGCCGCACATAGGCCGAGAGCGCATCGAGATTGTTGGTGATCCAGATGGCGAATTCCTTGGCCTCCTCCGGGTGCTTGGTGAGCGAGGAGACGGCCGTGGCGCTGCCGCCCATGACGCCGCCCGAGAGCTCGGCGCCGGTGCCTTGGCTCCAGCGCGGCAGCGGCACGACGCCCCACTTGCCCTGCGTGTCGGGTGCGAGGTTGGCGATGAGCGGCGGCGCCCAGACCGCGCTGATGAAGCCGAGCAGCGACCCGTCGGCCATCGCCGCGCCCCATTCGGGCGACCAGGTCTGCATGGTCGAGACGGCGTCCTCGGCCACGAGCCGCTCCCAGTAGGCCGCGACCTCCTTGGCTGCCGGGGTGTTGATGCCGACCGTCCACTGGTCGCCGTCGAGCCGCCACCACTGGGCGCCCACCTGATGGGTGAGGGCCGCGAAGAGTCCCGGGTCGCTCGAGGGGAAATGAGCGAGGTACTTGCCGGGGTCGGCCGCCCGCACCGCCTTGGCGGCTGCCTCGAACTCCTCCCAGGTCGCCGGCGCCTCGATGCCGAGATCGGTGAGGATGTCCTTGCGATAGAAGAACATCATCGGCGAGGTGCCCTGCGGCGTCGCCCAGGTCGTGTCGCCGAAGGTGACGAGGTCCCAGGCGACCGGCGCGATTTGGTCCTTGAGCGAGGCCATCTCGGGGGTGATGTCGGCGACAAGCCCGTTGACCACCAGCGCCGGCAGGTCCTGATAGGTGACGTTGGTCACGTCCGGCGGATTGCCGGCCGTATGGGCGGCCGAGAGCTTCTGCACGATCTCGGCGGCGCCGGCCGCGCGGCTGACCGTCACGTGGATATCGGGGTTGGCCTCGTTCCAGATGGCCACGACCTCGTCGATATGCGGCGCCCAGTTCCAGTAGGTCAGCTCCACCCGCTCCTGCGCGGTCGCCGCGCCCGACAGAAAAAGTGCAGCCGTGCCGGCGCAAGCCAGCATGCGATAGAATGGTCCAGACATTCGGGTCTCCTCCACGCGCCCGGTGGGCGCTATGATTTGCGGGGCCTCCGGCCGCGCCGCACCTCGGGACCGTCTTGCTGCGGTCCATTTCGTTTGCGCCGGCCTCGAGCTGGCCATACCCTAGGTCGCGCGGAGGGCTGCGTCTCTTTGGATGGGAGTGGAGACTTGTGGAAAGGTAAGACGGCGCAAACAAAGGCGTGGACGCAGCTCTCGCACGAGCTCGAGCGCATCCCCACCAGCCTCGTCGCCGCCAGCAACAGCGGCTGCTACATGCCGCACCCGCACTGGCACGCCCAGGTCGAGGTCAACCACATCTATTCCGGGGCCATGACCTACCGGATGGCCAATCACACCGTCGACCTCGAGGCGGGGGACGTCTGCATCTTCTGGGGCGGCCAGCCGCACCAGGCCGTAGAGGTGGCGCCCGATACCGAGCTCGTCGCCATCCACCTGCCGCTCGTCCATTTCTTCCGGCTGCGCCTCTCGGGCGAGCTCATGCAGCGCCTGACGCGCGGCGCGACGGTCGTCACGCGCCACGAGGGGCAGGCCGACGGCGAAACCTTCCGGCGCCTGACCCAATACATGAACAGCGATGATCCCGTGCGCCGCGAGCACGCGATCGACGAGCTGCTCCTGCGCCTCAACCGCATCAATTTCGAGCCCTACCGGCTCGTCGACGGCGAGGAAATGGGCCGGCTCGAAGGCGAGCCGCTCGATGCGCAGGGCTTCCGCAACGTTATCGAGATCTGCGCCTACATCACCGAGAACTTCCGGCACGACATCGGTTCGGCCGACGTCGCCTCTCACGTCGAGATCCACCCCAAATACGCCATGAGCGTCTTCAAGAAATCGACCGGCATGACGCTCAACGAGTACATCACGCTCTTGCGCCTCTCCTATGCGCAATCCCTGCTCCTTGCTGACGACGTGACGGTCCTCGATGTCGCCATGGAAAGCGGCTTCGGCTCCTTGAGCGCCTTCAACCAGTCCTTCCGCAAGGTTACCGGCCAGTCCCCGTCCGATTTCCGCCGCCAGCGCAGCAGCTCGCTGATCGACGCCTGAGGCGGCAAGACGCTCGGTTGCCCGCTCGCCGCAGCGGCATTCCCAACATTCCCGTCGTGAGGGAACAGGGTTTTACCAGAGCGGGGAAATACGCAACGATCACAACTCGACTAATTCTATAGAGAAAGAAATTATTGGCAGGTTAGCCGAAACGGGAGAGACATCATGATCGCGTTCTTCGGTATCCTGCAGCCCGGCTCCGGGCGGCGCAGACGTTCGGCGAAAGCGCCTCGCAAGCGTCCATTCTTCGGTGGAGCGGCGCTTACCCGGAAGGAGCAGGCCGCTCCCGGGCGTTCCCAGCGCCATGTGCCCCGCACGCCAGAGGAAGAGGAAGCCGAACGCCGCTTCCTGCAGCTCTGCTTGCCGCCGGGTCCTTGAGGCGCCGCCTCCTGCGGACCGATTCCCTGAACGAACTGGAGCGGCGGCGATGGCGCGGACCCTCATCGTGCCCGGCCTCAACGGCTCGGGCGAAGGCCACTGGCAGTGGTGGTGGCTGCGCGACCAGCCGGGCGCGCGCCTCGTCGAGCAGGAGGATTGGGCCCGGCCCGACGCCGACCAATGGCTCGCCGCCCTCGAGGCGGCCGTGCGCGCTTCGCCCGGCGCCATCGTCGTCGGCCACAGCCTCGGCACGATTCTCACCGCCCGCCTTGCCGAAAGCCCAGTCGCGCCCATGGTGGGTGGCGCCATTCTCGTGGCCCCGGCCGACATCGAGCGCACCTCGCGCCTGCACGCCCGCACCTACCAATTCGGCGTCATTCCCCGCCGACGCCTGCCGTTCCCGTCGATCCTCGTCGCCAGCCGCGACGACATCTACATGTCGTTCCGCGCCGCAATCGACATCGGAACGGACTGGGGCAGCGAGATCGTGGATCTCGGCTATGCCGGACACATCAACCCGGCCAGCGGGTACGGGCGCTGGGTGGAAGGCTACCGGCTCGTTCCGCGCCTGGCGGCTGCCGGACGCGTAGCGCCTGTCGAAACACGACTGGTACGATAGACTTTTCGCAACTATACTCGCCGTTCACCAGTCGGCAGCAGAGGAGGAGATCACTCTTGTACACTGCTTCGCTAGACTTTATGTATGGGGCGGACCCGCAGGAATGGGCTGGCGCAGCGGCGCCGAGCCCTTGGGCGTTCCGCCCCGTCACACCAACCATTCACGCCAGATGCTCACGAAAAAAGGCAAGTACGGACTCAAGGCGCTCACGCACCTTGCCGCGCTGCCTCCGGGCGATCTCGCCTTTGTCGGCGAGGTGGCCAGGGCCAACAACATCCCCAAGAAATTCCTCGACGCCATCCTTGCCGAATTGCGCAACGCCGGCTTCGTCTATTCCCGCAAGGGCAAGGCTGGCGGCTACTGCCTCGCCCGCCCGCCCGAGGAGATCAAGATCGGCCACGTGGTGCGCGTGCTCGATGGTCCGCTCGCGCCCATCCCCTGCGCCAGCAAGACGCGCTATCAGCCCTGCGATGATTGCGAGGAGGCCACATGCCGAGTCCGTCATCTGATGCTCGACGTGCGCAATGCCATCGCCGAGGTGCTCGACAACACGAGCCTGGCAGAGATGCGCGATGCCGGCGGCCCGGAGAAGCTCGTCGAGGAGGAGCCGATCCGCGCCTGAGCCGGGGGAGGGTGCCATGAGCGCTCCCAACCAGCGACACTCGGTCGCCATCGTCGGCGGCGGTGCGACCGGCGTGCTCCTCGCCGCCCACCTGTTGCGCAATGAGGAAGCGGACATCCGCGTCACGCTCATCGAGCGCGAAGGCTCGTTCGGCCGGGGGCTGGCCTATTCGGCCGTTCAGCGCGACCACAAGGTCAACGTGCCCTCGCGCGGCATGAGCGCCTTTGCCGACGATTCCGAGCATTTCCTGCGCTGGCTCAAGGCCCACGGCTACGCCGAGGGTAACGATCCCTGGTCGTTCGTCGCGCGCAGCACCTACGGGACCTATCTCGCCGATGTGCTGCGTGAGGCCGACCGGGCCCGCCCCGGACGCCTGGTCGTCCTCTCCGAGGAGGCGATTGCCGTGCGCGAGACGGCGGCCGGCATCGAAACGCGCCTTGCCAACGGCACCAGCGTCCTCAGCCACCATGCCGTTCTCGCCGTCGGCCACGAGACGCAGCCCGCGCGCGGCCGCGGCATCGCCGTGCGCGTCGGTTCTGCTCGCGACACCCCGCTCGATCCCTACGCCAGGGTGATGATCCTCGGCTCGGGTCTCAGCATGGTCGATGCCTGGCTCTCGCTCGCCGAGGCCAATCACAAGGGGCCGATCCTCGTCGTCTCCCGCAACGGCCTGCTGCCGCAAGCGCACAGGGACGTTCCGCCCATCGAGATCGATGCGGCCGACGTGCCCTTCGGCACCAATGTGCAGTACTTCATGCGCTGGTTCCGCGATCTTGCCGACGAAACCGAGGAGACCGGCGGCGACTGGCGCAGCGTCGTCGATGGCTTGCGTCCCTTCAACCAGCGCATCTGGCAGAGCTGGTCGGAGCATTCGCGCCGCCAGTTCTTGCTGCATCTGCGCCCCTGGTGGAATATCCATCGCCATCGCCTTCCGCCGGACCTGCACCGGCGCATGATCGAGGCTGTGGACCAGGGCCAGGCGACCCTCATCGCCGGCGAGTTCCTCGGTATCGCGCAGCATGGCGACATGGTCGACGCCACCATCCGGCGGCGCGGGGCCAGGGACGAGGAGACCATCGAGGTCGCCCGCGTCTACGACTGCGGCGGGGTGAGCGTCGATGTCGAAGCGAGCTCTAATCCTCTCATCCGCGATCTCGTCGCGACCGGTCGCGGCCGTCCCGATCCCCTCCATATCGGGCTCGACGTCACCGAGGACAATTTCGTCATCGATGCGGCCGGACAGCCTTCGCGGCGCCTTCTCGTCGCCGGTCCCCTGACGCGCGGCCGCTTCTTCGAGATCGAGGCCATCCCCGACATTCGCCTGCAATGCGCCCGGCTCGCCGAACGGCTGACCGGCGGGCAGGTCGCGCAGGCGCGGCGGTTTCCCTCGTCCTGACCGGCTTGCGCCGGGCGGGAGAGGGCCCCACATTCGCTCCGGCGGCGTTCTGCCGCCGGAGATCGTCATGAGCGAAGTCCTCGCCCCGCCGCAAGCCGCCCCGGCGCCCCGCGTCGCCGTCAAGACGGAAATCCTGGTCATCGGCGCAGGGCAGGCGGGGCTTTCCAGCGCCTATCACTTGAAACGCCGGGGCCTCGCGCCCGGCAAGGGCTTCATCGTTCTCGACCGCAATCCCGAGCCCGGCGGCGCCTGGCAGCATCGTTGGCCCTCGCTGACGCTCAGCACCGTCAACCGCATCCATGACCTGCCCGGCATGAAGTTCACCGACGCCATCGGCACCACGGCCGAGACGGTCAAGGCTTCGGTTGCCGTGCCGCAGTATTTCGCCGCCTACGAAAAGGAATTCGGCCTGCCGGTCTACCGTCCGGTCGAGGTCAAGGTCGTCTGCGAGCGCGACGGGCGCTTGCGCGTCGAGACCGATCGCGGCCTTTTTTCCACCCGCGGGCTCATCAACGCCACCGGTACCTGGGAGACGCCCTACATTCCCGACTATCCGGGTAAGGATCGCTTCAAGGGCCGCCAGCTCCACACCCGTGATTACAACACCGCCGACGAGTTCGTCGGCCAGCACGTCCTCATCGTCGGCGGCGGCATCTCGGCTATCCAGCTCCTCAACGAGATCTCGGGCGTGACGACCACCACCTGGGTCACCCGGCGCGAGCCGCAGTTCCGCGACGGCCCCTTCGACGAGGACGCCGGCCGCAACGCCGTCGCCATGGTCGAGGCGCGCGTGCGCGCCGGCCTGCCACCCACATCCGTCGTTTCCGTCACCGGCCTTCCGGTCACGCCTGCCATAGAGGCGATGCGCGCCCGCGGCGTGCTGAACCGCCTGCCCATGTTCGCCGAGATCGTCGAGGACGGCGTGCGCTGGGAAGACGGCACCCATATTCGCGCCGACGTCATCCTCTGGTGCACGGGCTTTCGCAGCTCGCTCGATCACCTGGCGCCCCTGATGCTGCGCGAAGCGGGCGGCGGCATAACCATGGCCGGGCGGCTCGCAACGCAGGTCGCGCGCGATCCGCGCATCCACCTCGTCGGCTACGGCCCCTCGGCCTCGACCATCGGCGCCAACCGTGCCGGCTCCGCGGCCGCCGCCGAGCTGATGGCTTATCTCGACCTGGAACCCGCCGGGCAGGTAGCCACGGCTGGCTCGGTTGCCGATGTAAATGCGTAAGGAAGAAGAAATACTGTATTAACTACCATTTATATTTTAGATATAATTTTACTTATTGACCATTATCTGCGTCGAGCACTGTTGCGACCTCCGGTTTTCCGCTAGAAGAGCGCTCCATATCAGTATTGGGTGGCTCGCAGATGAGTTCGTTGTCCCTGCCTCAGGTCGACCGCAGCCGCGTGGATGAAGCAGGGGCGACCCGCAAGCCGCCGCTGGTCCTCGACGTCGATGATGCGCTCCTGCGCACCGATATGCTGCATGAGACGGCCGTGGCCTACGTCAAGGCCAATCCGCTGCGCGTCTTCAACCTCGTCCTCTGGCTTTTGAAGGGCAAGGCGACGCTGAAGCGCAAGCTCAGCGAGAGCGTGCCGCTCGACGTCGACAACCTGCCCGTCAACCAGGAGCTCGTCGGATATGCGCGTCAGGAGCATGCCAGGGGTCGGCAGGTGGGGCTCGCCACCGCCGCCGACGAACTGCTGACGCTGCGCCTCGCCCGCCGCTTCGAATTCGTCGATTTCGTCGTTGCGAGCGATGGCGTCGAGAACATGAAGGGCGCCCGCAAGGCGAAGGCGTTGACCGAACGCTTCCCCGACGGCTTCGCCTATGCCGGCGACAGCCGCTCCGACCTTCAGGTCTGGTCGCAGGCTGAGACGATCGTGCTCGCTGGCGCCGCTCCCGCGACCGCGCGCAAGGCTAAGGCCCTTGGTAAGCCCGTCGAGGCCGAATTCATCCGCCCCGCCCTCGGCCTCAAGGGTTGGGCAAGGGCGCTGCGCGTCCACCAGTGGGCCAAGAACGCCCTCGTCTTCGTGCCGCTCATCCTTTCCGGCATGGCCGACGAGCCGCTGGCGGTCATGCAGGCGCTCGTCGCTTTCTTCGCCATGTCGCTGATGGCCTCGGGAACGTACCTGCTCAACGACCTCTTCGATCTCGCCGACGACCGCGTGCATTGGACCAAGCGCAACCGCCCCCTCGCCTCCGGGGCGCTGCGCATCAAGCACGGCGTGCCGGCCGCCGCCGGCCTCGTCGGCGCCAGCCTCCTCGCAGCCGCGACTCTCGGCCTGCCTTCGCTTGCCCTGCTCGTGGTCTACATGGCGACGACCCTCGCCTATTCGTTCTACCTGAAGCGCCAGCCGATCGTCGACGCGTTCACCCTTGCCGCGCTCTTTACGCTGCGCCTCGGCATCGGCATCACCGCGGTCGGGGCCATCCCGTCGCCCTGGCTGCTGGTCTTCTCGATGTTCCTCTTCACCTCGCTCTCCTTTGCCAAGCGGCAGACGGAGATCCAGAAGAGTGTCGCCAATGGCCGCACCTCGGTCAGCGGGCGAGGGTATCTCGGCACCGATGCGGCGCTGGTGGTTGCGATGGGCGTTGCCACCTCCATGGCCGCCATCACCATCATGGTGCTCTACATCATGAACGACGTCTACAGCGCCGAGTTCTACGGCCAGCCGCTCTTCCTCTGGGTGTTCCCGGCCGCGCTCTTCATGTGGGTGTCGCGCATCTGGCTGCTCTGCCACCGGCAGGAGCTCAACGACGATCCCGTCGCCTTCGCCATCCGCGACCGCATCAGCATCGGCCTCGGCGGGCTGATGGGCGTGGCGTTCCTCTCGGGCTGGCTGCTCTGATGCGCGCGCGCCTCAAGGCCCTCGCCGACAATCAGATCGTGCGGTTCCTCGCGCTCGGCGGGTTCGCCGCGGCGGTCAACTGGCTGGTGCGCTTCCCGCTCTCGGCCGTGCTGCCGATGAGCCTCGCCATCGTCTTGGCCTACGTCATCGGCATGACGGTCGGCTTCACCCTCTACCGCAGATACGTCTTTCCGGGCTCGACCCGCCCGATCGTCGAGCAGAGCCTCATCTTCCTGGCCGTCAATCTCGTCGGCGCGCTGGTGGTGCTGGGCCTGACCCACGCGCTCATCGAAGCGCAGGCGGGGCTCGCCTGGCCGGCCTTCGTCAGGGAAGGCCTGGCCCACGGGCTCGCCATCGGCGTTGGTTCGGTGGTCAATTTCATCGGCCACAAGACGCTGACCTTCCGTTTGAAGAACGGCAAGCCGGCCTGATGCTGGGCGGACGGAAGGCGCTTAGCACTTCCTTCACGCCGCCCTTCCTATTCTGCCCGCCGATCCGGGACACCTGAAGATGGCAGGAACAGCAGGCGCCTTCGCACCGTCGTCCGCAAAAGATGCCGGCCGGCTCGGCCGCGCGTTCGTGCGCGCGCAGACCGCCTCGCTCCTCGATATCGTCGTCGCCGTCTGGATCTTCGGCGGCGGCATCATCCTCTTCGAGCCGTCGATCTACGAGTTCGCCTTCATCTTCGTGCTGCTGCTGGCGCTCGCGGCGGGCATGAGCATCTACAGCTCCACGGTTCCGCTCCTCGCCCTGACGATCGTCTTCACCGGCTTTGCCATGGTCGGCGCGTTCCAGGTGCGCTACACGGGCCTGTCCCAGGCGTTCCAGTTCTCCGCCGTCACGGTCTTCCTTTTCCTCACCTCGTGCTTCCTCGCCAACTATGTGGGCGAGGCGCCGCACCGGCGCATGGCTGTCATCCGCCGCGCCTATGTGGCCATCGCGCTGGTCTCGGCGGGCCTCGGCACGCTCGCCTATCTCGGCCTCATCCCCAATGCCGAGTTTTTCCTGCGCTTCGACCGCGCCAAGGGCATGTTCAAGGATCCGAACGTCTACGGGCCCTTCCTCATCCTGCCGGCGATGTTCCTCCTGCGCGACGTGTTCTTCGGCCACAGGCACGCGCTGCTCTTTGCGGCCGCCGCCTTCCTTGTCCTGGCGATCGGCGTCTTCGTCAGCTTCTCGCGTGCCGCCTGGGGGCACTTCGCCGCGTCCGCCGTCATCGTCTTCGCGCTCTGCTTCTTCCTCGAGGCGCATGCGCGCGACAAGGTTCGCATGATGATCCTCGCCCTCGCCGGGCTGATGGTCATCCTCGTCGCCCTCGCTGGGCTTCTCAGCATTCCCGAGGTCGGCGCCCTCTTCGAGCAGCGCGCCAGCGCCGCGCAGGACTACGATACCGGCGAGACCGGCCGCTTCGGACGGCAGGGCTACGCCTTCGAGCTCGCCCTCACCCATCCTTGGGGCCTGGGGCCCACCGAGTTCGAGAACCTTCTGATCAGCGAGCAGCCGCACAACACCTATGTCACGGTGCTGCAGGCCTATGGCTGGGGCGGCGGCATCGCCTATTACATCCTGGTGCTGGCGACCCTCTGGCGCGGCATCGCAGGCCTGCGCGATGCCGGCAAGCGCGCGCTCCTCATCCCGGTCATAGCCGTCTATATCCCGCTCGCGCTCCAGTCCGGCCTCATCGACACCGACCACTGGCGGCACTACTTCCTCGTCGTCGGCCTCGTCTGGGGCCTGACGGTCAACGCCGATCCGAAGGGAAGGATGGGCGTGCTGGAGCGGAAGGTGGCTTAGCAAGCCCACCATGCAGCAAATCCCACAGGGTCATCCCCGCGAAAGCGGGGACCTCCGTTTCTTTGCCCGCGTTGCAAACAGAGGTTCCCGCTTTCGCGGGAATGACCCGGTGGCGACAACGGAACTACGCCACCGCCGCGCAGAGCTGCGCTTCCGTCTCCGAGATCACCCAGCCGTCGACCACGAGGCAGCGGCCGTTGGAGAAATCCTCGCCGCACTGGCTCTGCAGCATCGCCTTCCTCGTGTCGAGGCAGGTCTCCTCGGCCGCCTCTAGCAGCAGCGGCCGCTCGCCATAAAAGCGCGCGAGCATCGTCTCCGTGCCGAAATCCGGGTGCAGGCGCTTGACCTGCCGCCCCACCGCCCTGGCGGCACCGAAGACGCTCTCGTCGCCGAGGCTGGCGAAGAAGTCCGGCGTGTTGCGCGAGACGTTCCGGCAATAGAGCAGGAAGAAGTCGCGCGTCGCCAGCACCGACATCACGCCCACGGCGCCGAACAGCACATTACGGCGGTTGATGAACTTGGCCATCATGCGGCTCCCGAGATTTCGCCGGCCAGGTGATCGGCAAGCCGGATCGCCAGCGCGACGATGGTGAGCGTCGGGTTGGCCGTGCCGCCGGTGGTGAAGACCGAGCTGCCGGCCATGTAGAGGTTCTGGACGCTGTGCACCCGGCAATCGGCATCGACGACGCCCTGGCGCGGATCGTCATGCATGCGCGTGGTGCCGATATGATGGTAGCCGGTATAGATCGCGTCGAACAAAGGCGGAATGTCGATCCCCAGCCGCACGCGCCCGATGCCGGCAGCGCCCACCGCCTGCCCGATGAGTTCGTGCGTGCGCCGCAACGACAGCAGGTCCGCCTTGGTCAGCTGCCAGTCGAGCGTCGCCCGGCGCATGCCGAGCGGATCGAGCTCGCCGTTGAGCGTCACGCGGCTGTCGGGGTTCGGCGCCTGCTCGGCATCCTGGCGGAAGCGGATGGTGGTGACGGTCCCCGCCGGCTCGAAACGTCGCCGGATGTTCCGGTAGACACCGGTGACGACAGCGCCGGGCGCTTCGGCGATGGTGCAGGTGCGCGCCCAGAACTGGTCGGGCACTTGGCCGCGCGAGAAGGCCCGCGCTATGGCCGAGAACGCGAGCCACGCATGGTCGCGGAAGTCGTCGTTGTGACTCTCGCTTTCCCACACGGGGTCGAGGAACACCGTATTGTCGAGCAGCCCCTCGCGCCGCATCAGGTCCTCGGTCAGCTTCAGGCCGATATGGACGGGCACGGTGTCGGTCTGGTGCGTCAGGTAGTAGGCGATGTCGCCTTGGCGGTCGGCCGGCGCCAGCTCGCTCAGGGTGCAGTTCATGTGGTCCATGAAATAGCGCCCGACGAGGTCGTTCTCGTTGCCGATGCCGCCCGCGCGCTGGCTGTCGAAGTTGAGGAGCAGCCGCGCGTTCTCGATGCCGCCGCAGGCAAGCACGAACCTTTCGGCTTCGATGAAGACCGTCTTGCCCGAATAGCCGACGACCTGCGCCCGCGTCACCGCTCCGCCATCGCTCAATTCCAGGTTCTTGAGGTTGGCGTGGTAGAGGCAGCGGATCGTCGGCGCGTCGGTGATGGCCTGAAGGTACGTCTCGGCGAACCGCGTCGGCGGGCTGCTCTGGTAGACCGCCGGCTCGACCACGGCGGAATCGAGCGCCCATGGCGCGCCGGTAAGGAGCCCGTCCCAGTCGGCCGGCGCATAGGCGTAAGGGCCGAGCTGCAGATAGGGCTGGGCGCGCTCGTAGAACGGGTCGAGGTCGGCGCGCGTGATCGGCCAGCCGCTGTGCGGCACGCCCTCGCGCTTCTCGAAGTCGATGGGCGCAAGCGGCGCGCAGAGCCCCGTCCAGTGCCCGGTGGTGCCGCCGAACTGGCGCAGCCGTGAGAAGGCGATGTCGGTGTGCCCCTGGCCCGTCACCTCGCCCTCGTAGATCGCCTGTGACTCGTCGGTAAATTCGAGTCCGCCGCCCTCGAGGAGGATCGCCTCGACGCCGGCCCGGGCGAATTCGAGCGCCATGGTGATGCCGGCGGCTCCCGCGCCGACGATGCAGACGGGCGCGCGCAGCGTCGTGTTGTCTTCCAGGGTTTCGAGATCCGCCAGCATGTCAGGCGTTCCCGAGGATGCCGCCGAAGACGATCATGGCGAGGGTGACCATCATGGAATAGGCGATGAGGATAGAAAGCACCGGCACATGCTCGCGCTTGATCCCGCGCAGCAGCAGCACCAGCAGCACCGGCAGCCAGTCGAGCGCGTAGCGCTGCGCGCTGTACTGGGAAAAGCCGTTGGAATGGTAGAGGAGGGTCAATCCGAGGATCACCGCGCAGGTGCCGAGCCCGAACCAGAACGCCCGGTTCCAGGGCGCCAGCAGCGCAAGCAGCAGCACGGGCGTGACGAGGAAGAGCGAGGCCCCGTTGATGTCGAAGCCGGACATCTGCGTCATATAGCGTCCGGCGAACTCCACATGCGGGCCGGCGATGAACATGTAGATGAAATTGAAGAGGAAATAGTCCGGCGCGAAGATGCCGAGCTCCCGCACGCGGTACTGCAGGAAGTCGCCGGCCGACGTGGTCGCGGCGTCGAACTCGGCCGGGAAGATGAAGCTGTAGCCGGTCTCGCCGATCGAGCCGAACCGCGCATAGTTGTAGGCGAAGTAGATCAGCACGGCGAGGATCGGCACCGCCGCGAGCGAGAACCCGCGCTTGATGGCCGCCATGTCGATGCGAAAGAGCGGCGTCTCCCGGTCGAGCAGCAGCACGTAGAGGAACGGTAGGTAGAGGATGGTCATCTGCCGGCAGAGGAACGCCATGCCGATGAAGAGCCCCGCCGCCAGTACGTTGCGCTTCAACGCGAAATAGATCGCCGCCGACGAGAACAGCACGCCCCAGCTCTGGGCAAAGAACCACACATGGTCGCCGCGCAGGGTGACGAAGGCGAGGGGCGTTGCGAAGAGCACGAGCAGCGTCATTAGTGCCGTCAGGTCTCGTTCGTTGCCGGTCTCGCGCTCGCCGATCCGCCACCAGATGAGGCCCGTAAGCGCAAAGGCGACGAGGCTCAGGGGCACGAAGAACTGGAAGTCGATGCCGAAGAGCGCAACGAACGGCAGGGCGATCACCGCCGGCATCGGCGGGAAGATGATGTAGGTGCGCCCCTCGAACAGCGCACAATCGTTGTCGAAGCAGGGGCCGGCGGTGTCGAGCCGGCCTTGCAGCCAGGAGGCGGCGAGCTGGGCATAGGTGTTGGTGCCCGGCGTCTCGCGCATGACCGCGAGCGCCAGCGCCGCGAGGACGGCGAGGGCGAGGCCGAGAAGAACAATGGAAATCGCGATGCGCCGAATGTGCATGCCGGCCCCCTGAATTGTGCGGCGCAGGGTGGCGCGTAAATATGAATAATCCGTCCAGACGGCGCAACAAATGGCCGGTTTGCGTTGACGTTTCGACAACCGTGAGGGCGGCAAAAGCTATAGAAAACCGCTCCATCGGTTAACCGTGCGGGCAGAAGTTTCGGATAGCTTCCTGGTACGCCGGAAAGAGGCCGCCGCTTTGTCCCGATACGACGCCGAGATCGATCTCTACCAGTTGCTGCGCGCGCTCCTGTCGCGCTGGCTCTGGATCGGGCTCGTCCTCGCGCTGACGCTCGCCATCGCCTATCTCGTCGTCTCGCGCGTGCCGCGCCACTACGAGTCCTTTGTCACCATGCTCGTCGAGCCGCGCCCCAACACTTACCTCTGGCCCGGCGAGCCTATCGGCGAGGTGACCGGTCCGCAGGTTGCCAGCCGCGTCGAGCTCGCCCGTTCGCCGGATACCTTCGCCATGGTCGTCTCGGAGCTGGGTCTCGCAGATGTCCCCGAGTTCAACGGCGGCAGGACAGGGCAGGCCGCGTTCGAGGCGGCGCTGGCGACGCTCACCGACCGGGTGGTCGTCGATACCGACCGCCGCACCGCGGTCTTCTACATCAGGGCCCGTTCGCGCGATCGCGATCTCGCCATGGAGATCGCCAACAGCGTGGGCGAGGCGGCCATCGCACGGCGCTCGCAGTTCATGGTCGAGGATGCCCGCCGCGCCATCGAATGGCTCGACGGCGTGGTGCCGGACCTGACCGCGCGCGTGCGTGCCGCCGAGGCCGCCGTCGCCGACTACCGGATCGAGCGCGACATGCTGGGCGGGACGCCGGACGGCAGCCTCGTCGAGGAGCAGATGACGAGCCTTGCCGAGCGGATCGCCGCGGCCGAGGGCCGGCGCATCGCCCTTTCCGTGCGCGCCGACGTCCTCACCCGCATGATCGGCAGCGGGGCTCCCGTCGACGCGCTTGCCGAGCTCGCGCAGGCTCCGACCATCGACGGGCTCCTGCGCCAGCGCTCGGACCTGCAGGTGCAGCTGGCGCGTGACGCGGCAACGCTCCTGGCCGGTCATCCGCAGCTCAATGCGCTGCGCGCCCGCATCGGCGAGATCGAGCGCCAGATCGTTTCGCAAGGCCGGCGCATCGCCGAGGACCTGGCGAGCGAGGCAGCGGCGGAGGCGGAGCTCGCCGGCAGGCTGCGCGACGACCTCGCCGCGCTCCAGCAATCGGCATCGCGCGGTATCGTCGATGCCGTCGATCTTGCCGCGCTGCAGCGCGAGGCGGCGGCGAGCCGGAGCCTTCTCGACGACTACCTCCTGCGGCTCGACGCGGCGCGATCGCTGGTCGCGACGGGCGCGGCGCTGCCGGACATGCGCGTCGTGACCCACGCCATGCCGGCCTCCGGGCCGATCTCGCCGCGCACCGGGCTGGTGCTGGCCGCCGTCGCCATCGTCGCGGCCGGCGTGATCCTTGTCTGGATGGTGGTGACCGGGCTTGCCGTCGCGCGCCGGCGCACGGCCGCCTGAGGCGCACAATGCCGGCAATGGGTTGTTCATTGTTAGAGGCTAACACTTGCAGCCGGACGGCGCGGCAGCCGTGCGCGCCGGGGGATGGGCGATGACGACGATCATGCAGGAGCGCGACCTGACCGTCAGGACGGTCCGCAGCCTCGATGATATCGAGGCCATCGCCGCCGACTGGCGCGCCCTCGAGGCCGCCTCCGCCGATTCCCTTTCCTATTTCCAGACCTATTCCTGGTGCCGCAACTGGGTGGCGCATTTCGCCGCGAACGGCGGGGAGCACCAGCCGGTCATCCAGACCGCCTGGCGCGGCGATACCCTCGTCGCCGTCTGGCCGCTGATGCTGACCGGCCGCTGGGGCATCCGCAAGATCGTGG
Source organism: Devosia geojensis (assembly GCF_000969415.1). Taxonomy (GTDB): domain Bacteria; phylum Pseudomonadota; class Alphaproteobacteria; order Rhizobiales; family Devosiaceae; genus Devosia; species Devosia geojensis. The sequence continues at coordinate 15,180 of NZ_JZEX01000179.1, read as the reverse complement.
CGCTAGGCGATCCGCATTCCCAATACTGCAACGCCATCTGCCACCCCGAGCACGGCGAGGCCGATACCGTGCGCACGCTCCTTGCCAGCTCGCTGGCAACGAACGGGTGCGACGTCGCGCTCTTCCGCCCGGTGCCGGAAAGCTCGCCGCTCGTGCCGGCGCTGGATGTCGTGCCGCGCATCGCCGACTACGACAACGAATCCTCGATCCTCGACCTCTCGGAATTCGGTTCGTCCGAGGCCTATGTGCAGGGCCTCGGCAAGCTGCAGAAGCGCAACCGCAACCGGCGCCGCAACCACCTGGCGCGGCTGGGCGAGCTCTCCTTCGAGGTGATCTGGCCGGACCATCCCGATTTCGCCGCGCTGGTGGCCGAGGGCACACGCATGAAGCGCCGCTGGCTCAAGGAAACCGGGCGCTACAGCACCGGCTTTGCCATGAAGGGCTATGAGGATTTCCTCGGCCACCTTTCCGGCGATAAGGAACGGCTCGAAGGCGCGTGCCTCTCCGTGCTGCGCGCCGGCGAGCGGGTGGTCGCGGTCGAATTGGGCTTCATCCACAAGCGCGCCTACTACGCCTATATCGGCGGCTTCGACTGGGAGCTGCGCGAGATGTCCCCCGGCAAGGTGCAGATGGAGATGACCGTCTGCTGGCTGATCGACAACGGCGTCGTCGGCTACGACCTCCTGGCCAATCCGGCCGACTACAAGAAGAGCTGGAGCAACACGGCCATCCGGCTCCTCGGCTTCGCCGCGCCGATGAGCTGGAAGGGCCGGCTCTACATCAGCGCCTGGCTGCCGATGCTGCCGGCGGCCAAGGCGGCCTATGCGGCGGTGTCCGAGCGCATGCGCAAGCTGATGATCTTCGGGCAGGGCGTCGGCTGCCTGATCCTTTGTTTCTAGAGTGGTTCAGATCTTAACAGCATTGGCGGCCCTATCGCCTCCTTCCCCTCAAGGGGGAGAGGAGCCTGTCGGCCCGTGTTTCTGTCAAGAGCTGCCCGTACCGTCATGCTCGACGCGGCCATAGCGTTCGCCATCCGCGTCCTCAGCGCCGGCCTCGTCTTCGGCCTGCAGGTGCTGCTTGCCCGCCTGATGCCGCTCGAGGGCTATGGCGGGTTCGTCACCCTCTGGACCTGGCTCCTCGCCATCGGCAGCTTCGCGGCCCTCGGCTTTGCCGAATCGAGCGTCCGCTTCCTGCCGCGCTACCGGGCGCGCGGGCGCGAGGCGCAGGTGCGCGCCTACTGGCGCTATGGGTTGCGCGCCGTGGTGCTGGGCTCGCTGGCGCTTGCCGTTCTTGCGCTGATCCTCGCTTTCGTCCTCGGCACGCGCACCGAACCCGGCCTCATCGTCCTCTACGTCGCCATCGGCCTGCCGTTCCTTGCCGTCGAATACTACCTCGAGGGCGTGGCGCGCAGCTTCGGCTGGTTCCGGCTGACGACGGTGCCGGTCTATATCGTGCGCCCGCTCCTGATCGGCGCCATCTGTCTTGCGATCCACTTCTCCGGCGTGCCGCTGACGCTGCCGGTCGTCGGCGCCGCCGTCGTCGGGTCCATGGCGCTGGTCTCGTGCGGGCTCGCCATCGTCCTCGCACTGCGGATGCGTGGGGCGAGCGCCGAGCAGAAGCCCACGTCCGCCACGGGCAACCTGTGGCTGCGCGCCTCGCTGCCGCTGCTGCTCGTCTCCGGCCTCGAGGACCTCCTCGCCTATTGCGACGTGCTGATCTTGAGCCTCATGCTGCCGGGCGAGGACGTCGGCCTCTATTTCGCCGCCGCCCGCGCATTGGCGCTGACCAACTTCGTCTACTACGCCATGTATCTCGTCTCCGGCCGGCGCTTCGCCCTCGACATGGCCGATGCGGATAAGAGCCGTTTGCAGCGGTCCGTGCGCGAGGCCTCGCGCCTCACCTTCTGGCTGACGGTCGTCGCCGTCGTCGTCACCCTCGCCGCCGGGCCGATCCTGCTGCGCGCCTTTGGTCCGGAGTTCGTCGCCGCCTATCCGGTGATGGCGATCCTCGCTCTCGGCCACATCGCGCGCGCCGCGAGCGGGCAGGCGGGCGAACTGCTGGTCGTTGCCGGCCGGCAGCGCGAGAGCATCTTCATCGGCCTCGGCGTGCTGGCGCTCAACGTCGCGCTGACCGTCGCCTTCGTTCTAGCCTTCGGCCTCTTTGGCGCCGCCATCGGCACGGCGCTGGCGCTCGCCGGGCGCAGCGTGGCGCTGGCCTTCGTGGTGCGGCGCACCACCGGCATCAGCGCCGTCTCGCTCGGCCTGCCGAGCATGAAAAAGCCGCGGGGATGAGCCCGCCAACTCGACTCCCTTCCTCAGAGGGGAGCGAGGCCCATCATGCTCGTGGCATCATCGTGCCGCACCCACCGGCTGTCATCCCGGCGAAAGCCGGGACCCAGTACACGCTGACTGGACGGATTTCGCTCGATGTCTTCACTTGGTAGCTAACGACATCCGCCGCAAAGCTCCAACCGCATCGTTTACTGGGTCCCGGCTTTCGCCGGGATGACACCGCGATGGCGGCGGCGGGTGCGAAGGTAAGTACGAGCAGCCGGAAGGCGCGGGGAAAGATCGCAGACCCTCCCCAGACTTTCCGCCGTATAGGGGACGCCATCCCTCTCCCCTGAGGGGAGAGGGACACACGCACGAGACCTCCGCTTACTGCCCGCCCCAGGCCTGCGGATAGTTCGGCATCTCCTCGCAGCCGCACATGGCGTAGTGCAGCGGGGGCATGGCCGGGTTGACCATGGCCTCGAGGTTCTCCTGCGTCACCGCCGGCTGCGGCAGCACCCACTCGGGGCCGGGCACCTCTTCACCCTGGAGGATCCGCACCGCCGCGATGATCGGGGTCCGCCACTGGTAGGTCGGGTAGGTCGGGGCGATGGCGGTCATGCCGAGGTCCTGCCACTTGCGCAGGAAATCCTGCTGGTCTTCGCCGACGAACACCGGAATGTCGTAGCCGCCGTCCTCGAAGGCTTCGACCGCCGCGACGGCCGTTGCGCCGGCATCCATCCACACCGCATCGATCGTGCCGCGGGCGAGGTAGTCCTCGACGATCGACTTGGTCTTGGCGTTGTCGCCGTCGGTGAACTCGGCCCCGACGATGTTGAGCCCGGCCTCCTCGAGGATGCGCCGGCCCGCCGAATAGCGGGTCTCGAGCACGTCGACGCCCGGCAGGATGCGCAGCATCAGCACGTTGGCGCCCGGCTCGACGTTCTCGGCAATGAACTCGGCGCCCTGGATGCCGAAGCCGTAGCCGCCGACCGGATGGATGAAGGTCACCGGACAGTCGGTGTTGACGCCGCGGTCGAAGACGATGACCGGCAGCTGCGCGCAGGCCTTCTCGACCGCCGGGGTCAGCGCCGCGGTGGTATTGGGCGAGACGATGAGGATGTCGCAATTGCCGCCCGCGAGCAGATCGTCGATGTCGGCGATCTGCTTGTCGTCCGAGCCCTCGGCATCGACATGGATGAACTCGCCGATCTCCTCGTGCAGCGCCACTTCCTCGGTCATGTTGGTGTAGCCCACCACGCGCCAGGGATTGTTGACGCCCGCGTTCGAGAAGCAGACCGTATAGGGCCCCTCCTTGGCGTGGGCCGAGGTGTCGGCCATGGTGTCGATCAGGTATTGCTCCCAAGGCATGCCTTCCGGCCCCATCGGCGTCGCCGTCAGCTGCTCGCGCTGCTTGGCGAACTCCTCCGGATCATCGAAATTGGGTGCCTGGGCGAAGGCGCCCGCGGTCAGCGCCAGTCCGGCCGCCGCTGCTAGTGCCACCAGTCTCTTCATTTGCAAATCTCCTCCCGTTGGTTTGCATCGTCGCGCCCGTTCGGGTGCATTCGTCGGGCTAGCGCCCGGCCCGCCGCTGGCGGTAGACCGTCGCCGCCACGGCGAGAATGAGGATCAATCCCTGCACCACCTGCCGCACCGGCTGCGGCAGGCCGAGGAAGTTGAGAAGCGTGAAGATCGCCATCAGCGTCAGCGCGCCCGCGATCGCCGCCGGCACGGAGCCGCGCCCACCCAGAAGCTGCGCCCCGCCGAGGACCGTCGCGGTGATCGCCTGCAGCTCGTAGCCGAGCCCGACATCGGTCGAGACGCCGGCGAACCCGCCGAGCAGGATTCCGGCGACGACCGCCGAGAGCGAGGAGACGACGAAGGCGGAGATGCGCACCCGGTTGACCGGCACTCCGGCGAGCCGGGCGGCGCGCGGATTGTCGCCGATGGCGTGGAGCAGACGGCCGAAATTGGTGCGGTGCATGAACCAGTAGAGCACGAACCCGGCGACCACGAGGACGATGATGGCGACCGGCAGGATGCGGATGACCGGCAGGTCGGTGAAGTTGAAGCGGCCGAAGAACCGGAAGCTGTCGGGCAGGTACCCGCGCGGCGCCCCGCCCGACCACATTAAGGCAAGGCCGTTGAGGGTGATCATCATGCCGAGCGTCGCGATGAGCGAGGGCACCTTGAGGTAGCAGACGACGAGCCCGTTGATGAGCCCGACGCCGAGCCCGATGCCGAACATCACCGCGATCACCCACCAGGTGGCGTTGGGATCGTTGTTGGTCAGCATCGAGGAGCCGACGACGACCAGCGTGATGAGCGAGCCGACCGAGAGGTCGAACCCGCCCGAGACGATGACATAGAGCTGGCCGGCCGCGAGGATCGCGAGCGGGGCGGCGCGCTTCAAAAAGTTCATGTAGCCGGTCGGCTCGACGAAGGCCGGGTTCTGCACGATGATCGCAACGATCAGCGCCGCCAGCACGAAATAGACCGGGTTGATCTGCGGCAGCGCGCGGCGCGGACGGGCGGGTTCGTGGGGCAGGGCGTTCTCGCTCATGCGACGAGCCTCCGCGAGCGCACCGCATAGAAGGCGACGGCGGCAACGATGATGATGCCGCGCAGCACCTGCTTGGCGAAGGCGTCGACGCCGGCGATGTTGAAGATCGAGTCGATGAGCGAGAAGATCATCACCCCGGCCATCGTGCCCCAGATGCCGCCGCGCCCGCCGGCCAGCACCGTGCCGCCGATGACGACGACGGCGATGGATTCGAGGTCGTAGACGCCGTCCGCCCCGATCCACGGCGCCCCCGAGCGGAGGCGACTGGCGAGGTAGAGCCCGGCGATGGCCGCGCAGAGCGAACAGATGAGGTGCGCCCCGATGACGACGCGCGCGGTCTTGATGCCGGCCAGCCGCGCCGCCTCGCGGTTGCCGCCCACCGAATAGACGTCCGATCCGAAGCGGGTGAGGCGCAGGATGAACCAGGCGGCGAGCGCGAGCAGGATCATGAAGATCAGGCTGAACGGCAGGCCGAAAAGCGTGCCGTAGGCGAAGTACTGGAATTCGACCGGCACCGAGCCGGCAAAGTTCGAGACGAACGCCGACAGGCACCCCTGGATGACGAGGCTCATGCCGAGGGTCGCGATCAGCGGGTTGATCTCGAGCTTTGCCACCAGCACGCCGTTGACGAGCCCGACGATGGCGCCGAGCGCGAGGACGGCGATGCTCGCCGGCAGGATCATCGCCGGATCGCCGTTCATCACCACCGAGGCGAGGACGGCGGTCGCCGAGATGAGGCTTGCCACCGAAAGGTCGATGGACGCAACGAGGATGGCGAAGGTCTGCCCGATGGCGGTGAGTCCGAGCGCGATCGAGCGGCCGAGGACGGAAATGAGATTGTCCCAAGTCAGGTACCGCGATTGCCCGGTGCCGACGGCGATGAGGACGTATAGCAGCAGCGCGACGACCAGCAGCAGGGCCGGCGCCCAGCGCTCGAAGCGCAAGCCCGCGCGGGGCCGGGGCAGGGCTGCGTCCGTCATGCCGCCGCCTCCGTTTCCCCGGTCGCTGCCAGCATGATTTGCGCCTCCGTCGGGCCGGGGCCGAATTCGGAAACGATCGCGCCGGCGCGCATAACGAGGATACGGTCGGCCGCCCCGATGACTTCGGGCAGGTCCGACGAGATCATCAGGATCGCCGTGCCCTCGCGGGCGAGCTCGCGCATCAGGTGGTAGATGCCGGCCTTGGCGTTGACGTCGATGCCGCGGGTCGGCTCGACGAAGATCATGACCTTGGGCTTCAGGGCCAGCCAGCGCGCGACGATCGCCTTCTGCTGGTTGCCGCCCGAAAGGCTACCGATCGACTGGTCGTAGGAGGCGGCCCTGACCTCGAGGCTGTCGAGCAGCCGGTCCATGCCGGCAAGGTCCGTGTGGTGGTTGGCCTTGTGGGTGGCGGCGAGACCGGCAAAGGCGCGCGCGGTCAGCATGCCGTTGTCGCGCACGCTCTGCATCGGCGTCAGCCCCTCGGCCTTGCGGTCGCCGGGGACGAGCCCGATGCCGGCGCGGATCGCCTCGCGCGGATGGGCGAAGGCGACTTCGGCGCCGCTGAGGTAGACCTTGCCGGCGGTGAAGGGCCGGTGTCCGATGAGGGCCATGGCGAGCGCCACGCGCCCGGCCCCCTGGATGCCGGCAAAGCCGAGGATCTCGCCGGCCCGGAGGTCGAGGTCGATCCCGCGCAGCGCCGCGTTGCCGCCGCCGCGGATGGAGAGCACCACGTCGCCGATCTCCTCGCGCGTGGCGCGCGGCGCGTAGAAATCGGCGATGTCGCGCCCGACCATGGCGCGCACGATGACATCGGGGGCGGGACGGGTGTCGAAGCGGGTGGCGACCTCGCCGTCCTTCAGCACCGTCACCCGGTCGGCCAGCCGCGTCACCTCGCGCATGCGGTGGGTGATGTAGATGACGGCGGTGCCGCGATCGCGCAGCTTCCCGACGATGCCGAACAGCACCTCGCACTCGGCTTCGTTGAGCGCGGCGGTCGGCTCGTCCATGACGACGACGCGCGCCTCGAGCGAGATGGCTTTGGCGATCTCGACCATCTGCTGGCTGGCCACATCGAGCTCGGTCACCAGCATGTCGGGATCGATCCGCCCGCCCGCGCCGAAAAGATCGAGCACCCGCCGCGTCTCGGCGCGCATGGCGGTGTAGTCGATAAGCCCGCGCTTGACCGGTTCGCGCCCGAGAAAGAGGTTCTGCGCGACAGTACGCTCGGGCAGCAGCGAGAACTCCTGGTGGATGACCGAGATACCGGCGCGCAGCGCCTCGACCGGGTGCTGGAAGCTGACCGGCGCGCCCGCGAGCAGGATCGTGCCGGCATCGGGCCGGTAGGCGCCCGAGAGGATCTTGATCAGCGTCGACTTGCCGGCCCCATTCTCGCCGACGAGCGCGTGCACCTCGCCGGCCTTGGCGGCAAAGCTCACGTCATGGAGCGCGCGCACGCCGGGGAAGGACTTGCCGATGCCCTGCATCTCGATCACGGGCGGAGGGACGGTCTCGGGCACGGTTTCGTTCATGGCGCCGCCTCCGCCCAGCCCTTGCGGATGAAGGCGATGGATTCGGCAAAGAGCGTCTCGAAATCGGGAAAGAGCGGCCGCCAGACGCGCGTCGCGGCGGCAAGCTCGGGCAGGCCCGCCCCGAATGCCTCGACCGTCACCCAGCCGTCGAACCCGGTCCTGCGGACGGCCGAGAAGATCTCGGCAAAATCGATGTGCCCGCGCCCCGGAATGCCGCGGTCGTTCTCCGACACATGCAGCACGCCGATATGGCCGGCGATGGTCTCGATGGCGCGGACCTGTTTCTGCTCCTCGATATTGGCGTGGAACGTGTCGTACATGATGGCGAATGCCGGATGGTCGACGGCGGCCACATAGGCGCTCGCCTGTTCCATGGTGTTGAGGAAATAGGTCTCGAAGCGGTTGAGGTGCTCGAGGCTCAAATAGATGCCGTTGGCCTGCGCCCGCTCGGCCATCGCATGGTGCGCCTCGGCCCCGTAGCGGATCTCGTCCGCGCTCGGACCCGTGCCGGTGAAGTGCCCGATGGGCGCATGGAACGGCCCGCCGACGCTCTCGGCCCCGAGCGCCAGGGCGCAGTCCATCGCCCAGTCGAGATGGGCGATGCCGCGCCTGCGGATTTCGGGGTCCGCGCTCAGGGGATTGGCCTCGACCGAGGGGATGACGGATGTGGTGGCGCGCCGCAGCCCCATCGCGTCGAGCTCCCGGCCCAGCCACGCATAATGGGCAGGCTCGCCGGTCAGCACCGGCACCTCGACGCCGTCATAGCCGAGCGCCTTCAGCCGCGCGATCTGCGGCAGGTGCTCCTGCGTGATCTTGCCTGCAAGGCACAGCAGATTGATGCCGACCTGCATGGTCCTCCCTCGGCGGCCATCGGCCGCCCGCCGTCTTCGCATGAGTGGTGTCGGGAGAACCCTGGATTGCGGCTTGGCATTTTTTGAACGTCAGCAAGGCTGACAGAATCTTGGCCGTTCGCCGCTCCCCCGATTCGCTCCGACCCTCCCTGAGCCCAATGATCGTTTGACTTTTCCGCCCGCAACTCTTTACGGTCCGGTCAGCGGCAGCCGACAACGATCATCCGACAACACGGCCCGCTTAGCGTTCGAAATAGCCAGCTGGTAAATTTCGAACACGAGGAGGGGATATGGACAAGTCCGAGAAGGCGAGGGCGGTGGCGCGCCCGACCGTGTTCCGCGAACCCGGCGCGTTGCTCTATGCCGGCAACTGCAAGGACCTGCTTGAGGCTTCGCTCGCCGGCAAGGTCAAGCTCAGCGCCTGGACGCGCCGCGGCTATCCAGGGCGCGACCTCGGCGAGGCGCTGCCGCAGGTCTGCTCGGTCGGCGGCTGGGACGCGGCCCACCCGCAGGACTGGGGCCTCAAGGAGCACTGCAACGAGGGCGTCAAGATCGCCTACCTCGCGCGCGGCACCATGAGCCTCCTGCTCGACGGAAAGCGCTACACCATCCAGGAAGGCCAGATGTTCGTGGTGCGCCCCTGGCAGCTCCACGCCTTCGGCGACCCGCATGTGGGCGCGAGCCAGATCATCTGGGTGCTCTTCGACATGGGCGTGCGCCGCCCGCACGAGCAGTGGCTCTGGCCCGACTGGGTCGCCTGGCCCGAACATGACCAGAACCGGCTGACCGAACTCCTCTCGCGCAACGAGCAGCCCTGGTACCAGGCCTCGCGCGAGGTCGCCCGCACCTTCCTCGACATCGCCGACGTGGTCGCGACCGGCGACATCGCCGGCGGCGAGACGCGCCTGCGCCTCCTGATTTCCATGATGCTTTTGCAGTTCATGGAGCAGATCGAGGCGCAGGACCCGCCGCTCGACAAGGCGCTGGCCCATTCGCGCCGCACCGTCGAGATTTTCTTGAAGCGCCTGCAGCACGCCCTCGAGGAGGACTGGACGCTCGAGAACATGGCCGCCGAGTGCAACCTGTCGCGCACCCAGTTCTCGAGCCATTGCCTGTCGATCACCAACATGACGCCGGTGCGCTACCTGCAGATGCTGCGGCTCGACGCGGCGCGGCGCATGCTCGAGGCCGATGCCTACCTGCCGGTCACCACCGTCGCCTATGAGTGCGGCTTCTCCTCCAGCCAGTATTTCGCCACCTGCTTCAAGAAGCGGTTCGGCCATCCGCCGGGCGAGATACGGCTCAACCAGCGCGCGGCAGTATAAACGCGCGCCTATTGCAATCGATCAAATTGCATCGGCCGGCGATACCCGGTGTTGAGGGGTGGCGCGTAAGTAAATACCGTGGCCAATTCCGTGGAACCCTCCATGCCCGGTATGTCGCTCCGTGTTGTTCTGGTTGCCATCGCCCTGCTCTGTTGCGGGGCGATGCTGTGGATCGTCGGCTATCTGGCGCTCGGGGGCGCGCCGCCCGCCTACTTCGTGCTGGTGGTTCTGGCGCTTGCGGTCGTCGCGACCGTCGCGGCGGTCCTGGTGCTTCTGATGCGCGACCGGCGCGAGACCGCCGGCGGTCCGTTTGCCCTGCGCTCCGGTGCGCCCGCTGCAACGGCGGCCGCTCCCGATGAGCTCGACCCCGCCACGGGCGTTCTGTCCAGCCCCGCCTTCATGGATCACCTCGAGGCAACGCTGCGTCAGGGCGGCGGCGCGCTTCTCCTCATCGATGCCACGCAATTCTCCGTGCGCCGGCCCCACCGGCAGCTCGCAAGCCGCGACGAAGCGCTGAGGCTCATCGCCCAGACCATCAGGACCTCCGTGCGCAGCGACGATCTCGTCGGGCGCACCGGCGCCGACCAGTTCGGCGTCTACCTCAAGGGCGCGACCGACGGTGTGAGCGCGCAGGTCGCCCGCCGCATCTGCGAGAGCGTCGAGAACACCATCTACCTCAACGAGGAACGCACCATCGGCGCGCTCTCGGTCAACATCGGCGGCGCCATGACCCGCCCCGGCCTCATCGAGCCCTACCTCAGGACCGCGCGCACCATGCTCGGCCGCGCCAAGCGCGCCGGCCGCGGCCGGTTCGTGGTCGCAAGCCTCGCCCAGGCCTAGGGATCAGTAGCGGAATTGGCGGGTCGGTCACCCCCTGGGAGAACTATCGAATGTGCACGGTTCCCCTTCTCCCCTTGTGGGAGAAGGTGCCCGAAGGGCGGATGAGGGGTTAGCGATGCCGGCGCGAGAGCTGGCATATGTTGCGGCACCGCGACCCCACACCGGCGCTGCGCTTAGGCTTCACCGGAAATCCGCCATCAGCCGGCTCCAGCTCTCGCCCATCAGGCCGCCGAGATAGATGTCGCCGCGCATCGCCGCGTCGCGGATGTGGCCGTGGCGGGTCGAGAGGCACACATAGCCGCGGTGGCGGAAGCTCGTGTGCGGCTGGCGGCAGAGCGCGTCCATGAGGAAGGGCTGCGTCATGCCGCTCGCTCCTGCGCATCCGGCGGCATCGAGGTGCGCGAGCATGGTCGTCACCACCATCTCCTCGCCCTTCGGGCGGGCAAGGACGTTCAGCACCTGCGCAATCCCGCCCTTTTGCGCATGGCAGGCGAAGGCGCCGGCGACCTTCCACCATTCGTCGCGCACCAGATGGAGCTGCAGCGGACCGTGAAGCGTGTTGCGCGCGGCCATCGAGATCAGCCAGGCCAGCTCGTCCTTCGACCAGGCCGGCGCGACGGCGAAGCGGTCGAGGAAGAGGGGGGCGATCTGCGCGAAGGCCTCCACATCGACCGCCTCGACGCCGCCGTTCGTTTCTTTCTGGCGCAGCGACGTCCTGATCGACCGCAGCACCGCATCCGCCGTACCGGCCGCAACGCCGCCCGCCCGTCTTGCCCAGGCCGGCAGACGCCCCCCCACCCGCTCGATGCCGGCCCGGACAGGACGGAAGGTGCGGTGCCAGGCAAGGCTCTGGACCGGCAGCACGAGGCCGCCGATGGCCTTGTAGTGGTCGGCGCTGACGGCGTTGGCGCTGTCGCAGAAGCAGAAATCCTGGTGGCGCGGGCGGATGGTCAGCACCAGTTCGGCTCCGCCGCGCCCCGGCGCATCGGGGTCGGTCATATAGATGCTCATCAGCCGGCCGGTGAGCAGATCCTCGCCCGCGCGCACCTGCATGGGGACGACCCCGATGGCGCCATCGACGGCGCCGTCCTCGCGCAGGTGGACGATGCTGCCGGCTTCGGGACGGAAGGCCGGGCTGCCGAAGCAGAGCTCGGCGAAGTAGGCGTCGAAATCGGCGCTGCTCGGCGCGTCGCGATCGCGGAAGACGCGGTTGAAGAGCCGCCCGACCTCGGGCACGTCCTCGGGCCGCATGCTGCGCACGCCGCCTCGACCGCTCATGGCGCGGCTCCCGCCGCACCGATCCGGCGCAGCGTCGTTGCGACTGGCTCGACGCGGATGCCGCGCCGTCGCACCGCGGCGACGGTCTGTGCGAAATGCGCCGGCGAGCAGCCGATGCCCGTCGGCTCCGGCCGCACATCATGGGTATAGAAGATCAGCCAACCGCCGAGCCGCTCCAGCCCGTCGAGCAGGGCCTCGATCGAGGCGGGTGAGCTGGTGCTGTCATAGAGTTCCTCGGCGCGCAGGTGCGCAAGGTCGAAGACGCCCCGGTTGATGCCCCCGGCGATGCCGCGCAGGCCCGCGTAGCGGTGCATCAGGGTCTGCTTGGCGCGCAGCGAGACGATGCCGTAGGGGTAGGCGAAGGACGCCGGCGCCGCCCCTGCCGCCTCGGCGATGAGGAGGCCGTTGATCTCGACGTCGGCAATGAGCGCGCTGTCCGGCGCGCGCTGCACGTCGATATGCCCGTGGGTGTGGGCGCCGATCTCGTGGCCGGCGGCGGCGAGCGCCTCGACCCGGTCGAGGCCGGCGATGGGCTGGCCGTTCTCGGCCGAGCCGACGAGGCCGGTCGCCAGGTAGAACGTGCCCCGCATGCCGGCGTCCTCGAGGATCGGCGCGGCGTTGTCGGCGGCGGAGGCGGGGAAGTCATCGAAAGTGAAGGCAACGACCGGCGCATCGAGCCGCCAGCGTGCGGGTCGGAACGGCAGGTTCCGCGCGAGCCGGCGCGAGAGGCCCGCGCCGATATCCTGAAACGCATTAGCCATGGACGGCCTCCGGCGCGGCAAGAGGCAGCGGCGCCGGCAGCAGGCTGCGCTCGCGCAGAAGGTTCGCGAAACGCGCTGCGGCCCGCGCGACGGTGAAGTCCGATGCCCGGGCCCGCAATGCTTCGGGCGCCGGGGGAGCGTCGAGCGCCCCGGCCATGGCGTCGGCCAGCGCTTCGGCGTCCCCGACCGGCACCAGGGCGCCGAGCCGCCCGCCCGCAAGGACCTCGCGCGGCCCGTGTGGCGCATTCGTCGCCACCACCGGCACGCCCAGCGCCATGGCCTCGATCAGCGCATTGCCGAGGCCTTCGTGACGGGAGGCGGAGGCAAAGAGCGCCGCCCTGGCGAGGAGCGGCGTCGGGTCGGCGAGAAAGCCGGCGAGCGTCACATGTCCGGCAAGGCCGAGCATGGCGATCGTCTGTTCGATCCGCGCCCGCTCGGGGCCGTCGCCAACGATCACCAGCCGCGCCGGATGGGTGCGGATGAGGCTGGCGAAGGCGAGGAGCAGCGTTTCGTGGTCCTTCTCGCGCGACAGCCGCGCGACGTTGACGATGAGCCCCGCCTCGCGCGTTCCGTCCGGCGCCCTCGCGCCCATGTCCGTCAGCACGGCATTGGTGCCCAGATTGACGACCTGCGCGGGACTCAGTCCGAAGTGCGTGACGAGCTCGTCGCGTGCCCCTTGGCTCAGCGTCACGAGGAGGTCCGCCTTGGCGTAGAGGAGCGGGGCGAGCCGGTAGCCGAGCCGGTTCTGCCAGTGCGGATCGTGCCGGCGCGCGGCGAGGGGGCTCGCGACTTCGCGCAGCACCAGCCGGGGGCGCTCGGCCGCCGGCAGGAGGCGGCTCACAAGGACGGCGAGCCCGTTGCCGGACGCTTCCGACGCGACGAGGACACGGGGCCGCCCGGTCCGCAAGAACCGCGCGATCGGCCCGGCCGCGAGCGCCATGCGCCGCCGCCTGCCTTCGCCGAGATCGATGAAGCGCACCCTCCGGTCGACGAGTTCCGCCAACGGTCCATTGGCGCCGAGCGTGGCGATGGCGGTGATGATGCCCATGGCGGCAAGGCCGTTGGCGAGCAGCACCGCATCGCGCTGCGCGCCGCCGCCCGCCATGGCCCGCACCAGGAAGCAGACGTCCGGCCGGTGCATCGCCGCACTGAACATCTGCATTTACTTAATCCTCGTCAAGTTGTTTGCACGAAATGAATTTATCAATAATGATCGGATCAACGGCAATGTTGAAGAAGAATTAATATTAACGTGTACGCAGAAATACTTATATGTGAGGGGTATTGTGTTTTCGATCTCTGATCGCCATGCGGGCATTTACCTCGCGACGCGGATATTCGCCGCAGCATGCAACATGCTCGCCCTCGTCCTCTTCACCAGGCTCGCCGCTCCCGCCGTGTTCGGCGACTATCTCATCGGCTTCGCCTGCGCGTTCGTGGTCTACGCGATCGCCGTGCAGTGGCTGCTGCAGGCGTTCTTTGCCCGTCATGCGCCGGCCGACGCGGCGCGAGCGGCATCGGCCGCGCTGGTGGCGGGCGGCGCACTGGTGGCGGTCGCCGGAGCGGGACTGGCGCTGGCGGCCGCGACCGGGCTGTTGTCGGCCGCGATGGCCGCCGGGTGCATAGGTCTCGTCATCGGCCTTTCCGTCTTTTTCGCCATGGTCGAGATCGGCCGCACGCGGCTGTTGGCTACGGCTGTGGGGCTGGCGAGCGTGTTGCGGGCGGCGCTGGTTCTCGCGCTCGGCGCACCGGTGCTGGCGCTGACCCAGTCGGCGCCCGCGCTCCTCGGCGCGGTCGCCCTGGCGCATGTGCTGGCGGCCCTCCCGGTGGCGGCGCGGCTGCGCGCAACGCTCTGGGCCGACGGCTTTCCCCGCCCGCGGCGCGCGGATATCGCCGGGCTCGCGCGCTACGGCTGGCCGCTCGTCCTCTCGCTGGGCGCGGCGGCGCTGGCCCTCAATCTCGACCGCATGCTGATCGGCTTTTTCCATGGCCCCGAACCGGTCGCCGCCTATGGCGCGGTTGCCGATTTCATCAAGCAGAGCTTCGTGCTGGTCGGCGAGGCGGTGGCCGCCGCCTATGTGTCGGCCGCCAAGGCGGCTCACGGCCGGGCCGATGCGGGCGGAACGCGGCGGGCGTTGGAACGCGCGCTGGTCGTGCTGTCGCTGGCGTGCGTGCTGGGTGCGGCCTTCTTCCTGACCTTGGGAGACACGCTGTTCGCACTGCTGTTTGCTCCGGGCTATGGTGACGCCGCGCGCGAGGTCCTGCCGCTCCTCCTTGCCGGCACGGTGTGCCTGGTGCTGCGCGCCTACTATTTCGGGCAGGTGATCTACTTTTCCCGCACCGCCTGGGCCGACGTCGTTTCGTCCGCCGCCATGCTCGCCGCCACGGGGCTCTCCGGGCTGCTCCTCGTGCCGCCCTGGGGCGCGGCCGGCGCGGCGCTCGCCTTCGCCGCCGGGCAGGCGGCGGGGCTCCTCGTCTTCGTCCTTGCCGATCCCGGCGGCCGCCTCATGCCGCGCGATCCTCGGCGACTGGTTCGCGCGATCCATCGGCAGCCGGGCGTGACGCCGCGATGAGCGCCATGTAGCGGTCGATCATCGCGTCGACGCCGTGCCGGCGGTGGGCGGCGGTTGCCAGCCGCATGCGCCGTGCATCGCCCGGACGGGCGGCGGTCAGCACCGCGGCCTCATGGGCGAGCGCGCCGGCGTCTTCGGGTGCGTGGAACCGCACCAGCTCCGGGTCGAGGTCGCCCAGCACCTCGCGCAGAACGGGGACGGCCGGCGCCG
>NZ_JZEX01000178.1 GCF_000969415.1 Devosia geojensis | reverse complement strand
CGGCTCCCCTCCCCTCAAGGGGGAGGGGAGCCCACCACCCGCCTCTCGCCCAAGGTCACCGTCATCGTCGACGGCGGGTCGAGCCTTGCGGGCCTCTCCGCCGATATCCGCGTCGAAGCGGCCGACGGGGGATGGCGCGTGAACGCGGGCGATCCCCTCGGCGAAGCCGACGCAATCGCGCAGGTTCTCGCGCAGCTAAAGGCCATCGCCGCGCAGGGGCCTCTCGCGCGCGGTCGGCTTGCCCGGCCCGTCGCCTCCGCGCCTACCCCCACCGGCACGCGCCGCCTCGCCGATGGCACCCATGCCCTCGGCCTCGCGCTGCCGTTCGGCAGCATCGAGGCGCCAGCACTGGCCGCCCTTGCCGAGGCCGCCGATGAGGCCGGCGCCCGCGAGGTCCGCCTCGCTCCCCGCAGGGGCCTCCATCTGGTGGGCCTCGCCGCCGAAGCCGTTGCTCCCTTGCGCAAGCGCGCCGAAGCCCTCGGCTTCGTTGCCGATCCTGCCGATCCGCGCCTCGCCATCGCCGCCTGCGCCGGCCGCGATGGCTGCGCCTCCGGCCGGATCGCAACACGCGCCATCGCCGCCGAGCTGGTGCAGATCGCGCCCGGCCTTCTCGACGGCAGCTTCACGCTCCACGTCTCCGGCTGCGCCAAGGGCTGCGCCCATCCGCGCCCCGCGCCACTGACGCTTGTCGGCTTGCGCGGCGGCGCCTGCGGCCTGGTACCCGCCGGCTCCGCCTCGGCCGAACCTGCCGCCAGCCTCGCGCCGCAAGCCCTTCCCGCCGGCCTTGCCGCGCTCGAAGGCTTGTATCGCGCGCGCGAGCGTGCACAAGAGAGCGC
Organism: Devosia geojensis; assembly: GCF_000969415.1. GTDB lineage: Bacteria > Pseudomonadota > Alphaproteobacteria > Rhizobiales > Devosiaceae > Devosia > Devosia geojensis. The sequence goes on along the minus strand of NZ_JZEX01000178.1, from coordinate 1,543 downwards.
GGCCGAATGGCTCGCCCGACTCGGTCCAGAGGGGATCGCGGCGGCTCTGCGGGAATAACATGACTCACTACGACTACATCCGGGACGGCGCCGCCATCTACGAGCGGTCCTTCGCCATCATCCGCGCCGAGGCGGATCTCGCCCGCTTCTCGCCCGAGGAGGCGGACGTTGTCGTGCGCATGATTCACGCCGCCGGCATGGTTGAGGCCGCCGCCCACATCGTCTTTTCGCCGGGATTCGTCACGGCGGCCCGTGCGGCGCTGAACGATGGTGCCGCCATCTTCTGCGACGCCGAAATGGTCGCCCATGGTGTCACCCGCGCTCGCCTGCCTGCCGGCAACGACGTCCTCTGCACCCTGCGCAACCCGGCCGTGCCCGAGATCGCCGAGGAGATCGGCAACACCCGCTCCGCCGCCGCCCTCCACCTCTGGGGCGAGCGCCTTGCCGGCGCGGTCGTCGCCATAGGCAATGCGCCGACCGCGCTCTTCCATCTCCTCGAGATGCTGCGCGACGGCGCGCCCAAGCCCGCCGCCATCCTCGGCATGCCCGTCGGGTTCGTCGGCGCCGCCGAGTCGAAGGAGGCGCTTGTCGCGGACAGCTATGGCGTGCCCTATGCCGTCGTCACCGGGCGGCTCGGCGGCAGCGCCATGACCGCCGCGGCTCTCAATGCCTTGGCTAGGCCGGGGCTATGAGCGGGCGTCTCATCGGCGTCGGCACCGGCCCCGGCGACCCGGAGCTCCTGACCCTCAAGGCCGTCCGCGCCATCGAGGCCGCCGACGTCGTCGCCCATTTCGCCAAGGCCGGCAACGGCAGCAATGCGCGCGGCATCGTCGCCGATCTCATCCGCCCGGAACAGGTCGAGGAAGCGCTGCTCTATCCGATCACCACCGAGATCGAGCGCACCGATCCCGGCTATGTTTCGGCCATCACCGGTTTCTATGACGAAGCCGCCGAGCGCCTTGCCGCGCATCTTGCCTCAGGCCACACCGTCGCGGTCCTCAGCGAAGGCGATCCGCTGTTCTACGGCTCCTACATGCACATGCATGTGCGCCTTGCCCATCGCTTCCCGACGGAAGTCATCCCTGGCGTCACCGCCATGTCCGGCTGCTGGTCGGCGGCCGGCGTGCCGATGGTGCAGGGCGACGACGTGATGAGCGTCCTGCCCGGCACGCTCCCCGAAACCGATCTTGCCCGGCGCCTTGGTGAAAGCGAGGCAGCCGTCGTCATGAAGCTCGGGCGGAACCTGCCCAAGGTCCGTCGCGCGCTCGCCGCCGCCGGCCGCCTCGAAGGCGCCGTCTATGTCGAGCGCGGCACCATGGCCGCTGCCCGCCATCTGCCGCTGGCGGAAAAGGCCGATGATGCCGCGCCCTATTTCGCCCTGGTGCTCGTTCCCGGCTGGGCCGGAAGGGGAGGGGCGTGATGCACAGCCGAAGGGCTTGGGGCACCTCTGCTGGAGCGTGGCCGGCTTTATTGGAATCGGCGGCTCTTTCGCCTCCCTCCCCCTTGAGGGGAGGGAATGAGGGTGGGGGTCGTTGTGTGGACC
>NZ_JZEX01000177.1 GCF_000969415.1 Devosia geojensis | reverse complement strand
CACCCCAACCCCTCCCCTCAAGGGGGAGGGGCACGCTGGAGCAGCACGTTGTACTCCCTGCCTCGAGCCTTCCCTAGGTTGTGTGGACATTTAGGTGATGGCGGCCTGCAAAGGGCGGTTTTCTGCGCTTGCCGTGCTCACGTACCGAACGTACGCTGCGCGCCGGTTCTCAAGACCACCCTTTTCGGCCCACCCTGACCTAACTGTCCACACAACCTAAAGCGAGATCAGCGCCTCGACCACCGCTTCCCCGTCCGGCGTGTTCCATTCGGCGGGGCCCGGGAGGACCGCGAGCTCGCAGCCCATCTCGTCGAGCAGGAGCGTGACCGGCAGGCCAATGGCGACCGCCTCGGTCTTTAAACGCTCGAAGGCGGCAAAGGTGTTGTCGGCAAAGAGCGGCAGGTTCTGGTAGGCGCCTTCGGCCAGGAAATCCTGCGCTTTCTTCAGGCCGCTCTCGCCCATGTCGAGGTTGATCGGCAGGACCATGAAGGTATCGGAATTGTATTTGGTGGCGATGGCGTCGAGCGCGGGCATCTCCTCGCGGCAGGGCACGCACCAGCTCGCCCAGAAATTGACGAGGAGGCGCTTGCCCGAAAACGCCGAGATCGAGGTGTCGGTGCCGTCGGCCTTCTTGAAGGTCATCGAGCGGTAGCCGCGTCCCTCGCCGGTGCCGAGGAGGGCGGCGAGCTCGCCGACGGCAGCCGCGTCGAGCCTCTGGCCGGCCTCGGTCTGCACCGGGCACTCGCGCGCCGACGGGGCGGCATTGCTAAGGAATACCCAGACCGATATACCAACGCCCAAAATGGCGAGCCCCAGGGTCAGGATCAGCCGCGGAAGCGGCGAGCTTTCCGGTGGGGGCGCGTTGGTTTCGGTCACTTAAAACACTCCGGGATGCTGCATGAGCAATCGCATGTGGGGCGGCAGGTTCTCCTCCGGCCCAGACGCCATCATGGAAGAGATCAACGCCTCGATCGGATTCGATAAGCGTCTCTACCGCCAGGACATCGCCGGGTCGATAGCGCATGCGACGATGCTTGCCGAGACCGGCATACTGACGCAGGCCGATCGCGACGCGATCGTTGCCGGTCTAAACGAGGTAGAGGCTGAAATCGAGGCCGGAACGTTCACGTTCTCGCGCGCTCTCGAGGACATCCACATGAACGTCGAGGCGCGCTTGAAGGAGAAGATCGGCGACCCCGCCGGGCGCCTCCACACCGCCCGCTCGCGCAACGACCAGGTGGCGACCGACTTCAAGCTCTACGTGCGCGACTGCATCGACATGCTGGTGGCTCAGGTCAGGACCCTGCAATCCAAGCTCGTCGAGCGCGCCGAGGCCGAGGCCGAGACCATCATGCCCGGCTTCACGCATCTGCAGAGTGCGCAGCCGGTGACCTTCGGCCACCATCTCCTCGCCTATGTCGAGATGCTGGGCCGCGACGTCGGCCGGCTGGAGGACGCGCGCAGGCGCCTCAACGAGAGCCCGCTGGGCTCGGCGGCGCTCGCCGGCACGCCCTATCCGATCGACCGCGACATGACGGCGGAGGCGCTGGGATTCGACCGGCCGACGGCCAATTCGCTCGATGCCGTCTCCGACCGCGATTTCATCCTCGAGACGCTCTCGGCGGCCTCGATCTGCGCCATGCACCTGTCGCGCTTTGCCGAGGAGCTGGTGATCTGGTCGTCGGCCCAGTTCGGGTTCGTGAAACTCTCCGACAAGTTCACCACCGGCTCCTCGATCATGCCGCAGAAGCGCAATCCGGATGCGGCCGAACTGATTCGCGCCAAGGTGGGGCGCATCATGGGGGCGCTGACGAGCCTCCTCGTCGTGATGAAGGGCCTGCCGCTCGCCTATTCCAAGGACATGCAGGAGGACAAGGAGGTCGCCTTCGACGCGCTGGATTCGCTCTCGCTGTCGCTGGCGGCGATGACCGGCATGGTCGGCGACCTGACGGTCAACCGCGAGGCGATGCGCGCGGCCGCGAGCGCGGGGTTCTCGACCGCCACGGACGTCGCCGACTGGCTGGTGCGGCAGGCCGGCATCCCCTTCCGCGACGCCCACCACATCACCGGCCAGATCGTGGCGCTTGCCGAGCAGAAGGGCTGCGGTCTCGAGGGCCTCACCATCGAGGACTTCAAGTTCATCGACCAGCGCATCGACAGCCGCATCCACAAGGTGGTGACGGTCGAAGCCTCGGTCGCCGCCCGCCAGAGCTATGGCGGCACGGCGCCCGCGAACGTCGTCGCGCAGGCGGCGCGCTGGAAGGAGCTGCTGACAGGCGAAGCAGCCGAGCCCCGCGCCTTGACGAAAAAGAGCGGCCACGGGCATGGTGACGGCGGGGTGGAGTAGGCGGCCGGACGACAGTGCCACGGGCACGATCGGCCTCCCTCCCCCTTGAGGGGAGGGATTGAGGGTGGGGG
>NZ_JZEX01000176.1 GCF_000969415.1 Devosia geojensis | reverse complement strand
CCCCCGACCCCTCCCCTCAAGGGGGAGGGGAGGCAGTGCTCAACCCGTTGATCCGGCAGAGAAAGCGGGAACTTATCCCCGCACCCTCGCACCTGCCCCATACTCATTCCCACCTCCCGCACGACGCGGTGTCGACGAAACGCCGGCGGGAGGGTCCGGGTCAGCGGGGGTCGCCCTGCAGGGTCCCGAGCCGGAGCGAGCCGGGCGGCCGACTCCGCACCTGTTTTGCCGGGAGGCGGCTACGTAGCCATCCGCCCCCGCGCCCGTCACCCCCAGCTACGGGGGGCTGGCTCGTTAGTGGGCCTGGCGGGTCAAGGCAGGTCGGAAAGCCCCTGGCGGTAATCCAACCGGCAAAGACCCACCATCCGGATGCGCGGGGCGGGCGAAAGCCTCCCGTTCTTTATATCGATAGGTTCGAGGCTCGAGACCGCCCCGCGCCGTTAGCCCGCAGCAAGGCGGGAGACTTGAGGAGGAACCGCGAGGCCGCAAGGCCGGGCGGCGTTTCGGCACGCCCTCAGCGCGGCGCGGCGGCGCGTTTCAGCCGGTCGTTGATCGCCTCGCCCAGGCCCGTCATCGGAACAGGCGCGACGGCAATGCGCGCGACCCCTGTGGAGTCCAATGCATGGAGAAGGGAAAAGAGATTGCGCGCCGCCTCATGCAGATCACCCGAAGGCGAGAGATTGGCGGCCGCCGCATGCCCCGTCGGCCCGAACGCCAGATACGCCTCGCCCGCCTCAGGCTCCCCGGCGTCGAGCCGGAGCCTGGCATTGGGCGCATAGTGGCTCGTCAGCATCCCCGGCGCGGCGACCTTGGCGTCGTGCGCGGCAACCGTCACCGGCCGCCCGATCGCCTCGGCGATCGTCTCGCGCGCCAGCGCCCCGGCGCGCAGCTGCACCACCTCGTTTCCGGCGACGGCAAGGATCGTCGATTCCACACCTGCCCGGCACGGGCCACCGTCGAGCACCGGCACGCGGCCGCCAAAACCGCGGCGCACCTGCTCGGCCGTCGTCGGCGAGAGCCGCCCGGAGGGGTTTGCCGAGGGGGCGGCGAGCGGTCGGCCGACGGCCGCGATCAGCTCCAGCGCCAATGGATGGTCGGGGACACGCAGGCCGACCGTATCGAGCCCGGCCGTCACGATGTCCGAAAGCCCGGCGCCCGCCTTCAGCGGCAGCACCAGCGTCAGCGGCCCGGGCCAGAACCGCGCCAGTTCGCGCGCGAGCGGCGAAAACTGCGCGATCCGCTCGGCCATCGCCAGGTCCGCGCAATGGACGATCAGCGGATTGAACCGCGGCCGCCCCTTGGTCTCGTAGATCGCCAGCACCGCATCCGGGTCCGTCGCGTCGGCTCCGAGCCCATAGACCGTCTCCGTCGGGAACGCGCAGACCTTGCCCGCCCGCAGCAGCTCAGCGGCGTCGGCGAGGGTCAGCGGTTCGCGCGCGGTCAACTTTGGGTTCCCGGTCATCGGGGCTGTTTGACAAGGGCGGGGCTTGCCGTCAAGAAAGACCGAGGTACCAAAGGCAACCCAAGCGCTGTGACGACGCTCCTCATCAGCCAGCAGAACTTCGAGAGCCACGTGACCCCCGAGGGCCACGCGGAGCGCGCCGACCGCATCCGCGCCATCGAGGATGCGCTCGCCCGCCCGCGCTTCGACCGGCTCCTGCGCCGTGACGCGCCCTCGGTCGATCTGGCGCTCGCCGAACTCGTCCATGGCCCGCGCTACCTGCAGCGCCTGCGCGATGCGCGGCCGGCCGAGGGCATCGGCCAGATCGACAGCGACACCTTCATCTCCTCGGGCTCGCTCGATACCGCATCCACCGCTCTCGGAGGGGGGCTCGCCGCCCTCGAGGCCGTGATCCTCGGGGAAGCCGACAACGCCTTCTGCGCCATCCGCCCGCCCGGCCACCACGCCGAGCGCGACACGCCCATGGGCTTCTGCCTCGTCAACACCATCGCGGTGGCCGCGCGCGAGGCGCAGCGCAAGCACGGGGCCGAGCGCATCGCCATCGTCGATTTCGACGTCCACCATGGCAACGGCACGCAGGATATTTTCCAGGCCGATCCCAGTGTCTTCTACGCTTCGAGCCACCAGGTCCCGCTCTATCCGGGCACGGGGCGGGCGAGCGAGACAGGCGTCGGCAACATCGTCAACGCGCCGCTCCCGCCGGGCTCGGACGGGGCGGCGATGCGCGAGGTCTACCGCGACACCATCCTGCCGGCGCTCGTCAACTTCTCGCCCGACATCCTGCTCATCTCGGCCGGGTTCGATGCCGACTACCGCGATCCCCTGGCCGAGCTCGATTGGGAGCCGGGCGATTTCGCCTGGCTTACCGGCAAGCTGATGGACGTCGCCGAGCGCTATTGCGGCAACCGCATTGTGTCGCTCCTCGAGGGTGGCTATGACCTCAAGGGCCTCGCCGGGGGCGTGTCCCACCATGTCGCCATGCTGATGGATGGCGCGGTGGGTGACCTGAAGGAATAGGAATATGACCGAGACCAGCAACGACGACATCAAGACCCTGAGCTTCGAGGCGGCTCTCGCCCAGCTCGAGGAGATCGTCGGCAAGCTCGAGAGCGGCCGCGCGCCGCTGGCCGAATCCATCGCCATCTACGAGCGCGGCGAGGCGCTGAAGGCCCATTGCGAGGCGCTGCTGAAGACCGCCGAGGCGCGCATCGAAAAGATCACCCTCTCGCGCGAAGGCAAGCCTATCGGCACCGCACCGCTGGATGCGGAGTAAGGGTCCGGATGGGCACGATATTCCATATAGACACAGCGAGGGCACGGCCCTTCGCCCCCCTCCCCCTTGAGGGGAGGGGTCGGGGG
>NZ_JZEX01000175.1 GCF_000969415.1 Devosia geojensis | reverse complement strand
CCCCTATCCCCTCCCCTCCAGGGGGAGGGGAACCGCTCCGCGTACTTTGGAGCGACGGCGCACAAGGGGCACGATGCGTCCCCTCCCCCTGGAGGGGAGGGGTTAGGGGTAGGGAGGTGTCCCGGCGGTCCCCGAACTACCCAACCTTCCCCACATACCCGCCGAACGGCTCCAGCACGATCCTGCCATCCGCCGGCGCCGCGACCACACCGGGCGCATCCAGTGCCTGCGGAGCCATCCCCTCGGGCAGCACGAACTCGCCCGTTTCCGCGCTCATATTGAACACGCACAGCAACTCCTCGCCCTGCCCGTATCTCGTGAACGCCAGAACGTCCGCGCCGGATTCCAGGATGCGGATGCCGCCCTTGGCCAGCACCGGGTGCGCTTTGCGGAAGGCGAGCATGGCGCGGTAGAATTCGAGGACGCTCCCTTCGACGCCGTCCTGCGTGTCGACGGCGCGGGTCAGGTGATCCATCGGCACCGGCAGCCAGGTCTTGTTGGCGGTGGAGAACGCACCATGGCGCACCTGCGCCTGCCAGACCATGGGCGTGCGGCAGCCGTCGCGGCCCTTGAACTGGGGCCAGAACTCGATACCATAGGGATCGGCGAGGTCCTCGAAGGCGAGCTCGGCTTCGGTCAGGCCCAGCTCCTCGCCCTGGTAGATGCAGACCGACCCCTTCATGGTCAGCAGCATCATGGCGGTGAGGCGGGTCAGCGCCTGCTCCTGCCCATGCACGGCCCAGCGGCTGACGTGGCGCACCACGTCGTGGTTGGAGAAGGCGAGGCAGAGCCACCCATCGGCGGCCGCCGTTTCGGTGGCGACGATCGACCGGCGGAAGTGCTCGGCCGAGAACTCGCCGCCGAGATAATCGAAGGTATAGGCCATGTGCAGCCGCTCGTGGCCGGCGGTGTACTTGGCCATGAGCTCGAGCTGGTGCTGGCTGTCGCCGATCTCGCCGACCGTGGTCTTGCCCGGATATTCGTCGACCAGCGCGCGCAGGCGCCTCAGGAACTCGAGGTTCTCGGGCCGCGACTTGTCGTAGAGGTGCTCCTGGAAGTTGTAAGGGTTGACCGCCGGCGCCGTCGAGGCGTTGAAGTCCTCGGGCTTGACCACGGGGTTGGGCTCAAGCCCCGTCGAGTGGAAGTAGAAGTTGACGGTATCGAGCCGGAAGCCGTCGACGTCGCGCTCGAGCCAGAAGCGCATTTCGCCGAGCACCGCCTCCTGCACCTGGGGGTTGTGGAAGTTGAGGTCGGGCTGCGAGGCGAGGAAATTGTGCATGTAGTACTGCATGCGCCGGCTGTCCCACGTCCAGGCGGAACCGCCGAAGATCGAGAGCCAGTTGTTGGGCGGCGTGCCGTCCGGCTTGGCGTCCGCCCACACATACCAGTCGGCCCGCGCATTGGTGCGCGACTGGCGGCTTTCGGCGAACCAGGCGTGCCGGTCGGAGGTGTGGGAGATCACCTGGTCGATCAGCACCTTGAGGCCCAGGGAATGGGCTTTCTGCACAAGCCGGTCGAAGTCTTCCAGCGTACCGAAGATCGGATCGATGTCGCGGTAGTTAGAGACGTCGTAGCCGAAATCCTTCATCGGCGAGGTGAAGACCGGCGAGAGCCAGATGGCGTCGACCCCGAGGTCGGCGACGTATTCCAGCCGGCTGGTGATGCCGGCAAGGTCGCCGACGCCGTCGCCGTTGTGGTCCTGGAAGGAGCGCGGATAGATCTGGTAGGTGACGGAGCCGCGCCACCAGTCCGCGTCCGTCGCCTGATCGGGCAGCGTCAGTTGCTCGGTCATCATGGTCGCGGTCATGGGCGGCTCCTGGCTCGGGGTCGTGCGAGTTATACTGCCCACAAAGGGCACGCAAGTGGGAGCCCTGTCTGCTCCCCCCCTTGAGAGGAGGGGTCGGGGGAAGTTTCCGTGGCTCACCGACTCACCCCCACCCTCGTTCCCTCCCCTCAAGGGGGAGGGAGGCGATGCGCCGCGACTTCCGATCTGGTCAGAACCGCTGCAATGCCGGGTCGAGCGCCAGCGGGCCGACATCGCGCTCGGCGACGAGCCGGCCGTCCTCGACCGTCAGCCGCGCGACGTGGATGACCGTTGACCGTTCGGCCGGGGTCATCGGCGGGTTGCCGGAAGTCTCCTCCCATTCGGAGTGGGTGAAGTAGTAGAGCGCGGCCCAGTCGCCCTGCGTCACCACATCCGCATGGCGGGCGAAGCGCCTGTCTTGTCGGTCGGCGCCCGGTTGATCGAGGATCAGCCCCTGCCGGCCCCAGGTGACCGCGTCGGTCGAGCGGAACACCCCCTGCCCGCGCCACTCGTCGACGATCATCCAGATATAGCCGCAGAGGGGGAAAACGTTCGGCCCCTCGTGCGGGACGCCGCCATCCTTGCCGGGGATGACCTCGCCGACGACCTGCCAGTCATAAAGGTCGCGGCTCGTCGCCACCCAGGTGCACGAGCCCTTGGCTTCGTCCTTGTACCAGAGGCGGTAGAGCCCGTCCGGGCATGGTGCAACGGCGGCGTCGATGACGTTGTCGGACGGCAGCGGCAACGGGCCGACACGCGTCCAGGTCTCGAGATCGGGGCTGGTGAAGTGGACGATGGTGCGGCGCGAGTTCCAGTCCGGATGGGTGCCGGTGATGTAGCTCAGGAACATGTGGTAGAGGCCGCCGATGTTGACGATCTCCGGCGCCCAGTGGGTGTTGAGACCCTCGTCTGCCGGATCGTCGAGGCCGGCGACGGTGCCCTTGTAGGTCCAGGTCAGCCCCGCATCGCGCGAGACGGCGACGCCGATGGGGCTGCCATGGATCCACTGGTAATCCGCCGAGGCGAAGTCGGCGCGGCGGCGGGTATAGAACATCCACCACTCGTTCGTGCCGGCGCGGTGGATGACCGTCGGATCGGCCGCCCCGTTCTCGATCGGATCGCTGTAGATCGGTGCGGACATGGTTTCCTCCCTTATACCGCAGCTTGGCACTCTCCCCCTTACCCTTGTGGGAGGGGGC
>NZ_JZEX01000174.1 GCF_000969415.1 Devosia geojensis | reverse complement strand
CCCCCGACCCCTCCCCTCAAGGGGGAGGGGAGGCAGTGCCCAACCCATTGATCCCGTTCACGAACCACAAACTTATCCCCGCACCCGCGCACCTGCCCCATACTCACTCCCACCTCCCGCACGACGCGGTGTCGACGAAACGCCGGCGGGAGGGTCCGGGTCAGCGGGGGTCGCCCCGCAGGGTCCCGAGCCGGAGCGAGCCGGGCGGCTTACCTCCGCATCTGTTTTGCCGGGAGGCGGCTACGTAGCCATCCGCCCCCGCGCCCGTCACCCCCAGCTACGGGGGGCTGGCTCGTGAGTGGGCCTGGCGGGTCAAGGCAGGTCGGAAGGCCCCTGGCGGTAATCCAACCGGCAAAGACCCACCATCCGGATGCGCGGGGCGGGCGAAAGCCTCCCGTTCTTTATATCGATAGGTTCGAGGCCAACGTCCGCCCCGCGCCGTTAGCCCGCCGCAAGCGGGAGACTTGAGGAGGAACCGCAAGCTGAAAGGCCGGGCGGTCAATTGACATGCCTGCGCAAATCGTTGAACCGGAAGCGGTTCAATGCCACTGTCGTCGGCATCTGGCGCAGGGCCCAGCGGAGGAAGCCGGCATGGAATGGATCGTACTCGCTCTCGTCGCCGCGGCGCTCGCCTACGGCATCAAGATCTACAACGATCTGGTCCGGAACCGGCAGATGGTCGAGGAGGGCTGGTCGGGCATCGACGTGCAGCTGAAGCGCCGGGCGGACCTCATCCCCAACATGATGGAGACGGTCAAGGGCTACATGTCCCACGAGCGCGAGACGCTCGAGGCCGTGACCAACGCCCGCGCCGCCGTGCAGTCGGCCCAGAACGGCTCGCCGGAAGAACGCGCCAAGGCCGAAGGCCTGCTCTCGGCCGCGCTCGGCCGGCTCTTTGCCGTCGCCGAGGCGTATCCCGACCTCAAGGCCAACACCACTTTCCTCGAGTTCCAGGGCGCGCTGCAGACCGTCGAGGACGAGATCCAGATGTCGCGCCGCTATTACAACGGGGCCGTGCGCAATCTCAACGTCGCGGTGGAATCCTTCCCGTCCAATATCGTCGCCGGCATTTTCAGGTTCCTCAAAGCGCAGTATTTCGAGCTCGACAACGAGGCGGACCGCGCCGTTCCCAACGTCAAGTTCACCTGAAAAGAAGCGATGCTCGTCCGCCTGCTCCTCGCCTGCCTCGCGGCCGCCGCGCTCTGCCTACCGGTTGCCGCGCGCGAGGAAATCCGCGCCTTCACCTCCGACGTCACCCTCCTCGTCGACGGCTCGGTCGAGGTGCGCGAGACCATCGAGGTCATCGCCGAAGGCGTCGATATCCAGCGCGGCATCTACCGCGATATTCCCGTGGTCATGCGCGACGGCGACGGCAACCGCGTGCGTCCCGGGCTCACCGTCATGGGCGCCACCCGCAACGACAATGCCGAGCCCTTCCGGGTCGAGCGCAGGGGCGATTTCCTGCGCATCTGGATCGGCGATGCCGACACGCTCCTACGCCCCGGCATCCACCGCTATGCCCTGAGCTACACCATGACCCGCATGGGCCGGTATTTCGCCGATTACGACGAGATCTACTGGAACGCCACCGGCAACTACTGGAACTTCCCGATCCTCTCGGCCCTCGCCACCATTCGCCTGCCCGAGGGCGCGGTGCTGCGCGACATGGCCGGCTATACCGGCCCCGCCGGGTCCTCCGAGCGGGCGGTCACCATCACGCGCGAGGCCGACAACGTCGCGGTGTTCCGGGCCGAGCGGGCTCTCGGCCCGGGCGAGGGGCTGACTGTCGCCGCCTCGTTCCAGAAGGGCATCCTCGTCGAGCCCGGTGCGGGCGAACGCGTCGCCTATTGGTTCGTCGACCGGCAGGATGCCATCGTCCCCGCGCTCGGCGCGCTGGCGGTCCTCGCCTATTTCACCCTGGCCTGGGTCCGCGTCGGGCGCGATCCGCAAAAGGGCGTCGTCATCCCGCTGTTCCATCCGCCCAAGGGCTTCTCGCCCGCGCTCGTCCACTACATCCACAATTGGGGGTGGACGAAAAACGGCTGGACGGCCTTCACCGCCGCCGCCTTCGACCTCGGGGTCAAGGGCCTCGTCGTCATCGACAACGCGGCAAAGAAACTGAAGCTCACCGCCACCGGCAAGGTGCCCGCCGAACCCTTGCCGCCGGGCGAGGAGGTGCTGCTGACCTACCTCGTGCGCGAGGGCAGCGCCACCGTCGACAAGACCTCCGGCCCGACCCTCAATGCCCGGCGCGCCGAGTTCGTCAAGGCCATCGAGCGCGAGAATCGCGAGGCCTGGTTCCGCAACAATGTCGGCTACACGATCCTCGGTATCGTCATCGCGGTCGCCGTCATCGGCGGCATTGTCCTGCTCGGCTATCTCGCGCCATTCTGGCTCATCCTCTCGGCCGTCCTCGGCATCTTCCTCGGCCTCGCGGTCAACGGGCTTCACGGTCTCTGGAGCGGATCGAAGATCCGTTTCGTCCTCATCGCCATCTGGGCCGTGGCCTTTGCTTCCAACTTCGCCGGCGGCATCGGCGCGCTCGCGACCGATTTCCGCGTCTCGACCGCGGTGGTTTCGGCTATCACCATCGTCGGGCTCTGCGTCGCCTTCGCCATCCTCATGCGCGCCCCGACCGTCCAGGGCCGCAAGGTGATGGACGAGATCGATGGCCTGAAGCTCTATCTCGAAACCGCCGAGAAGGACCGCCTCAACATGTCCGGCGAGCCGCCACTGACCGTCGAGCGCTTCGAGCGGCTTTTGCCCTATGCCATCGCGCTCGGCGTCGAAAAGCCGTGGTCCGAGCACTTCGAGGCCGAGCTCGCCCGCAACGCCGTCCCCGACGCGACCGGCACGTCCTATTCGCCCGGCTGGTACCACAGCACCGGCGGATTCTCGCCCGGCAAGATCGCCGGGGCCGTCGCCGGCGCCGCCACCGGCATGAGCGCGGCAATGGTCGCCGCCCAGCCCGCCTCCTCGTCCTCCTCGGGCAGCGGCGGCGGCGGGTTCTCGG
>NZ_JZEX01000016.1 GCF_000969415.1 Devosia geojensis | reverse complement strand
ACCCCCGACCCCTCCCCGGGGAGCCCTCCGGCTCGTGCTTCCGTCAATACATGACATAGTCTAGAGACGTTTTACCCGAGGGCATCCGCAAGCACCTCGTTGAGCCGCGAGAATGCGGCGGCTTCGTCCGGCGCATGGTCCGGGTTGACCTCGGTGACAGTCAGGCCGCGCCATTGCGGTAGGGCGGCCAGCCGCTTCAGCACGAAGGCGGCCTGCTCGAGTTTCAGGCCATCGCAGCGGCGCACATTCTCGGCGATCGGGAAGTCGACGAATGAGAGGACGTCGACGTCGAAGTGGACGAGCAGGCAATCGAACGCGCCCGCCCAATCGGCCGCGCGCATCGCTGCCGCCTCGATGTCGCTCAGAGCGTTTTCGCGCGATATGACCTCGATTGCGTGATCCTCGATCGTGGCCGCTTCCGGCGGGGTGATGTTTTCGAGCGCGAAGTAGAGGAGCTGGCCGGGCTCGATCATCGGGCGCGCCGGGCCGAGCGCTGCAAGCGAGGGTTCACACCCTGCAATATCGAGCAGGTGGGCGACGCCGGTCCAGTCCAGGGCGCCGTCGCTGGTGCCCGGCGCGTTGAGATCGGCGTCGAAGTCCATGTAGACGAGCCCGACCCGCGCGCCCGCCGCGTTCGCTCCGGCGACCGT
>NZ_JZEX01000173.1 GCF_000969415.1 Devosia geojensis | reverse complement strand
GGCCTGTTCCCGGCTCTGATGCCGGAGGCCCTCCGCGATGTCAGCCAAGTGACTGGCATCGAGATCGATCCCGTTACCGCCCGCGTCGCCCGGCTCCTGCAGCCGCGGGGCGGGATCCTCAATGCCGATTTTGCCCAGATCGACCTGCCACAGCACTTCGACCTGGCGATCGGCAATCCGCCGTTTTCCGACCGGATCGTGCGCAGCGACCGGTCCTTCCGGACGCTCTCGCTCAGGCTGCACGACTTCTTCATCGTCAAATCTATCGACCGGCTGAAGCCTGGAGGTCTCGCCGCCTTCGTCACCTCGAGCGGCACGATGGACAAGGCCGATAGCCGGGCGCGTGAGCACATCGCGCGACAAGCCGATCTGGTCGCCGGCATCCGCCTGCCCGAGGGCAGTTTCCGCGCCGATGCCGGCACGAATGTCGTCGTGGACATCCTGTTCTTCCGCAAGCGGCGGAGCGATGAGGCGGTCGGTGACGCCTCCTGGCTCGACCTTGTCGAGATCCGTCCGGCGACCGAGGATGAGGGCGCGATCCGCGTCAATCGCTGGTTCGCCGAACATCCCGACCTGGTGCTGGGAGACCACGCCCTGCGGCACGGCATCTACGGCCCCGACGAAACCTATACCTGCCTTCCGCACGCCGGCGTCAATCTCGAGGCGGCATTGTCCGCAGCCATCCCCGCCCTCCCGGAAGCACTTTATGACGGCGAGCCTGAAAACATCGAGGCTGACGCTGAAGACGAGGACGCCCACGCCGGCGATCTCGGGATGGCGGCGGAAGGCTCCATCCGCGAGGGCAGCTATTTCATCGGCAAGAACACCGCCCTGATGCAGATGGTAGACGGTGGGGCCGTGACCATCACCATCCGCAAGGGGAGGGGTTCGGACGGTATCCCCGAGAAACACGCTCGCATCATCCGCAAGCTGATCCCCATCCGCGACGCGGTGCGCGAGGTGCTGAAGGCCCAGGAATTCGACCGGCCGTGGAAGCCGGCACAGGTCAAGCTGCGCATTGCCTGGTCCAACTTCGTGCGTGAATTCGGGCCGATCAACTTCACCACGGTCTCGACCTCCGACGATGCGGAAACCGGCGAAGTGCGGGAGACGCATCGCCGTCCCAATCTCCAGCCCTTCCTCGATGATCCCGATTGCTGGCTGGTGGCGTCCATCGAGGACTACGACCTCGAGACCAATACCGCCCGGCCCGGCTCGATCTTCACCGAGCGCGTCATCGCGCCGCCGCCGGCGCCGGTCATCACGTCGGCCGCCGATGCTCTCGCCGTCGTGCTGAACGAACGTGGCCATGTTGACGCCGATCACATCGCGGAACTGCTGCATCGTGATGTTGCCGATGTCATTGACGAGTTGGGGCAGGCGATCTTCCAGGATCCGACGTCCGGTTCCTGGCAAACCGCCGATGCCTATCTCTCTGGCGCCGTTCGCTCCAAGCTCGCTGCCGCGGAGGCCGCCGCTGCGCTCGATCCAGCCTTTGCACGCAATGTCGAAGCGCTCAAGGGCGTGCAGCCCGCCGATCTCAGGCCCTCCGACATCACCGCCCGTCTCGGCGCACCCTGGATTCCGGCGGCCGACATCGTCGCCTTTGTCAAGCAGACGATGGATGCCGACATAAGCATCCACCACACGCCCGAACTTGCTTGCTGGACCGTCAATGCCCGCCAGCTCGGCTGGAGCGCCGCCGGCACGACCGAATGGGGCACCCATCGTCGCGATGCCGGGCAGCTGTTGTCCGACGTGCTCAATTCCTCGATCCCGCAAATCTTCGACACGGTGAAGGACGGCGACAGCGAGCGGCGCGTCCTCAATACGGTCGAGACCGAAGCCGCCAAGGAGAAACTGCAGAAGATCAAGACGGCGTTCCAGACGTGGATCTGGAGCGATCCGGATCGCACCGACCGATTGGCGCGGCTCTACAACGACACCTTCAACAACATGGTCCCGCGACATTTCAACGGGGACCATCTCCAGCTTCCAGGCGCCTCGGGCGCCTTTTCTCTTTATGGGCACCAGAAACGGGCGATCTGGCGGATCATCTCGGCTGGCTCGACCTATGTCGCCCACGCCGTTGGCGCCGGCAAGACGCTCTCGATCGCGGCCGCGATCATGGAGCAGCGCCGGCTCGGCCTCATCAACAAGGCCATGCTGGTCGTTCCCGGCCATTGCCTGGCGCAGGCCGCCCGCGAGTTCCTGGCGCTCTATCCGAACGCCCGGATTCTGGTCGCTGACGAGACCAATTTCGTCAAGGAGAAGCGGCATCGCTTCCTGTCGCGGGCGGCAACCGCGAACTGGGACGCGATCATCATCACCCATTCGGCATTCCGCTTCATCTCGATTCCCTCGGCCTTCGAGCTGCAAATGATTCACGACGAGCTCGAGGCCTATGAGGAGCTACTGACCAAGGTCGACCGGGGGGACCGGCTTTCGCGCAAGCGTATCGAGCGCATGAAGGAGGGGCACAAGGAAAGGCTGGAGGCGCTGTCGACCCGCAAGGACGATCTGCTCACCATCTCCGAGATCGGCATCGACCAGATCATCGTCGATGAGGCGCAGGAGTTCAGGAAGCTCAGCTTCGCCACCAACATGTCGACTCTGAAGGGCGTCGATCCCAATGGCTCGCAGCGGGCCTGGGACCTCTATGTGAAGTCTCGATTCATCGAGACGAAAAATCCGGGCAGGGCGCTTGTGCTCGCTTCCGGCACGCCGATCACCAACACGCTCGGCGAGATGTTCACCGTCCAGCGGCTGATGAATAATGCTGCGCTCGCCGAGCGTGGTCTGCACGAGTTCGACGCCTGGGCCTCGACTTTCGGCGACACCTCGACCGAACTCGAATTGCAGCCGTCCGGCAAGTACAAGCCGGTCACGCGTTTTGCCCAGTTCGTCAACGTCCCCGAGTTGATCGCCATGTTCCGCTCATTTGCGGACGTGGTGCAGCCCGCAGACCTTCGGACCTATGTGAAGGTGCCGGAGATCGATGGCGGCAAGCGCCAGATCATCACGGCCGAGCCGACCGCCGCCTTCAAGGCTTATCAGCGCCACCTCGATCAGCGCATCAAGGCCATCGAGGAGCGCGACGGGCCGGCGCAGCCCGGCGACGACATCCTGCTCTCGGTCATCACCGACGGCCGCCATGCCGCCATCGACCTGCGCCTGGTCATGCCGGCCATGGACAACGAGGAGGCCAACAAGCTTAACGCGCTTGTCCGAAACACCTTCCGCATTTGGCGGGAGACGGCCGAGAACGAATATGTCCGCAAGGACGGCAAGCCCTTCGACAAGCCTGGCGCCGGCCAGCTCATCTTCTCCGATCTCGGCACCATCAATGTCGAAGCCTCCCGCGGCTTCTCGGCCTATCGCTGGATCCGCGACGAGCTGGTCCGCCTTGGCGTGCCGCCTTCGGAAATCGCCTACATGCAGGATTTCAAGAAGTCGGAGGCCAAGCAGCGACTGTTCAACGATTTCAATGCCGGCAAGGTCCGGGTCCTGATCGGATCGTCGGAAACCATGGGCACCGGCGTCAACGTGCAGGCGCGGCTGAAAGCGCTGCACCATCTCGACGTTCCCTGGCTTCCGTCCCAGATCGAGCAGCGCGAAGGCCGCATCATTCGCCAGGGCAACCAGCACGATGAAATCGGGCTCTATGCCTACGCAACGCTCGGCTCGCTCGACGCCACCATGTGGCAAAACAATGAGCGCAAGGCCCGGTTCATCGCGGCCGCGCTCTCCGGCGACACGTCCATTCGACGCCTTGAGGATATGGGGGAGGGGCAGGCCAACCAGTTCGCGATGGCCAAGGCCATCGCATCGGGCGATCAGCGCCTGATGCAAAAGGCGGGGCTTGAGGCCGAAATCGCCCGTCTCGACCGGCTCCACGCCGCCCATATCGACGACCAGCATGCCATCCGCCGCCAGGTCCGCGACGCTGAACGCGAAATCGAACTGTCGACCCGGTGCATTGCTGAAATCGGGCAGGACATCGTCCGCCTAGTGCCGACCGTCGGCGATGCCTTCACAATGACCGTCACCGGGACCGTGTTCGCCGAGCGCAAGCTCGCCGGCCGCGCGCTGATGAAGGAAATCCTTACTCTCGTGCAGCTCCAGCACGAGGGTGACACGATCATTGGGCAGATCGGCGGCTTCGATGTCGAATATAGCGGCGAGCGCTTCGGCCGGGACGGGTATCGCTACACCACAATGCTGATGCGCACTGGCGCCGACCACGAGATCGAGCTTCCCGTCACGGTCACGCCGCTCGGCGCGATTGCTCGCCTCGAGCATGCTCTGTCGAACTTTGAGGGCGAGCAGGACAATTATCGCTGTCGGCTGGTGGATGCCCGCCGGCGTCTAGCCTCCTATCAGCCACGCATTGGCGAAGCCTTCGCCTTCGAGGCCGAGCTCGAACTGAAGCGGCAGGAGTTGGCCCATCTCGAAGCTGATCTCGCCGCCGGCACGGATAACAATCCCAGCCTTGTGGTCGGGGTGGCTGATGGTGGGATCCGTGAGGCGGCGTGAACGGAAGTCCAGTATTGCGACAGATGACGATCGAGGTCCAATACCTGCGTGGCCGGACTTTTGAAAGGGATGCTCAGACCCTCTGTGACGTTCCGAGACGGTGCGGCAATGACAGCCTCGCGCTCCCAAGTCGGTCGATTCAGCCGGTTTTCGGACAACCAAGACGGGTCATCGCCGGTGACACGCTTGAGAAATGTCAGGTGAGTCAGAATGCCACCTTGGCTTGGACCAGAACCTCCGGCAGAACATAAGCTGGAGGACATGCCGGCCATGACGAAGTTGGAAACGACAGACGGAGACATTCGCTCTGCGCTACACGCCAAACGATTGCGACGCGCCAAATCCCATCCCGATACGCTTGTGATCGACGAACTTGGCCTCGCGCACGCCCGGAGCCGCATCGACGTGGCAGTCATCAACGGCTGCATCCACGGCTATGAAATCAAGAGCGCCAAGGACAATCTCGACCGATTCGCGACCCAGATCGATATCTACCGCCAAACGCTACAGAAGCTCACACTCGTCGCCGCGCCGAAGCATCTCGCGGGCATCATGAGTCACGCACCCGAATGGTGCGGCGTGATCGCGGCCGAGCAGGGACCAAGAGGTGGAATCAACTTCCGGGTGTTGCGAAACGCCGCCGCCAATCCCGAAATCGATCCGGTCATGATGGCGCACCTGCTTTGGCGCGATGAGGTCATCCAACTTCTGGGCCAAGCCGGATATGCGGCGAAGGACCTCCGGCTGCCGAGAAAGAAGCTTTACGAGATGCTGTGTGAGGCCATGACCCTCCGCGAGATCACCGCCTCCATCCGCGCCTTCATGGTGCAGCGCCAAGCGTGGCGAGGTCGCCCAGCACATGTGTGATGTGGTGGTTGATTGCCACCTCCTTCCATCGCGTCTGATTGCTCGGTCCTTCCTTGTGAACCGCGCACTTTGCGATGTAATCGTCACCGCTTGAATAGCCGGCACCGTTGAACTTTCCCGACGCTACTATTGACGCGCAGTGGCCATGCATCTGCGTGCGATCGTCGTTGAATGCCCCACCCTTTCGCACTTCCCAGGCTGCCGGCGTCGTGTAAACGAGCTTGCCTGCCGCCTTGATCATGCGCATGTCCAGAGCCTTAAATTCCGGATGGACGATCGTGTAATCCCCGAAATTCGGCTGTCGCATGCCGGCCGGAATCTTGCCGAGCAACACCTGGTAAAAGAGCCAATCGTGGCGTGGAAGCCGGTCAGCGCCCTTGGCGACATCCTTGAATGTCTCGGGAATCGCTGTGCCGATGACGACCAGATTCCGGACGGCATACAGGTCGCCAAGTCTGCGCATGGCCGCGATGAGGGCACCTGCGAAGGCGTCATAGGGCTCGAAATTCGGGCCACCGAGATCAATGATCAGGTCAACTTCCGAAAGCTCCAAATCAAGTGCTGCCGCTAATCCCTCGATGCGGGAGCGAGCATTGGGCTTCATCAGATCTTCGAGCCGGATCGAGATCGCCACCCCAAGTCCGTCGGTCGCGGCAATCGTCCGGACAGACGCGATGATGGAAGTCGCAGCGTCGAGGGGAACCGCCGGTATCGCATTCGCCCGGAACGCGCG
Organism: Devosia geojensis; assembly: GCF_000969415.1. Classification (GTDB taxonomy): domain Bacteria; phylum Pseudomonadota; class Alphaproteobacteria; order Rhizobiales; family Devosiaceae; genus Devosia; species Devosia geojensis. The sequence continues at coordinate 91,290 of NZ_JZEX01000173.1, read as the reverse complement.
CAGAGCTGCGAATACATAGGTGGGTATATCCCGCCCATCATCCATGGGCTGATCAGCGATGCCCGGATGAATACTTACCCACGCGGGCCGCTGCCCCCATTTGGCCTTGAACCGGGCGGCGAACGGATGAACGTGTTCATGGACCGATTTCTTCGGCTGCCGCAACTCGAAGTCGTATTCGACCTCGGGGATGGTGATGTAGGGCACAATGCGATCCTTGACTGCACCAGCCAGGCGGAGAAGCGCCTGGTATTCGCCCTGCCTCCACCGCAGCGCCGGAACATACATGTCCTTAGTCAAGATCATCGCTCGCCTCCTCAAGCTGCGAGCGCACCTGATCCCGACCAACCAGATCATTCAGGATGGTGTAGTTGCTGCGCTCCTTCCTGATGCGTCCCGCGATAATGCTCGGATCGATGCCGATCGTCTCCGCGTCGATCTTCACTGCCTCTTCCGACATGGCAAAGCGGGACAGACACTGATCCCACAGCGTTTCCGGTATCAGCGCGTCGAGCGCGAATTTGTCAGCTTCCGCCTCAATCGTATCACCGTCATTGCCGCTTTCCTCGTCGAAGAAGTCGAAGCGCAAACCGTCGAAGAGATGCAGGAAAACGTGACCGAGCTCGTGCATCAGCACGAACCAGAAATTATCCAGCCGGTCGTATCGCAACGTAAGGCCCACAACCGGCGTATCGCCGTCGGCAAGCATGGCTGCGCCGTCGAGATACGATCCCGAGAGGTGCCGTTCGACGATAAGCACGATGCCTTTCTCGGCCAACAGATCACGGGCACGCTTCGGCCCGTCCTGCCGTTTCGTGAGACGCACCAACTCCGGCAGCCACCGGTCATCGAGTTCGAAGGTTCCGATCTCTTCTGCTTCAATCTTACTACGCGCCCGCTCCAGAATGCGCGCCTGCCACGCGAGTAGGGCGTATTCGTTCGGCACGTTCCCGCTGCGCATCTTCTTGCGGTGAAACGCCGTCGCAAATTGCGGTCCGGCCGCGTGCAAGAAATATTCCTTCACGCACTCAATCGGGTTTGCCCCGCGCGGTAGATCAAACCATTTGCGTTTGATCATCTCCTTGTAAGGAAGCTGACCCCAGACGATATCGTCGGCATCGCCCCACGCGAACACCGATCCGCCGGCCTGCTTCGGTCCCTCGAAACTTCCTGACGCCTTCACACCGAGCGCCTTCGAAATCTCAATCAGCCGACCAAGGCTTGCGCCCATGTAGTCGGTCGCCTCATAGCGCTGCACCTGTTGCGGCTTCATGCCGAGCTTTTCGGCGAGATCTGTCTGACTCATGCCGGAGGCAATTCGCGCGTGCACCAGCACGCGCGGCAACTCTTCTAGCGCATAGGATTTCGAGAATGAGACCTGGCCAGATTTGAGCAGGTCGTATTCGGCAAGCTCGGCTTCGATGTCGGCGATCTGGCTTTTGAGCCCATCGATCTCCGCCTGCTTGAGCCATGCCTGATCCGATGCGCGCGCGTCCGCAGCAGCAAGCGCGTCTCGCAACTTCGCTAGCTGCGCACTCGATACGCCATACTGTTTGTCGCTGTAAATCATGGCTGCACCTTCCCGGAGAGAAGCGGATCGGCCGAAAGCGGAATGGAGATGATCCCTTTCTGTTTTCCTGTGAAACGATCCAGTTGGAAAAAATCGACGAATGCCTGCCCGACATCCACGCACATCATCGAGGACGGAAAGAACTCGCCCTTGAATGCCGCTTTCTGCGCTGCCCGACCGTTCGCAAATTCCAGGAACACGGGATCAAGCTTGGCCGGGTCGACCCCAGTAGGATCCCAGCATGCATCGAAGTCGCCGGGCCTCGGCTTGCCGGTCACATAGCTGCCGTCGAGATAGATCGCCGGACATCCAGCCAATCGCAGTTTGCCAGAGGCGAGAACGAGGCCGTCGAAAAGCTCACGCCGCCAGGCATTCGTTGCGAAAGCAGCCGCCACATCTTCCAAACTCGCCGCGTGCGCCCCAGGGGGCAGAACGGTCCACGGAGAGCCGGGCAATGGGACGAGGGCAGGAATCATGCTTACAACAATAATGTTGTAAGCGCTAAAAGGCAAGCCCGGGATCATCCGTCGCCGCCGCTAATTTGGGAGGGCAACAGGAACAGCGTTCTCGGCTCTTGCGAGACGATCCGCATTCAGCCGCAACGTTGCGCAGATCGGAAAAAATGGTGAAACCGGGAGGGAAAGAAGCCCTTCTCGCGGATCGGCCGAACCGGTGACGCTGGCGCTCAACTGCCTGGCTCGCGATCCCGGCCGCATCGTCCTTCGCAGGGCTGAGAGCCCCGCTTGGCCTGTCGGGCAGGGATGCTCGACAGGCAGTTGCACCGGCCCGTCCGCTCCGCGGGCGGGGAGATGTCTTCGGAAAAGAAGACGGAGAAGGGCCCGCGATCGGCGGTGTCCGCAACCCGAAACGGAGCATCCCAATGGAACTCAAGTTTGTCGATCCGCGCGCGCTCAAGGAGAATCCCGACAGAGCACGGCGTTCGAAATCGAGCCCGCAGGCGGACGCCCTGCTGCTCGCCACAATCAAGGCCGTCGGCATCGTGCAGCCGCCGGTCGTCGCCCCGGAGACCGAAGGCGGCAACGGCTATGTCATCGACGCCGGACATCGCCGCGTGAAGCAGGCGATCGCGGCGGGCCTCGCGGAGATCGCCGTGTTGGTGACCAAGCGTGCCGAGGACGGCGGCGCCATGCGCTCGCTTGCCGAGACGTTGGCCCATGAGCAGCTCAATCCGGTCGACCAGTGGCGGGCGATCGAGCGTCTGGTTGCGCTCAACTGGACCGAGGAGGCGATCGCCATTGCGCTGGCATTGCCGGTCCGCCAGATCAAGAAGTTGCGGCTTCTGGCGAACGTGTTTCCGGCCATGCTCGATCAGATGGCCAAGGGCGACATGCCCGACGAGCGGCAACTGCGCACCATCGCGTCCGCCTCGCTTGAGGACCAGAAGGAGGTCTGGAAGAAACACAGGCCGAGCAAGGCCGATCCGCAGGTTTCGTGGTGGAGCGTTGCGCAGGGCCTGACCAGAACCCGCATGTATGCACGTCATGCGAGCTTCGGCGACGATCTCGCGCAGGCCTACGGCATCGCGTGGGTCGAGGATCTGTTCGCTCCGGCCGATGAGGACAGCCGCTACACGACCGACGTCGACGCCTATCTCGGCGCCCAGCAGGAATGGATGTCGAACAACCTTCCCAAGCGAGGAACAATCGTCGAGGTCGGCCAGTGGGGCGAGGCCAAACTGCCGCCCAAGGCCGAGCGGGTTTACGGAAAGCCCGGCAAGTCCGACCACACCGCCATGTATCTCGACCGTGAGGGCAAGGTGCAGACGGTCGCCTATCGCATGCCCGAAGCGAAGAAGCCGAAGGGCAAGGGTGATGCAACCGACGCCGCAGGTACGGACACGGGGCTGGTCGCTACCAAGACCCGTCCGGACGTGACGTGCAAGGGGATGGAGATGATCGGGGACTTCCGCACCGATGCGCTGCACGATGCGCTCGCCCGCGCGCCGATTGAGGAGGACACGCTGATGGCGCTGCTCGTTCTCGCCTTCGCGGGCAGGAACGTCTCCGTCGATTCCGGTTCCTCGGGCACGGTCTACGGCCACGCGCGGCTGGAGCGCCACGCCGCCCTTCTTTTCGGGGAAGACGGCAGGCTCGTATACGATCGTGAGACGCTCAACCAGGTCGCGCGCAAGGTCCTGATCGAGGTCCTCTCATGCCGGGAGAACAGGACCAACAGCGGCATCGTCGCTCGCGTCGCCGGCGATACCGTCGGCGCCGACGGCTTCCTGCCGAACATGGGCACGGACGAGTTCATGTCGTGCCTGTCGCGGCCGGCGCTGGAGGCGTCCTGCAAGGACACGCCAGTCCTGCCGCGTGCCCGCGTCAAGGACACGCGTGCAGCCCTCGCCGAGCACTTCAAGGAAGGCCACTTCGTCCATCCCTCGGCCCTGTTCGCGCCCGACGTCGCCGAGCTGACGAGCTGGACGGCCCGGCACGCCGCGCCGGACGAGGCTGACGACGACACCGCGCGGGAAGTCGATGAGCTCGAGGGTGATCAGACCGGGGCGACGGCAAACGAGCATCCGGTCGATAACGGCCACATCGTCGAAGAAACTGAAGCCTGGCGCGTCGCCGCCGAATAGGCCGCCAATCCACGTCCTCCCGACCCATCCCGCCGCCGGCAATCGCGCCGGCGGCGGTTCTGTTTTCATCAACAGCACCACTGGAGAGAAACAATATGTCCGCTCAATTGATCTACGATCTCGTGCCGCTCGGTTCCATCATCCGCTACTCCGACGGCACACCGCGCCCGCCGGAACGTCATCGGAAGAAGCTCTCGGCATGGGAGAGCGCCAATAGCGGCGGCCGCCTGATCCGCAAGACGCCCGCCCGGCAGGCCGGGCAGTATTCATCGCCCGCGCATTTCACGCTGCATGAAGGCGATTATGGCAGCGGCAGTGTCGTCGTCCTGCGCGTCCACAAGAGCTTTTCGGTCGATTGCGGCTTGAAGTTCGTGGTGAACTCCCGACCCGCACCGGGCTCGATCCAGGTCTTCGATCGCGCCGGCGAGGGTGCCGAACTCGTCTATCTCGCCGCCAGCCGGCAGGACGCGGAGACCTGGCTGCAATCTCACGGGTACCCGAACGCAGTGCTCGAAGAGGTATCGGTCGACACCGTGGCAGCCGACGCCGTCGAGGGGAGGGCGGCATGAACACCACTGCTCAAACCGAGGCAACGACCGACAACACCCCCGGATTCCCGGAGGCGTATTACGGGCGAACGAGCGATGGCCTCTTCGCGGCACTGGTTGGCGAGAACGCCTTTGCGATGATCCCCGCCTACAATGGCGGACACTATCTCGGCCACGCATGGAAGCTGCCTCTGCCCATCAGCGAATGGAAGCAGTCCAGCTTCTATGGTCACGGCGGGCAGCTCGACGGCAAGGCGGCGTTCCGCACCCGTGTCGAGGAGAACGCCCGACATCAGGGACAATTGCGTAGACTGGCCCGCCGCAACATCGCGGCTCGTCAAGCAACCCCATGGGGGCTCTCGGATCATGCCACGCACTATGCCGAGGGCATTGTTTGCCATTCGACCCCGAGCCATGGCGGGTTCCATCTCGACCCTGACCGCAATGCACGGATCCACCCGCATCTGCGCAGCGCCGACGGGTTCTACGAAGAAGATTGCTGCTGGGCGGCCGTCGCACAGGCCTTTCCCGACCTTTTCACCGATTTCGAGAAACGTTGCGCCGAGGAGACGATCCGGCACTGGTATCCCGATGCTTGGCGATCCCTCACGTCCACACCTAAACGATTGCGGAAGGCCGCCTCATGACGATCACGGAGCATATCGCCATGCTGGCGACCATGGAAGCTGCTCGCCGGGAGACGCATGCCCATCTCCGCCTGATCGAGCGGCAGATCACGGCGCGCGCGGAACGCCTGATGATCAGTTTCCGCGCCAGATCACGCGACTACCGGAAGTCCAGGTCGACATGGAGCCATGCCGACGAGCAGCTTTACCAGGCCACGCTATCGGAGCTGACCTTTTCGCGTCATCGCGAGGTCGAGGGGCTGTCACGCAAGCTCGCCCGCCAGGACGTGGCGATCGCAGCCTTCCGTCGCCGCCACGGTCTGCCGGAGGTCGATGCGGAGCCGGATATGGCGGGCCTCCGCGCGGCGTGATTCTTGCCGGTGCATCTCCATGCGCGCTTCCTCGTGCCCCGACCTGCAATCGGGAGGGGCAGTCCTGTCCGGAATCGTGAGGGGTGTGCGGGTAGCAGGGCAACATCCGGGTAGAGCAGCGGAGCGCCTGCCCAACCGTGCTGCCGTCGGAGGCGGATTGATCCGGTCGCACGTCCTCACGCGAGCCAATCTCATGGAACCATCCCCGCGCCGGACTTCCCGGCGGGTTTGCTGCGGTCTGAACCGGCGGCTGGCCCCTTCAAGGCCGCTTTGCGCCGCGATGCGGCCGGAGCCCGCCGATCTCGACAAGGCCGGCCCGCGTTCCGCGCAGGGCTGTCAGCCCCGCTTGCCCGCAGGCCAACCTTGCTCGCCTGGCAGGCCCCGGACCCTGAAGCGTCCAGCTTCCGCCGGTTCTTTTCGACCGCACCCGCAGGGAAGACCGGCACGGGGCCGGATCGCCCGAAGGGCATCGCTAGAAAGGATCGCTTCATGTCCAGTTCAACCCGCTCCACCAAGACCAAGGCTCGCGTCGTCCAGCTCCGCAAGGGCACCACCCTCGAAATGGTGCGCCTGTGCTGCCCGGACGCCAACCAGGCCGCACTCATCTCCGAAAGCTTCGGGCTTGCCGTCCTCGACAGCGACGGTATCCGGGAGTTTCACGAGCGCACCCTGATCGAGAGCGCCGACACCCTCTCCGAAGGCCTTTCCGACAAGGCCATGCAGATCCATCTCCAGCGGATCGTCGGTTCCCATGTCGGGTCGGCCTACGGAGCGGGACAGTTCTATTCCAAGGCTGTCACCGAGGCCAAGGACGCGACCGCCCGGCTCGCCAACGACATGCGCGACGAGGATCGCGACGGCCCGGTCGGATTCGACAGCGCCGCCCAGCGCAAGCGCGAATTCGCCGCCGACATGGGTATCCAGGCCCACGCGCTGCGCATGGCGGCCGAGGGCGTGGTCGCGGCCTACGAGCACATCGTCGGCGAGAGCTGGAAGCCCTACGAGCGGCAGGCCGAAAATCCCGGCCAGACCGTCAGCCGGCAGGCCGCCGACCTCCAGATGGCCGCTCTCGGATAGCGGCCGCGGGCGGGGCTCCGGCTCCGCCCTTTCCTTGTCCGTTTCCTCGTAGGCCGCACCCGATGGGGTGCCGGCCTTCTTCTATGTCGCGGCTGACGCCGCTGGGCTTCCGCGGGACCGAGAGGCGGAAGGGAAGCAGGAATACCCATGGCGAGGCCGGCGCAATCGCAGCCGTCACGATCATTGGTCCTGCTCCGGTCCTCGCTCCGCGAAACGGCGATGCCGTCCTCCACTGCCGTTCCGGCCCGGTTGCGACGTCTCTCCTTCTTCCGACTGATCCTCCCGGGTTCGCGGACCTGCGGTCCTGCGCAATCGGACCTCGTGACGGCCGCGATCGGCGCGGCCTCGAATGGAGGCTCTGATGATGAACAGGAAAGACAAGAAACCCCGCGTCGACATCTACGCGAAGATCACCGACCACATCGTCGCGGACCTGGAGAAAGGTGTTCGCCCATGGGTAAGGCCCTGGAGTGCTGCCAACACTGCCGGCCGCATCACGCGGCCGCTACGGCACAATGGAACACCCTACCAAGGCATCAATATCATCCCGCTCTGGTCGGAGGCGCTCGCCCGCGGCTTCGCCTCGCCCATCTGGATGACGTTCAAGCAATCGGTCGAGCTGGGCGGTCATGTCCGCAAGGGCGAGACCGGCTCGACCGTCGTCTATGCCAGCCAGTTCACCAGGACCGAGACCGACGAGCGCGGCGACGAGGTCGAGCGCGGGATCCCGTTCCTCAAGGCCTATTCGGTCTTCAATGTCGACCAGATCGAGGGATTGCCGGACCACTATTATGGCGCGCCGCCGCCGGCGATCGATCCCGTCACGCGCATCGCCCATGCTGATGCGTTTTTCGACGCGACCGGCGCCAGGGTCGTCTATGGCGGCACGAAGGCGTTCTACGCGCCCTCGTCCGACCACATCCAGCTCCCGGTCTTCGAGAGCTTCCGCGACGCGGAATCCTTCGTTGCCGTCAGGGCGCACGAGACCATCCACTGGACGGCTCCCGCCCACCGCGTCAACCGCGATCTCAGCCGCTACCACAAGGATCGGAGCGATCTCAGCCGCGAGGAGCTAATCGCGGAACTGGGATCGGTGTTCCTCTGCGCCGACCTCGGCATCGTGCCGGAGCTCGAGCCGCGGCCCGACCACGCCAGTTACCTCGCTTCCTGGCTCGAGGTGCTCTCCAACGAGAAGCGCTTCATCTTCTCGGCCGCCGCGCATGCGCAACGCGCCGTCACCTACCTGCACGATCTTCAGCCGGCGGCCAGGGTCGCGAAGGCGGCCTGATGCAAAACTCGACCGTTGCCGGTGGGAACTCTGTGGTGGCCGGTCAATGACGGGTGGCCGGGCGGGGATGGCGTTTCTCGCCGCATGGGGATCCGGGAGGTGATGCCGATGAAGGGACGCCCGTCTTCATTCCGACCGTTCCTGCGACGGGCACGTCCATCTGCGTCCTCGATGTGGCTGGTCTGACCGAAGGCCGATCTCGCTGCGCTCGGTCTCGCTCTTATCCCGCAACCGCCGGTCGCGGCTTTCTTCCCCTGGCCAATCCACCCCACGCGACAAGTCGCGCGGGGCCCCGGATTTCGCGGCCATTCCTCGCGAGGCAAGAAAGTCTCTCCCGGCAGCCCTCCACTGACGTTCCGGCCCCTTCGGGGTGCGGGTCGATCGCCTCCGGTCTGTCGACCGCCATCGAGGTCGCGATGGTCGCGACCCGAGAAACCCAAGGAATGAGACACATGGCTACCATCGGCACCTTCACCTCCACCGGCACCGGCTTTTCCGGCGCCATCAAGACCCTCAACCTCAACGTCAAGGCCAAGCTGGTCCGCGTCGACAACCCCTCCGACAAAGGCCCGCACTTCCGCATCTTCGCGGCAGCGAATGTCGAACTGGGCGCCGCCTGGCAGAAGACCTCCAGCGAGGGCCGCGATTACCTCTCAGTCAAGCTGGACGATCCGAGCTTCCCCGCTCCGATCTACGCCACCCTGATTGAGGTCGACGGCGAAGAAGGCCTGCAGCTGATCTGGTCCCGACCGAACCGGGACTGATCGCCACCAGCACAAGGCCCCGCCCGCGGCGGGGCCTTTAGCGTGTCCGAAGCGATGGCCGACCTTGGCAGCGAAAGACCGCGCAGACCGGCTTTCGAGCCAAATTTCAGCTATAAAGCAAGTTCTAGGAGGCTGAAGCATGACCGTAACGCTATTGGAAAGTCCCCTTGTCGCGGATCGAGCTCATGCGTTGCGGCTTGCCAAACAGGTCATCAAGACCCTCGACCAGAAGCCGCTTGAGCCCATCATTGCGGCGATGCTGACTGAGGGGCACAAGGCCGCGCTTTCGGCAATGGCCGTGTCCCGGGATGAGCCGAACCTGCTCGAGCAGTTCCTTGTCCTGTGTGAAGAGGCCAGCCTGTTGAGTGGTGAGGATTGCGATCAGCTGGGCGATGCCTATGTCGATGCAAGACGTGCCCGTGCCGCGTGATGAGTGACCCTTTACCTGGGCACTAGAGTCCTCATGATCGTTTCAACGTTCGGGATCAGGCCAATCTCACAGCAAGGAGCGTCGGGTTGCCCGATCGCCGAATGACGTATTCGGGGCCGTTTGAAGACTGGCCGCTTCCCGAGTCCAAAGCGTCGATAGCTGCCGTTTAGGCCAGGCTGTCCCAGCGCGCTTGTTGACCCATTCTCGCTGTTGAGGCGGTATGACGAGGTCCCAAAAACGTGGCAACCGAGTTTGCGTTAGGTCATCGACCTAGGTCGACGCCACCATTGGCTCCCGGACTGTTCCGCAACGCAGCCGGCGCGACTCCATGCGAGCGCTGGTTCTACCGGATGTCACGCTAGCAGCGATGTCCCCGACATCTCCTGCGGCTTCTTCAGATCCATCAGCTGGATCAATGTCGGAGCCACGTCTGCCAAGCGGCCGCTGCGAAGCGACCGATGAGTGGTGTTATAGAGTATGGCCGGGACCGGATTAGTGGTGTGCGCAGTGTGGGGCCCGCCGGTGAGGGGATCACGCATCTGCTCGCAATTGCCATGATCGGCCGTCACCATCAGCACCCCATTGGCCGAATGGATCGCCTCCGCAATTCGCCCGAGTTGAAGATCGACCGCTTCGACCGCGGCGATTGCTGCCTCAAGATTGCCAGTGTGGCCGACCATGTCGGGGTTGGCGAAATTGACGATGATCAGATCGTAGCGTTTCGAGCCGATTGCCTCGACGGCACGATCGCCGACCATCGGGGCGGACATTTCAGGCTGCAGGTCATAGGTGGCGACTTTGGGCGAGTCGACAATGGTCCTCTCCTCGCCGACAAATGGCTCTTCCCTACCGCCGTTGAAGAAATAGGTGACGTGCGGATATTTCTCTGACTCGGCAAGTCGCAATTGCCTGCTTCCGCCGAGCGCCACGGTCTCGCCCAGTCCGTTGGCAATGGTTTGCGGCGCTAACAGCGGCTTCAGCCATGGGTCAAATTCATCCCCATAGTGCGTCATGCTGACGGCTGCCGATAGTTGCGGCGCCTGGCGCGTGAACCCGTCGAAATCAGGAAGGAGCAGCGCGGCCATCAACTGCTTGACACGATCTGCGCGGAAGTTGAAGCAAAGGACGGCGTCCCCGTCCTTGATGCCACCGAATTTACCGATAACCGACGCAGGCACAAACTCGTCGGTGACAGAGTTCGCATAGGCCGCGTCAACGGCTTCCTGCGCCGTAGCGCTATTCTGCCCACGGCCCGTGACGATCGCGTCATAAGCTTGCTGTAGCCGCTCCCAACGCTGGTCACGGTCCATTACCCAATAGCGGCCGGTCACTGTGGCGATATCTACGCCGGGTGGCAGGGCGGCGTCGATCTCGGCCAAATAGCCTGCTGCAGCCTCGGGCGGGGTATCGCGCCCGTCCGTAAAGGCGTGAATCACCGTTGGAACGCCGGATTGCTGCAATACTCGGGCAAGGGCCACTGCATGGTCCTGATGCGAATGCACGCCGCCGGGCGAAACCAGCCCCATCAGATGACAGGTCCCGCCGCTTGCCTTGAGCGCCGCTGGCAGCCCCGAGGCCATGACGGCGCCCGCCAGCGTTCCGTCCTCAATTGCCTTTGTGATGCGGACCAGATCCTGCAGGACGACTCGGCCTGCTCCGATGTTGAGGTGGCCGACTTCGGAATTGCCCATCTGGCCATCCAGAAGCCCGACATCCAGGCCAGATGTTGCAAGGAAACTGCGCGGACAGCTTTCCCACAGGCGATCAAAATGTGGTGTGTGGGCAAGCCGCACCGCGTTGTCGGCGCTCTCTTCACGCCAGCCCCAGCCATCGAGGATAGCTAGCATTACTGGCTTAGGAGCTACGTTCAATTCTCCCGGCACCCAAAGACCTCGCTCTGTTGATTGGCTATTGTCGCCCACCATATTGCAGCGACCGAACAAGGAAATTTGCTGCAAACGCGCCTGCCGCCAGTGTCACCGTACCTCCACCATTTCGTCTATCGCCAGGCGCTTTCGTTCTTGCTTTCGTAGTCGCTAAACGCCTTCTTGATGCCGCCCAATACCTCGGCCGACGTCTCGAACATGGCTTTGAGCTGCGGCTCATCAACCTTCTCAATGTCCTGGCGCAGGTGGTCCATCAGCTCCTGAAGGCGCTGCTGCATCTGTTGGGTGTGGTGGCGTGGATCGCGGTCTGTTTCGCTGGCCATGAAAGCCTCCTATGATTGCCGTGGACTCATCGCGCGATGAGTTGTCAGGATAACAACCTCTTCGTACAATCGGTTCCCGATATCGAGATTCGATTGTGTGGAACTCAATGCGATTGCAGCATGGAACACCAGGAACTGCTGGCAGGCTTCATCCGGATGCATATCCTGCATCATGCGGCGGAAGGGGATCTCTATGGTCACTGGATGATCGAGGAACTCGCCCATCACGGCTACAAAATCAGCCCGGGCACGCTTTATCCAATGCTGCACGCAATGGAGCGCAAGGGGTATCTCACGTCCAGGAGCGAGCGGGTCGGGCGGTCCGTGCGGCGGGTCTATCGCGCAACACCTTACGGCATCGAGGGCCTGCAAGCAGCTCGCGACAAGATCGGGGAGCTGTTTCATGAGGTCGGCAGTAGCAAATCCTGACACCACGGAAGGTACGTCCCGTGGCTCAGCAGGAGAGGTCTTTCGCGTTTTCCTGAAGCTGGGATTGACGTCGTTTGGTGGACCCATAGCCCATCTGGGTTACTTTCGCGACGAGCTGGTCACCCGGCGCAAATGGATCAGCGAGGAAGGCTATGCCGACCTCGTGGCGCTCTGCCAGTTCCTGCCTGGGCCGGCATCAAGCCAGGTAGGCTTTTCCCTGGGCCTGCTGCGGGGTGGACCGCTGGGCGCCTTGGCGGCCTGGTCAGCGTTCACCCTGCCTTCGGCTTTGCTCCTGCTGTTCTTTGCTTTTGGGGCAAGCTGGTTCGAAGGCAAGGTCGGCGCGGGCATTCTCCACGGCCTCAAACTGGTGGCTGTTGCCGTCGTGGCCCAGGCCGTCTGGGGCATGGCCAGGACCCTGGCTCCTGACCGCGAGCGGGCCGGCATCGCCCTGTTCGCCGTTCTGCTGGTCATCTTTGTCAGCGGATCCATCGGCCAGGTTGCGGCGATTGTCGGGGGTGGTCTCCTGGGGCTGTGGCTCTGCAGGGGGATGCCACCCAACCCAGTTGGTCACCCTGCATTCGGTGTGCCCAAGGCAGTGGGATGGTCGGCGCTTGCTGTGTTCTTCATCCTGCTGGTCGGGCTTCCGGTCGTCGAGGCTCTTGCATCCTCGCAATCCCTATCCCTCTTCGACGCCTTCTATCGGGCCGGCGCACTGGTGTTTGGTGGTGGCCACGTGGTCTTGCCGCTCCTCGAAACCGAAGTGGTGCGAACCGGCTGGGTGTCGAGCGATGCCTTCCTGGCCGGATATGGCGCGGCCCAGGCCGCTCCGGGTCCGCTCTTCACCTTCGCCGCCTATCTCGGCGCGGTAATGCAACCTGAGCCCGCGGGCCCAATGGGCGCTGCTATAGCCTTGGTGGCGGTGTTCCTCCCGGGTCTATTGCTGGTGGTCGGTGCCCTGCCGTTCTGGGATGCATTCCGCACCAGGCCAGTCGCGCAAGCGGCGATGCGCGGTGCCAATGCCGCGGTCGTTGGCGTCCTGGGAGCAGCTCTTTACAATCCGGTCTGGACCAGCGCCGTGCTCACACCCGCCGACTTTGCTCTGGCCCTTGCCGGCTTCCTGCTGCTGACTGTGTGGAAAACCGCCCCGTGGATTGTGGTTGTTTTGCTCGGCCTAGGTGGAGCGCTGCTTACGCTGATCTGAGGGCCGATCGACGGAAGAACCGGGCCGGGGCAAACCGTGTTCGCCTCGGCCGCAGGCGGCCAAAATCATCATAGCGGAACATCAGGCCACGACGGGCGAAGACATGCGCAAGCCAATATGTGAAGGCCGCGCCAACCGCCCAACCCATCAGCGTGTCGCTCATCCAATGCATGCCGACCAGTTGCCGGGACACGCAGATAAGAACGCCTGCGGTGACGAAGAGCGCCCGAAGGCGCGGAAAAACCAGCGCCAATGAAAGTGCCATTGCCGCAGCCGTTGCCGAATGCCCGGAGGGAAGTGCGGCGAAGTCGGAGTGCATCGCAAAGGGCTGGAATGAAAGGTAGCCTTCGCTGTCCAATAGGACCGGACGAGCCCGGCCTATTGCATATTTGAGCACCAGCGCCAGTAGGCCGCCACCCGCCACCGAGAGAAATATGAAAGCCGCCCCAGCGGTAACGGCGTTCAGTCCTGCTTTCACACGGCGTCTCAGAGAGATCACCGGGACCAGCGCGCTCAACAGGAGCAAGAGTCCGGTGGTGACCAACACCTCGACACCCTCGCCGAGGTCAGTGACGAAGTGTGCGATGGGCAGCAGGTCTTCTGGAAAGGACTGCATCCAGATACCGAGGGTGTAGTCACTTCCGGCCATCATGGCTGCAGCCGGCAGCGCCAGTAAAACGACTATAGGCCAGGGCCGTTCAAATAAGGCTCGGCCCGCTTTCGGCGGCATGGCCGGAGTGGCAAATAGCCTTTGGAAGCCAGCTCGGATACGACCGCTTCCACGGCTCTGCACCAATTCCATAGTCACCCTCCGTGGATATCAATCTGCGTGATAGCCGACCCTTGCGCCGGACCCAACATACCCATCAACAAATTGAAAGAGTGGTGCAGTGCGTTTGGACCCAGGTCCCCCTCGAAGTGCTACCGCGGGGAGACCCGTCATCTCATATCCCTGTTCGGACAACGGTCCCTTCTGGAATGTGAACTGCCAAGACCAAGCGCATAGCGGCAGGGCAAAGTGCGCGACTAAAAAACTAGGACCTTGTCGGCGGTCATTGATGCCGCCGCCAAGGCATCCATGGTGCTTCTGGCCGCTCCGTCGACGACATCGGCCTGAGCGAGACCCCTTGCGTCCAAGCAGCGCACAGCAGAACCTGTCCTTTGGCCGCCAGGACGCGCCAGCGAACAGCACATATTTGGCGCCGCTCGCCTCCGCCAGGATACGACCGGACGAGATGTGGTCGGCATGGATATGCGTATCGATCACGTAGAGTATCTTCATGCCGGTGGTGGCGGCAGCTTCGAGATAAGGCTCGACGGGGCCGATTGGATCGATCACCGCCGCTGATGCCTTGCCGCCGCAGCCCAGAAGATAGGACGCCCCTACGGGATCGAAGTGTAGAAACTGGCGCAGGATCATGATGGCACTCCGTTGGATCAACCCTTGTGGATGGGTCTGTGTTGGTATATTCAATATTTCAATTGAATGATTGAGCAATGATCTGATGTCAAGTCCTTCACCGAAGCTCGCCCTGTTTAAGCAGTTCGCCCTGGTCGCCAAGACGCTGGGTCACCCCCAACGGCTCGAGCTGATCGAACAACTCGGCCAGGGGCCGCGCAGCGTCGATCTGCTCGCAGAAAAGCTTGGGGCGCCCATCGCAAATGTCTCGCAGCACCTGCAGACCATGCGGCGGGCGGGGCTGGTCGCAGCGGAGCGGCAGGGAAAGTTCGTGGTCTACAGGCTGGCTGACGACAGTGTCCTGGCGGCCATGAAGGCGATCCGGCGGGTGGCAGAGAACAATCTGGCCGAAGTGGACAAGATTGTCCGGGGCTATTTCGAAGAGCGCGATAGCCTCGAGCCGGTCACCCGCGAGGAGCTGAGCGGTCGCCTGCGCGACGGTATGGTCACCGTGCTCGACGTCCGTCCTGCCGACGAATTCGCGCTGGGCCATGTGCCCGGAGCGTTGAACGTGCCGCTCTCCGAACTCGACGCCCGCCTGGCGACGCTCGACCCCGAAAAGGACATCGTCGCCTACTGCCGTGGAGCATACTGCGTCATGTCTTTTGAGGCTGTGTCGCGCCTTCGGGCACAAGGGTTCAGTGCCCGGCGCCTTGAAGACGGCATGCCCGAATGGGTGGCGGCGGGCAATGCCGTCGCGTCGTCATAGTTGGGACCGAGGAACCGCAACCATGCAGCCCATGCACCGACAAGTCTTCCTGCTGGCAACCGCGCAGGCCCTGTTCCAGATCGTCTCCGTCCTGGTGATGACCATCGGCGGCCTTGCTGGCAGCATTCTGGCGCCATCGCCCGAACTCGCCACCGCTCCCATCGCAGCCATGTTCCTGGGCACGGCGGTATCGACCGTTCCCGCCTCGATGTGGATGACACGTGTGGGTCGCAAGATCGGCTTCGTCTCCGGAGCAAGCCTGGGCACATTAGGCGGCCTGCTGGCAGCCGGTGGGATGATGACCTCGTCGATCGCGCTGCTGTGCGCCGGCACGTTCCTGGCGGGATGCTACCAGGGCTTCGCGCAGTTTTATCGTTTCGCTGCCGGTGAAGTGGCGGACGATCGTTTCCGGCCCCGGGCCATCTCGCTTGTGCTTGCTGGCGGAGTGGTTGCAGCCCTGGTCGGTCCGCTGCTGGCCCGGTGGGGCGGCGAACTGATGCAGCCAATGTACACCGCTTCATTTCTGTTCCTAGCGGCAACGTCGGCCATCGCAGTCGGCGTGCTGATGGGGGTGAACGTCCCGAGGACAGTGGATACTGCCGATGAGCGTGCTGCGGTCCGGCCCCTCGGCGATATCGTGCGCCAGCCAACGTATTTGGTAGCCCTCTTCGGCGCGGTCACCGGCTATGGCATCATGATCCTGGCGATGACTGCCACTCCCCTGGCGATGACACACCACGACCACGACCTGACAGCGACTGCGACGGTCATCCAACTCCACGTGCTCGGCATGTTTCTGCCGTCGTTTTTCACCGGATCGTTGATCGCGCGATCCGGTGTCTTGCGGATAATGCTTGCCGGCATCGTCCTGCTCACCGCTCACGTGCTGCTAGCCCTGTCGGGGACCGGGTTCTACAGCTTCACCGCCGCGTTGATCCTTCTCGGCGTGGGCTGGAACTTTCTCTATATCGGTGGCACGAACCTGCTGACCCGGACCTACACGACAGCCGAGAAAGGTAAGGCGCAAGCGACCAACGACCTCACCATCTTTGTCGTGGGGTTGGCGGCATCGCTCAGCGCCGGGGTGCTGCAGAACACCATCGGCTGGCAGGCGTTGAACGTATGGCTTCTGCCCTGGCTGGCTGCGGCGGCGGCAGCGATCCTCTGGCTGCAGATGTCCCCGAGGGGCGCCGCCGTTCGCGCCTGAGCGGGCTCAGCCCCTCGGCGCAAATACAATGATGGCGGCGGCGACCAACGCCAGTGCTCCGCCAATCAGGTCCCAGCGATCCGGGGCATGCCCCTCCCCCAACGACAACCAAAGCAGGGACGGTGGGGGAATGCCGCCTCATCGAGACACTAAGTCCGCATGTTGGGACAATCGCTAATAGGCACGCGCTGCCTGTCGTCGCGGCTGCACTCGCGGACAGACGGCTTCTAGGAGGTCGCCAGGGCCGATCAAGGGGCCTGAATGGGGCGCGATGCCGCTCGGCTGCTGCCGACACCATCTCTGTCGCCAAACAGTTCTCATTTCTCGCTCGGGCAGCTGCCATACGGTGGAGGCGATCTGTGTTTTTGGCTGCTATGCCATGTTGACGATCAGCCCCGGATGTCGGTAATTGCAGCCCATGGGGACTGCGAGCTCCCCACGAGGCGCCAGCTGAAGATCGCGTTCCTGTTCAACCCCGGCGACGGAGGAACGCAAATGCCTGCGCCCAATGCCATTTCATCCGACAAACTCACCCGCATCATCGGAACCCCGCGCGCACCCCACGTGTTCGATGTGCGGTCGGAAGAAGATTTCGCGGCCGATCCCAGGTTGCTCCCCGGTGCCACGCGGGTAGATGACCAGGCCCTTGCCGCCCTTGCGGAACAACTCGGCGGGCAGCCGTCGATCGCAGTTTGTCAGACCGGTCACAGGCGCAGTCAGGGCACTGCCGCCTTGCTTCGCGCCGAAGGTTGCCCGTCCGAATATCTAGAAGGCGGGTTCGAGGCCTGGCGCTCTGCCGGGCAGCCGCTGATCGATCCGGCGAAGCTGCCTGCGCGCGACGCGCAGGGCCGCACCATGTGGGTCACGCGCTCGCGGCCCAAGATCGACCGCATCGCGTGCCCCTGGGTGATCCGTCGCTTTCTCGACCCACGCGCCGTCATCCTGTTCGTGGCGCCCGCCGAGGTGGTGGGTGTCGCCGAACGCTACAATGCGGCGCCCTTCGACATCGAGGATGTGTTCTGGAGCCACCGAGGCGAGCTCTGCACATTCGACGTGATTCTGGCCGAATTTGGCTTGAGCATTCCCGCCCTCGATCGGCTCGCAGCCATCGTGCGCGGGGCCGATACAGCTCGGTTGGATATTGCGCCCGAGGCGGCAGGGCTTCTTGCCGCTTCACTCGGTCTGTCGAGGATGTATTCCGACGATCTGGAACAGCTCGAAGCCGGGATGCTTCTATACGACGCCTTCTATCGATGGGCGCGGGATGCCAGCGACGAGACTCACAACTGGCCATCCAACAAGCCGAAGGCAGAATGATGCAGGACAGGGCGTACCCCACCCTGGCGGAGGCTACCCGTATCTGGGCCCGCATTGGCCTGCTGAGCTTTGGCGGTCCAGCAGGCCAGATCGCGCTCATGCACCGCATCCTCGTCGAAGAGCAGCGCTGGCTGGGTGAGAAACGGTTCCTTCACGCGCTCAACTACTGCATGCTGCTGCCGGGACCGGAAGCCATGCAACTCGCCGTCTATATCGGCTGGCTGATGCATCGCACCCTTGGCGGCATCATCGCGGGCGTCCTCTTCGTGCTGCCCGGCGTCGCGGCGATCATGGCGCTGAGCTGGATCTATGCGCTCTACGGCAATGTCGGCCCGGTCGAGGCGCTGTTCTTCGGGCTCAAGGCCGCGGTGCTGGCCATCGTGGTGCAGGCGGTCATTCGCATCGGCTCGCGTGCGCTCAAGAGCGGGGCGATGGTCGCCATCGCCGCCGCCTCCTTCGTGGCGATCTTCGGTTTCGCCATTCCGTTCCCGCTCATCATCCTCGTTGCAGGCCTGATCGGTTTTTTTGGCGCGCGTGCGGGTCTGCCAGCATTCCATGGTGGCGGCGGACACGGCAAGGTGGGTAGCGTCCAGGTCGATGACGCCGATACCCTGCTGGGCGAAGAGTCGCCGGATCACACGCAGGTCAACCGGGCTTGGGCGTTCCGCATATCGGCAGTGTTCCTCCTGCTCTGGCTGGCTCCTGTCGCCCTGTTGTTCGCCGTGTTCGGTCCGGCCAATGTCTTTGCCCAGATCGCGGGCTTCTTCAGCGTCATGGCTGTGGTGACCTTCGGCGGCGCCTATGCGGTGCTGGCCTATGTCGCCCAAGAGGCGGTGCAGAACTACGGCTGGCTTGCTCCAGGCGAGATGCTGGACGGGCTCGGCATGGCCGAGACCACGCCCGGGCCACTTATCATGGTGACGCAGTTCGTGGGCTTCATGGGAGCCTTTCGCGATGCGGGCAGCATATCACCCTTGATGGCGGGAACGCTGGGCGGGCTGCTGACGACATGGGTGACGTTCACACCCTGCTTCCTCTGGATATTCCTAGGTGCCCCGTTCATCGAGCGCTTGCGAGACAACAAAGTGCTAACAGCAGCCCTGACCGCGATCACGGCCGCCGTCGTGGGTGTCATCCTGAACCTTGCCGTCTGGTTTGGCCTGCACGTCATCTTCGAGGAAGTCAGGACAATCACGACCTTCGTCCTCCATCTCGATGTGCCCGTCTGGTCGTCGATAAATCTGGCGGCTGCGGCACTGGTGCTGGCCGCGCTTGTCGCGGTGTTTCGCTTCAAGATTGGCCCCGCTACTGTGCTGGCAGGCTGCGCGATAGCCGGTCTCGTATTGCACTTCGCTGGGATGGTGTAATTCATGATCCTTGATGATGGGGCATACTGCCTCTGGCTCATTGGGAGCCCTTACATCTGCCTAATCGAAGCGTCCGCCTATTGCCTTTAGGGCTTTCCACCCCATCACCCCGAAACAATGCCGGCGGTCGACCGCGGCAGGAATAATAGCTTACGGGAAACAGAAAACGCGGCGGGAATGACCGTTCTGGGGCGCGTTGCGGAGCGGCAGCTCTCGCTCTCAAAAAAGGCGACATTGGTCCCGCCCACATTGCAGCGCGCCGGTCGGAGTTAGGGAAGCAAGCAGGACAGCGTGCAAGATTACTTTCTTGCAGGAATTCCTATCTTCCGGCTGCAGTGACGCTGGTCACCGAGTGGCAGATCAGCTCGCGCACCTTTACGGTGGCGAAATTCTGCACGGCGCCGCACCGAAAGGCGCAGAGAAAGGCGATCTTTGCGGACCCTTCAAAGCGGCCTACCGGGCCTCGATGGCCCTCTCGGGCTCACTCTCATCCGCCGCCCTATAGCGTCCCCGCGAAGGTAGACCGGCCCCAAGGGCCGGCCGGAGCTTCAGGCCTTCGCAAGCGCCTGCTCGATATCGGCAATGATATCATCAATGTGCTCAATGCCGACCGAAAGGCGAACGAGGTCATCCGAGACGCCTGCACGGGCGAGTTCATCAGGGCCCAACTGCCGATGCGTCGTCGAGGCCGGGTGACAGGCGAGCGACTTCGCGTCTCCGATATTGACCAGGCGCAGGATCGTGTTCAGCGCGTCAATGAACTTGCCGCCGGCTTCCTGCCCACCCTTGATGCCGAAGCTGACAATGCCGGAAGCCTGCCCCTTGGTGATACGCCTGGCGACGTCATGATATTTACTGGTGGGCAGAGCCGCATAGTTGACCCAGCCTACCTTGGGGTGACTTTCGAGAAATTGCGCCACTTTCAGCGCGTTTTCGCAATGGCGTTCCATGCGCAGGCCAAGGGTCTCCAATCCCATGAGGAAGAGGAAGGCGCTATGCGGCGACAGCGCGGCGCCGGTATTGCGAAGCGGCACTACCCGGCAGCGACCGATATAGGCGGCAGCGCCCAGCGCCTCGGTGTAGACCACGCCATGATAGGAGGGGTCCGGTTCGTTCAGCACCGGGAAGCGTGCCTTATTGGCTACCCAGTCGAACTTGCCGCTGTCCACGATGATGCCACCGATCGAATTGCCGTGGCCGCCGATATACTTGGTCAGGGCATGCACGACGATATCGGCACCGAACTCGATAGGCTTGCACAGGAAGGGCGTGGCCACCGTATTGTCAACAATGAGCGGCACGCCGTGGGCGTGAGCCACCTGAGCCAGTCGCTCTATGTCGACCACATTGCCGGCAGGGTTGCCGATAGACTCACAGAACACCGCCTTGGTCTTGTCGTCGATCAGCGCGGCAATGGCGTTGAATTCCCCGGCCGCCGCCATGCGCACCTCGATGCCTTGCCTCGGAAAGCTGTGCATGAACAGGTTATAGGTGCCACCATAGAGCTGGCTGATCGACACGATATTGTCGCCGACGCCCGCAATGGCCTGGATCGAATAGGTGATGGCGGCCATTCCAGAGGCGACGACGAGACCCGCGATCCCGCCCTCCATCTCGGCAACACGCTGCTCGAGCACCGCCGTCGTCGGGTTCATGATGCGGGTGTAGATGTTGCCTGGCACCGCGAGATTGAACAGGTCAGCGCCATGTCTGGTATCATCGAACGTATATGACGTCGTTTGGTAGATGGGTACCGCTGCCGCCTTGGTGGTGGCCTCCGATGTATAGCCATGGTGCAGTGCTAGCGTTTCGAGCTTCATTGGGCTTCCTCATTCTTGAATCGGACTCGCTGGCCCAGTATCCGCATTTCGTCATTGCACGATAGCCGTAAGGTGCAGCCCGCCATTCCTCAGAGCCGAGGCGTGGGTCCGAACTCCAGCAGGCTCGTCGCCCTCAGGGTGTCGCAGTGGCTGCCATAGCTACCGTGCTGGGACTATGGGGACGCGGCTAACGCGCCCCCATAGCTTGTCACCGGGTCGGTGCCGTCTTCCAAAGCGAATAGACGACACCGCTGGCCAAGATCACCGCGGTAATACCGAGTGACCACTCTGCCGGGAATTTATCCCAGCCCAGCAGGTCCGCCAGGAATATCTTGGACCCGATGAACACCAGCAGCACAGCCAGCGCCTGCTTGAGATAGGCAAAGCGATGAATGATGGCGGCCAGCGCGAAGTAGAGCGCGCGCAGGCCAAGGATGGCGAAGATGTTCGACGTATAGACGATGTAAGGATCGGTGGTGATGGCAAAAATTGCCGGCACCGAATCCACGGCAAAGATGACGTCCGCGATCTCGATCATGACCAGCGCCAGAAAGAGCGGCGTCATGTATCGCGCCATGCGGCCGGTCTTGGGGTCGATCTGGTGAACAAAGAAGCGGTCACCTTGCAAGGTCTCAGTGACCCTAAAGCGCCTCTTCATGAACAACAGCACCGGATTTTGGCTCAGGTCCGTCGCTTCGTGTCCAACCATCAGCATCCGGATACCGGTGAAGATCAGGAAGGCGGCGAAGATGTAGAGAATCCAGCCATATTCGGACACCAAAGTGGCACCCAAACCGATCATGATCGCTCGCAGCACGATGACGCCCAATATGCCCCAGAACAGCACGCGATGCTGCAAATGGCGGGGAATGGCGAGATAGCCGAAGATCATCGCAATGACGAAGACATTGTCCATGGCCAGGCTTTTCTCGACCACGAAACCGGTGAGGTATTCGACACCTGACTGGGCGCCCAGTTGCCACCAGACCAAGCCGCCAAAGGCAAGGCCGAGCGCTATATAGAAGCCCGAGAGCAACAGACTCTCGCGCACCTCGATCTCGTGCCCATCCCGATGCAATACGCCAAGGTCAAAGGCCAGAAGGGCAATCACAAGCCCAAGGAAGCCCAGCCACATCCAAAGCGGCTGGCCCAGGAAAAGTCCGGTCAGAAGGTCCATCAGCGCGCCTCCCAGACGAGAGGGCCAAGCTTGCAGCGGCTCATAGTGAGCCTCCCGCGAGGCCTAGGGCCCGCTCGACACGGTGCAGCGCGCCCAGTTCGACGGGATGTACCATGCCATCTGCTGTGATAACCTGGTGGCAGATCCGCAGGAGAGACTGGCGCTCTTCGCCACTGAGTTTACTTGCCGACAGGCTGGCCAGAGCTCGCTGGTCCGCGGATTGGGGATCGTAACCATACGCGCGGCTATGCTCGGCCAGTTCCTGTGCGAGTTCGGCGACGGAGAAACCCGCCATGGCCGGGCTGGTGGTAAAAGCTTCCACCAGCGTGCGCCGCTCTGCCAGTTCGAGCCGGCCATCGGCGTGGGCGATTACGGCGACAGCGGCGACGAGAGCCTGAAAGAACTCCTCAGTCGTCGCCCGGCCCGCATCATGATGCATCTCCCGTGCATTTGCATCCTGACGCGCCCGGAGCCGGGCGCCGCGCAGGAAAGGATCCTTGTCGGTATTTTTGTCTTTGCTCATGCAAAACTCCTCTCAAAGTGCCGCTCGGCGGAGCTGAGGGAGTGCGCATGGAGACCTTGGACGACGATCGGGCACCACACGCAGGTGCCCGCGGGCCCTGCCGAGGTGATCCGACATCGCGGGGCGGTCGATGCCGCCGACGCCAGAGGGGCCCGGTCACGACAATTGAGATTGGTGCGGCCCGCTGAAGTAGCAAGAGGGCGACACAGATTTTTTGTCAGGCAGGCCAGTGCGACGCGGCAGCGATCAGTTCCTCGGCCACCGGGCTCTGGAACTGCCGCTGGAACGTAAGGGCATAGAAGGTCTCTTCGATACCGGGCAGGCGGACCACTTCGTGCAGGCTGCCCGCATCGAGTTCGTCGCGCACGACAATTGCGGGCAGTGGAGCAAGGCCGATGGCCTCCCGAGCCATCAGTCGCAACATGGCCATGTCGTCCACTTCGGCCACCACTGAGGGTACGATATCGAGGCGGGCACAAAGCGCATCGAACTCGGTCCGGATGACGCTGGCGCCGGTCGGCAGGATTACCCCGTGGGTCCTGAGCGCCTCGGCAGGGGTTGTCGCTGCGCAGGCAAGTGCGGGGGAACCGAAGAGACTGATCGGCTGGCGCGCAAGGCGATGGGCCACCAGGCCATCCGCATAGCCCGTACCGGGCGCAGCATTACAGAGGACAACGTCGAGGTCGAGCCGGCGCAGCATACCTGTCAATTCCACCACACTGCCTGATGTCAGCACGACCTCGAGGTCAGGACGACCGAGACAGGGTCGCAGGAAATCGATCTGGAAATTGCGCGACAATGTCGCAAGGGCACCCACCCTTAGCACCTGACGGCGCCCGGACCCGACCCGGAGCGTCGTAAGTAGGTCCTCGCCCATGTCGAATATCGCCTGGGCATGGTCGCGTGCGATCTGCCCCGCTTCGGTCAGCACCAGGCGCCGCCCCACCCGCTCGAACAGCGGATGACCCAGCCGCGCCTCAAGCGCCTGAATTTGCGTAGACAGCGCGGACTGCGACACGGCCAGGTTGCGCGCTGCCCGAGTCAGGTTGCCTTCGTTGGCCACGGCCAGGAAATAACGCAGATGATGGAAGTTCAGCGAGGACATCATTCGATTTTAGAGAATGCTACCATTCAATCAATGAATTATATCGAACGAATTCTCTTCGATAGAGCGACTTCAATCGAAATCTCCCGCGAAGTTCCCCCATGCAAAGTTTGTTGTCCCCCGCCATCCTGTTCTTCGCTCTCGGGCTGCTCGCGGCTCTGGCCCGCAGTAATCTGCAAATCCCTGAAGCGATTGGCAAAGCGCTGGCGATATACCTCATGGCCGCCATCGGCCTCAAAGGCGGGGTACAAGTGTCACAGAATGGCCTTACGCCGGAGCTCTTCCTGGCCGGTTTCGCGGGTCTCGCACTGAGCCTCCTGCTTCCCTTTCCGGCATATTGGTCCGTCCGGCGGCTGGGCGGTCTTGACAGGATGAATGCCGGGGCTGTCGCAGCGCATTACGGGTCAGTGTCGGTGGTCACCTTCGTCACCGGCGTTGCGGCGCTGGAGGCGGCAGGAATTGAGGTTGCCGGCTTTATGGTTGCCGTGCTGGCTCTCATGGAGGCGCCGGCAATCCTCGTCGGCCTGTGGCTTGCCCGGCGCGCCTCCAGCACAAAGGCGCATGCACTGGGCCACCATCTCTCCCACACGCTGCGGGATGGTTCGATCCTGCTGTTGGTAGGCGGGTTCATCATTGGCCTGGTTGCGGGGCGGACGGGTTTCGAGCCGGTTCGGCCAGTCTTCGAGGGAGCGTTTGGTGGTATTCTCTGCCTGTTCCTGCTCGACATGGGCCTTGTGGCGGGGCGGCATCTGACCGGCAACGGCAGCGTCTCGCCAAGGCTCGTCGCCCTGGCAATTGCGCTCGCCATCACCAATGGCATGGTCGGCCTTCTGATCGGCATGGGCATCGGGCTCGATGCCGGCTCTGCCGCTGCGCTGGCCACCCTTGCCGGCAGCGCGAGTTACATAGCCGCGCCTGCTGCCATAAGGATGGCGCTGCCCGAGGTCGATCCCGGCATGCCGCTCACCATGTCCCTTGCAGTCACCTTCCCCTTTAATGTCCTCGTCGGCATTCCTGTGCTGACCGCGGTAGCAGGACGACTGACGTAAACGGAGCATCGGACGGATTTCTGAGTGTCCGCTTCAGGGAGCACTTTTTGCGGCCCTGAGCGGCAGGAATGGGGCGCACAGCGGTCGTTTGTGATGGATGACCGTTGTGAGAATGGCCGACGTCAGGCGGCCAAGGCACAAAGTCCCGTGCCGTCCCTGTTTTCCACCCCGCGCAAGCGGGGCGGAGCGAAGCGGAGCAGGCGAGGGGGCTGAACGCGCTTCCCATATTGCGCCGAAGTGAAGCCCCCGAGCTTGTGGTAAACGGGGGCGGGACGGCAGCCGTTTCACGATCCAGCTGCTCCCGTCTTCGGTTGGAAACTGCTCTTGCCGACGAGCGAAGCCATTTCCGGACGACGGAAGTAGATGGCGCGACCGCAACGGATTGGCGGGTTGCCGCCGGTCAGAATGATCTGTTCATCGGTGCGCATCTGCGTGACTTCATGCGGCAGGATCAGCGGGCGTTGCGAGAGCTGTTGCGAGCGGGTGCGGGACGAACCCATGTCGCGCGAGGTTCGGCTGACCTGGTTCACCTCTACGGTGGTCATGCCGCAGCGCTCCGAAATGTACTTCGCCGTCTCCGGATCGTTGATCGCCGAGAAGGACACCCAGGACGCAGACTCGAACCACTTGCTGGTCGCATCGCGACCGCCAAAGGCTTCGCGCATCTGCCCGAGCGACTGGAACAGCATCAGCAGAGTGATGCCATATTTGCGGCCGGCGTCGCGGGCGGTTTCGACGATGCGCATGTAGCCGAGGCGGGCAGCCTCATCGAGCAGGAACAGGGCGCGCTCTTCGAGATCGCCATTGCGATTGTAGATCGCCTTGAGGAACGCGCCGATGACGACGCGAGCCATGCCGGGATGATTTTCGAGCGTCGACAGATCGATGTTGATGAACACGGTGGTGCGCCCATTGGCGATGTCGTCCGTCCTGAAAGTGTTGCCCGACACGATGGCCGCGTAGCTGTCGTAGGAGAGCCAGTGCGTCTCCTTGGCGGCGGTCGCATAAACGCCGGAGAAGGTTTGCGGCGTCATGTTGATGAAAGGCGCGATGACCTCTTTGACGAACCGGGAGGTCGAGCTTTGATACAGATCGGCGAGCTTTTCCTTGAGCGTCTCTTCCGGCTCGGCGAGCCGCGCGCGCACGACGCGCAGGGAGCGTTCGCGCTTGGTATCGTCCGGATCGGAGAGCATCACATCGGCGATGACACCGGTGATGAGCTGTTCGGCCGAGACGCGGAAGAAATCGTCGGCGCCGGACGTGATGCGCGGCTTTTCCGACATCAGCCACGCCGCTACGGAGGCAATATGTTCCTCCGGCGCGTTGCCGAAGCGGCCGATCCAGTCGAGCACGTTGAACCCTATGTCGGGCCGTTTCGGATCGAGAATGAGCACGTCCTGCCCATGCGCTTCGCGATGGGAGGCGACCATCGACGCGATCTCGGTCGAGGGATCGAGGATGATCATCGAGCCCTTGAACTTGAGCGCCGTCGGCACGACCACGGAGGTGGTCTTGTAACCGCCGGAACCGGCGAAGACGATCCCGTGGGTCGAGCCGAAACCGCAATCGAAGCAGACGAGCGGTGACTTTCCGCCCTTGCCCCAGGTCTCCTTACGGCGCGGATCGAAGTTGATGCCGGTGACGGAATCTTCGTCGACCCGATAGCGTTCTCCCAGCACGATGCCGCCGCTTTCGGGAAAGAGTCGAGCGGTTGTGGCGGTGTCCATCCAATGGCTATCGCCATGGATGGCGCGACGGCCCGAGAGCCGTTTCGGACCTGTCGCTGCAAACGCGGCATTGCCGCGCAGAGCAACCCGCAATCCGAACATGCCGGCGACGAAGGCCGTCGCCGCGCCGCCGATGGTGTAGTGGTCGAGGAAGGAAAACACCGCTCCTTCCGGCACCTGGCTGGCGAAGGCGGACAGGCGTTGCGTCTCCGAAACGGCGGCGAAAGCGACGGCTGCAAGCCCGCCGATCAAGACGCCGAGGCCGGCCGATTGAATGGCAAGTGAGCGCCTGGCGGCAAAGAGGAAGATGACGCCGATCGCGGCCGCGGCAGCGTAGGGGACGGCAAGTCCGATGCGCCCGAGGGTCAGATAGCTTTCGGGAGAAGTCCCGAAACCGGCGAGCCACGTCTCAATCCCCTGGAGCCCCAGCACGGCTCCCAACATCATCACCGCCGGCGCGGTCAGCAACATCAGTTTCTTCGCTGTCATTGTCGAATATCGCCTTTCCGATTGCGGCCAATCGAGCGCGCTCTGTTGCGTCGCCGAGCCGCGCAGCCGCGTCGACGAGGGCGCCGAGAATGACGGCGCGATTCTCGCTGCGAAGCCCCGCCTTCACGACGAGACCGCCGAGCTG
Organism: Devosia geojensis; assembly: GCF_000969415.1. Taxonomy (GTDB): domain Bacteria; phylum Pseudomonadota; class Alphaproteobacteria; order Rhizobiales; family Devosiaceae; genus Devosia; species Devosia geojensis. Next base: position 64,081 of record NZ_JZEX01000173.1, on the reverse strand, counting down.
GATCTTCTCGCGGGCATCCTTCTTCCGGGCTTCCGTTTGTGACGCCCGGTAGCGGCGGTCATGCATCAGAAGCGTCCGCTTGAGAGCGAGCAGCCGGCCCGGGCGCCTTCTGCTTCGTTCCCGTTTGAAATCGCTTTGCCATCTCTTCGAAGCCTGTGATCAGCTCTGTGTCGGATGCGTTTACGTCGCCCAATCCGGCCTTCAGTGCGAGCCGGCCGATGCGTTCGGCCTCCTTGGCTTCGGCAAGTTTCAGCTGCTCCTGCAGGCGTTCGATTTCCTCGCGGATACGGGAAGAGGGTCGTCTCATCGGCTGGGTTCTCCGGTTTCGTAGATGGTCAACGCGATACGGAGAATCGCATTTGACGTGCGCGCAGCGCACCCTGCGAGAAACCACAGGTAGGCGAAGCCTACGCATTGCGGGAAGAATCCCGCCGTTCGGAAGAACGGTCCAAGGGCGCAGTAATACGTTGCAAGCAACGTTCTGCGTTCGGCCCCCGGGGACGGACCGCGCTGGACCGAACAGCCTTCGCATTCGGATCGAAAGAGCACCTGCCCTGTGGCAATCACCCATTTCACGCCCCAACTGATCAGCCGCGGCGAAGGCCGCAGTTCTGTCGCGGCGGCGGCGTATCGCCATTGTGCGCGCATGGAGAACGAGCGCGAGGGCAGCGTGGCGGACTTCTCGCGTAAGCCCGGCATGGTCCATGACGAGTTCGTGTTGCCGGCCGATGCCCCGGCCTGGGCGAGGGCGCTTATTGCCGATCGCTCGGTTGCCGGCGCGTCCGAAGCCTTCTGGAACAAGGTTGAGGCGTTCGAGACCCGCAAGGACGCTCAGCTCGCCAAGGAATTCATTCTGGCGCTGCCGCGCGAGCTGACCACAGAGCAGAACATCGCGATGATGCGCGAGTTCGTCGCCGAGCATGTCAGCACGCGTGGGCTGGTCACGGACTGGGTCTATCACGATGCGCCGGGCAATCCGCATGTGCATTTGATGACGACACTGCGCCCGCTGACGAACGACGGTTTCGGCGGCAAAAAGGTGCCGGTCATTGGGGACGACGGACAGCCGGTCCGTTCGAAGTCCGGCCAGATCGTTTACAGGCTCTGGGCCGGTGACAAGGCCGACTTCCTCGCGCTGCGGGAGGCCTGGTATGCCGCCCAGAACAAGCATCTGGAATTGAACGGCCATGACATTCGCGTCGATGGCCGCTCCTATGCCGAACGCGGCATCGAGCTGGAGCCGACTTCGCATATCGGTGTTCAAGCCAAGAACATTCAGCGCCAGCGGCAAGCCGAAGGTCGCGGGGCTAGGCTTGAACGGCTCGCATTACACGAGGAAACGCGGCGCGAGAATGCCCGCCGGATAGAGCGCCGGCCAGAGATCGTTCTGGACGCGATCGCGCGCGAGAAGAGCGTCTTCGACGAGCGCGATGTCGCCAAATATCTGCACCGCTATATCGATGATCCCGGCCAGTTCGTGAACTTGTTGGCGCGCGTCATGGGAAGTCCGGAAGCCGTGAAGATCGAGGCGGAAGGGATCGATCCGGAAACCGGTGAGCGTTTGCCCGAGCGGTTTGCGACGCGCGACATGATCCGCATTGAGGCCGAGATGGGGAACCAGGCCGAGCATCTCGCGACGAGTGGCCGGTTCGGCGTGTCAGTGAGCGCGCGCGCCGAAGTCATTGCCGGCCAGGCGCAGATTTCCGGCGAGCAAAGCGTCGGTCTGGAACGGATCACCGGAGACGAGCGCCTTGCCATCATCGTCGGGCGCGCCGGTGCCGGCAAGACCACGATGATGAAGGCCGCGCGCGAAATATGGGAGGCTTGCGGCTATCGCGTTGTCGGCGGTGCGCTCGCGGGCAAGGCGGCCGAGGGGCTGGAGAAGGAAGCGGGCATTACTTCGCGAACGCTGGCGTCCTGGCAGCTTCAATGGGAGCGAAGCCGCCTTCAGCTGGACAAAAAGACCGTGTTCGTCATGGACGAGGCCGGCATGGTGTCGTCGCGCCAGATGGCGGACTTCGTTTCGGCCATTGCTCATGCCGGCGGCAAGCTTGTCCTTGTCGGCGATGCCGATCAGTTGCAGCCGATCGAGGCGGGTGCTGCGTTCCGATCGCTTGCCGATCGCGTCGGCTATGCCGAGCTCGGCACGATCTACCGCCAGCGTGAGCAGTGGATGCGCGATGCCTCAATGGATCTTGCCCGAGGCAAGATCGGGGCGGCGATCTCCGCCTATCAGGGGAAGGGACGCCTGGTCGGCATGGAGTTGAAGGACCAGGCGGTCAGCGCGCTCATTCGCGACTGGATTGCCGAGTACGACCCGAACCGGTCGAGCCTGATCCTTGCGCATCTTCGCCGCGATGTGCGGACACTGAACGAGCTGGCACGCGGCGCCCTCCTCGAGCGCGGTTTGATCGAGCAAGGCCATGCCTTCCGCACCGAAGACGGTATGCGAAACTTTGCGGCGGGCGACCAGATCGTGTTCCTGAAGAACGAGGGTTCGCTTGGCGTCAAGAACGGCATGATCGGCCGCATCGTCGAGGCCGAGACGGGACGCTTCGCCGCCGAGGTTGGAGACGACAAGAGAAGGGTGGAGATCGACCAGCGGTTCTATCGCAACGTCGACCATGGCTATGCGACCACCATTCACAAGTCCCAGGGCGCCACCATCGATCGGGTGAAGGTGCTGGCGACCCTCTCGCTCGACCGGCATCTGACCTATGTGGCGATGACCCGCCACCGGCATGACGCAAAACTCTATTACGGACGACGCTCGTTCGAGCAGGCAGGCGGGCTCATTCAAAACCTGTCGAAGCGCGGCGCCAAGGATACCACGCTCGATTTCGCCGGGTCGAAGCTCTACGAGCAGGCGCTTTCCTATGCCAACAGCCGCGGCCTCTACGGCGCGCGCGTGGCGAAAGCCCTGGTCGAAAACCAGCTCCGTTGGATCAGGGAGCAGCGCGATCGGCTCGAGACGGCCGCCGCCAGGCTTTCAACATTCATCGGGTGGTTCGGCCGTGCCGCCGATCGTCAGGCACAGGCTGCCGCGACCGTGACTGCCTCGCCAGTTTCCCAGCCCTGGATTCGCGGCCTTGCGACCTGGGCGCAATCCATCCCGCAGCTCGTGGAGGCCAGATTGCAATCAGACGCCACACTGACCGATGCCTGGACCCAGCTTCGCGACCGCGTTGCCCAGGTCTATGAGAACCCCGATGGCGCTATTGATGCGATGAACCTTTCCGCGATCATGAGTGCCAATCAAGCGGAGAGGCAGGCAGCACAAAGCCGCGTGGTCGACCAGCTCGATCGCGATCCGGGGGCCTTCGGCGCGATGCGCGGCAGGACCGGCATGCTCGCCTCGTCGGCCGCGAAGGCCGAGCGGCAGCGGGCCTTGAACAACGTTCCGGCACTCAAGGACAACCTTGCGCGGTATGTGCGGCTGCGCGCCGAGATCGCAGATCTTCGCACCGTCGAATTGTCGCGCGAGCGCGACGGCAGCCGCGTCGACATTCCTGCATTGTCCGGATCGGCGCAGAGCGTGCTTGACCGCATCCGCGATGCGATCGGCCGCAATGATCTGTCCGCGGCCCTCAGTTTCGCCCTTGCCGACAAAATGGTGAAGGCAGAGATCGATCAGCTCAACAAGGCACTCGACCAGCGGTTTGGAGAACGGGCCTTCCTCGGTTCGAAAGAGGCCAAGGGTCCGGCCTATGACGCAGCCGCGGCACAAGTCGCCGAGGGCGACCGCTCTACCCTGGTCGCAGCCTGGCCGAGCTTCAATGCCGCCCAACGCGTTGCGGCCTATGAGCGGGCGCAGAAGCAGACCCGGGCGAAGAGCCAGCTCCGCGATCGGGGCATGACGCGATGACGAGACAGCGCAGGGCGCTTGCGACCATCGGCGCCGGCGCCGTCCTCCTCGGTGCGATGGCGGCAGCCTTCGCATGGGGCGGCTACCGGGTGAACTTCACGCTCTCCTATCCGCTGGGCCTTTGGCAGATAGAAACGCTGGACCGTCCGGTTGCGGTCGGCGACCGTGTGTTCATCTGCCCACCTTCCGGTCCCGCCGTCGATCTTGCCCGCGATCGTTTCTATCTGCCCCGGGGTCTTTGCCCGGCCGGCACAGCGCCGCTCATCAAGACCGTCGTCGCATTGGCCGGACAGTCCATCCGCATCGAGAACCAGGTCATCATAGATGACGTGCCCTTGGCAGCCTCGACCGTTTACGCCCAGGACGCCGAAGGGCGGCCGATGATGCCCTGGAAGGGTGGCGTCGTGCCCGAGGGCGAAGTGTTTCTTCATTCCGATTTTGTTGGTTCCTATGATTCAAGATATTTTGGGCCGCTTCCGGCCGACGGCATCCTCGGCCTCGCGCGGGAAGTCCTCACCTTCACGCCGTAGCGTCCTGCAGGTCATTCTGTTCGTCGCCGGCGGCGCTTTCACCGGGGCGATAGGGTGGAGCGGGCATCCTCTCGCCTTCGCGGTCGGCATCGCCTTCCCGGCGTTTTGGGCCTTCGCTCCGTCGCGCACGGTTGCGGGTCTGGTCGCGCTTGCGCATTTTCTTGGGGCATCGCGCGGCCTGCCGGTCGGCGCGTCAATCTTTTTCGGGGCGCAGCTCGCCATCGGCCTTGGCCTCTGGCTAGCCGCCTCGCTGATGTTCGTTGCTGTCCATGCCGTGCTGTGGACATCGCGCGGCGGCTGGCGCCGGCCCGTTCGCTACGCGATAGCAGCCGTGCTTATGAGCGTGCCGCCGTTCGGGATCGTCGGGTGGGCGCATCCGATCACCGCGGCTGGCATCCTCTTCCCGGGTTGGGCCTGGTTCGGCCTTGCCGCGACGTTCGCGCTGTTGCTCACGATGACTACACGCGCGTGGCCGATCGCGGCCGGCGTTGCAGCGCTCGCCTTCGCCTGGTCCGCCTCGAGCTGGACGCCGCCGGCCGCACCGGAAGGATGGCGGGGCATCAACACCAGATTCAAATTTGAAGCCTCCGGGCAATATGCCGACTATCATCAGCAGGTCGGGACAATACGGCTGGTCGAGGCGGCGGCCGGCGACGGCGCGCATGTCGCGATCCTGCCGGAAAGCGCCATGGGCTTGTGGAGCGCCACCACCGAGCGGCTTTGGACCCGCGAGCTTTCCAGCCGCGATATTGTGGTTAACGGCGGTGCGGCGATCGTCGATCCTCTCGGCTACGATAATGTGATGATCCGGATTTCGGGGGAGGGCGCGGAGATCCTCTACCGCGAGCGCATGCCGGTCCCGGTCTCCATGTGGCAACCCTGGACGACCGGCGGAGCGCATGCACGGTTCTTTTCCAATCCGGCCTTCGAGTTCGCCGGGCTTAAGGTTGCGCCGCTCATCTGCTACGAGCAGCTGATCATCTGGCCCGTCATCCAGTCGATGTTGCATGCCCCGGACGTGATTGTCGCGACCGGCAACGCCTGGTGGACCGGCAACACCAATATCGTCGCCATCCAGCGGTCGAGCGCGCAGGCCTGGGCCTCGCTATTCGGCCTTCCGCTGGTGATGGCGTTCAACGAATAGGAGATGGAGTCATGATCGATGCCGAACTGATTCAGCAATGCGCCGATCCGAGCCTCAAGGTCGAGATCGTCCAAAAGTTCATCGAGGAGGCCGGCGCCGCCGACCATCTGACCGTTACCGTCCGGGCAGGGCAGCACATCGTCCTTGTACCGAAACCGACGACTGAGGACGAGGCGATGCAGCTCATCCAGCAGAATTTGGGTCAGTCGATAGTCAGGGTAGGAGTGACACAGTACCCGGCGGGCCTCGGCATTCAGGACCTCTCTGAGCTCAGCCCGTACGTCCTCGATCCTTGTAAGAACATCGGCATGGGCACTGCACTTTTTGCTAAAGTCTATCGCATTGTCACCAAGTGGTACGGTGCGCCCGCCCAGGAGGCCCTTGAGGACGCCATACTCGCGTACAAGACTGGCTGGTTCGAGGGGAAACAGGTGTTCTATGAAACCGATCCTGGCGGGACCGATCTCGCCACACGTCCGGCGGCTGGACGGAAAGGCGAAAACGCGGAGCAGGACGCCCAGGTTGCCGCCGGCGGCAATGCACAATCGGCCCAGCCGGTTTCGGAGGAAGACCCGAACAAGGCCGGGATCCGCATTGACCTGTCGGGCATCAGGGAGAACAGCAAGGAATAACGAACAGCCACACCATCGTTGTCGTCATGCCCTGCGCCCTGTCGTTGAGCCAGCCGGAATCCGCGTTTGGGACCGCGCGGAAGGCCGGAGATACCGTCCGGTCTCCCTTGTCCACGGCGGGGGCGGGAAGCACTTAGCTGCACGCTTGTCGAGTGTCGATTATCACTATAGTCCTGAATAGGAACGGGAACACGATTCGACAGGCGATGCACCCAGGAACGGCCGTCCGGCAAAATTGCATTGAAAAGAACGGATTAAGCGTCACCGACGCCGCCCGAATCCTTGGTGTCGATCGGCAAACCCTTAGCAATCTGCTGAATGCCCGGTCGGGCATCTCGCCTGAAATGGCCGTCCGGCTGGAAAAGGCGTTCGGCACAGCAGCCCGCGAATGGCTGATCCGGCAGCTCGACTACGAGCTGGCCGAGGTCATGCGCCGGGCCAACAAGATTAAGGTCGAGCCGTTCCGTGCATCGACCACGGAGACCGGGGGGATTGATGAACGCCGTCGAGATTGAAGAGGCCATATCGGCGCTTGCCGAGCAGCCGTTCGACGGACAGGAGTTTCCGTTCGCCTTCCTGCAGGCCTTTGGGAACAAGGAAACGACGCTCAAGCGCCTTCGCACAGGACACACGAACAACTCTGACCTCAACGGCGTCCTTCAGCGCGACAAAATCCATATCGCCGTCGCCGCTCGCGGCGAGGTCACGAATACGCTTGCCGCGCTAAAGACCAGCCCTGCGACGAGCAGGGCCAAAGCGAAATTCATCCTGGCAACCGATGGTGACACGTTCGAGGCCGAGAACCTGGCGAGCGAGGAGACTGTCGCCTGCGCATATGCCGACTTCCCCGACCACTTTGGCTTTTTCCTGCCCCTTGCCGGCATCACCACCGTCAAGCAGCTCCGCGACAGCTCGTTTGACATCCGCGCCACCAGCCGCCTGAACCGGCTCTATGTCGAGCTTCTCAAGGACAATCCCGAATGGGGTACGGCCGAGCGCCGCCCCGACATGAACCACTTCATGGCGCGGCTGATCTTCTGCTTCTTTGCCGAGGACACCGACATCTTCGGCGGCACACGGCGTTTCACCACCACCATTGAGCAGATGAGCGCCAAGGATTCGTCCAACACCCAAGAGGTGATCGGTACGCTGTTCCGCGCAATGAACATGAAAGGCGACGCGCGCACGGCGGCTGGGATTCCCCGCTGGGCCGACCAGTTCCCCTATGTAAACGGGGGGCTCTTCTCCGGCAGCATGGACGTGCCGCGTTTCAGCCGGATCGCGCGTTCCTATCTTCTCCACATCGGCAATCTCGACTGGACAAAGATCAACCCTGACATCTTCGGGTCGATGATCCAGGCTGTGGCGGAGGACGAAGAGCGCGGTGAGCTCGGGATGCACTACACCAGCGTTCCGAACATTCTGAAGGTGCTCAACCCGCTGTTCCTGGATGATCTACGCACTCGCCTCGATGAAGCTGGCGATAATCCCCGCGTGTTGCTGAACCTGCGCAAGCGCATGTCGCGGATCAGAGTCTTCGATCCAGCCTGCGGCTCCGGCAACTTCCTCGTGATCGCCTACAAGGAGATGCGAGCAATCGAGGCAGAGATCAACAAGCGGCGGGGCGAACCGGAAAAGCGGAGCGAGCTTCCCTTGACAAACTTCCGGGGGATCGAACTGCGTGACTTCCCGGCTGAAATTGCGCGCCTCGCCCTCATCATCGCCGAATATCAGTGCGATGTGCTCTATCGCGGTCAGAAGGAAGCCTTGCAGGATTTCCTGCCGCTTGATGCCGAGAACTGGATCACCTGTGGCAACGCCTTACGACTCGACTGGTTGAGCATTTGCCCACCTACGGGAACGGGCGTCAAACATATTGCCGACGATCTGTTTCACACGCCGCTCGACCAGGCGCAGATCGACTTCGCGAACGAGGGTGGCGAGACGTACGTCTGCGGAAATCCGCCTTTCAAGGGCGCACGAAAACAGACACCTGAACAAAAGTCGGATCTATCCGCCATATTTGGCGGTGGCGATGACTATAAAGACTGCGATTACGTCTGCGGCTGGTACATAAAAGGCTCAAGATTCTTGAGGGCAATTCAAGGTGCGCTGGCATTTGTCTCGACGAGCTCTGTTTGCGAGGGTGAGCAGGTGCAGCATGTTTGGAGCCGTATCTTTGAGCAGGGCTGTCACATAACGTTTGCCCATCGGCCGTTCGCTTGGCGCAATAATGCAAGTAATAATGCAATGGTAACGTGCGTTATTGTCGGCCTAGGTCAACCATCAAGCTCCGTTCTTGGGGTATTCGAGAAGGATACATTTCAAGCCTGCAGTTCGATATCGCCCTATCTAGTCCCTGGCTCTCCCCAGTTCGTTACATCGTCAAATGTTCCGATCTCGGCCGACATTTCCGAGGTTGTTGCAGGAAGTATGCCGCGGGACGGTGGTCACCTCATCATGAGCAATAGCGAAAAAACCGAGCTTCTTAGTGCATACCCCCAAGCTCGCAATCTAGTAAAACGACTTGCTGGGACCAGTGAGCTCACGGGCGGAGTGGTTCGTTGGTGTCTCTGGATCGAAGATAATAAACTCGAAAGCGCATTAGCGGTGCCGCCGATCCGTAAGAAAATCGATGATGTACGCGCCTTCAGATTGGCATCCACCGCGAAAACAACGCAAGGATACGCACGAACTCCGCATAAATTTGCACAACGATCTCATAAGAATTCTTGCGCCATAATAATATCCGCCACCAGCTCCGAGAATAGGGAGTACCTTCCCGCCGATATTTGTGATGATAACCTTGTTGTCTCAAATGCAGCGTACGTCATTTATGGGGGAAATCTCTTTGAGTTCAGCATCCTTGTGTCGAAGCTTCACCTGGCATGGGTTGCTGCAGTCTGCGGGCGGATGAAAACGGACTTTCGTTTCTCCAAGACACTCGGCTGGAACACGTTTCCGGTGCCCACTCTCACAGAGAAGAACAAAGCCGATCTAACTCGCTGCGCAGAGGACATCCTTCTTGCGCGCGAAACGCATTTCCCAGCGACGATCGCCGACCTTTACGATCCCGAGAAGATGCCGGCGAACCTGCGCGAAGCGCATGAGCGCAACGACGAGGTGCTTGAGCGCATCTATATCGGCCGCCGGTTCCGCAATGACACCGAACGGCTGGAAAAGCTGTTTGAGCTTTACACCAAAATGGCCGCGTCATCGGGCACGGCGAAGAGACGCAAGGCGGAGGCGCACGCATGACCGACGAAAAGAGAGTAGTCCCCTCTGTCTCGGTCTCCTACGCCCGCAACGGCAACTCGACCAAGGCCAACGCCCTCGGCATGCGGCCGATGCAGGAACGTGCCTATGAGAAGCGGGGCGAGCAGTACCTTCTCATCAAGTCGCCGCCCGCCTCGGGCAAGAGCCGCGCGCTCATGTTCATCGCCCTCGACAAGCTCCACAATCAGGGGCTCCGGCAGGCGATCATCGTCGTGCCGGAAAAATCCATCGGCGCGAGCTTCAACGATGAGCCGCTGACGCGGTTCGGCTTCTGGGCCGACTGGACTGTCGCGCCAAAGTGGAACCTCTGCAATGCGCCCGGCTCGGACAACGGCGGCAAGGTCAACTCGGTCGAGGCTTTCCTGCAAAGCGACGACAAGGTGCTGGTCTGCACCCATGCCACCTTCCGCTTCGCCGTGGACAAGTTCGGGCCAGAAGCTTTCGACGACCGGCTGATCGCGGTTGACGAGTTCCACCACGTTTCCGCCAACCCCGACAACAAGCTCGGCCTGCATCTCGGCCAATTCATCGCCCGCGCCCGCGTGCATATCGTGGCGATGACGGGTTCTTATTTCCGGGGCGATGCCGAAGCCGTGCTCGCCCCGCAGGACGAGTCGAAGTTCGATACCGTCACCTACACCTATTATGAGCAGCTCAATGGCTACGAATATTTGAAGCAGCTCGACATCGGGTATTTCTTCTATTCGGGCTCCTATGCCGACGACATCCTGAAGGTGCTCGACCCCGCCGAAAAAACGATCGTTCACATCCCCTCCGTCAATTCGCGCGAGAGCACGAAGGATAAGATCAGGGAGGTCGAGCATATCATCGAGGAGTTAGGCGAATGGCAGGGGGCAGACCCCGTGACGGGTTTCCAATTGGCCAAAACGCCGGAAGGCCGCGTGCTGCGCATCGCCGACCTGGTGGACGACGATCCCGCCAAGCGCGACCGGGTGTCCGCCGCACTGAAGGACCCGACACAGAAGAACAACCGCGACCACGTGGACATCATCATCGCGCTCGGCATGGCAAAGGAAGGCTTCGACTGGATTTGGTGCGAGCACGCGCTGACGGTCGGCTATCGGTCGAGCCTCACCGAGATCGTGCAGATTATCGGCCGCGCCACCCGCGACGCGCCGGGCAAGACCCGCGCCCGCTTCACCAACCTGATTGCCGAGCCGGACGCCTCCGAGGAAGCCGTCACCGAGGCGGTCAACGACACGCTCAAGGCCATCGCGGCAAGCCTGCTCATGGAGCAAGTGCTTGCGCCGCGCTTCGAATTCAAGCCCAAGAACCCGCAGAGCGGACCGACGCCCGGCTTCGACTATGGCGAAGGCGGCTATGATCCGAACAAGACCAATGTCGGCTTCAACGAGGAGACGGGGCAGTTCCAGATCGAGATCAAAGGTCTTGTCGCGCCGAAGAGCGAGGAAGCGCAGCGCATTTGCCAGCAAGATTTGAACGAGGTCATCGCCGCCTTTGTGCAGGACAAGACGACAATCGAACGCGGGCTTTTCGATTCCGAGTTGGTGCCGGAGGAGCTGACGCAGCTCCGCATGGGCAAGATCATCAAGGACAAGTTTCCCGAACTGGACGAGGAAGATCAAGAGGCCGTGCGTCAGCACGCCGTCGCCGCCCTGAATCTCACGCAAAAGGCCAAGGAGGTCGCCCTGGGCGGACCCGAGGGCGACGGCGAGAAGAGCCCGAACACCGCCTTCATTGAGGGGGTCCGTAAGTTCGCAATGGATGTGCGCGAGTTGGACATCGACCTGATTGACCGCATCAACCCCTTCGGCGAAGCCTATTCAATCCTCGCCAAAACCATGAGCGAGGAGAGCCTAAAGCAGGTTGCCGCCGTGATTGGGGCCAAGCGCGTCAATCTCACCATCGAGGAAGCGCGCGAGCTTGCCAAGCGGGCCTTGAAATTCAAGCAGGAGCGCGGCCGGTTGCCCTCGATCACCTCGCCCGACGCCTGGGAGAAGCGCATGGCCGAAGGCGTGGCGTTCCTTCAACGCATGAAGGCTGAGGCGGCGCGTGGCTAAGGGCTTCACCGATGAGGATGACGCGCTACTCGAAGAGCTTGGCGTCGAGGTCGAGACGAAGAAGGAGTCGAGCCGGACCCCGCGGGAAGAGCGTGTAATCGCGGGATTCGAGGAGATTCAGCGTTTCGTCGAGCAGCGCAGCCGCGCCCCGCAGCACGGTGAGGACCGCGATATCTTCGAACGCCTTTACGCCGTGCGCCTCGATCGTCTGCGCGAGCAAGCCGATTGCCGCAACTTGCTCGCTCCCCTCGATCACCACGGGATTCTGGCCGGTGCAGAGTCTGCTCCGACCGGCATTGGCGATGAACTCGACGATGACGAGCTTCTGGCGCAGCTTGGGGTGGACAGCGAGCCGACCGACATAACGGACCTGCGGCACGTCCGGTCGGCTGCGGAGAAGCGCGCGGCGGAGGAAATCGCCAACCGCCAGCAATGCGGGGATTTCAACAAATTCAAGCCGTTGTTCGAGCAGGTGCAGAAGGAACTCAACGCCGGCCTGCGGCAGACCCGGCGCTTCGAGCGCAAATCCGAGATCGCTCCGGGCCGGTTCTATATCCTCGGCGGCCAGAAAGCCTATGTCGCGACGATGGAACAGCCTACCCCCAACGAGCACGGTAACATCGACGCCCGGCTTCGCGTGATCTTCGACAACGGGACCGAGAGCAATTTACTCATGCGCTCGCTTCAAAAGGCGCTGCAACAGGACCCGGGTGGCCGTCGGATTGTCGAGCCCTCGGCCGGACCGCTCTTCGCCGATCAGAATGAGGAAGGCGAGGAGGCCAGCGGCATCGTCTATGTACTGCGGAGCAAATCGGATCATCCGGCCGTCGCCGCCCACCGCGACGTACTGCACAAGATTGGCGTTACCGGCGGCGATGTCGCGCGCCGGCTCGCCAATGCCAAGCTCGACCCGACCTTTCTCATGGCAGATGTCGAGGTTGTCGCAACCTACGAGTTGTTCAACATCAACCGCGCTCGGCTTGAAAACCTAATCCATCGGATCTTCGGTGCTGCCCGCCTCGATATTGAGATCAAGGATCGCTTCGGTCAGCCGGTCATTCCGCGCGAATGGTTCCTCGTTCCGCTTTTTGTGGTCGATGAGGCTATCGAGAAGATCAGGGACGGAACGATCACCGGCTACACCTACGACCCGAAGACGGCCTCGCTCACCCGGGCAGTCAGCGAGGACTTCAGATGAACGGGGACAGCCACCGCACGAGGACGCCGGCATCATGAAAGCCAGCATTGCCGGCCGCATCCGGAACACCAATCTTCCGAAAACGAAGACTCTCCTTCCGCTCTTTGAAGCCGTGATGAATTCTTTCCAGGCGATCGAGGAGGCGGGCGGCCAAGGCCACGTCATTCGGATCATCGCCGAGCGGCAGGGCAGTCTGGACGAGGGTAAGCCGGGGCCGATCGAGGCGTTCACCGTGATCGACAGCGGCATCGGCTTCACCGACGCGAATTTCGACAGCTTCGAGACCGTCGATTCTCCCTACAAGGCCACACGCGGCGGGAAAGGTCTTGGCCGGTTCCTGTGGTTGAAGGCGTTCTCGCGCGTTGAAGTGGAGAGCCATTTCCGAGTGCCCGACACGGACGGGCTGTTATGCCGAAAGTTTTCCTTTGTCGCGAGCGACGAGGACCTGCCGCGGAAGGCGCTTCCCTCCGATCGCCAGAAGCCCGAGACCAGCGTGCGATTGGTCGGCTACCGCACCCCTTATGTGGACGAATGCCCGCGCCAGCTCGATATCATCGCGCAGCGCCTAATCGGGCATTTCCTGCCCCTGTTCCTTGACCCGGACGGCCCCGCTCTCACGCTTTCCGATTCGGCCGACACGATCGACCTTCGTGAGTTCTTTCGGGATAATTTTCAGACGTTCGCCACGAAGCGCAGCTTTTCCGTTGGCGGGCACAGCTTCACGCTCAGCGGATTCCGGCTGCGCGGCGCACTCGCCGATCATCATGAGCTGGTTTACGCCGCGCATTTTCGCGAGGTCATCACGGAGCGGCTCGCCAAGTTCCTCTCCAACCTCAAGAATAAGCTCAACGATCCCGGCAATACGAGCTTCTATTATCTCGCGTTCGTCCAGGGCCAGTTTCTCGATGACAAAGTGAACAGCGAGCGCACAGATTTCTCGATTCCCAGAGAGGCCGCCGCCAGCGATCGCGACGCCGGCAGCAGCGCAGAAGACGCGCCGTCCGAGCTTTTCGCCGACGAAATTAGCCTGAAAGCTATTCGCGATGGTGCGCTCGCTGCCGTGACCGAGGACCTGAAATCTTTTTTGGATGCGATCAACACGCAGAAGGAGGCCGCCCTCACTTCCTATATTGCCGAGGACGGGCCGCAATATCGCGTGCTGATGAAGTATAAAGGGGAGTTCATCGATGACATTCCGCCCCAAGCCAGCAAGACTGAGATGGAAATGGCGCTGCACCGCCAGCTCTATCAGCGACAGGTACGCCTCAAGCAGGAAGGCGCGCGCATCCTTTCGGAGCCGGCGGCTGCCGACAACACGCAGGAATACTACGCACGGCTTCAAAAGTTCGTCGAAGACGAGAACGAGATCGGGAAAACGTCACTTGCGCAATACATCGTCCATCGGCGCGTGATTCTGGAGCTGCTCGAAAAATACCTGACGCAAGACCCTGACACGGGAGACTACGGGCTTGAGAAGACGGTCCATAGCCTGGTGTTCCCCATGCGCGCGACCTCGGATGACGTGCCGTTCGAGCAGCAAAACCTTTGGATCATTGACGAGCGGCTGACCTTTCATTCGTTCCTGTCATCCGACGTGCGGCTCGACCAAGTGCAGCCACTCGAAACCGATTCCTTGAGCCGACCCGATCTATTGATTTTCAATCATCCCTTGGCGTTCAGTGAGGATGCCGAGCCACTTCAGTCGATGGTCGTCATTGAGTTTAAGAAGCCGGACCGCACTGCCTACCAAGATGAGGACCCGGTAACGCAGGTGTACCGCATGGTCCGCGAAATTCGGGAGAGCAAGAAGAAAGACCGCCAGGGCCGCTATATCCGGCCGGCGAACCAGAACATACCGGCTTATTGCTATGTGATTTGCGACCTCACTCCACCCGTGGAAATTCGAATCCAGAACATGGGCGCGCGACGCACTCCGGACAATCTCGGCTATTACGGTTTCAACGAGACCCTCAACGCCTATTACGAGGTTATTTCATACACAAAATTGCTCAGCGACGCACAGAAGCGAAACCGGGTCCTTTTCGAGAAGCTAAATTTGCCGACGACCGATCGCTAGCGATCACCGCAAACACGTATCCCTCATGCTCGGCAAACGCGTGCTGATCGAGGAAAGGGACGTGCAGATCAAACCGGACCGTCACGGCCGCTGGCCCGCCGTCATCGCAGCCAGAAGCTGAGAAGACGACTAATATGATCGGCTGACTAAAGCCTTCCGGATGCAGGCGCTTTGTCGCTATTTTAGGCCGTTTGAGGCGACCGTTGCGACCGCCCTTCCCTTTCGGCCAACCACTCTTACCTCGATCTCCCGATGCTCCGGCTCTTCAGCGATTTCCGACACGATCCGGTGCGCCATCGCGATCGCGTGGGCGTCGTCATCGAGCGGTTCTCCTGTTCGATCCGGGTATTCTTGGTCGTGACTGTGGATGTGGAAATAGTAGCGGGGCATTCATCCTCCATCGTGCCAAGCTGGATCAATCAACAGCCGGCTTGACCTTGAGAAACACCCGGTCATCCCAGGACGAGATGTTCCAGCGATACGCTCCACCGAAGAACCCGGGCGTCTCGTCGGCGTTGGTCTCAATGACTGTGCCGGTCACGGTCACGGCCACCGTCCCGTTGGGCACAATGGCGATCTGACCGAGCTCGGCGCGGGCTCGTTCCGGAATCTCTGGCGTACTGACTTCAATGGTTCCGTCGTCGATGCGCCGAATGCTCAAAAAATTGTCGGCTTGCGACTTGGCCCGCGTGTTCGGCACGCCGATTGCGGACCCGCTTGCGTCCAGCTCACCGGTGAGTTTCACGACGAGATCAAAGCGCCCTTCTCCGGCGTAGGTGAAGCCCTCAAAGCCGGGCATTCGAGCGGCTTTGCGCTCCTCTGCCCGCATCCGATCCTCTTCCTGCTCTGTGAACACGTGGCCGTCGGCAATCGCGTTAACGGCACGAGGGTCGGCGAGGCGGGTTTCGACACGCATGTCATACTTGTATCCCTCGAGCACAATGTTGGCGTCGATGGTTTCCGGCGCGAGGCAACCAGCCAGAAGTACTCCAACCGCAATGGCCGCGGCATTGCGGGCGAGCGAAAACAGCCTAGCCATCAGCGATAGGCTCCCGGGAAAATGATGTCCTGCTCCACGATGATATTGAACCCGTAGCCCGGGCGGATAGTGAGGGTCGGTTGGACATTGAGATTGCGGGAGATGGTCTGGTCGGCCACACGACCAAAGCTCTCCGCGAAGTTGCGCCGCGCGGCGTCCGAGGCGGTGTCCTGCGTCGCAAGCGTCGAGCTTTCCGGCACGGCCATGTCGATGCCGGCGCCGATCAATGCAATGAGGATCGCCGAGCCGAAGGTCTGGAGGTATTTGTTGTCGACCTGGTCGCGGAAGCCGCCATAGCCTTGGGCGTCGACGCCCGCCATTCCGCCAATCTGAAGTGTCGATCCATTCGGGAAAATGAGATCGGTCCAGATCACCAACACTCGACTTTGCCCGAACGAGACATTGGAGTCGTACCGGCCGAAGAGCTTGGCCCCTTGCGGGACCAACAGCCGGTGGCCTGTCGCACTGTCATAGACGTTCTGGCTGACCTGGGCGGTGATCCGGCCGGGAAGGTCGGAGTTGATGCCGGTTACGAGCGTTGCCGGGATCACCGATCCGCGTTTGAGCTCAAAGGGTGACTGCTGCGGCACGACGCGGTTCGGCAGATAACCGAGATCGGTAATGTTCTGATTGAAGAAGTCTGTCTTTCCGGCTTGGTTGTTCGGATCGGCCTGTTGCCCGGCGCCGCCGGCGCGCAGCGCGGCCGCGTAGAGATCGGCGATGCCCGCCCGATCCCCAAGCGCCCCCTGCCCTGTTGTCGACTGTGGCGTTCCCGCTTGTGCCGCTTCCCTTACGCTGCGGATATTGACCGCGATCGGGCTGTCGTAGGCGGCATCGTCGGCCTGGAGCCGGGCCATACGCTGCTGGTGCAGCAGGCGAAACATCTGCTCGTCCTGTTCCCTTTGCAGCCGCGCGCGCCAGTCGGCTTCGCTTTCGACCGGCGTCGCCTGTTGCTGTTGCGGTGTTGTCGGCTGGCGCTGGAAAGGATTGGTGGATTGCGGTTCGTCTTCCGCCTGTTCGACGGGCTGCACCACCTGGATCTGCTGCGCGGGGCGCGGCTCCTCGATCACGCCATCGGAAACACCGCGCTTGAGCTGGTCGGCGAAGTCGGTTGCCGGTGCGCCAGTCGAGGTATCGATCGCGCCGCCGCTCCGGTTGAGGCCGCGGATCGAGAGGCCCCAAATGATAACGCCGAAGAAAAGGACGACCAGGCCGATGAAGAGAAAGACCGGCAGCTTGTTCAGGCGCCGGATCCTGGGCTTTTCGTCGCCGCCTTCTGCGCCGGGAGAGAGATCGAGCGAACTCATGGCCCCTCCCCCTCTCAGCTCGCACGCTGCATGACAGACAGCGGGCTTGTCGGTGTCGCGCCGGTCGCCGACATGGCATAGGAGCGGGTCAGCTCCACCGAAGGCGTCGAAATCCGGGTCATGACCGCGCCCTCGAATGTATCGATGACATAGGCGAGCGGGATCATATTGTCGCCGGGAGCCTCCTGGTTCGAGGCGACGGCATAGCCCCAGCCGCGCAGCGACTCTTCGAGCGCCAGGCCGAACGCGGAATCGTCGGGCTTGATGACGATCGTGCCGGTGCCTGGGCCGACATGCTCGGCGAGCTTGGCGACCATGTCGCCGGCGACGGCCGAGGCCGCGGCCGGCGAGAGATTGGCGGCATCGGCACTCACGGTCGGCGTGAAGTATCCTCCGCCCGTCGTGGTGCATGCGGTCGTTGTACCGGTGAGAACAACGAGAGCCAGGACGCGGGAAAGTCGGTGGATGGCGCGCATGGTCAGCCCTTCCTCAAAATGGTGATCTTCTGCTGGCGGGAGCCGACGCCGGAAAGCAGCACTGCGCGATCGAACACATAGTCGACAATCATCATCGTGCCGTTGAGCCGGTAATTGACGATGCGGTTTTCCCCGCCTGAGACGACGAACAGCACCGGCGCATCGCCGCTCATCATCTGACCGGGGAACTGGATGTAGGTCTTGACGCCATCGGTGTAGACGCGGGTCGGGCGCCAGCGGGCCTGTCCGCTGATAGCGAAATTGAAGCTCAGATTTTCGGCCGGGACGCCGGCGCCGGGAATGATGCTCGCCTCGACGCGCGCGTTGAGGGCATCGAACTTGGCCTGCACGTCCTCGGGATATTCGAAGGCAACGCGGGCCATGTAGTCGCGATGATGCGACCTGAGCCGGATGTGGTAGGTGCGCCGCGATGTCGTCACCACCATGGACGTCTCGAGCCCGGGTTCCGAAGGCTTGACGATCAGGTGGATCTTCTGGCCTTCGGCCGAGCCGGAGGTTGCCGGTTCGACCTTCCAGCGAACCGTGTCACCCACCAGCACGTCACGCACGGCTTCACCGGCCTGCAGCTCGATTTCGCAAAGCTGGAGAGGCGAGCAAACGACGGACGGCTGGGTTTGGCCGTAGAGGTAAATGACCTTGCCGTCCGGCCCGCGCGTCATCACCGCGGCGGTGCCCTGCCACTGGGTGGAAAGACCGGTTCCCCGCGCTTCGTTGCTGCTAAGGCCCTGCTGATCGGCCGCAACGGCGACATTGAGGGCGAACGTGCCCAGCAACAGGGTTGCCGCACACACGCCCGCGTGCATTTTCTTGAGGTTGAACATTACTCTGACTCCGCGAGCGTTTCTCAAAGCTGGGCCGTCCAATCGAAATCCTTGAGGTAGAGGCCGATCGGGTTCAGACGAATGACCGCCTCGTCCTGGGGCGGCGAAAGGGTCACGGTGGCGATGCCGCGAAAGCGGCGGGTGCGCAGTTCCTTACCCGCACGGTCGCGCTCGATCTCGCTCCAGTCGACCTGGTAGCTCTGGTTCGAGAGGGCGACGACGTTGTTGACTTCGATCGAGACCGTCATGGTGCGCGCGCGATCGAAGGGTGAGTTGTTGCGAAACCAGTTATTGACCTTCTCGGTCGCCGGGTCCTGCTGCTTCAGCATCGCGTAGGTGCGGTCGATATAGCCCTTCTGCACGGTCGCATCCGGGGTGATCGACCGGAAGTTCGACACCCAGGCGCCGAGCATCGAGCGCACAACACGCTCGTCGGCATATTCGATCTGTGCGGGGAAGCCAGCCAGGACCGCCGCCCCGAGCTTGTCGACCTCGACCACATAAGGAACGAGCTTGACTTGAGTGGACTGATAGAGGGCATAGCCGAACCCGATCACCGCCATGCTCATCGAAAGCAGACCGACGGTGCGCCAGGCCGAGGCCGCGCGCATGTAGCTGCCGTAACGCTCGTTCCACTCATAGCGGGCGGCCAGATACGGATTGTCGGGGTATTTGCGCTTCGCCATCTAGCCTCGCCTGATCGATACGGCCG
The DNA here is from genome assembly GCF_000969415.1 of Devosia geojensis. Classification (GTDB taxonomy): domain Bacteria; phylum Pseudomonadota; class Alphaproteobacteria; order Rhizobiales; family Devosiaceae; genus Devosia; species Devosia geojensis. Next base: position 44,941 of record NZ_JZEX01000173.1, on the reverse strand, counting down.
GCCGACCTCACGAGTCGGCGTCCATCTTTCTGTTTGAACTTCTGGAGCTGACGCCCGGATTGTTGCCTTGCCGCAGCTTTTCGTTGGCGAGGCCGAGGGTCGAACCCATCTTGGCGCCAGGGATGCCCATCAGTTTGTCGGTCGCCGCGGAGCCGACCGCGCCGCCCGCGGCTTTCAACCCGGCCATTGCAGCCGCGCCACGCGATGCGCCGGCCTGCGATGCCGCCGAGGCGGCGGCCATCCCACCTTTGACGACGCCGGCGCCGCCGGCCGCCATGCCAGCACCGGCCGCCGCGAAGCCGGCAACCTGGCCACCGCTGCGGATAGCTTCCATGCCACTGCCGACGGAAACGCCCTGAACGACGCCCTGAATGATGTTCGGCACGTACATGGAGATCATGAAGACGACGACCGAAATCCCCGCGATCGTCAGGGTAGTCAGGAACTGATCGTCGGAAGCCGTATCGTTCGAAAGGCCGATCAGCACCTCGGAGCCGATGCGCGCGATCATCACGAGTCCCATCAGCTTCATGCCGACTGAGAAGGCGTAAACGAGGTAGCGGACCGCGAAATCCTTGGTAAAGGACGAGCCGCCAAGGCCAAGCATGATCATGCCGGCAAGCAGACCGACGTACATTTCGACCAGCACGGCCACGAAGATCGCCGCCACGAGGGCAAAGCAGATGACAACGACGATCATCGCGAAGACCGAGGCCATTGCGAGGGCATTGTCCTCCCAAAGGCCGAACCGGGCATTTTCCGAGAGTTCGGATGCCACTTTGACGCCGGCATTGAAGACGTCGGCCGGCGACGCCGAACCGCCATCCGCGCCGATCTGAAACAGGCTATCGACAACCGACTTGGCCAAGTCCGGACCCTGCTGCAGAACAAAGAGGAAGAAGCCGATGAAGAGGATTCTCCGCACAAGCTCTGCAAACCATGTGTCAAGCGACGGAGCCTGGATCGCGAGCCAGATCGCCGCGATACCCACTTCTATGCCGGCCAGTATCCAGAACAGCGAGGTTGCCGCATCGATGACGGTGTCCTGCCAGCCCCGCGCTGCGCTGGCGACCTGGTTTTCGAGATCGGTCAGGATCGAACCGTCCTGCGCAAAGGCCGGATCGACCATGGCAAGCCCGACGATCATCATGCTAGACAATCTCAAAAGCATCGCAGCGCGCATGACTCCGGCCTTCAGTTGTCGCCCCACCGGGGGGCCATCTGCTGGCCTCCCGACGTTGGGTAGTCGTCTGGATTGGCGTTGAAAAAGTCCTTTGCCCGCTCGGCGGCCTCCTCGCGCGCCGCCGCTTCTTGCTCGGCAAGTTCGACTTGGCGCTGAAGGAGCGCCTTCGTTTCCGGATCGGCATTCGGGAAGAACACATAGGATGCCGCGCCGCCCACGAGGGCGGCAACGATCGCGATCACGACGACGATGGGGAGTTTGAGCGTTGCCATGGAGTCACCACCGAGGCTGCATTTGTTGGCCGCCGGAGGTGGACGGAGCGGCAGAGCCGAAAAATGCGTCCCGGCGAGCCTGAGCGAGATCCTTTTCAGCCTGCTCGGACTGATACCAGGTGCCCATCATGGTCATCTGCTGAGAGACGAGGCCGCGGAGCTTTTGCATCTGCTCGACCTGTTGGGTCGCGATCTGATGTCCGACCTGCAACGCCTTCATCTGGCCGTCGGCGGACTCCGATTGAGAGCGAAGTTGCGCCATGGTGGATTCTTCGGTCGCGAACTGCTCGGCCGTGAGGCCAGCCGCCGCCAGTGTTCCACCGATGGTGTCGCGATTGGTGTCCGACCAGGATTGATAGGCGGACGAAAAATCCTGCCCGTTCGGTAGACCGTTCTGGAAATCGGCATAGCTGTCGAATCGTTGCTTGAGCACATCGTCGAGGTTTCCCATCGAGAAGGCCATGCCCTGCCCCTGCTGCACGATGCCTTGCAGGTTGGCGAGGTCCTGTTGAGCCTGCCCCCACACGTGATCGGGAAGCTGCATGGTGTTCTGCAGCATGTTCTCGTAGATGCGAATCTGGTTTGCGATCTGCTCCACCTGGTTGGAGATCTGCGTCACCTGATTGGCGATCTGCTCGGCGTTCTGCCCGCCAAGCGCAATCAGTTCCCCATTGTTGAGGATCTGCGTGAACTCGGTCGCGCCGGTGAGTGCCCCGCTGGCTTGGGCCGGCGCGGCAAGGCTGACAGCGATCAGGACGCTCGCGAGCGAACTACGCAAGAAGTGCTTCGGCATTTTCGATACCTCTTTGCTTGAGCCAGTGGACGGGCCATTCGTCGCCGTGATGGACTCGCAGCTCATCAATGCGCTTGATGTCGTCCTTTCCGGATGCGCCGACGAAAGACAGGGTGATCGGCCCGAGGGCCATGTCGAACAGACGCCGGCCGTCAGGCGAGGCGACGTAATATTCGCGCTTGGGTAGAGCGGTCGCGACGATCTCGATTTGCCGCTCGTTGAAGCCGATGCGCTCATAGAACTCGCGCGTGCCGCTTTCGCGCGCCGCGCCGTTCGGCAGGCAAATCTTGGTCGGGCAGCTTTCCTTGAGCACGTCGATGATGCCGGACTTTTCCGCGTCGGAAATCGACTGCGTTGCCAGAACGACGGCGCAATTTGCCTTGCGCAGCACCTTCAGCCATTCGCGGATCTTCTCGCGGAAGGCTGGATGGCCGAGCATCAGCCAGGCCTCATCGAGGATGATGAGGCTGGGGGCGCCGGTCAGGCGCTTTTCGATGCGACGGAACAGGTAGAGCAGGACCGGCACGAGATTGCGATCGCCAAGGTTCATCAACTCTTCGATCTCGAATGTCTGGAAATCCGAGAGGGTCAGGCCATCCTCCTCGGCATCGAGCAGGTGGCCCATTGGACCATCGACGGTGTAATGGCGTAGCGCGTCCTTGATCTCCCGCATCTGCACGCCCGACACGAAATCGGAAAGCGACCGGCGCGATGTTGCGGCCATGAGCTCGATCTGCCTGGCGATAGCATTGCGATGGTCGGGCGTTACCTTCACGCCCTGCAGCTCGATAAGTGTTTCGAGCCATCCGGCCGCCCAGGCCTTGTCGCCATCATCCTCCAGTTGGCGAAGCGGGCAGAAGGTCAACGCCTCCCCTGCCCCGACATCGTAATGATCGCCGCCAACAGCCACCGTCAGCGGGTACATCGACTTGCCCTTGTCGAAGGCGAAGAGCTGCGCTCGGCTGTAACGGCGGAACTGTGCCGCGATCAGCGCCAGAAGCGTCGACTTGCCCGATCCGGTCGGACCAAAGATCAGGGTATGACCCACGTCGCCCGAATGGAGGTTCAGACGGAACGGCGATGATCCGCTTGCGACCTGCATCAGCGGCGGTGAGCCTTCGGGATAGAACGGGCACGGCGCAACCGGTGAGCCCGACCAGACCGAGTTGAGCGGCACAAGATCGGCAAGGTTGCGGGTATTGATCAGCGGTTCGCGGATGTTGGCGTACCAGTTGCCGGGCAGGCTCCCTAGAAAAGCCTCGGTGGCATTCAGCGTTTCGATGCGCGCGGCAAAGCCTTCGGCCTGGACCAGCCGGCGCACGCCTTCGGTCTTTTCTCGAAGACGTGCCTCGTCGTCATCGAACATGACGATGACCGGCGTATAGTAGCCGTAGGCGACGAGCTGTGAATTGGCCTCGGCAATGGCGTCCTCGGTCTCCGCCACCATTAGCGCTGCGTCCTGGTCGATCGCGCCGCTGTTTGTCTGGAACAGCTGGTCCATGAACGGCCGCACCTTTTGCAACCACTTCTTGCGGGTGCGCTCAAGCCTTTGGCGAGCCTCGATCGGATCGAGAAAAACGAAGCGGCTCGACCAGCGATAGGTGAGCGGCATCAGATCCAGCGAGTTGAGAATGCCTGGCCAGCTCTCGGCCGGAAACCCGTCCATTGCCACGACCGCCAGATAGCGGTTGTCGACGAGCGGCGAGAGACCGTGGTGGAATTCGGCCGTGACGACGAAATCGAGATACATCGGAATGTCGGGCAGACGGACCGGATGGTTTTCGCCGACGATGCAGAAGCGGGCGAACTGCAGCAGGTCGTCAAATTTGGCGATACGGGTTCCGCCGCGTTCCTCGATCTCGTGCGTCACCATACGGCGGATCGAAACGACGTTTCCCATATATTGCTCGAATTCGCGGATCGAACGCCGGAAGTGATCGAGCGCGCGATCGGCAAAGGTGGTCGCGCGGGACTCATCGTCGGAATAGACATATTTGACGAGGCCGGACTTGCGTTTCTCCGGTTCGCGATAGGTCAGGATGATGGCGTGCTGGCTCTCGTAGTGTCCGTCAGCGGCCTCGAAGCGCTTGCGCCGTTCCTCATCGATCACCGCGCTCACCTTGTCGGGGAAGTGGCAGTTGTCCCGTGCGGGATAGGCCGTCGCCGGCACACGCACGGCCTCGACCTGGATCATCCAGCCCGATCCGAGGCGGGCGAGAATCGAATTGATCTGGCGGCTGACCTCATTGCGCTCGAAATCGGTCGAGCTTTCGCTGTCCGGACCGGCGAAATACCAGCCGGCCATCAGGCTCCCGTCCTTGAGCAAGAGGGTGCCGTTGTCGATCAGGGCCGCATAGGGCAGCAGGTCGGAGAAGGACGGGCCGGAATGACGAAATCGCTTGAGTGCAACCATAAGTCAGAACGTCCGCCAAGGCGTAGAGGTCGGCCGGTAGTAGGGGCGGTATTTGATGTGGCGCAGGTAGACGCGGCGCATCAGTGGATCGGCTTTCGCCATCATGCGCAGTAGCCCGACAACCACGATCCAGATGACCGTGCCGAGCAGCGCCGATACGGTTGTCAGGATGACGAAGACGAGAATGACCGCGGCGAGCCCGGTCAGAAGCACGAGCTCACGGTCAGCCCCAAAGAGCAGCGTCGGACGCGAAAGGGCACGGTGTATCCGCGCCGTCGCCAGCCGGCTTTCCCTCTCAGCCATGCGGGGCAACCACCGGCCCTTGTTCGTGCGCCTCGAGCGGCACGCCGATGGATGAGCCGCTGGACCCGAAGAGACCGACGATCTGAGTTGCGCCGAGCAGGATGCCGGCGACGAGCACGATGTAGCAAAGCCGGCGGGCGAAATCGTTCAACTCGCCGCCGAAGATCAACATGCCGCCCGCAATGGCGACGGCTGCGAGCGCGATAGCGCCGGCGACCGGGCCAGTGATGGATTCCTGGATCTGCTCCAACGGCCCTTCCCAGGGCAGGCCCCCTCCCCCGCTGGCGAGCGCCGGTTCGATCATGACGAGCGATGCGGCCGCGAGGCCGACCATGAGCGTGAAAGCCTTCTTAGACGACATGAAGATTTCTTCCCTGGATGGATTCGGGTTTCGACGCGCCGACCGGCGTGGTGAGGTATCGCCCGTCGCGAAAGCCTTCGACCCTCAGGATTTCGCGAACGGTTCGCCCGCCGGGCGCGCGTTCGATCGAGACGATCAGGTCGACCGCCTCCCCGATGACTTCCGGCATCGGCTGGGAGCTGACTTCGGCGACGAGCTGTTCAAGGCGGGTAAGAGCGGCGGCGGCCGAGTTCGAGTGAACCGTCGCGATGCCGCCCGGATGGCCAGTGTTCCACGCCTTCAAGAGCGTGAGGGCCGCGCCGTCGCGGACTTCGCCCACGATGATGCGGTCCGGACGCAGCCGCATTGTCGACTTCAATAGACGGCCCATATCGACCGTGTCTGTGGTGTGCAGGATCACATGGTTTTCCGCCGCGCACTGGATCTCGGCAGTGTCCTCCAGGATCACCAGCCGGTGTTCCGGCGTGGTCTCGACCAGCTCCGCCAGGATCGCGTTGGTGAGTGTGGTCTTGCCTGTTCCGGTGCCTCCCGACACGACGATGTTGAGCCGGTCCACGATCGAATCGCGGATCACATCCACCTGCTCGGGCGTCATGATGCCATCGGCGACATACCGATCGAGGCGGATCAGCATCGAGGCGCGCTTGCGGATCGTGAACATCGGCGCGGGCGCGGCCGGTGGCAAAATCCCCTCAAAGCGATGTCCGCCAAGGGGCAATTCCCCGGAAATAATAGGTCGGTCCTGGTCGACTTCGGTCTTGAGGGCGTGGGCGACTTTGCCGATGACCGTCTCGGCGTCATGGGAGGCCATTCGCCCCGCCGCCGCTATCCCCTGCCCTACCCGCTCGATGAATAGATTGCCGTCGGGGTTGAGCATGACCTCCACAACGTCGGGGTCATGGAGGGCGGTGGTGACCGTGGCGCCAAGTGCGTCCTGCAGACCGAGGATCAGCCGTCGTTTCGACTCGCTCATAAACCGCCCCCTGCCCGGCTGCTGGTTAGGCCGCGGCTTCAACAGCGGCCGGGAAGAGGGGGACGTAGCTCGACGGCCGCACCAACTCGAGACTGGCTTCGTCGGCAGGTAAGAGACCCGCGACAGCAATGGTATTGCCAACAGGATGTGGAGATCCTAGCCGCTCCAGCGGCCATTTCGCCCGGTTGAGGATGCGCTCGAACCGAACGTCGGTAACAGTGACGATCCGGTCGAACCCATTGGCCATCGACCATTCGATGATGCCGGCGAACAAGGTGTGTGTGGCGTCGCGCAGTCCGCTCGCCGAGACGATGTCGCTGCGTTCGGTGTCGATGCAAAAGCGCGAACTCTCGACCACGCTGCTCGATCGGGGTATGCGAGCTGCGCCAGCCAGAAGCGGAAATGTTTGACCGAGCATTGTCGGCCCGGTGGAAGGAAGCAGCCGGGCGCAACCGATCACCTGTCCATCGTTGCCGACGAGCACAAGATAAGTCGGATCGAGCCGGTCGTACTCGTCCGTTTCCTGGTTGTGCTCTACGTGGACTTCCCAGTCCAACCTGTGTTTGAAGACCCTGGCACGGAGTTCATGCATATGCCTGAGCAGACGTTGCTCACTACTTGTAGCCCTCGTACGGCAAATGGCGACGACGCGCATGACCCCAATCCTTAACCCATTGAATTGCGGTCTCTTGAATCCCGTGCGGCGGCGCACCGCCAGCTGTGAAAAGTCACAGGGGATGGAGAGTCGTCGCCGTGATAGACAGGGGGGAGTGCCGAGGGGCCGTTGCCGCATTTATGGCTGAATTGCGATGCAACTCGAAATTGCGACTACTCGATTTGAGGACGAAATCACCCGGAGAGGACACTTGCCGAGCAAAGCCTTCGACCAGTTGCGAGATGCACTAGAAACGGCCCAGGGGATGGCGCCGGTCAAAGCCGCGGTGAAGGAGTTCGCCGGCGAATTGGGATTTGACTGGTTCGCCTATCTCTCGGTTTGTGGGCCGGAGATCGACACGTTTTCGACATACCCGCGCGCATGGCAAGGCCACTATATCAACAAGAAATACGCGAGCATCGATCCCGTCGTGCAGGAAGCCCGCCGTTCTGAACGCTGCTTTGCGTGGTCCGAACGCGATCTTGCACGAGCATTGTCGCCGGACCAGGTCCGCTTCCTTGGAGAAGCCGGGGATCATGGCATCGCATCGGGGATATCAGTGCCCGTGTCGGCCGGATTCGGCAGGACAGTATTATTCACGCTCGCGTCCTCGAACCGGTGTGACAATTGCCTGGTAAAATGCCCCTTCCTTGCCGCTTCGATTGCAGCGCACGTGGATGTCTATGCGCGTCGCTGGATGCTCGAGCCGATGCCTGCTGTCACCGTCAAGCTAAGCCCCAGAGAGAGTCTCTGTCTGAGCTGGATGGCAAAAGGCAAGCGCATGTCCGAAATCGCGCAAATCGTCGGGACCAAGGTTCGGACGGTCGAGTATCACCTGCAGAATGCTCGGCGGAAGCTCGATGCCACCAACGTCACCCACGCCGTCGCGCTTGCAGTACGTCAACAGTTGATCTGATCTTGTTCGCCCGCGTGAAGGCCGTTCCGCCTCTACCTCGTGTAAGTTGTGGTTGGCGACGGCAAGAGAGTTGTCCGCGATGGCGCCTACGGCCCCTACCCTATCCGGCCGGCCGTTTGAGGCATGTTCGGGTTCGCGTCTTGATCGGCCGCCGATATCGGCAAGGGAGATCGGCAACTAATATCGGCAATTGTGCTGACTTGTTGTCTCTAATGCCTTACACTGCAATCCATTGAGGCACGATAGAGATCGGCAAAGAATGCTTGAAACCCCTGGCCGGATCGAGCCGCTGTTTTTTGACGACGCAGTGCCGACCGTCCTGGCCGATCTTGCAATCGAGCTGCAGAAGGCCGCCGATGAACTCGGCCGAGGCTTGCATCCGGAGTCCGCTGACGAATTGGCCGATCTCGTACGAGTCATGAATTCGTACTATTCGAATTTAATCGAAGGCCACAACACCCGACCTCGAGATATCGAGAGCGCACTGGCTGGCGCCGAGATAGATCCCGAACGTCGTCCCCTCGCCTTGGAGGCGAAGGCCCATGTTGAAGTTCAGAGGATGATTGACGGCCTCGGGTTGCGCGGCGAGCTGCCGAGCCCGACTTCGATCGATTTCATTCGGTGGGTTCATCGCGCCTTCTACGACGAGATGCCCGAGGAATTCCGGTTCATCGACAAACCTGATGGTGCTAAGGCCGAGATTGTTCCCGGCGAGTTCCGGATGTCCGCCGAACATGATGTGGCTGTCGGCCGCCATCAGCCGCCATCTTCTGACAGGGTGGTGGCTTTCATGGAGTATTTCCAGAAGCGGTTTGCCATGGCCGAAAAGCAGGCCAGCCTGCGGATCATCGCGATTGCGTCAGCTCATCACCGCCTCAATTACATCCATCCGTTTCCAGACGGTAACGGCCGCGTCAGTCGCCTGATGTCTCACGCCATGGCGCTCAAGGCCGGTATTGGAGGCAATGGCCTGTGGTCGATATCTCGTGGTCTCGCTCGTGGCTTGAAAGATCGTGGCGAATACAAGCGCATGATGGATCACGCCGACAGCCCCAGAAAAGGTGATCGTGATGGCCGGGGAAATCTTTCCGAATCAGCGCTCAAGGATTTCGTCGAATGGTTCCTTACGGTCGCGCTGGACCAAGTACGGTTCTCGACTGCAATGTTCGACCTCGGACGGCTCGATGCTCGCTACCGCGCCCTAATAAAAGATGTCGTCGACGACAAACGAGCACCTGATCTGGTGGCGGCCGTATTGCGGCACGGCAGGTTGCCCCGTGGCGAGGCCAATTTCGTGCTGAAAACATCCGAGCGCACGGCCCGGAACACGCTGTCGGATCTCGTCGAGCGCGGGTTTCTGAAATCCGACACTCCGAAGGCACCGGTACGCATTGCCTTCCCCCTCGATTTCAGGGAACGGCTGTTTCCGAATCTCTTCACCGACGCCGAAGTCAATGTCCCGGAACCGCCTTCACCGTCTTTCAAGTGAGTGGAATTTAAGGGCGACAACTTGCCAGAACTGCTCCGGCAGCCCCGCCAAATGTGGACGCCGTATAGCCGGCTAAGGGTCAGATGTTCTCGGGTGAAAGTGAGTCGCCGCAATGGAGCGGCAGTCGCGCCGACTCACCCAGTTTGACGCAATGCACGACTGTGAAACTTCTCAGGGTTCTGCATAGATCAAACCAGCGGCACGTGGCATTGAATGTTCTCTCGGAGTCATCAATCGCGGAGCAAGTAAGCGAGTGAAAACGCAGCAGAAAACGTGCTCGCCGACGCCGCGAACCCAGACTGTTAGGCTCCGCTGAGCGATCTTATTGGAGTGGACCTGGGCGCGTCGTTAAGGTTTCGTTAACCCAAAATCGCTTGCCAGAGAAAGGGAATCGCTCATACTGGCGCCAGATTGGCCGAAAGGTCGAATATGGCGCTATTTTCTCATTTGGGGGACGAAGCGGAGATGGCATTTCTCCCAAGTTTTGAGTTTGACGACAAGATCCTTGCCCAAGGGGCCGAGATCTCGCGCAAGCTCGACCAATTGCGCGTCGAGAAGTTTCCGACCGAGGGCCAGAAGACCCTTCGGCGGTTCTCCATGGCCGAAGTTGCCCACTATCTTGGGATCAGTCCGAACAATCTGAAGCGCCTCCATCTTGAAAAGAAAGGTCCTGAGCCTTTCGTCGGTGCCGGCGGGCGGCGCTTTTACGCGGCCGAGCAGATGACCGAGCTTCGGGACTATCTCGATAAGCACGGGCGATCGGATTCCAAGAAGTATGTGCCCTACCGCAAACCTGGCGAGAAGCTGCAGGTCATTGCGGTCGTCAACTTCAAGGGTGGATCGGGAAAGACCACCACCACGGCGCACCTCGCGCAGCATCTGGCGCTCACCGGTCACAGGGTCCTGACGGTGGATCTCGATCCGCAGGCTTCGCTTTCAGCCCTCCATGGCTTCCAGCCGGAGCTCGACAAGAACCCCTCGCTCTACGACGCGATCCGGTACGACAACCCCGCCCCGGCCGAAGATGTCATCCGCAAGACGAACTTCCCCTTGCTCGATATCATCCCGGCGAACCTGGAGCTGCAGGAATATGAGTACGAGACGCCGCTTGCCATGCAGTCTCCGTCTCAGGAAGGAAAGCGGTTCTTCACGAGGGTCGCCCGGGCATTGGATTCGGTCAGTGAGCGCTACGACGTCGTGGTCGTCGATTGCCCTCCGCAGCTTGGCTATCTGACGCTGTCGGCACTGTCGGCCGCCACCTCGGTTCTGATCACCGTCCACCCGCAGATGCTGGACCTGATGTCCATGAGTCAGTTTCTGCTGATGCTGGGCAATATCATGAAGTCCATCAAGAGTGCTGGCGCGAAGGTCCAGCTGGACTGGCTGCGCTATCTCATCACCCGATACGAGCCCACGGACATTCCCCAGGCGCAGATGGTCGGCTTCATGCAGTCGATGCTTGCCGAGGAAATCCTGAAAAGCCCGATGCTCAAATCCACGGCGATTTCTGACGCCGGCCTCACCAAGCAGACGCTCTATGAGGTCGAGCGATCGAACTTCAATCGCGATACCTATGATCGGGCGATCGACAGCATGGATGCCGTGAACTTCGAGATTCAGGGACTGATCCACCAGGCATGGGGGCGGTTATGATGTTGACTGCCGTCAAAACCGCCAAAAAAGCCCACGGTTTCAAGCGCATAAACCGCATAAGGGGGTGCTAGTCAAATGGCGCGGAAAAATCCCTTTGCCAGCATCATGGACAACGGCGACGCTCCCGCCGAGCGCCCAGTTGCACGAGACTACACCTTCAAGGGGGCATCACGATCGCTCATAAGCTCGATCGACGAAATGGCGGCCCAGGCAGGCAAGCTGCTCGAGGGTGAGACGATAATCGAGGTTGACCCCGACCTGGTAGACCAATCTTTCGCCAACGACCGGCTCAACGTCGATCAGGAAGATTACGAGGCCGACTACGCTCAGGTGTTGGAGTCGATCCGCAGTTCCGGCCAGAACTCCCCGGCGCTCCTTCGCCCTCACCCGCAGCGACCCGGCCGCTACATGCTGGTCTTCGGTCGCCTCCGCTGGCGCGCCGCAAAAGAGCTTGGTCTCAAGCTTCGCGCTGTCATCAAGGATATCTCCGAGCGCGATCATGTGATCGCCCAGGGACAGGAAAACAACGCGCGAGCGAACACGTCCTTCATCGAGAAAGCACTGTTTGCCGCCGACATCGTTCAGCGGAAATTCGACGAGGACAACGCCACAGCCCTCGCCGCAATCGGTGTCGATCGGCCGACGCTTTCAAAGATGCTCTCTGTCGCCTCGATGCCTAAGGATCTGCTCGAAGCGATCGGCCGCGCGAAGGCTGTCGGTCGTGATCGCTGGTATGAGCTCAAGCTCCTCCTCGACAAGCCGGGCAATGTCGACACTGCCTTGGCTCTGGCATCGAGTTCCGATTTTCATGGGATGCCAAGCGAAGCGCGGTTCGATGCGATCGTCGCGAAGCTGAAGGCATCCAAGCCGCGCCGCCGTGCCGCGCAGGCGCCGTCCAAACGCAGCTGGGCGCCGTCTGATGGGCGTGTCGCCGCGGAGATGGTGGCCAGTGGCAAGAAATTCACCATCGCCCTCAAGGCGAAGGGGACCGACGCAGCAGCGTTCGGTGACTACCTCTCGGAAAATCTCAGCGAGTTGTATGAGGCTTTCCGTCGGGAAAAACGAGCAACCACGAACGGAGATTGAGCGCAAAAGAAAAAGGCCCCCGAAACGGCAATTCCGGAAGACCTTCTCTTTAAGTTTGGCGACTGAGAGAATCCCACTTCCGCGAATCATAGTCAAGACCATTCAGGTCGGTTTGAGCGCCGATTCGGCGAGCAGGTTTCTTTTGCCTAGCGATAGGTGAAGGACAATGCAGACGCATACCCCAACGACGCCCTTTGGGCGGCGAACGATGTCGCTTGGCATGATGGCAAGCCAGGCTGTGGCAAAGTCGGTGCCGGACGGTGCGCTGGTGCAGAAATGGAAAGCGTTCCAGACGATCCGGGAAGCACGCGAGTTGATCGGCGCCACGGACCGCGCTCTCGCCATTCTCAATGCCCTGCTCTCGTTCCACCCGGAAACGGAGCTCAAAGGCGACGGTGAACTGATCGTCTGGCCGTCGAACGAGCAGCTCATGGCCCGTGCGAATGGAATGCCGGCGACGACGCTGCGGCGCCACCTGGCCGTCCTGGTCGACTGTGGGCTGATCATTCGCCGCGATAGTCCGAACGGCAAGCGCTTCGCCCGCAAGGGCAGGGGAGGGCAGGTCGAACAGGCATACGGGTTCGATCTTTCCCCGATCGTTGCTCGGGCCGAGGAATTCCAGGAGCTGGCGGACACCGTACGGGCCGAAAAGAACGCTTTTCGGATCGCCAAGGAGCGTCTCACGCTCCTGCGCCGCGATATCGTCAAGCTCATCGAGACCGGCATCGAGGAGAACGTTCCAGGCAATTGGGGCAGGGTCCACCAGACTTATCAGGCCATCGTCGGGCGCTTGCCGCGCTCAGCGCCGAGGCAACTCGTCGAGGATATCTGCTGCGATCTCCACGGCCTCTACACGGAGATCCTCGATGTCTTGGAATCATTTGCAAAAACGCAGAATCCGGACGCCAATGAGTCCCATTCTGGTCGCCACATACAGAATTCAAACCCAGACTCCATATCTGAATCTGAAGAGGGCTCTGGAAAAGAAGATGAAGCGAGCGGCAGCGCCGCGGAAACCGACAACGTACGGAGCTTGCCGAAGCGCGAATTGCCTTTGGGCATTGTGCTGGATGCCTGCCCGAACCTGCGAGAATTGACCCAGGGCGGCGAAATCCGGCACTGGCGGGACTTTCTGGCCGCGGCGGAACTGGCGCGGCCGATGCTGGCGATCAGTCCCAGCGCGTGGCGAGACGCCTGCGAGGTCATGGGCGAACAGCATGCGGCGATCACACTCGCAGCGATCTACCAGCGATCAGACCAGATCAACAGCGCTGGCGGGTATCTACGCAGCCTGACCGACAAGGCAAGGGATGGCAAATTCTCGACCTGGCCGATGATCATGGCGCTGCTGCGCGCCAAGCTGGACGCGGACAAATCGGCGGTGAAGGCTGGCCACGAACCGCCAAGCGGCGGTGAGGAAGGGCGGCTTGCGGTCTCGGAAGCCCTTCTGCGGTCGCTGAACAAGCCCAGATCGTGATGACTGTTCGATTTGAATTTCGCGGGTGGCAAGTCGGTCAGTCTCTGTCGTCGTCGATCAAACCGTCAAAGGATTCGAGTAGTGCATCGATGATCGCCTGGCCGAGGGCGTTTGCAGCTTCGCCCAACCGGGCATCGTCTCCGCATCGCGCCGCGGAAGCGAGATCCGAACCCTGGTCGGTCAGGATCGACTTGGTTCGCTCGATGGCCCATTGCGCGAAATCGTCTCGGCTGTTGACGGTCATGGCTTCCACTGCTGCGCGCTCCGGAGTTTGCGGACCGTTTGGGATATTCTGGCTACGATCGAGGCCCGCGAATTGTACTTCGTACGGCCCACAAAATCAGTCCTCGGTTGCGTGTTCAGGCCGCCTCAAGCAAGCCGCTGCGCTTTGCCCTGTCGATGAGGTTCTTGACGGACGATGGTGCCCATTTCGTACCGCCACGGGGCGTGCGCTCATGAAGGCGCTCGAGCTGGTTGGCTATTTCGCGCAAGGTCAGCTCCGGATTGGAGGAATGGATGCCCGCCACGAGGGTCATCAGACGATCCTCAGCTGGCCGAGGCGGCGACTTCCTCAGAAGCGACTTGTCGGCCATTCCCTCGCTGACAATCCATTTCACCGCGCGCCGTAAACGCTCAGGAGTCCAATCGAGACCACGTTGCCTGAGAACGCGGGAGATATCGTCCCATGTGTGGTCGGGTCGCATGCGCCGCACAATGGGAAGCCACTGGTTCGCGGATGACTGGAGACGCGCTCCATAGGCTGCCTTTTGCGCGGCCGTCATCTTAGCCAGCGCGTCCGGCCGACGTTCGCGGACCCCTGGATTGCCCGGCATCCGGCCTTTTGCCCTGGCGGCTTTGATGCCTGCCTTGGTCCGCTCGGAGTTGAGAGCCCGCTCCAGCTGGGCCACGGCGCCAAGAACCTGCAGGGAAAACATGCCTTGCGGCGTCGTGGTGTCGATCGGGTCGCTGAGCGACCGGAAATGCGCACCTTTTGCCGTCAGGTCCTCGATGACATCGAGCAGATGGCTTACCGAGCGCGCCAGGCGGTCGAGCCGAACGACGACAAGCGTGTCGCCGGCGTCGATCTCGCGGACAATCTTGGCAAGGGCAGGGCGGGCTCGTGAGGCCCCCGAGCCGTGCTCCCGGACGATTGTCTCACATCCGGCCGACCGCAACTCCATCTCCTGGGCTTCTGTAGCCTGCTCGTCTGTCGAGACGCGCGCATAGCCGATTTGCCGGCCCTGTGGTCGACGGGAGGAGTGGTTGTGCGGTGTTTTGGCCATTTGGAGCGCCCGAGAACCGTATCGGAGACGAAATTACAAACGTAGAAGATACGGATAACCGATCGTTTGTAAACGTCTCTTGAACACCTCTCAGGGACTCGGCCGGGCGTGGAATCCCCGCAAATCGGCGTTTCTCGTCGATCTTAGCCACGCTCGAGGAGCAATCTGTTCAATCCGGAAGCTGCTGACGTTCCTATAGTACGCGCGCGTGGAAAATGTACCGCTATGACGGAAGCGATGGCTATGATAGCTTCCGCATGGTGAACAAAGTGACGTTATTACAATGTGTTATGAAATCGGAGATTTGCCCTTCCAAACCCTCCTGCCGGCGATCGGGGGGGCGGAGGATCAGCTCGCACGCCTCGACGAAGCGGTGCGACGCAGCCCTGTGGGGAAGGGCTTTGTCGAAAGGGGTCATTTCTTCGATGCGGCCGCAAGCATGTGGATTTCGGGTGAGCTTGTGCACGTCGAGGATCTCGTCCTTCATGATGCCCACATGGACGTGCGGGCGCCGACGCATGAGCTTATCATATCGCATGCGATACTGCGCTCCCGCCGACGGATCGCGGATGCCGATCCCGCCTGGGCTGTCAGCGGCTCGGGCCTTTTAGCGCTTTCGGGCCTGAGAAGCGCGCCAGATGGGGCAGCCGAGTTTGAGCAAGGCCCGGTTGATGATGGCGGTGGGAACGACTCTCTAAGAGGAGAGGAGGCATTGTCCGCGGAATTCGCCGCGATCGATGCGGTTCTCGAACGTTCCCGGCGCATTCTGGAAGGGGCTCCCGCCGTTCATACCGAGAGGCCCCAAAGTGTCATCGTGGGAGATCTGGTCGTCCGCGATGCTGAATGGGATGAGCGCGGCAGGATCGAGCAATGGCATGCGGTCGGTCGTGAGGTCGAAGACATGCCACCGACGCTCGCGGCCGCAGTTCTTTGGGAGGCGTGGGAAACCCTGGAACCACTCCAGAACAAGCACTGGCTCGGCCCTTTGGTGGTCGGCGCCTGGCTCCGATCCCGGCGCAAGGTGGCCTCACATCTGTTTTGCATCAATGTCGGGCTGAAGACGATCCCACGCGAACGCCGACGGTCGCGGAGCAAGACGACGCGTCTACTGGCGGCTCTCGACGCCATGTCGGCCGCCGGCGACGCCGGCATGAAGGAGATCTCTCGGCTTGCCCAGGCGCGGGAGCAAATGCAGCGCCGGCTGCGGTCCAGGCGTTCGTCGAGCAGTCTGCCAGGTGTGATTGATCTGATCCTGTCGCGGCCGATCGTGTCTGCGACGATGATCGCCAAGGAGGTGAATGTAACGCCGCGCGGCGCGCTTAACCTCATTACTGAGCTTGGCGTGCGGGAGATGACGGGCAGGGGACGGTATCGCGCATGGGGAATTCTCTGAAAACGCGCGCCAACGGACTCACTGAACCATGGCACCTGCAGCGAGCAGTTGGTTGACGGCGGCGCTAGCGTATCTATATAATCCCTAAGACAACCAGCGAGGTTATCATGGTTCGCACTGCGCCAAACCCGAGCAGCACTCGTTCTGATTCCCTGCAGGCGGCCTTTCTTCGGCGCGCAACATCAGCGCTTGAGCGCATGGCGGCCACCGCGTCGCCGAAGACACTGTCCGACGCTTTGGCTGCGCCAACCGATGCGGGTTCGCTTGCATGGCTCCTCAGCCGGTCCGAGGTTGTCGGTCCATCCGTCATCGAGCTCGACCCGCTGGTCCCTGCCTTGGCGAGGAACGTCGAACACCGCAAGCGCCTGATTGAGCGCGCTGGCGGCACCTTGTCGGCTGAGGATTCGGGCCGACTTCTCGGCATCTCGCGTCAAGCTGTCGACAAGCGCCGGCGAGCCGGAGCGTTGCTTGCTGTTCGCGAGGGGAGCGGCTGGCGCTATCCCGCCTGTCAATTCGAAGAGACGGACGTCGTCGCCGGTATCGCGGATGTCATTCGAGCCTACGCTTCGGCCGGGCCATGGGTGGCGCTCGATTTCCTGCTCGCGTCCGACTCGGCGCTTGGAGGGCGATCGGCCCTTGAAGCGCTGAAGTCCGGTGACCGGGGTGCGGTTCTTCGCCTCCTGCGCAGTGAGGCGCAGGACGGGTTTGCATGACGCCGGGGAAGCGGGCCGCGCCCCGCGGTCCCTCCGGTCTGGCGCCTCCTCCACCCGTATGGCTCGCTGAAATATCGCTGCCAATCGACCAGATTCAGGCCGGACAGGTGTTGCACCGTGTCCACCGTTCGTCGCTCGACCCGATCTACTTTGGCCCAGGCCCCAACGTGCCGCCGACGAACCGCTTTGACAGTGCCAGCGGACGCTTCGGCGTCCTTTATGCCGGCCTTACCCTTCGCGGCGCCCTAGCCGAAACGCTCGTGCGCAATCCGCAACGTCTCATGGTGGCCATGACCGATATCGTTGGGCGCTCCGTATCCGGGCTTGTCTCTGACAGACCTTTGCGGATTGTGCGCCTGTATGGATCGGGACTGCAGACGGTCGGGACGGACAACTCGATTTCAACGGGCCCCTATCAGCCTTGCGGCCTTTGGTCGGACGCCCTTTGGGATCACCCAGACCGTCCGGATGGATTAGCCTACCAGTCGCGCCATGACTCCAGCGAGACCTGTTTCGCGATCTTTGAAAGAGCCGATGTCCGCCTTAAAGCTCAGGAAACCCACTCTTTGTCGAGCATGCTTGGAGACGTGGCCGCAGTGCTCGACAGCTATGGCAAATCCGTCTCCCCACCCCTCGAATAACTCGATGCACAGGCGGGCACGATGGCGACCTTCCTCGTGTCGACATGGCGCTTTCCGACAGACCAAGCAGACCCCAAAGACCTAAGGCATGGCGCTCGACCATTACATCTCCCAAGTTCATCTCAAGAACTTCTATGCTCCGGCCCTGGGCAAGCGGATGTATGCGATCCGCAAGGCGGATCTGCTGGAATACCAGTGCAATTCCGCGAGCCAGTGCCGCATCGAGGACGGAAACACGAACGTCTATCTCGAGGACGAGCGCGCCGTTGAAGATTTCCTCAAGACAATCGAGGGACGCTACAACAGCTCGGTCAAGTCTTTGCGGCGGGGTAAGCCGGATGGCGCAGCCATCTACACGATTGCAGGCTTCGTGGCCTATGTCATGTCGTGCTCGCCTGCCGCCATGCGGATCAACTCCACTCCGGTGCGCGGCTCCGTCGAAATACTGGCCGCCATGGTCGAGCGGCGGGGCGACTTGCAGGAGCCTCCGCCAGAAATGGGAGAAGGCACACTGGTGGACATGATCGAAGACGGCCGCGTCATCGTCGATATCGACCCAAAGTACCCCCAAGCGGTTGGCATCGCTTCCATCATTGACCGTGTAGCTCGCCTCGGCAACTTCAAGTGGGACATCCTGGTCAACGAGCATGCCGATTGCCCCTTCTTCACGAGCGATTATCCGGTTGCCAATGAACAGGCCGGGGATCCCCGCATCCTCAACCGGGTTGTCCCTCTCACTCCTGACCTGGCTATCCGCATCCGACCGAATTTCGACACCAAAGGGGACAGTCTTGATTTCCCGGATTTCGGCCATCGCGTGATGCAGCTGGCAAGGCATGAAGTAGTTGCCATAAACCGGGAGCTTGTGAGGTCGGCCGAGACTGTCGTTTACACCTCACTCATGGCGCCTTGGGTTCAATCCTTTGTGGCAAAGAACAGGGAATTTCGGGTGGAGACCTGGAATATCACCGTGGAGCATGGTGACGGCATTTTGCAGCTCAGTCAGCAAGGTACCCGCAAAAAAAATTGACTGAGGGCGCTGCCCTTCGCGTCGGTCAGAGTGTCCAGGCCCTTCCGCCCTTCGGCTACAGGTCTGCCGCCAACCTCTCGATGATCCCCGGTCTCTCCGACTCGCAAGGGTGGGTGACAGAAAGCGGACTCAGAGAGGATCGCATCATGGCACGGCATCGCCGAAGTTACCCGATGTCTTCTGTGGATGGCTCCCGCATTGCAAGGGGTGATTTGACGTTTCTGGCGGGTGGTCGGGTGCAGTCTTCTGTCCGGCCTGTCATGCGGTCGGAGTTATGACCGCTGGCCCTGATGGTATCCGCGAACTGGGTCCCACTCTGCTTTGCGGGCAATGACGCCCACGACATAGCACGGGTTGTCCCGGCTCCCGGTCTAACCGGTTCGCCATCACATCGCGTCGCCCTCGCAAACTCCTGAAGCGCTCTTCCTGGGTTTTGGTTTACGCGACAGCTATTCGCGGCGACCGATAGGTGCCCCCTTTGGTCATGATTGCCCAGACGACGCGCGCAGTCCGATTGGCCGCAGCGACTGTTACGACGCGCGCGGATCGGCGCTCGAGCATCGCCACTATCCGCGGATCGACCGAATCCGGTTTGCTTCTCGCCCGCCTTACGAGCGAGGTCATACCGACCACCAGCAGCCTACGCAGATAGCGATCGCCCATGCGCGAGATCTTGCCCAATCGCTCCTTGCCGCCGCTGCAGTTGGCAAGCGGCGTCAGGCCCAAAGAAGCGGCAAACTGTCGGCCCGAGCGGAAGCGTTCCGGTTCGACCACCGAGGCCGCCAGCGCGGTGGCCGAGATGACGCCGATGCCAGGGATTGTTGCGAGCCGTTGCGACAGCTCGCTTGAGCGATGCAAGGCAAGAAGCTCCTTCTCAAGCGCTGTCAGGCGAAGCTGAAGATCACCGATCTGATGCGCCAGCCCAGCGACAATGCGCTGCGCCAGGGGCGGCACTTCTGGCGCCTCGCCGGCGACAAGCCGCTCGGCTAACGCAAGCGCACGGTGCAGCCCGCGCGCCATTTCGATACCGAACTCGGCGAGCAGGCCGCGGATCATGTTGACCAACTGCGTACGCTGCCTGACCAGCAGATCGCGCGTCCGGTGCAGCGCCAGCGCCGCCTGCTGCTCTGCCGACTTCACCGGCACGAACCGCATCGTCGGCCGTGTCACCGCCTCGCAGATCGCCTCGGCGTCAGCTGCGTCGGTCTTGCCGCGCTTCACATACGGTTTGACGTAGGCCGGTGGCATCAGCCGTACCACATGGCCCAGCGTCACCAGCTCGCGCGCCCAATAATGCGATGTCCCGCAGGCTTCCATGCCGATCAGACAAGGCGGCAGTTTGGCGAAGAAGTGCAGGACCTGCCGACGTCGCAACGCCTTGCGGATGACGACATTGCCCGTCGCATCAACAGCGTGGACCTGAAAGACGTTCTTGGCCAAATCCAGGCCGATCGTGCTAATCTCCATGGCGGATGGCTCCCTTGGCTCGTGGTTGCTTTGACAGCTTCCACACTTTGGCACTCAGATGCCGGGAGCGGGAGCCATCCACATCATCTGCTTTCTGCGAAATCCGTCTGAGATCTGCCAGACCGCTCCTAGCCCCCTTATCAAACCGCAAGAAAAAATTTTTCTGGAAGCGGGTTTAGATAGGCGCCGCGCGAGGATGGCAGCTTTCCCATGGCCATAGACAACAAGCTGCGAACCCGCGACTTGGCATATTGATGGAGACCGGCGCGTTGGCAGCGGGCCCGAGGACAATATCCGGTCAATCCGATTCGAGATCCCGCGTTGCACGGCTTGGGATGGGGCGATTGGTGGAGAACCCTTTCGGTGGCGAGATGTGTCTGCGTCGAGAGAGTTTCGCATGACCGCATGATCGCTAAACTTTTAACGCTTCCCTAACCGCGGGCGATGCATTATGTGTTCCCTTTATGTTCCAAGGCGCTCGCATGGCCGGCACGACAGCGATCGAATGGACGGACGCGACGTGGAACCCGGTCACGGGCTGCACGAAGATCAGCGCGGGCTGCGATAACTGCTACGCCGAGCGGTTCTCGGAGCGCTTCCGCGGCACGCCTGGACACCCGTTCGAGCGCGGCTTCGACCTCATGCTGCGTCCGGAACGGCTGGAGCAGCCGCTCGCATGGAAGTCGCCGAAGATGATATTCGTGAACTCCATGAGCGACCTCTTCCACAAGCAGGTCCCGTTCTCCTTCGTCGACCGCGTCTTCGATACCATGGAGAAGGCGGACTGGCACACGTTCCAGATCCTGACCAAGCGCAGCTCGCGTATGCGGGACTATGTGAACAGGCGCCACGCGGACGACGCGGCCCCTTCGCACATCTGGCTCGGAACGTCCGTCGAGGACGGCAGCAGGAAGTCGCGCATACGGCACATGCAGCAGATGAACGCTTCGATCCGGTTCCTCTCCGTCGAACCGCTCATCGGCCCCATGGGACGCATGGACCTCGGCAGGATTGATTGGGTGATCGTCGGGGGGGAGAGCGGACCTCGAGCGAGACCGATGCATCCGGACTGGGTGAGGGAGGTCCGCGATCAGTGCAACGAGGCGGGCGTCGCGTTCTTCTTCAAGCAATGGGGAGGGGTCCGGCCGAAAAGCGGCGGCCGGACGCTGGACGGGAAGGAATGGAGCCAGTTACCTTGCGTCAGTCCGACTCGGGGGGAGTTTCGGTCGCCGCGGAGTAGGGCAGGAGACAGATGAAACCCGAGTACGCTGGCCGCGAGCAGACGTTCGCCAAGCACTTTATCCTCGAGAAGTACCTGCAGTCCCTCGCGTTCAAGCTCCTCCTCGGAGGATACCCGACGCTGACCTATGTCGATGGCTTCTCCGGCCCTTGGGAAGCGAAGACCGACGATTATTCGGACACCTCCTTCATGATCGCGATCCGGGTGCTGAAGGACGCCCAGCAGCAGCTCCGCGCACAGGGCAAGCGGAAGCGCATCCGTTGCTTCTTCGTCGAGGAGAAGGCAGGCGCCTACGCCGAGCTGCGCGCGGCGGTCATGCAGCATCACGATCCCGCCAACGACTTCTACGTGCACACCTTCCACGGCAGGCTCGAGGACGCCGTCGACGAGATCATGAAGGTCGTCGGAACGTCCTTCGCCCTGACCTTCATCGACCCGACCGGCTGGACGGGATACGAGTTCGATAAGATCGCCAGGATCATGCAGCACCAGCCGGGTGAGGTGCTGCTGAACTACATGTTCGACTTCATCAACCGCTTCACGGCGTGGGATGACCCGAAGATCACGGCCTCGTTCGACGGCATCCTCGGCAAGGACTGGCGCAGCCGCCTCGATTGCACGCTACGCCGGCACGAGGCCGTGCAGGCCCTTTTCGCCGAGGCGTTCCGGAAGGCAGGCATGTTCAGCCACGTCCTGTCCACGCCGATCGCGAAGCTGTCGGATCGCCAGCATTTCTCCATCGTCTACGGCACGCGCAGCGGCGAAGGTCTCGCCACCTACCGGGAGGTCGAGTTCTCGGCCATGAGGGCGCACGGCATGCACAGGCACGAGGCGAAGCAGGCGCTGAGGGAGGCCGCGACCGGCACCTTGGATATGTTCGCAATGGCGGGGTTCCAGTCGCCGCTTCCGATAGAGGCGCAGGTGAAGGGCTACCGGACGGAGGCCCGGGAATGGCTGCTCGACCAGTTGCGGACCGAGGGCAGGGCCTTCCCATTCTCGGCTGTGTGGCAGGCCATGATCGAGACCTTCATGCTCCGGAGGACGGATGCCAGGCAGGTGTGTGCCGAACTGGCGAAGGAGGGACTCATAGCGAACACATGGCGCGTTAACGGATCAAGGAAGAGCACCCCCGGCGATGACGACCCTATCGGGCTGACGCCACCGCCCATTTCGCCTGGATCTGATTCAGCCGCCGTCCCAGGTTGATCGAATCCTCTCGCGCAGCCGATGCAACGTGGCTGCGCGCCCGCCCATCAGTCCGCATCGGGAGATTTCGGTCGAATATCGGACTGACCGCTGCTTACGCAGATAGATGCGCTCGGCAAGACTCGGGTGCATGCAGCCGGAGTGGGGTCAAGCGTGTTTGGGCGCAAAATACAAAGGGGATAGCGTCATGAACATTGGCAGCCCTGTAATTCTCGGATGGGAGACTTTGAGCGAAGACGAAGCCGTCGAAGCCGCAATTGACGAATTCGGCAGAGATCCGACGACATCGGTCGCATATTGTGCATTTGCCGCATTAGGTGCACGCGATTCCGCCGAATATCGCTTCTGGTTCGATCTCTTCATGAAACTTGAAAAAGCCTCACATGTCGGGTGGGCGTAGACAGGGCTTTTCTTCCCGGCTATGCGGCATTGTCATCGATCGGACGGCAACCGCATTGAAGCCGTCATCCAGCGAACAATTCAAACTGGCGATCATTTGGTCGCTTGTTGCATGACCATCAGCGCGGCGGCGAGCATACTCTTCCTCGAAACGATCCCGCTCAAAAAACCAGATGGCCACTTCGCCCTGAACCGCGGCGCCTTCACCGGACACTTGTTCTGACGCACCAAACGGGCGACGTTTCCAAACCGATCTCGCGCTGGAGGGAACGGGACCGGGACCAAACCTCTTCCTCTTCGGAGGGCACTTACTTGGAGACATGCACTATGCTGGACTGGGTCTCTCTCAGCTCGATCAGCTCGCGCAGTAGCGGATTGGGAAACCTTCGTTCCATTGTGACGGCGTAAAATGTCTCTGCGATTCCCGGAAGGCTGTCGGCCTCCACCAGCAGACCGCTGTCCAACTCATCCTTGACAACGATCGGCGGCAGCACGGCAAGCCCGATACCTTCTCGAGCCAAGAGACGCATCATCGCCATGTCGTCGACTTCTGCGGCGATCTGCGGACGCACTCCCATTCGGTCGACCAAGGCATTGAAGCCGGTACGGACGCTGCTTTCAAGCGTTGGGAGAATGATGGGTCGGGAAGCGAGTAGATCGGCGAGCGTACCAGCATTTGTCAGGAGATCTCGAACGCCGACCAAGCTGACGCGCTGTTCCACCAGGCGGTGCGACACAAAAGACGTTGCGGCATCGCGTGCGGCAGGCTGATTGAGCAGTACCACGTCAAGGCTGAGCGCTTCAAGCGCATGGAGAAGCTCCGCCGGGCTGCCGGAGCGCAGGATCACCTCGACGTCCGTGCGCCCCAGGACCGGGCGGAGAAACCCGATCTGGAAGTTCCTCGACAGCGTCGCGAGCGCCCCTATTCGCAGGGCCTGCCGGAGTCGGCCCGTCTCCCTCAGGGTTCCGATCAACTCATCACCGGTTGCGAAGATCGCATCGGCGTAGTCGAGGGCAATGCGCCCGGCTTCGGTCAGGTGGAGTTGCCGTCCGCGGCGCTCGAAAAGCGAGTGGCCGAGCCGCTCCTCGAGCTTGCGGATCTGCACGGATAGCGCGGACTGTGACAGGTTCAGCCGCTCGGCGGTGCGGGTGAGGTTCCCGTCGTGAGCCACTGCCCAGAAGTACCTGAGGTGGTTGTAGTTCAGCGTGACCATTTCGTTCGCTTTAACAGAACGAAAACGCATAAACAATGAATTTTTCTGGAGGCCAGGAGCACGGTATGTAGCACACCCAACCACGCCATGCCTCGGAAGGAGCCAGAGTTGCCCGAATATCTAGTGCCCTTGTTAGCCCCTGGCCTGCTGCTGATGGCTGCCGCTGCGGCTTTCATCCAAACTGGGAAACGGTCGCGCTTTGCCTCCAGGTTTGCCGAACTGTCGGCGCTGGCCTCGTTCGGAGTCGCGTTTTTCTCCGCGGCACTCTTGGTTGCCAACGGGCCAGGCGGCGCCATGATTGGCATCGGCGAGGTCAGCATTTGGGTACGCCTCGATGCCGTCAGCGCGGTAATGTTGCTGCTCGTCTCCTTTGTCGGATGGGTCGCACTGCGCTACTCCACAAGCTACATGGACGGCGAGGCGCGACACGGCGCCTTCACGGGCTGGCTTTGCGCAACCCTCGCTTCCGTCCTGTTCCTCGTACAGGCGGGCGGTCTCGTACAGCTCGTTGCCGCTTGGATCGCGACAAGCCTGTTCCTGCATAAACTTCTGCTCTTCTACCCCGAGCGCGTCCAGGCGCGGCGGGCGGCACGCAAGCGCTTCGTGATCGCCCGGATCGGTGACGTCGCCCTGATTGCCGCCGCGATCCTGCTGGCGGCAGGGTTCGGGACCACGGATATCGTGGCGATCCTCGACGCCGCCCGCGCCGGGGAGGCCCCGGTAAGCGCGCTCTGGGCGACCGGCCCGATCGCCCTCGCCGCACTGCTGATCTCGGCGCAGTTCCCGATCAATGGCTGGCTAACCGAGGTGATGGAGACGCCGACGCCGGTCTCGGCGCTGCTGCACGCCGGGGTCATCAACGCCGGCGGCTTCCTACTGATCCGTTTCGCCGATCTCATGCTGCTCGTGCCTAGCGTGCTCGCGGTGCTGGTGATGGTGGGCGGCTTCACGGCGCTCATCGGCGGCCTGGTGATGCTAACCCAGCCGGCAGTCAAGACCTCGCTCGCTTGGTCCACGGTTGCGCAGATGGGCTTCATGATCCTGCAATGCGGGCTCGCGCTGTTCCCGCTGGCGCTCCTGCACATAGTCGCCCACTCGCTCTACAAGGCGCACGCTTTCCTCGACTCGGGCGGCGCTGTCGAGCGTGTGGCGGCAACCCGGCGACCCGGCCCGGTGGCGATTCCGAACGCCAAGGCGGTCGGCCGCGCCTTTGTGCTCGCGCTCGTGATCTACGCTGTGATCGGTGCCGTCTTCGGGATCGCGGAGAAGTCGCCCCAGGCAATCGCGCTCGGCGCCATCCTGATCCTCGGCGTGGCCTACCTGCTCGCGCAGGGACTGGCTGACGCCGCACCCAGGGCCCTCACCCGGCGCACCGCCCTCTATTCGGCGGCGGCCGCAGCCGGATACTTCGGGCTCCAGACGGGAGCGCAGTGGCTGATGTCGGGCACCTTGCCGCCCACGCCGGCGCCTGGGCCGCTCGAGTGGGCGCTGATCGTGCTCGCCGTGATCAGCTTCGGAATCGTGGCGGTGGCGCAGGCCATGTTCCCGCTCTGGGCCTATCACCCGGCGGCGGCGGGTCTGCGCGTGCACCTCTCGAATGGGCTTTATGCCAACGCGGTGTTCGACCGCATACTCGGCGGCTGGTCCTTCGCACGCGCCGTATGACGAAGTTATGGAGAATCTGCTGATGAATATGCAATCCCGGCCGGTCCCGCTCTGTCGCGACAAGCTGTCCAATGCTGTCGATGCCGCGGCGCGGGCGATCCCGCCGGTCTGGCCACTGAGCTCGAGCGTCGCGGTCAACCCGTTCCTCGGGCAGGCGCACCGCAGCCTGGCCGAGGCCGGCGCCCGGCTCGGGCGCGTTGCCGGGGCGGCCGTCACGATGCCGCGCACCTGGTATCGGGAACGCATCGAGGTGGGCACAATCACGGATGAAGACCTCGCCGCCGCGTTTGCGGTGGCGCCACCGAATTGTCGCCCCTCGGATTTGGCTGCGCTGAAGGTGGCTGCCGAGACACCTGCGTCGACTCCACAAGCGATCCCTACTGTGGCCGATCTAGCGGCGCGCGCCTCGGGAATCGACTGGCCGGGCCTGATTGCCGAGCGGTTCGGGACATGGGCCGCGGGCTATTTCGATGAGGGCCAAGCCCTGTGGGCTGCGCCTCGCGGCAAGGGCGCGTATCCCGCTTGGCGTGCTGTTGCGAGCCGGGACTTGACGCCCGAGATCGTCGGGCTCACGGGTTTCGCGAGCCATGTCGTGAACGCGCCAGAGCGCGCCGAGGAGGTGCTTGTCCGGGCCGTCGAGCGTCTCGGCCTCGAGCATGAGGCGCTCGAGACGTATTTTCACCGGCTGCTCATGACCCTTGGAGGATGGTCGCAATACGCCCGCTACCAGTTGTGGCAGGCGGAGCTCCGCGGCGAGTCCGACACAACCCTCAGGGACTTGCTCGCCATTCGCCTGATCTGGGAGGACGCCTTGTTCGCCCGCTACGCGCAGGAGATCGTGGGCGATTGGGAGAGCGCGCGGGCCGACTACGCTGCGCCGGATACACCGACACCCGAGCTAGCGGTCGACGCGATCCTGCAGGAGGCCGCGGAGCGCGCGGACCAGCGAGCGCTTTCCGCAGTGCTTG
This sequence comes from Devosia geojensis, assembly GCF_000969415.1. GTDB lineage: Bacteria > Pseudomonadota > Alphaproteobacteria > Rhizobiales > Devosiaceae > Devosia > Devosia geojensis. The sequence continues at coordinate 18,148 of NZ_JZEX01000173.1, read as the reverse complement.
GCGATCCAGCGCCCACGGCGACAGACTTGCGTCCGGCGCTCCAAGCGTTCTTCTGCATCGACGTGCGCTCGGAGCGTTTCCGCCGGGCGCTCGAGGCGGTGGATCCGGCAATCCGCACGTCAGGCTTTGCCGGCTTCTTCGGGATCGCGACGGAGCATCGGCAGTTCGCGTCCGACGTGCGCGAGCACCGGCTGCCGGTTCTGCTCAACGCAGCCGTCACGAGCGTCTCGGGCGGTCCCGAGCTCGCGAAAGCCGATCTAGCGATGCGGTTCAGCAAGCGCGCGAAGAGGGCCTGGGGCCGCTTCAAGCTCGCCGCCGTCTCCTCGTTTGCCTTCGTCGAGGCGACGGGGCCGATCTACATCCTGAAGCTACTGCGCGACGCCCTCGGGTTCGAATCGGCTCCGCGGCCGGATGATCCTGCGCCACGGCTCGACCCGGCCCTTGACATCGAGGCCCGCGCCGAGGCGGCGGACAAGGTCCTACGGGCGATGTCGCTGACCCGGGACTTCGCGCGCCTCGTCCTCCTCACCGGCCATGGCGCCAACGTTGTGAACAACCCGCACGCCAGCGCGCTGCACTGCGGGGCCTGCGGCGGCTATTCCGGCGAAGTGAATGCCCGGCTGCTCGCAGCGCTCCTGAACGATGCGGAGGTGCGACGCCAGCTTGTGGAGAGGGGCATCAACATCCCCCGAGACACGCTGTTCGTCGGCGCGCTACACGACACGACCACCGATGCCGTCGTCCTCTACGAGCAGGATCATCCTTCGGCGGCTCATGAGGGGGATCTCGAGCGGGCATGCGCCTGGCTCGCCGCGGCGGGAAAGGTCACGCGGACCGAAAGGGCGCTGCGCCTGCCGCGGGCGAAGCGCGAGGCAGAAGTCCCGCACCGCAGTCGCAACTGGGCCGAGGTGCGCCCCGAATGGGCACTCGCCGGCTGCCGCGCCTTCATCGCCGCGCCGCGGGCCCGCACTGCGGGCAAGAACCTTGAGGGCCGGGCCTTCCTCCACGACTACGACTGGAAGAGGGACGATGGGTTCGGCGTGCTCGAGCTGATCATGACGGCACCCGTGGTGGTAGCGAGCTGGATCAGCCTGCAATACTACGGTTCGACCGTGGCGCCAGAGGTGTTCGGCGCGGGCAACAAGCTCCTGCACAATGTCACCGGCGGCATCGGCGTCGTCGAGGGCAATGGCGGTCTGCTGCGGCCGGGCCTGCCCTGGCAATCGGTGCACGATGGAGAGAGGCTGGTCCACGATCCGTTACGCCTGTCCGTCTGCATCGAGGCGCCGCAGGAAGCGATGACAGGTATCCTGAAGCGGCACGATGAGGTCCGCGCCCTGTTCGACAATCGCTGGCTGCATCTCTTCGCTCTTGATGAGGCAGGCCGCGTGGCTTGGCGCTACGCCGGCGATCTCGAATGGGAGGCTATGCAGGCCGGTTGCGACCCGCAACTGCGCCTCGAAGCAGTGGGCTGAACTCATGGCAGGGGTGGCCGCTGCTCTCAAGTCGGAGGCTTGCGCAACGCCTTGCAGGAAATCTAACTAGATTTACTCAGGAGGAAGTCATGAGCAATGTAAAGTCCAAGGCAGCGAAAAAGACGGAAGGCAGTATCGTCCCCATCACCGTCGCCTCTAGCGACGGCATCGGCCCGGAGATCATGGACGCCAGCCTGAAAGTGCTGCAGGCCGCCGGCGCTCGATTGGCCGTCGAGACGATTGACATCGCTGAGAAGCTTTATCTGGCTGGCAACACAGCGGGGGTTACCGGCGACGCCTGGAATAGCCTGCGCCGGACGAAGGTGTTTTACAAAGCGCCTATTGCTACGCCACAGGGCGGAGGCGTGAAGGTCTGGCCGGAGGGTTTGCCCGAGACGTTCTGCACCGACCCCTGGCGCTGCCTGTTTATGATGAAGCCGGGCCGGCAGTTCAATAAGGCCTTGATCGTGGATCTGCTGCGCAACTTGGCCCACGCTGGGGTTGATTCCGTGAAGACGGAGCAACTCTTCACCTTCGACGGTGAGGCGGCATTCTCCTTGGGTCAGGGCCAATGATGAGCCTTTCTCATCTCACGGCTTTAGAGCGCGAAGCGTTCCATATTGTCAGGGGCGGTTTGGCTGACGGCCCTTGGTTCCGCCGTTTGATCGCGAAGCGGCTTTTTACATATCGAGGTGTGGCATGAGCATGTTTGCAGTTGTTCACCGCCCTGCGGACTTGGCTCGCGCATGTGAGGACATCTCCGCATTTCTGGCGTTTCACCACAGAAAGCGAGCAGCCTCGCGCGCCGAGCCTTTGATCGGAATCTGGCTTGACCCTGGCATGGCAGCAGAGATGGTCGCCGAGTTGAACGAAAAAGCTCCGAAGACGGCTGCCGGGTTTGGCAAGGTCCGCGAGTCCGTCAGTCTCGGTGGTGTCTGGACGCTATGCTGGTTGGATTCCGAGCGGGTGGTGCGTCTCCCGCTCCTGGAAACGCTACTGGAGCAGTCGATAGCCGACGCTGAGAACGCGGCACGGCGACGATTCATCCCTGTATTCCTCGACGACCTGCCCGTATCTGAAGTACAATCCGAAATGCACGAACTGCGGCGGCATCGCCCGTCGTGCGTAATGCCTTCGCTCTGGCAGGAAGGGGAGACGGGAAGGATTTCCTTGCCGTCGGACTACCTGGAGACAGCAACTCACCCGCGTAAGTGAGCGTGCGGCGCGGAATGTTGCTGCCATGGCACTCGACGGGGTAGCCAGCATGATGCTGGTGCGTCGCCGCTCTGCTGCGGCGGGAGTGGCCGCGGCGCACGATGCGAGCGTCGCGGTCGAAAACCGAAGGTGTACCAATCCTACCGAAAAAGCGCACGCCGCGCATGAGCCCATGGGGCTCACGTTCGCGCTGGCGATTACGCCGGGCGGCCCCGCTCAAGATGAGGCGAAGTCTCTGTCGTCGATGACCAGATCCTTCTTCGCTGCTTCGCTGATCGCCACCACAGCCGGGTGGGTCAGCTTGCGTTCAATCGATATGGCATAATACATTGCGGCGACGCCGTCGGCACAATCGATGATCTCGGTATTGTACTGGCCTCTGATCTCTTCGGCCAGCACCGCCGGTGCTGGGAAAACGCCTGTGCCCGCCTTGCCGAAGGCCTTCATCAGCGCGGTGTCGTCGAACTCGCCTACGATGCGTGGTTCGATCTGATGTTTGCTGAACCAACGCGTGAGCGCCTCCCGCACGGTCGCACCTTCGCTTGGGATCAGCATGGGGGCACCGTCCAGGGATTGGGGGAAGTTCTCCCGACAGCGCCTGGCAAGCCCAGGTACGGCATAGAAGGCAATAGGTGTGCGTCCGAGAGCATGGCTGTAGCCTTTCACGCCTAGCTCGGAGGGCAGCGGTCGGTCGGCAAGCACAAGATCCACCTTGTGAATAGCGAGTTCGGCGAACAGCCGTTCCAGCTTGTCCTCCCGGCAGATCAGCCGCACGCTCTCGGTACCATCCAGAGCCGGAGCAAGCAGGCGGTATGCGATCGACTTCGGAACGAAGTCCGCCACCCCTACGCGAAACAACATGGCGCCGCGGCCCGGGCGGTTGCGCACGGTTTCTTCCAGCTCTCTTCCGATCTGAAAGATCTCATCGGCGTAGGACAGGGTCAGCTGCCCTGTCGCGGTCAGCTCCAACCGTCGTCCGACGCGGCGGAACAGCTCTGTTCCGAGTGCTTCCTCCAGTGTGCCGATCTGGGCGCTGATCGTCTGTGGCGCGAGGCGCAGCTGTTCGGCGGCGCGCGCGATGCTGCCTGTTTTTGCAACCTTCCAGAAATAATGCAACTGCTTGTAATTCAACACAGGGGACCGTCCTGTTCGCAGATTTTTTCGAATAAATCCTGCCGGATAATCTGCTTTTTTCGAGGCTAGATCAAGCTTACGTTCCGCACCGCCTCAAGATTCGAGAGGTCACGCCGGCGGAACTGCAGACACCACCGCAGGTGCGCCTTAGGCGCGGAAAGGAGACGAAATTACTCCGGTAAATGAGATAAACCTCACTCGACCCGATGACTGGCACGTACACCTCCGCGACAGCGATATGCTGCGCATGGCGTTGCCGTGGACGGCGCGCACATTTGCGCGCGCCATCGTCATGCCCAACCTCGATTCCCCGGTGAGGACGGCGAGCCAGGCTGCGGCATATCGCGATCGGATCCGCAGAGCAACGCCTCCGGGCTGGACGTTCGCGCCACTGATGACATGCTTTCTCACCGATGAGACCGATCCCGCAGACGTTGCCCAGGGTTTCGCCGAGGGGGTGTTCACCGCGGTCAAAATGTACCCGGCGCGCAGCACGACGAACTCCGCCGCTGGGGTAACGGACGTCGGTCGGGTCTACCCGGTCTTGGAGAGGATGCAGGCCCTAGGCATTCCGCTCCTGGTCCATGGCGAGGTAGTTGGCAGTGAAGTTGACGTCTTCGACAGGGAGAAGGCGTTCATAGACAGCGTGCTAACCCGGCTCCGGTCCGACTTCCCTGCGCTGCGGATCGTTTTCGAGCACATCACGACCGCCGAAGCCGTGGATTACGTGCAGGATGCCGAGGGTCCCATCGGCGCCACCATTACGGTTCATCATCTCATGATCAATCGCAATGCGATGTTCGCAGGCGGCATCCGGCCGCACATGTACTGTTTGCCGGTAGCCAAGCGGGAGCGCCACCGTCTGGCCTTGCGGGCAGCGGCGACCTCCGGCAATCCCCGGTTCTTCCTCGGCACGGATTCGGCGCCTCACCTGGTCCGGGACAAGGAATCGGCCTGCGGCTGCGCCGGCATCTCTACAGCCCCGGTTGCGCTCGAATTGTACGCTCAGGTTTTCGAGGAAGAAGCGGTGCTGAATCGGCTTGAGGCGTTCGCGTCTCTCAACGGTGCACGATTTTACGGTCTGCCGCCCAACTCCGGCACGGTCACACTCGCTCAGTCGCCGTGGCATCCCCCCGAAACCCTGCCGGTTGGAGATAAGGACCAGGTGCGGGTGTTCTGCCCGGACGGGGTGGTTCGTTGGCGCCTCCTTGCGCCGCCGGACTGAAAGAAACCGTTCCCTGCTCACGAACCGAGGCCGACCCATGACACATCGCTTCGACAAATCCAAGCTGCCGAGCCGCCACACAACCGTTGGTCCCGAGCGGGCGCCGCATCGTTCGTTCCTCTACGCCATGGGGCTGACCGAAAAGGAGATCGCACAACCCTTTGTCGGCGTCGCCACCTGCTGGAACGAGGCGGCGCCGTGCAACATTGCGCTCAGCCGCCAGGCGCAGGCAGCCAAGCTAGGCGTCAAGGCGGCCGGCGGCACGCCGCGCGAATTCACCACCATCACCGTGACCGACGGCATCGCCATGGGCCACCAGGGCATGAAGTCGTCGCTGGTGAGCCGGGACGTGATCGCCGATTCGATCGAGCTCACCATGCGCGGCCATTGCTACGACGCGCTGGTTGGGCTTGCCGGCTGCGACAAATCGCTGCCCGGCATGATGATGGCGATGGTGCGCCTCAACGTGCCGAGCGTGTTCTTGTACGGCGGAACGATCCTGCCGGGGCGGTTTCGCGGCAAGGACGTCACCGTGCAGGACGTCTACGAGGCGGTGGGCGGCTATCAGGCTGGCCAGGTTTCCGCCGACGAGCTGCACGCGCTGGAATGCGTCGCTTGCCCGTCCGCCGGCTCCTGCGGCGGCCAGTTCACAGCCAATACGATGGCTTGCGTCTCCGAGGCGCTTGGGCTTGCGCTGCCGGGGTCGGCCGGCACGCCGGCGCCTTACGAGAGTCGCGACTCTTTCGCTCAAGCGTCCGGCAAAGCCGTGATGAACCTGCTGGCGCGCGATCTCAGGCCGCGCGACATAGTTACCCGCAAGGCATTGGAGAACGCCGCCACCGTGGTGGCCGCCTCAGGGGGGTCGACCAACGCGGCGCTGCACTTGCCGGCAATCGCCCACGAGGCGGGTATCGACTTCGATCTGCATGCGGTCGCCGAGATCTTCAAGCGCACGCCCTATATCGCCGACCTCAAACCCGGCGGGCGCTACCTTGCCAAGGATCTGTTCGAGATCGGCGGCGTGCCGGTGCTCCTGAAGGTGCTGCTTGACGGCGGCTACCTGCACGGCGACTGCATTACGGTAACTGGCCGCACGCTTAGTGAGAACCTGGCCGATGCGGTCTTCCCGACCGACCAGGACATCGTGCGCCCGATCTCCGACCCGATTACGCCCACCGGCGGCGTAATCGGATTGCGCGGCACGCTCGCGCCCGAGGGCGCGATCGTCAAGGTGGCTGGTTTGGCGAACCGCAAGTTCCGCGGACCGGCGCGGTGTTTCGACTCCGAGGAGGCAGCCTTCGATGCGGTGCAGAAGCGGGGGTACAAGCCGGGGGAGGTCATCGTCATCCGCTACGAAGGGCCGAAGGGCGGCCCCGGCATGCGTGAGATGCTGGCGACCACGGCAGCCGTTTACGGCCAGGGAATGGGCGACAAGGTGGCGCTCGTCACCGACGGGCGCTTCTCCGGCGCCACGCGCGGCTTCTGCATTGGGCATGTCGATCCGGAAGCGGCCGTTGGCGGCCCGATCGCATTGCTGAAGGACGGTGACATCATCGCCATCGATGCCGAGGTGGGTACGCTCGATGTGGAGCTCTCGGCCGAAGAGCTGGAGGTTCGGCGCAAGAAGTGGCGACCGCGTCACCACAACTTTCAATCGGGGGCACTATGGAAATTTGCGCAGACCGTGGGGCCCGCCTCGAAAGGCGCGGTCACCCACCCTGGGTCCGCCGCGGAGACGCACTGCTATGCCGACATTTGAATGCCGGGCGAAGCTGAATGCCCGCGGTTATTCGCGGCTTGCGCGCTCCGTCTCGTATCGACCTGACCGCGCGCGACGTCTCTGCAAGGGGCACTTGGAAGCTCAAGAAGCCGCCATCTCCTCTGCCGCCGCACAAGTTGAGAGTTGGAGGACCATGCTGATATGACAGTCGAAGCTCCCAGCCGACTTGATGCACGATTCTCGCACATTCGTCGGCTCGAAGCCGAGTCCGTCGCCATTATCCGCGAGGTTGCCGCCTGTTTTCGACGACCAGTCGTGCTGTACTCGATCGGCAAGGACAGTTCGCTCCTGCTGCATCTGGCGCAAAAGGCATTCGCCCCGGCACCGCTGCCCTTCCCGGTGCTGCATGTCGATACCGGATGGAAGTTCCGGGAAATGATCGCCCACCGCGACAGCACCGCCGCTCGCCTTGGGTTCGAACTCCTGATTCACACGAATGAGGAAGCAGCGCAGGCCGGCATCACGCCGTTCACCGCCTCTTCGGCGGTCTACAACCATGCGACCAAGACCGAGGGCCTGAAGCAGGCGATGCGCCGCTGGGGCTTTGATGCTGCGATCGGCGGTGCCCGACGCGACGAGGAGAAGTCGCGCGCCAAGGAACGTATCTTCTCACACCGCAATCCGGCCCAGCGCTGGGAGCCCAAGGCCCAGCGGCCGGAGTTCTGGCATGCTTGGAACACCCATCTTGCTCCCGGCGAATCGATGCGCGTGTTTCCGCTGTCCAATTGGACCGAGCGTGACGTCTGGACCTATATCTGGATCGAAGGCATTCCCCTCGTCCCCCTTTACTTCGCGAAGCTCCGGCCCGTCGTCCGCCGCCAGGACACCTGGATCATGGTGGACGACGGCCGCATGCCTCTTGAGCCCGGCGAACAGCCTGAATTGCGATCCGTCCGCTTCCGCTCGATCGGCTGCTATCCCTATACCGGGGCAATTGAAAGCACCGCCGCCACGCTCGCCGAGATCCTGCTTGAGATGCGCTCAACCCGTGCGAGCGAACGCCAGGGACGCTTGATCGACCACGACCAGCCCGGATCGATGGAGCGCAAGAAACAGGAAGGATATTTCTGATGCGCGACACGCCTCGTCAGATGCCGGAAGAGGAAAGCCCGGACGCCATCATCGCCCGCGTCATCGCCGCCGAGCAAGCCAAGTCGCAGCTTCGCCTGTTGACGTGCGGCAGCGTCGATGATGGCAAATCCACGCTGCTCGGGCGAATCCTCTACGATGCCGACTGCGTCTACGAGGACCAGCTTGCGCGCCTGTTCAATGACAGCAAAGGCCGTGTGCCGGTGGGCGATCTCGACTTCGCGCTGCTGCTCGACGGGCTCATGTCCGAGCGCGAACAGGGCATCACCATCGACGTCGCCTGGCGCTTCTTTGAGACCGACAAGCGCAAGTTTGTCGTCGCGGACTGCCCGGGCCACGAGCAATATACGCGCAACATGGCTACCGGCGCATCGCAGGCGGATACTGCCCTGCTGCTGATCGACGCGCGTAAGGGCGTCCTCACCCAGACGCGACGTCATGCTCATATCCTCGCCTTGATGGGCATCCGCAACGTCGCCGTGGCGGTGAACAAGATGGATCTGGTTGGCTTCGACCGCACTGCGTTCGACCGGCACGCGGCCGAGATTGCCGAGCTCGCGGCAGCGCTCGGCTTAACCGACGCGGTTGCCGTCCCGGTCTCGGCGCTCAAGGGCGACAATGTGCTGACCGGCTCGGCCGCGATGCCCTGGTTCGACGGCCCTACGATCATTGAATGGCTCGAGTCGGTCGACGTCGACGATGCGTTGGAGATCGGACCGTTCCGCATGCCGGTGCAGTGGGTCAGTCGCGCCGGCCAGGATTTTCGCGGCTACTCCGGACGGATCGTCGGCGGCCGGCTGCGGCCGGGAGACGCGTTGATGGTGGCGCGCTCCGATGCGCGTGCCGTCGTCACGCGCATCATCCAGGAATGTGACCCCGGTCAGGCCGTCGCCGGGCAGTCGGTCACGCTGGTGCTCGACCGCGAAGTGGACGTAAGCCGTGGCGACGTGCTGGCTGCGGCCGACGGGCCGCCCGCTATCGCGGATCAATTTCAGGCGCATCTGCTGTGGTTGGGCGAGGTGCCGATGATCCCTGGCCGCCAGTACCAGATGCGGCTCGGCACAGACGAAGTGCCGGCGAGCATCACGGCGCTGAAGCATCGGATCGACATCGACACGCGTGCGCATCTGGCTGCCCGTCAGCTCGCAATGAACGAACTCGCGGTCGTGAACCTCGCCGCCGATCGCCCAGTGGCCTTCGACCCTTATGCCGAAAGCCGCGACATGGGCGGCTTCGTGCTGGTCGACCGCTTCACCCATGCCACGGTGGGTGCCGGGATGATCGACTTCGCGCTGCGGCGTGCGGGCAATATCCCTTGGCAACCCTTCGATACCGCTCCCGATGCGCGTGCCGCGGCGAAGGGGCAGCGCCCGGCGATCCTGTGGTTCACCGGACTGTCGGGGGCTGGCAAGTCTACGATTGCGAACATCATCGACCGCAAGCTGATGGCCGCCGGCTTCCATCCATCTGTGCTGGACGGCGACAATGTCCGCCACGGGCTCAATCGCGATCTGGGCTTCACCGAGGCGGATCGGGTCGAGAACATCCGCCGCATGGCCGAGGTGGCGAAGTTAATGGCCGATGCCGGGCTTGTTGTGCTGGTCTGCGCGATTTCACCCTATGCGCGCGACCGGGCGCTCGCGCGTGAGATCGCCGGCAGCCATCCATTCTATGAGATATTTGTCGACGCGCCGCTGACGGTGGTGGAAGCGCGCGATCCTAAGGGACTTTATGCGAAGGCCTGGGCTGGAAAAACCACCCACGTCCCCGGCATCGATGCGCCTTACGAGGCGCCTGAGGCGCCGGAACTGCGCCTCGCTTCTCACGACGTGCCAGCCGAGGCCCTGGCGGATCGCGTCCTCCGTCTTCTGGAGCTCGGCCGCACTCTCAAGGTGTCCGACAACTAACGCGCTTCCGAGAATGTCCCAATCCGCCGTACCCATCCACGAACCGACGTAGAGTCACGCCCCATGCCGATCTCCGATCTCCGAAATGCCCCAGGCCACTCGCTTCTCAATCCTGTCGATGGCGACGCTTTCCGGCTGGCCGGCGAACGGGCAGTGATCGCCACCATGCATGGCAAGGAACGCGTGATCGCCCCTTTGCTTGCCGAGGCGCTTGGGCTCGATTGCGTTGTGCCACAGGCCTTCGATACCGACCGATTCGGGACCTTCACCCGAGAGATTGAGCGGACCGGCACGCAGCTCGACGCTGCGCGCGCCAAGATCGCCGCGGCCTTCGAGCTTGAACCGCATGCCAGTGTGGCTGTCGCAAGCGAGGGCAGCTTCGGGCCACACCCATGGATTCCGTTCGCCCCGCTCGGGCGCGAGCTCGTGCTGCTTGTCGACCGGCCGACGGGGCTCGAGATTACGGGCCACGATGCAACCATCGAGACTCACTTCGCCCACCGCATCGTCGACGGCCCTGTTGCAGCCTTGGCGTTCGCCGAACTCATGCGCTTTCCCGAGCAGGGTCTGATCGTGATGGGCTGCCGCGGCCATCAACCAGCACCGGACATTGCGCTGTGCAAGGGCATTGTCGCTGCAGACGTTCTCGACCGCGCCGTCCGCGACGTCGTAGCGCTCTGCGGCGCAGCCTTCATCGAAACCGACATGCGTGCCCATCTCAATCCAACCAGGATGGAGGCCATTGAGCGCGCCACCCGCGATCTCGTTCGCCGCTTTAAAAGCCGTTGCCCTGCTTGTGCCTATCCCGGATATGACGTCACCGAGCGTATCCCCGGCCTGCCGTGCGAATGGTGTGGCGAACCGACCCAGGTTATCAAGGCGGAGGTCTCGAGCTGCGCGGCATGCGGGCACCGCATCGAGCGCTCCGTGGGAGATCATCCCACAGCAGATCCCGGGCAGTGCAACGGATGCAATCCCTAATCTGATGGACCTCTAAAGGAATCTGGGTCTCTCTCATGTGTACGCACGTTTGCTGTACAACGCCTATCAGCGAATGTCAGGACGATGCATAGGCCATGCTCCGTCGCGCATCGACTTTCACGCTGGCTCGGCAGCGTGCAGCGCAATCCGGTGCATGCCCTCGGCGTCACTAGCTTCGGCCAGAGCGGCGATCTGACTGATCTCTATCGCGAATTACGGATCTGCTGCGGAGGCCGTGGTCAGCTGCGTGCGAGGCGTGGGACAGCGGTACTCCGGGCTCTCGGCGAGAGTTGGTCATGTGTCTGGTGGCGCCGTCCGGATACGGAAGCATATCCTGAGTTTCGGGCGCCGGCAGGCGTCGTCTAATCGCACCCAATAATGCAAGCCCTTTTTGCCGCATGAAGTGTCGTATGCCGGGAGCACGGTCGTCTTCGCAGTCGATATGATGTCGCTGCATGATGGGTCTCCACGGAACGGCCCTTCCACTGTACGAAGCGCACGCGCCAAGATAGCTTAACGGTGCAACGCCTGTTCTCGGAATGGGCCAGCTCACGTCCCGGCAGGGACGTCTCGGCGCAATCGAACTGTAAGTATTTATGCTGTAGCCGTCGTCCGACTGAACAGTTCGCCTGATTTCAACATGGCATGCATGATGACCGCCAGCTTCCGAGCGACGGCGACAGCGGCTCGCTTGAAACCGAGTTTCTCACGAAGTTTGAGCCCCCAGGTTCGCAACTCGCTTTCCGCATGAGTGCGCGTCAAGATCACGGTCGCGGCCTCATACAGAAGAGCTCGCAGATTGGCGTCACCACGTCTTGAGATATGTCCGTCATAGTCGACCTCGCCAGATTGATATCGCCGCGTGGTCAAACCAATCCACGCGCCTACGGATCGTGACTTGGCGAAGTTGGAAGGATCTTCAATCGCCGTGGTAAAGGTGGTTGCGGTCACCACGCCGATGCCGGGTACACGTCGAACGCGTTCGCCATCCCGGGCCGCCGCGCGCTCTACTTCCCACTCGCGGGCGTCGTGCCGCGCTTCGTCTATATCAAATACGCGCTCTCTGGTGCTGGTGGTGATCGGCTTCAAGATGATCGCCAACTACTTCTACGGCGGGAAATTCGTGCTCACGGAGCTCGCCTTGGTGATCACCGTGGTGCTGATAGAAAGCTCCATCCTGCTGTCGCTGTGGCGAACTCGCGGAATGACTCTCGAGCCGCAGACGCTGCCGACGGGCTGAGTGCCCGGCAGCCCCGCGGAGCGAGCGGCCGAGAAGCTCGCCAGGACGGAGTAGCCGATTTGCGCGCTGTGGACGGGCCAGCTTCCCTGGCGCGGGCATTCTGGGAAATTGCTCTGCTCTAAGGCACCCCGGCCAGCCTACTGGCCGCCGGTAGCGCGCTAGTAGGGCTTGTCGCCGCCGGGTTCATCCCGGTGGCCCCTGCGCTCGCCGTCCTTTTCCTTCCGCTGCCCTATCTCATAGTTGCGGTTGGAGGCCTCCGTCGCAGCGCAAGCCACCTATGCCGGCCTGCCGCTATGGGCGCGGCTGACGGAAGTTGCCGTGGTGCTTTGGGCGTTATTCATGGTGGTCCTCTGACCGTGGATATGCCCGGTCAGAAGCGCTCTGCCCGGAGCACCTGCGTATCGGATACGCTCACAACCCCGATATGCTGCTCGACTACGGCAAAGGCGGCTTCGAGCAGGCGGTCCAACCGCTCGGGGCGGATCAGGCAGATGACGGCGACCATGCCACCGGCCCGCCCTACTTGTCCTTCACGATTCCATTGGCCCGAGCGCCCCGAACCGCCGCTCACTGGAAGCACGGTATAGCCGGTCACCCCGGCGTCGTTCAACGCGTTGGTAAGCTGCCGCTCCATCACCGCTTCGATGATGATCTCCACCCGCTTGGCCTCGTGCATCTTCATCGTCTTCAGCTCCCGGCCACGGCGGTAGCCAGCATCATATAGAGTGGAATACCGATCGTCAGGTTGAACGGAAAGGTCACCCCCAGTGACAGGGTCAGCGACAGGGCGGGATTGGCTTTCGGCAGCGCCACCCGCATGGCCGCAGGCACGGCGATGTAGGAGGCCGAAGCTCCCAGCACCATCAGGAGCACCACGCCGCCGAGGGACAGCCCCAGAGCCAGTCCGGCTGCAAGGCCGAGTGCTGCGCCCACAAGCGGCATCAGGATGCCGAAGGCGACCACGCCGGGCGACAGCACGCCGCGGCTGCCGCGCAGGCCCCTGCCGGCCACTAGCCCCATATCGAGCAGGAACAGGCACAGTACGCCCTTGAATGGCTCGACTATGAAGCTCTCGATCTCCGCCAGTCCCTTCTCTCCTGTGATCCAGCCGATGGCAAAAGCGCCAAGAAGAAGGACAATCGAGCCATTGAGCAGGATTTCGCGCCAGAGTTCAGTGCCCACCCGCTCGCTCCCGCCGCCACGCCGCATTGCAAGCCAAAGGGCCGACAGGATCGCCGGCGCTTCCATAGCCGCCGCCACCGCAACCATGAAGCCCTCGGCCGGGATACCGCGCCCGCTCAGAAGCGTACTTGCTGCGACGAACGTCACGATGGAGATCGATCCGTAATGCCCAGCCACCGCCGCCGCATCGACCACGGACACTCTTGCGAGGGCGCGCAACAGGGCAAAGGCGACAAATGGCAAGAGCAGCGAAAGCGCCACACCTGAAACCAGGGCTGCGACTAGTCGCGCATCCACGCCGTGGGCTGCAACGCCCGCCCCACCTTTGAAACCAATTGCGAACAGGAGATAAAGGGACAGCCCTTTGGCAATCGCTTCTGGAAAGCTCAGATCGGAGCGGACCAGAGCCGCCGCGAGTCCGAGCACGAAACTGAGAATGATCGGCGAGACCAGGTTCGCTCCCGCCAATGCTAGGATGTTGTCCAATGAGCTGCCCCTTAAGAACTTGGATGCGCTAAACTGGCCAGCCGGACGCGCGAAAAGCGCGAGGAATATGCCCGTATAGAAGCCGCGCCTGATGGAGGGCTGATGACGCCATGAAAGCTGGTGCTGTCGTTGCGACATGGTCGATGGACATTAGGCGCGGGAAATGTTGCTAGAGTTGATGCGGCTATATCCTTCCTATCGCAGGCCAGCCAGGCAAGCTGAAAACTCGACTGCCTGACTTGGCGACGTCGCCGCGCGAGTTCGATCATGTTGCCGGCCGCACGTATGACCGGTCCCATGTCGTTGATCCTGATGTCGTCCGCCTGGGGCAGATCGAGTTCTGTCTGTTGCGTTGGAATCTCCAGCTCCAACGCCTGCATAATCTGGCAATATTCGACCCAGCGAACGTGTTGCTCATATGCATTGCACATCCGGCAAGGATAGCGTGAACTTCAAGATCTTTCGAGGGGCGGGGCGTCTTCCTCCGGAACCAGACTGTCGGCGAAGCTGAAGCCCCGCGTCGCGGGTCTTCACCCTCCGGGCGTCCATTCCTGACGCGGGCAGTGAGGCTCGTGCAAGTTGGGGGAGTGCTTCTGAGATGCTGAGGGCGATTTTGGCATGGGTGGAGAGACGGCGTGTGATCCGTCGTCAATGGCGGGAGGACGCCCGGCACCTCGTCCGCCTTCACGGCCCGACTGCCTACTATGAGGCACAACGGCTTGCAGCACGATCCCGCGCGATCGACGACGGCCGGTTCCTCCATTGGGCAAAGGTAGCTGCCGAGGTGGCGCGGATCGAACCGTCCGCCGAGATGGATATCGACGTCGTCCGGTCGATTGTCGATCGCGAACTTCGTCATCGAGGCCCTCAATCGGATCCTAAGCGGTGACACGAACGGGTAGGTCGCCGCGACGATCATGAAGGGACCATAAGTCCAGTCTCTCCAACAGCTCTCTGCTACCGGGAAGGATGCGACTGGATGCGGATCCATCCACGCGCAGGCCCGCCCCCGCTTGCTGTGCTGGCTTCCTGGTCCAGGTCCGTCCTCCTCCAATCAACCCACAAGGGGTCCGCTACGCGAGCGTGCGGCCGCTGCGGCTTCGCCTTCGCGGTGATTGCGGCCGGGCCCCGGACCCGACGGGCGCCAGAGCGGGGATCGGCCCCGCCCATGGACGGAGCCCTTCAAATGTCGCACGATCTTTCCCTCGCACAGAGCCATGCCTGGAACCTCGCCCGCACCCTGATGGTGCCGGTCATTCTCTTCAAGGTCGACGACGAATACGGCGTCGTGCCTGCCGACGAACTCGACGACGCCGAAATCGAGCGGCTCTTCGAGTACGATCCCTATCAGGGCGGTCGGCCGGCCCACTGAGCGGCCTTCCACACGCGCCACGCGCCCGTCAAGGCCGGGTTGCGCGCCGCACGGTCCTTTCCTTGGCGGTGGGTGGACGCCCATGAGCGCTCATCGGGACGAGGTTTTGCCGCTTGCGCCGGGAAGCCCGCAAGGGAGGCTACGCTGCCCCGGCAAGCCGGTGCGCCCGTGGCAAGCTTCCGGCTTCGCGGCCGACCTCGAGGCCTGCCGGAAAGGCAGAAAAAAACAGATCTGGACAAGGAAAGGGCCGGACGCCCCGCGGTGCCGGCGTGATCGACCATGGAGCAACATGAAATCGAGACATTGCGAGCCAAGGTGCCCTGCGCGGCCGTGCTCGAGCGCGAGGGCTGGAAGGTAGACGTCAAGGAGAGCACCGCGCGCGCCGTGAAGTACCGACGCGGGAAAGGCGAGATCATCATCGTCATCCATGCCGGCAGGGGCTGGTTCGACCCACTCTCGGATGCCAAGGGCGACGTCTTCACCCTCGCCGGTCACCTGGCCGGTATCGGCTTCCCGGCGGCCGTCGAGCAGGTTCGCGGTCTCGTCGGCTATGTTCCGGTACCGCCGTCCTGGAACCGCCCGAAGCGCGCAAGCACCCCACTTTCGAGCACGGAGCGATGGCGGCGCCGACGACCTCCGGCCAGCGGATCTCGCGCCTGGCGGTATCTGGCGGATGAGCGTGCGATCCCCATATCCATTCTGCACGCCGCTATCGCTCAAGACCTGCTGCGCGAGGGTCCGAGCGGCAGCATCTGGACGGCGCATGTCGACCGGGCCGGCCAGCTGAGCGGATGGGAAGAACGCGGCCCGCGGTGGCGCGGCTTCTCTACCGGCGGAGCCAAGGAATTGTTCCGCCTCGGCAACGAAGCGGCGCTTCGGTTCTGCGTCACCGAGGCGGCGATCGACGCCATGAGCCTTGCCGCGCTCGAGGGCATGCGCACCGACACCCTTTACGTCAGCACCGGGGGCGGGTGGTCGCCCGCCAGCGATGCCGCGATCCGGGCGATAGCCGCGGGTCCCGACATATTGATCGCCGCGGCCACAGACAATGATCGACAGGGCGAGATCTATGCCGGTCGTTTGCAGGGAATCGTGAGTGAGATCGGGTGCCGGTACGAGCGGCTGAGGCCATTCACAGAGGATTGGAACAGCGATCTCAAAAGGACCGGCGAAGGGAAACCCGAGAATGGAAGGGGAAAGGAGAACGGAATCGCTGCCGCATGCCCGGCCGTCGCGTCAAGGGAAGCTGCGCCCGGCTAGCGCCGGCCCTTGACCCGCCGGACCGGAGAGGCGGCCGCGCGAAGGGGTGATGAGAAGGCATGAAGGTGATGGTTCGGTCGGGTGGACAGGATCGCGCTTGATGCCGACGGACGACAGGAGCCGCCATGATCACCCAATCCTCCTTCCGCAAGGTCTTCGAGGGCGTCGCGACGCGTGCCCAGATGTTCCAGATGTTCGACCGCCACGGCCACGCACCGATGAGCAAGGCACGCCTCACCGGCCGGCTCTATGATGGAGAGTGGTTCGAGATCGGCCGGGCCGAGCACGACTACATGTTCGAGCTCCTGCCGCCGCTCTGGATGCGCGGCGACATGTTCGCGCTCAGCGAATTCATGACCGGCTCGATCACCAGCGTCTTCTTCGCCCTCTCGATCGATGGGCGGCCCCGCTACTTCCACGCCTATTGCGATATGTCGTCTAGGGGTTCGGCCGAGCGCATGCGCGAAGCGATCGTCGAGCGCGAATCCCGCCCTGTGCGTGCCATGACGCGCGCTGAACGCCTCGACCACATCTGGAGCACGACCCATGCCGACTATCGTGGCTATGCGGGTGAGCGCTGGCCACAGTGTGACCGGGGCGCTCGCACCATCACCGTTTACGGTGGCGCTGAGGGCACGGTGCTGAAGCTGCTCGACGACCTCACCGATGCCGAGATCAGCGCCAAGCTGCCGGTCCATCTTCGCTGCCTGCCCGTCGCGATTGCAGCCTGATCGGAGGCTGTCATGTTCACATTCCCTATTCTCGGCGTTCGCAAGGTGATCGAGCGCGGCATAGCCGATGCCGCCGCCAATGGCGGATTTCGCAATCCCTACTACGGCACCAAGCCCGGCAAGGATGAAAAGCCGGGACTCTGGCTGGTCGGTGACCAGGGGGTCTATCTCCTCTCCAACGGCAAGCTCGCTGAGGGTGAGCGCCCCTTGGTGGTCTATTCGGATGAATGCCACCCGGTCGGCAATCCCGACTGGTGGCACTACAAGCGCCGCCATTTCGGCGGTGACGACGGCATCGAGTTCCTCGCCGCCGAAACACTGATCCCGCTGTTCGATCGCAACACACGCTGCACGCATCTACGCGTGCAACTGACCGAGACAGACGTCTCGCTGTCGCTGATCGCCCGCTAGCCCATCCCACCAGCCCGTCAGCGTTTCGCGCGGCCGCAAACGCGGATCGCGTGATCGCGCTCGCCATAACACCTGGAGATTATCCCATGTCCCATGACGACCCCTTCACGCTCGACCTGTTCGGCGATACGGCACTTTTCTCAGGTCTCGGCCTTGGCCTGACCGCCTTTTCCGACAGTCCGGCGGACGATCCGGACGATGACGACCCGGCCCCGCATTCTCCCGCGCCTGCCGTGCCCGCCACGGCGGATGGTCAACTATTGCGTCGGGCACCACCGAAGGGCGAGAACTTCCATCTCGCTGGCATGCGCGGCCTCGCCAGGTCCTGGCGGGAGCGCGCACGCGACAACGTAGCGGCGATCCGGCTCGCCGCCTCGATCGTCGATGAACAGCGCCCGGCGTCGGTCGACGAGCAGGCCGCACTGATCCGGTTCACCGGCTTCGGCGCGTCGGAGCTTGCCAACGGCGTGTTTCGTCGCCCGGGCGAGGACGGCTTTCGCAAGGGCTGGGAAGAGATCGGCGCGGAGCTGGAAAGCACGGTC
Source organism: Devosia geojensis (assembly GCF_000969415.1). Lineage (GTDB taxonomy): Bacteria > Pseudomonadota > Alphaproteobacteria > Rhizobiales > Devosiaceae > Devosia > Devosia geojensis. The sequence goes on along the minus strand of NZ_JZEX01000173.1, from coordinate 118 downwards.
GATGCCGGCGACTACGCCTCGCTTTCGCGCTGCACCCAGTATGCGCACTTCACCCCCGAATACATCATCCGGGCGATCTGGGCGGGGGTCCAGCGGGAGGGCGTGGCGTGGTCGCGCT
>NZ_JZEX01000172.1 GCF_000969415.1 Devosia geojensis | reverse complement strand
CGCCCGTTGCCGCCCACCCTCAACCGCAGGCCACATGGCCGGGCGGGGTTTCGGCGTGCCCAATCGTTGCGCGCCCTCGCCGAAAAGGGCAGAGTGGAAAAATGTTCCTGTCCGTTTTCGACGTCTTCAAGATCGGCATCGGCCCGTCGAGCTCCCACACCATGGGGCCGATGACGGCGGCCAACCGCTTCCTCGAGGAATTGAAGAGCGCCGACGATCCGCGCGCCCGCAACGCCCGCCCGGCAGCACTCACCGTCAGCCTCCACGGCTCTCTGGCCTTCACCGGCGTCGGCCACGGCACCGACCGGGCCGTCATCCTCGGTCTTTGCGGAGAGAACCCGAAAAGCGTCGATCCGGACCGGATGGATGCCATGGTCGCCGCGGTCGAGGCGAGCGGCGCCGTCTCGCCGCCCGGCCACGGCACCTATCGCTTCCGCCCGGCCAGGGACCTCGTCTTCGACCGCAAGGTGCCCCTGCCCGGCCATCCAAACGGCCTGCAGTTTTCCGCCTACGACACCGACGGCCAGTTGCTCCTGCGCCGCACCTATTATTCCATCGGCGGCGGGTTCGTGGTCACCGATGCCGAGCTCGAGGCGGTCAAGACCGCTTCGCCCGCCGATGCCGACGTGCCCTATCCCTTCGCCCACGCCGCCGACATGCTGGAGATGGCGGCGCGCTCCGGCCTCTCGATCGCGCAGATGAAGCGCGCCAACGAGGAGGCGGTGCGCGCGCGCCGCGCCGTCGACGCCGGCCTCGACGAGATCTGGAGCGTGATGAGCGGCTGCATCGACCGCGGCCTCGCGCAGGACGGCATCATGCCCGGCAGCCTCAAGGTCAAGCGCCGCGCCAAGGCCATCCACGACCAGCTCGCACCCCAATGGCAGCGCAACGAGATGACGCCGCTGATGGCCAACGACTGGCTCGCCCTCTATGCCATGGCCGTCAACGAGGAGAACGCGGCGGGTGGGCGCGTCGTCACGGCGCCGACCAACGGGGCGGCCGGCGTCATCCCGGCGGTGCTGCGCTACTACCTGCAGTTCGAGACCGGCGCATCGCAGCAGGGCGTGCGCGATTACCTGCTCACCGCCGCCGCTATTGGCGGCATCATTAAGCACAACGCCTCGATCTCGGGCGCCGAAGTCGGCTGCCAGGGCGAGGTGGGCTCGGCCTCCGCCATGGCCGCCGCCGGCCTCTGCGCCGTCATGGGCGGAACGCCGGCCCAAGTCGAGAACGCCGCCGAGATCGCCCTCGAGCATCACCTCGGCATGACCTGCGACCCCGTCGGTGGGCTCGTGCAGATCCCCTGCATCGAGCGCAACGCCTTCGGCGCGGTCAAGGCCGTCACCGCCGCTTCGCTTGCGATGAAAGGCGACGGCACCCACGCGGTGCCGCTCGACATCTGCATCGAGACCATGCGCCAGACCGGCCTCGACATGTCCGACCGCTACAAAGAAACCAGCCAGGCGGGCCTTGCGGTCAACGTCGTCGCCTGCTGACTGAAGCTTTCGTTTGTGGTTAAACTGAACGCAAACGAAAGCGTCAGTCATGCTCATCGATCGCCACGCGCAAATCCTCGAGCTCGCCAAGCGGCAGGGGCGGGTCGAGGTCGACGACCTCGCCGCGCGCTTCGCCGTCAGCGTGCAGACCGTGCGCAAGGACTTGAACGAGCTCTGCAACCGCGGTGCGCTGCAGCGCGTCCACGGCGGCGCGGTCTTTCCCTCGACCATCGAGAACATGCAGTACGAGGCGCGCCGGCGCATCGCCGCATCCGCCAAGGAAGCCATCGGCAGGGCTGCCGCCGCGCTCATTCCCGACCACGCCTCGGTCTTCCTCAACATCGGCACCACCACCGAGGCCGCCGCCCAGGCATTGACCCGCCACGACGGGCTGATGGTCATCACCAACAACATCAACGTCGCCAACCGGCTGCGGGTGCTGCCCGGCTTCGAGGTGGTCATCGCCGGCGGAGTGGTGCGCGCCTCGGACGGAGGGATCGTGGGCGAAGCGGCGGTCGATTTCTTTCGCCAGTTCAAGGCCGATTTCGCCATCATCGGCGCCTCCGCCCTCGATGCCGAGGGCGCGCTCCTCGATTTCGACTTCCGCGAAGTCAAGGTCGCCCAGGCGATCATCGCCAATGCGCGCCACGTCATCCTCGTTGCCGATGCCGGCAAGTTCGACCGTACGGCGCCCGTGCGCATCGCCCATATGAGCCAGCTCGGCACCTTCGTCACCGACATCTGCCCCGAGCCGGTCAAGCGCATCTGCGCGCAGGCGGGCGTCAGGCTCGTCGAGACGGGAGGCTGAGGTTCCCGCAGATGTGAACACGCTTCACCGCCGGGGGCTTGCCCATGGCGGCGCGGCGGGAGACACTCCACGCGGCTTTGGGGGCCGCACATCCGAGAGGTCACACCATGCCTCGGCTACCAAGACGTGCAGTTCTCTTGTCCGGCCTCGCCATTGTCGGTCTCGTGGCGCCGGCCTTTTCCCATCACGGCTGGTCCTGGACGCAAAGCGGCTTCTTCCAGATCGAGGGCACCATCGCCGACATCTACTACGGCAATCCGCACCCGATCATCGAGGTGGACGTCGAGGGCACGATCTGGACCGTCGAGCTCGCGCCGCCCGGTCCGACAACCGCCGCCGGGTTCACCGAGGAGACCGCTGCCGTCGGCGATGAGATCACCGCCATCGGCAACCGCTCGCAGGACGAGAACGAGACGCGCATGAAAGCCGTGCGCATCATCGTCGGCGGCGCGACCTACGACGTCTATCCGGATCGAGCGCGCGACATCTGATGCTCGAGGCGCTGGAAGCGGCGGGGTTTGCGAGGGCCCTGCGCACCTCGTTCTACCTCTATCCCATCGTCAACGCCGCCCACATCCTGGCGCTGGGAATGCTCGTCACCACCGCGCTCTTGATGGACGCCCGGCTCCTCGGGCTCGCCCGCCAGCTGCCGGCCGCGGCCGTCATCGGTACGCTCCGCCCCGTTGCCATCGGGGCTCTGGTCATCGCCGCCGTCACCGGGTTCCTGCTCTTCTCGGTGCGCCCGCTCGAATACGTCGGCAACCCGGCCTTCCGCATCAAGCTCGCGCTGCTCGTCCTCGCCGTCCTCAACGCCGGCATCGCGACGGCCTTCGGCGACAGAAAGCTCGATCACCCACTTATCCCCTTCCTCGCCGCCTCCTCCATACTGCTGTGGATCAGCGCGCTGGTGGCGGGGCGGTTCATTGGGTTTTTCATCTAGAGCAGTTGGAGTTTCTCGGGATCGACGGCTCTATCGCTTCCCTCCCCCTTGAGGGGAGGGATCGAGGGTGGGGGGTGGTCCTGTGGGTCGCCGGTCGACCCCCACC
>NZ_JZEX01000171.1 GCF_000969415.1 Devosia geojensis | reverse complement strand
CGCCCAGCTCGCCGAGGCGCGCACGCAAACGCCGCCGCAGCAAACGCTCTTCGAGGAGATCGACGAGGCCGAGCGCGAGGCGGCGATCGACGCGGTGATGCGCGAACTCCTCGACGATCCCGATGCCGGCTTCCGGTCGGTCGCCCAGCTCTACCAGGACTTCCTCGTGCGCTGCCGCATCCGGCGCGTGCCGGGCGAGCCGCCCGCGCTGCCGGCCCTCCGCAGGAAGCTCGCGGTGGCGCGCGCCGGGGTCGCGACCGAGATCGCCGAGAGCGAGGCCTGGCAGCAGGCGCTGGCGCTCTCGGAAAGCCTGACCGACGACATCCAGGGCGTGTTCCTGATGATCGCGCGGGCCGCGGTCGCCGGCGAGCCCTGCCCCTCGGACGCAACGCTCGCGCGCGCCTACGGCACGCATTCGACCGGCCGCGCCCGCCGGCTCCTCGGCTATTTCGAGGAGCGCAACCTGCTGGTGCTGCGCGTCGACTTCCGCGGCAACCGCATCGCGGCCCTGCCCGACCTCGGCTGCGAAACCGCGCCGGGCGACCCGAACGGCCCGGACGTGTTGGAGGAGGAGCGGCCGGCGGCGGAGTAGTTTGCCGGGTGCGGCGGTGCGCTTGGCACCGCCTCATACACTACCCCGATGTCATCCCGGCGAAGGCCGGGATCCAGTAAACGACGCCGGTGCGGCCTGCTACTATGTTTCCATCCCAGCCGAGTCATCCCCGCGAAAGCGGGGACCTCAGTTTGCGATATCGACTAAGCAACGGAGAATCCCGCTTTCGCGGGAACGACCCAGTGGGAGGTTTTGCGCAAAACCGCTTGGCTGGCGTTTACTGGGTCCCGGCTTTCGCCGGGATGACAGCCGGTGGGAGGTCATGGCGCTGAGACAGCTCGCAAGTTCGCAGCCTCAAGCCCGCAGCCGCTCCGCTCCCGTGCCCAGATACCCCTGCACCGCCCGCGCATCCATCGGCCGGGCATAGAGATAGCCCTGCGCCCATTCGCAGCCGACCGCGCGCAGGAACTGCGCCTGCCCCTCGGTCTCGACCCCCTCGGCCACGACGCCGAGCTCGAGATTGTGGGCGAGGTCGACCACCGCGTGGACGATGGAAGTGGTGCTGGCGTCCGTTCCCAGCCGCGAAATGAAGCTGCGGTCGATCTTCAACACGTCGACCGGGAACTCGCGCAGGTGCGTGAGCGATGCAAAGCCGGTGCCGAAATCGTCGAAGGCGATGGTCACGCCCCCGTACTTGAGCTCGCGGCAAACCTCGAGCGCGTGGCCTGCGGCGCGCGAGAGGAAGACGTCCTCGGTCACCTCCACCTCGATGGCGCCCGGCGGCAGGCCGAGCGCGTCGATGCGCTCCAGCATCGCGCGCCCGAGATTGCGGTTGCGGAATTGGCTGGCGCCCAGATTGATCGCGACCGACCCGAAGTCGAGCCCCTGCCCCTGCCACCCGGCCGCCTGGGAGAGCGCGCTCTCGATGACGAAATTGCCGATCTCGGCGGAAAGCCCGGGATCCTTCAGCGCCGGCTCGAACGCGCCGGCCGAGACGACCGATCCGTCCTCGCGCACCCAGCGCAGCAGCGCCTCGAACCCCTGGTGGGCGCCGCCGATGAGGCGGACCTTGGGCTGATAGTAGAGCTCGAGCCCGCCACGTTTCAGCGCCCGGCCGACATCGCGCACGATGGCGAACCGCCGCGTCGCCTCGGCGCGCAGCTCCGGCCGGTAGATCGCCTCGCAGTTCTTGCCCGCGCCCTTGGCGTCGTAGAGCGCCAGGTCGGCGTCGGCAAAGAGCGCATCGCTCATCACCGGCTCGCCGCCCGACCAGTAGGCGATGCCGATCGAGGCGCTGAGCTGGAAGGCGTGCCCGCGCCAGCGCAGCGGCACCTGGATGGCCTTGCGGATATGCCGGGCGAGCGCGCGCGCGTCCTGCCGGCCCGCCGGCTCTTCGACCAGCACGGCGAACTCGTCCCCGCCGATGCGCGCAACGAGCGCCTCGCGCCCGGCCGACCGGGCGATCCGCCGCGACACGCGCTTGAGGCATTCGTCGCCCGCCGCATGGCCGTGGGTGTCGTTGATGTCCTTGAACCCGTCGAGGTCGAGCAGCAGGAACGCATGACGCCGGCCCGCACGGCGCGTCGGCAGATCGTCGATATGGGCCTGCAGGAACGCCCGGTTGTAGAGGCCGGTGAGCCCGTCGCGCTCGGCGAGCGAGGCGATGCGGTCGGCCGCCTCCTTCTCCTCGGTGATGTCGCGCACGATGCCGAGGCGCCGCACCGGCACGCCGTCGACGTGATCGATCTCGGACGTCACCCGCACCCAGCGCCGGTTCCCCTTCGCCGTGACGATCTGCGCATCGAACTGGTGGCCGGTGCCGGCCTTGGCGGCCCGCGACACGATTCCCTTGACGCGCCGCCGCTCGCCCGGCGGATAGAACGACAGGATCGCCGCCTCGTCGATGACGAAGTCCTCCGGGACCTCGAAGAGCCGATACATGCCCTCGCTCCAGCGGCTGGCCCCCGTCTTGAGGTCGCGCTCCCAGGCGCCGATCCGCGCGATGGCCGAAGCCTGCGCCAGCACCCGGTGCTGATGCGAAAGCAGCCGGCGCTGCTGCTCGGCGAGGCGTCCCTGCGCCTCGAGTTCGTGCGACAGCCGCGAAAGCGCCTGCGCCGTGTCGTATTGGCGCAGCAGCCCGCTGCCGACGGCGGCGAGGCGCTCGAGCGCTTCGGCTTCGCTCTGCGTGAGGGTGCGCGGACGGGTGTCGAAAACGCAGAGCGCCCCCACCACCTCCTCGCCGAGCATCAACGGGGCGCCGGCATAGAAGCGCAGGTGCGGCGCCCCCGCCACCAGCGGGTGCCGCCAGGTGCCGCTGTCGGCGGAAAGATCGGCGATGCTGAGGGGCGCGCGCGTCGTAATGAGCCGCGTGCAGAAGGCGAGCTCGCGCGATATCTCGCGGCGGGTGAGCCCGCGCATTGCCTTGAACCACTGCCGCCTGTCGTCGATGAGGGAGATGCCGCAGGTCGCAACGCCGAACGTGCGGCAGGTGAGGTCGACCAGCGCCTCGAACTCCGGTGCGGGCGGCGTATCGAGGAGACCGAGCGCCTTGACGGCCTTCAGCCGCCGCGCTTCGCCGCCGCTTTCCCCAATCGTCGCTTCGTCAGCCATGTTCTAGGCACCGTCAATGAGGGCTTCTGCCCTTGTCGAACGACCCTAGGATGGCCCTCTTAATGAAGCCTGTACGCGCTCCGCACGGATGCAGGCAACACACCGGCAAACCGGGAAACAGTTAACGAGCGGTGATGGCGCCTAGAGCGTGTCAGGCTTTATTAGAACCAGCGGTCCCTTCGCCTCCCTCCCCCTTGAGGGGAGGGAATGAGGGTGGGG
>NZ_JZEX01000170.1 GCF_000969415.1 Devosia geojensis | reverse complement strand
GTGCAGGGACTGACGACGGGAGCGGGCATGTGGCTGGCCGGGGCGGTGGGGGTCGCGTGCGCGCTCGGCTACTACACCGTCGGGCTCGCCGTCTCGCTCTTTGCCATTCTGGTGCTGGCGGTGCTGCGGCGTTTCTCGCACGACGTCGTCAGCGACAACGACGAGAAGTAGCGGCTATTGCCCGGCGATCTCGTTGCCCTCCATGTCCCAGACCCGAACGGGCGCGCATTCGATGAGATAGTCGGCGGCGCATTTGGCCTCGACCAGCAGGTCCAGCTCCTTGCGGCTGTTGGCGTTGCAGATAAGGCTGTGCCAATGCGGGCCTTCCTGGTGCTGCATGAAGACATCCGCCACCCACCCGTGCGGCCAGCACCAGAGATTGACGCCACAGTCCTCCGGTCCGAGGCCGCTCTCGGCCATGCACTTGTCCTGCGCGCAGGACATCGCCTCGGCCGCATCCGGGCCGAAGCAGACTCCGCTGCCGGCCTCGGGGGCCTGCGAAAAGGCGATGCCGTTGAAGACGGGGTGGTCGACGCTCTCCTCGGCAAGGGCGCCGGGCAGGGCGAGCATCAGGGCGCAGACGAAGGCGGGAAACCGGCGCATGCGGGACCTCCAGCAGTGTCGGGCGAGCATGTGGCGGCGCGTGGGGCGCGTCAAGCGCGGTCGAAGGAGGCGGGGGGAGGGGAGAGGCGCGGGCGCGCGGGAGGGACAAATGCGCATCGCCTCTCCCCTCTTTGCGGTCATGCGGCGGGAGGAAAGCCGCATGCCGCCCCCCCGTCGACAGCCAAGGGGCGAGGCTGCCACTCCCGCGTGCCGTCCGAGACCGCGCGGGAAGAAATCGGCAGGAGGTCCGCTTGGGAACGCAGGACCGGACGAGCCGGTACAACGGCCCCCCTGCCGGGCATGCAACCTGTGGACGCAGGCGTTACATGCCGACTGCGTCCAGGCGCTGGTTGCGCGCCCAGAAACCGACGATGTTGGATGCTTCGCGCCGATAGGCCTCGCGTTCGGCCTCCCGGCGGAAGACGGCGGCTGCGCCCGCCGACAGCAGCGGTTGGCGATCGGCGGCCCCGGTATCGGGCACGATGGCGACGACTGGCAGGCCGGCCCTGGCGGTCAGCTCGGCGGTCGCGGCGATGAAGTCGCGGGTGGCGGTGCTGTTCGCCTTGAGGTCGACGATGAGGAGGCCCGGCCGCTCGCTTTCGGGTCCGGCAAGCCGTTCGGCGAGGCGCCGAAGCGCTTCTTCGGCGTCACCCAGCCATTCGACGCGCGGCGCGCCCTGCGCCGCGAGCGTGCGGGCGAGCAGCCGCGCCGAATGGGCATCGTCGTCGACCAGCGCCAGGTGGAGCGCCTTGTTCAGGGCGAGCGTCATCGTTTTGCCTCTTCCACGTCCGCGCCGCGCGGAAATGCCAAAACCACAAACCCGCAACTGCCGGAGCACCCGGGGGTGCTTCGGCAGGCGGGAGGAGGTCAGGAGACGCTGATGACCGGCGAAGGGAGGAGCGCCAGCCAAGGATCAGATCCATCAGCGAGCCGCTTATGCGGGCGCGCGAAGGCTTGCGTAAGGTAAAGCCGTGTAAGCCACTTGCGTTTTACATGTAAATCGCAAAACTTGCCTCTCGGGAGGAGAGGCACGATGGCGGTGCCCGATCCGCAGACGGCTGAGCACGTCCACGCAGCCCTGGAGCGCATCCAGGGCTGGCAGGAGGTTGCGCGCTCGCCGCAGCTCTCCCGGCTCCTCAGCTATATCGTCGAGCGCACGCTCGAGGGCGAAGGCGAGGCGATCAAGGCCTATGCCATCGCCGTCGACGTCTTCGGGCGGCCGCCCGAGTTCGATCCGCAGACCGATCCTATCGTGCGCGTGCAAGCGCGCCGGCTGCGCACGCTCCTTGCCGAATATTACCAAGGGCCCGGGCGCGGGGAGCCGCTGCGCATCGAGCTGCCGGTCGGACGCTACGTACCGCGGTTCGTCCAGTCGTTGTCCAACGACGAGGAGGAGCCGACCGAATCGGCTGCCGCGCCCTCGGGCATGGGCGCGTGGCTGCGCGAGTATCTGGCGCTCGCGGGCATCGCGGCGCTGGCGGCGGCGCTGGCATTCGCCATGCGCGCGCCGGAAAGCGCCACCGCCGCCATGGCGCCGCCGCGCGTCGCCGTCGGCGATTTCCAGAACCTGACCGGCAGCGAGGCGGAAGGCGCGATCGTTGCCGGTCTTGCGGTCGAGCTGGCCACGGACCTTGGTCTGTTCGGCGAGATCTCCGTCCACTACGGACGCGGCGAATGGCCCGCCGGGGAGGTGCCCTCGGGCGATTTCGTCCTTACCGGCATTGCGCGCAGCAACGAGGGGCGGGTGCAGTACAGCGCCATCCTCACCGACGCGGCGTCCGAGGAGGTGGTCTGGAGCCATGTGCTGGAGCCGGCGGCGGATGCGGGGCTGGGCGCGGTCGATACGCTCTCGCGCGACCTCAGCCTTCTGCTCGGCAACTCGCGCGGTCCCCTGCACGAACCGGTGCGTGTGCGGATCGCCTCGGGTCTCGCGCAAGCGGGACCGCGCAGCCTCTATGTGTGCCTCATGCTGTTCCATCGCTACCGGGATGTTAGCAGCGTTACCGGGGCGACCGACGCCGATGCGTGTTTTGCCGCTCTGCCCGAGACACAGCGCGGCGGGGCGATGGCCCGCGCAGCCGTCGCCAGCCTGGTTGCCGAGAGTGCGCGCGCGCCGGCGCCCGAGGATGCCGACCGGCTCGCCGAGGCCGAGGCGCTCATCGCCGGCGCGATGGAGGAGGGCGCTCTCAGCAGCTTCGTCTGGGAGCAGCGGGCCCGCATCCATCAGGCGCGCGGGGAGCGCGAGCTTGCCCGGCAGGCTTACGGATCGGCGCTGCAGCTCAATCCGGCCAACGCCGACGCCATGGCCGCTTTCGCCCTGATGCTGGCGCTCGAGGGCGACACCGCGGCCGCCGCCGATCTCGCCGCCACGACCCTTGCCAAGACGCCGCAACCGCCGCCGGACTGGTATTACGGCGCCCCGGCGCTGGCGGCCTATCACGGCCGTGATTTCGCCGCCGCCGCCAGGCACGCGGCGACCTTTGCACGGGCCGACCGCGAGCTCGGTCCGGTTCTCGCCGCGCTCGCGGCCCTCGAAAGCGGCAATGGCGACATGGTCAACCGCTTCCTGCCGCAGGTGCTGGACGTGGCCGGCTTCAAGGTCAACGGCATCCTGCCGCAGCTGCGCAAGCGCATCCGCGACGAGACCCTCATCGCCGAGATCGGCGAAGGCCTCACCCGCGCCGGCGTTCCCCCCGCAGCGCTGGAGGGTGGGTATTAGGCCGGGGAGGGGGCGCGGGTTGTCGTCGGGGCGACAGCCGGTGGGTGTGGCACTATGCTGCCACAGGCACAATGCTGCCC
>NZ_JZEX01000169.1 GCF_000969415.1 Devosia geojensis | reverse complement strand
GGTTAGGGGTGGGGGGAACCTTCGGCAAGCAACCGTCCTCTCACCCCACCTCCGGCAACCGCGCCGCCACCAGCGCCCGCGTCATCTCGTGCCGGGGATGGACGAAAAGCTCGCCCGGCCGCCCTTCCTCCACGATCTTCCCCGCCTGCATCACCAGCACCCGGTCGGCGATGGCCGCGACCATGTCGAGGTCGTGGCTGATGACGAGGTAGGTCAAGCCGAACTCGGCCTGCAGGCGCGTCAGCAGCGCCAGCACCTCGGCGCGCACGGAAAGGTCGAGGGCGGAGACCGGCTCGTCGAGCACCAGGAATTTCGGCCGCGTCACCAGCGCGCGGGCGATGGCGAGGCGCTGGCGCTGCCCGCCGGAGAACTCGTGCGGATAGCGCGCGAGCATGTCGGGCGAAAGCCCCACCGCCTCGACCGCTTCGGTAAGGTGCCGCTCGCGCGACGCGCCGTCCATGGCCGGCAGCAGCCGCAGCGGCTCGGCGATGGACCGGCCGACGCTCATGCGCGGATCGAAGCTCGAGAACGGGTCCTGGAACACCAGCGACAGGTCGCGCCGGATCGCCGGATCGTTGGGATCATAGGCTCGCCCCGCGAAGCGGATGCCGCCCGCGCTCGGCCGGTCGAGGCCGACGAGCATGCGCGCCAGCGTCGTCTTGCCGCAGCCGGAGGGGCCGACGAGCGCGACCGATTCCCCGGCGCGGATGGCAAGGTCGACGCGATCGACCGCCGCCAGCGGCTTTCCCGGCAACGGCCAGCGGCCCGGCTGGCGGAAGCGCCGGGTGAGGCCCTTCGTCTCGACGAGCACCACGTCCGTCGGCTCATGTTCCACCTGCGGCAGGTCCATCCGGGCCGCGGCGACGAGCCGTTTCGTATAGTTCGCGCGCGGCGCGCCGAAAACCTCACCGGTGGCGCCGGTTTCGACGATCTCGCCGGCCTTCAGCACCGCGATGCGCGTGCAGAGCCGGGCCACGGCCTTGAGGTCGTGGCTGATGAACATGAGCGCCATGTCGCGCCGTTCGCAAAGGCGCTCGATAAGGTCGAGCACGGTCGCCTGCGTGATGAGGTCGAGCGCCGAGGTCGGCTCGTCGGCGATGAGGATGTCCGGGGCGCTGGCGAGCGCCATGGCGATCATCACGCGCTGGCGCTGCCCGCCCGAAAGCTGGTGCGGATAGCGCGCCGCGTGGCGCGGCTCCAGCCCGACTTCGGTCAGCAGCGCGCCGATGTCGCCGCCCGCGCCCGTCAGCGCCAGCGCCTCGCCGATTTGCCTCCTGACCCGCATCAGCGGGTTGAGCGCCGTCATCGGTTCCTGGAACACCATGCCGATGCGCTTGCCGCGCAGCCGTGCCATGGCGGTCTCGTCGTCCGGCAGCGGCGCGCCGTCGAAACGAATGTCGCCCTGCCGCCGCGCCGCCTCGGGCAGGAGCCCGGCGATGGCAAGCGCCGTCAGCGTCTTGCCCGAGCCGCTTTCGCCCACGAGCCCGAACCGCTCGCCGGGCGCGATGGCAAAGCTGACGCCATTCACCGCCCGCTGCGCCCCGAAGGCGATGGTGAGGTCGGAGACTTCGACGAGGCTCATGCGACGCTCTCCACCGGCTTCAGGCGCGGGTCGAGCGCATCGCGCAGGCCGTCGCCGGCCAGGTTGAGGGCGATGACGATGGCGACGATGGAAAGGCCCGGCACCAGCGACAGGAACGGATGGAGGATGAAGAGCGATTGCGCGTCGCGCAGCATCAGCCCGAGGCTCGTCGCCGGCGGCTGCGTGCCGAGCCCGATATAAGAGAGCCCGGCTTCGGCCAGGATGCCGAGCGCGAGCTGGATCGTCGCCTGTACGATGACGAGGCCCATGATGTTGGGCAACAGGTGCTGCCAGGCGATGGCGGCGTTGGAGAGCCCGGCGAGCCGCGCCGCCGCGATGAAATCGAGCGAGACGATGGTGAGAGCCCCGCCGCGTGCCACCCGCGCGAAGACGGGAATGTTGAAGATGCCGATGGCGACGACCGCGTTGACCGCGCCCGGCCCGAAAAGCGCGGTGATGAGGATGGCGACGACGAGCGCGGGAAAGGCGAAGACGAAGTCGGAAAGCCGCAGGATCAGCCATTCGACCGGCCCCCGCCAGATCGCGGCGGCCAGCCCCAGCGGCACGCCGATCCCCGCCCCGATAAGGACGGCGAGCGCCGCGACGACGAAGCTGGTCAGCGTGCCGCTCATGACGAGCGAAGCCATGTCGCGCCCGAAGAAATCGGTGCCGAGCCAGTGCGCGCCGCTCGGCCCCTGGAAGCGGCGGGCGATGTCGATCTCGGCGATGGGGTAGGGGGTCCAGATGAGTGAGACCAGCGCGAGGATGACGAACACCGCCGTCGCCGCCAGGCCGATGAGCAGGCTCGGGTGCCGCGGCAGCCTCATCGCCCGCCTCCCTCGCGCAGGCGCGGATCGATGAGGGCATAGCAGAGGTCGGTCACGAGCATGGTCAGCGTCACGCCGATGACCGGCACGATGGTGATGCCGCGCACGAGGATGAGGTCGCGCTCGGAAATGGCGGTGAAGATCAGCCGCCCGAGGCCGGGCAGGTAGAAGACGTTCTCGACGATGATGACGCCGGCGACGAGAAAGGCGAACTGCAGGCCGAGGATGGTGAGGACCGGCAGGAACGCGTTGCGCACCCCATGCCGCCACACCGCCTCGCCCATGGTCATGCCCTTGGCGCGCGCGGTGCGGATGAAGTCCTGCCCTGTCACCTCGACGAGCGCGGTGCGCATCACCCGCGCCAGGATCGCCGCCTGCGGCAGGGCGAGGGCGAAGGCGGGGAGGATGAGGCCGCGCAGCGCCGCGCCCGGATCCTCCTGCCAGGGCGTGAAGCCGCCGGTCGGCAGCCAGCGCAGGCCGACGGAGAAGACGAGGGTCAGCAGCATGCCGAACCAGAAGTTCGGCACGGCGATGCCGAGCTGCGCCAGCATCATCAGCCCCGTGTCGACCGGCGACCCGCGCCGCCGCGCCGCGGCTATGCCGAGCGGCAGCCCGATGGCGACGGAGAGCACCATCGCGATCAGCGCCAGCGGCAGGCTCACCCACAGCCGCTCGCCGATGAGGCGGGCGACCGGCGCGTTCTGCGTGTAGCTCACCCCGAAATCGCCGGTCAGCATCCCTCCGACCCAGCCGAGGAACCGCTGCCACGCCGGCGCGTCGAGCCCGAGCTGCGCTCTAAGGTTCGCGACCGCCTCGGCGCTGGCGTTGATGCCGAGGATGAAGCGGGCCGGGTCGCCGGGCAGCAGGTCGAGCAGGAAGAAGATGACGGCGGCGGCAACGAAAAGGGTTATCGCGAAGCCGAAGAGGCGGCGGAGGAGAAAGGTCATCGGGTGACCCTCGGTGGTTCAGGGGCGCACGGGCTTCCCCCCACCCTGTCCCTCCCCTCCAGGGGGAGGGGACCCTCCCGGTCACCGGGGTCTAACTGCACGGAAGTAGCGGCTCTTGCGCGCCCCTCCCCCTGGAGGGGAGGGACAGGG
>NZ_JZEX01000168.1 GCF_000969415.1 Devosia geojensis | reverse complement strand
GAACCACCCCCACCCTCATTCCCTCCCCTCAAGGGGGAGGGAGGCGATGGAGCCGCCGATTCCGATGGAACCTGAGACACGCGAAGACCCGCCTCGGCAATGGCCTTGCGCAGGCGCGCGGCGAGCGGGCGCGGGTCCGGCGCTCCGTCGAGGCCGGCAAGCGGCGGCGTCTCGACGGGAACGCCCGATTCGACTTCGACGGCCGCCACGATGGCGCGGGCGAAGGGGGCGGACGTTTCGGGCGAGAGACCACGCACCTGCAGGCTGCCGCGCTGGGTGATCTCGATGAGGCCGTTGCCGTGCACCTCTGCCGCGCGGGCGATGGCGGCAAGGGCCGGCAGGCTGAGCGTGCTGTCGACGGGGCGGAAACGGGCGAGGAGGCCGTCGCCGGTCGGCATCGGCTGGCGCAGCGTCGGGCAGGCGCCGCGCCGCGACGGGGCGGGCGGTTCGGCACGGACGGCGATGGTCGCGGCCTGCGGCACGGCATGATCCTCGAAACGAGCGAGTCTTCTAGCCCGCCGCGACGGAACTGTCATGCGCGGCGGCGCAGGAGGTAGGTGTCCATGATCCAGCCATGGCGGGCGCGGGCCTCGGCGCGCCGGCGCTCGATCTTTTCGGCGACCTGCGAGAGGCGGCCGGAGACGAGGATCTCGTCAGGCGTCCCGAGATAGGCGCCCCAGTGGATGTCGTAGTCCTCGCCGTCGAGGGCCTTGAAGGCGAGCTTGCCGTCGAGCATCACCACGGTATCGGTATCCGGCGGCGCCTCGGCAAGACGCCGGCCGGTGGTGACGAGCACCGGCTCGCCGACGCGATTGAGGGGAATGGCGTGGGCGGCGGTCAACGCCTGGAGGCTGGTGATGCCGGGGATGACCGTGACCGAGAATGGCGGCGCACCGGCCTCTCTGACCCGGGCGAGGATGCGCAGGGTGCTGTCGTAAAGCGAGGGATCGCCCCAGACGAGGAAGGCGCCGGTGCCGTCTTCGCCCAGTTCCTCGGCGATGAGGCGGGCGTGGATCGCAGCGATCGCCTGGTGCCAGTCGGCGACGCGCGCGGCGTAGGAGGCGGTGGCTTCATCGCGCACGGGCATGGCGAAGGGCACGAGCCGGGCGGCGGGGTTGGTGACGTAGCGGGCGACGATCTCACGGCGCAGGTCCGCGAGGTCCGCCTTGTCGGCGCCTTTCTGCGGAATGAACAGCGCATCGGCGCGGTTGAGGGCGTTGATCGCCTCGATGGTGACCTGTTCGGGATTGCCGGGACCGATGCCGACGACGAGGAGCGTGCGCATGGGCGAAGGGTTACCTGAACCGACCCAACTCGCCAAGCCGCGTCATTGGCCGGAGGTCGCGAGGCGCAACCCCAGGAGCGCGAACGCGCCGGCAAAGCCGCGCCGCAGCCATGTGAGGACGCGCGGGCGCCCGACGACGTGGCGGCGCGCGGCGGCGGCGAAGGCGCCGTAAAGGGCGAAGACGACGAAGGTCAGGCCCATGAAGACGAAGCCGAGCGCGAGCATGGCGAGGGTCGCATCGCCGCTCGCGGGCACGAATTGCGGCAGGAAGGCGAGGAAGAACAGCGAAAGCTTGGGATTGAGCACGTTGACGAGGAGCCCGTCGACGACGATGCGCCACGGGCCGCGCGCCGGTGCGCCCTCGCTGACCTCGAGCGCGCCCTTGTCGCGCAGCACCGACCAGGCCATCCAGAAAAGATAGGCGACGCCGAGGTAGCGCACGACCTCGAAGGCGAGCGCGCTGGCGTGGAGGAGCGCGGCAAGGCCGGCAACGCTCGCGGCCATGTGCGGCAGGATGCCGAGGGTACAGCCGAACGCGGCGGCAAGGCTCGCCCGCCAGCCGCGTGAGAGGCCGAAGGCGAGAGTGTAGAGCACGCCCGTGCCCGGCAGCGCGATGACGATGAGCGACGTGACGAGGAATTCGAGGGACATGCGGGCTCTCCAGAGGGAAAGCCGCATGAAGCCGCAGATGGCCGCGCCCGTCTTGAACGTTATTGCAGGCGCGCGGCGCGGTAGGCGGCGGGGGTGAGGCCGTATTTGCGGGTAAAGATCCGCGTCATGTGGGCCTGGTCGGCAAAGCCGGCGGCGAGCGCGGCTTGCGCCAGCGGCACGTTGCCGGCCATCAGCCGGCGGGCAAGATCGATGCGGCGCTGCACCTGGTAGGCGTGCGGGGTGAGGCCCGTCTCGCGCGCGAAGGCGCGCAGGAGCTGGAAGCGGGTGAGGCCGGCAAGGCGCGCCAGCTCGGCGAGGGAGACGGGATCGGCCGGATCGTCGTCGATGCGCGCGCGGGCGGCGGCGATGCTGGCGACGGAACGGGTACCGAGCCCCGGCCCATTCTGCCGGCGCAGCACATCGGCAACGAGCATTACGAGGAGGGATTCGCCGGCCGGATCGGCAGCGGCGGCAAGGAGCCGGTTGATCCGGGCGGCGATGCGGCGGTCGGCGAGGACGGGATCGTGGAACTCGAAAGCAGCGGGAGCGGCGGCGATGTCGGCCGCCGTCTCGGCGATCACCGCCGGATCGATGTAGAGCATGCGCCAGGCGCGGCCGGCCTCGCCAATTGGGGCGCCATCGTGCACCTCGCCGGGATTGACGGTGATGACGTCCCCTGCCCCGGCCTCGACCATGCCGCGCCCGCTCGCCGATTTCTGCGCGCCGCGCTCGACAAGGCCGATGCCGAAGGTCTCATGGGTATGGCGGGCGAAGGTGTGGGCGGAATCGGCCGCGATGACCTCGACGCCGGCGAGGGCGCTTTTCAGGATGCGGAACTGGCCGCGGGCCGTCACGACACCTCCCGCGCGCGGCTTGCCGGGAAGACGCCGGACATGACGGCAAAGCCTTCGATGCGGCGGACGCGGTCGAGCCAGCGGCGGATGGCGGGGTAATCCTGGCGCGAGATGCCGCCTTCCTCGGACAGCGCGGTGTGGGGGAAGCAGGCGATGTCGGCGATGGTGGGATGATCGGCCGAAGCCAGCCAGTCGCGGCCTTCCTTCTCGCCGAACCAGAGGTGCTCGTCCATGACCCTGAAGAGCCGATGCGCCTCGGCTTGCGCGCGCGAGAGATCGATATCGTGCTCGAAGGCGATGGCGAGACGCGCGCCGCCGGAGGCTTCTGAAAGGCGGGCGGCAAAGCTCGTCCAGGTCATGACCTCGGCGACGAGGGCTGGATCATCGACGGGAAGCCAGCGTCCGGAGGCGTCGTATTTGCGAGCGAGCCAGGCGAGGGTCGCCTCGGTGAAGACGCGGCCGTCGTCGACCAGCACCGGCAGCTCGCCCAGCGGATTGAGCTTCAGGAACCAGTCGGATTGCGTGTCGTTGCCGGGATAGTAGTCGACGGCGACCACCTCGTAGCGCAGCCGCAGGATGCTCATCATCAGGCGCAGTTTGTAGCAGTTGCCGGAGAGCTCGTAGTCGTAAAGCGTGATCATCGCGCGGATCGGGGCGAGACCCCCCTCCCAATCTCCCCCGGAAGGGGATGCACACGAACGGAATTCCGGACC
>NZ_JZEX01000167.1 GCF_000969415.1 Devosia geojensis | reverse complement strand
CCCCTCCCCTCAAGGGGGAGGGGGGCGAGCGCGTACGGTCCCGCCTCCTCACTCCACCCAGCGGATCCCCCGCAGCACCACGCCTTCGATCGGCGAGTTCTGCCACATGCCCTCGAGCCTGGCGTTCCACACGCCCGTCTGCGCCAGTTCGAAGAGGTAGCCGTTGACCGCATCGCGCGCGAGGATGGTCTGGGCTTCTCCCGCCAGTTCCTTGCGCTGCGCGTCGTCGGTCGTGGCATTCAGCGTCTCGATCAGCGCGGCGAACTCGGGATTGTCATAGCCGAAGTAGTAGTCGGGATTGGCATAGATGCCAATGTCGAAGGGTTCGACATGGGCGACGATCGACAGGTCGAAATCGTGGTTGGTGAAGACGTCCTCCAGCCATTGCGCCCATTCGACGTTGATGAGCTCGAGCCTTATGCCGATCTGGGCGAACTGGGAGGCGAGAATCTGCCCGCTGTTGCGCGCATAGCCGACCGGCGGGAGCTTCAGCGTCGCCGCGAACCCGTCCGGATGGCCGGCTTCGGCCAGCAGCGCGCGCGCCTTGTCGAGGTCGTGCGGATAGGTGCCGGTCAGGTCGATGTAGTAGGGGTTGTGCGGGGCGAAGTGGCTGCCGATCGGTTGGCTGTAGCCATAGGTGACGCCGTCGATCAGCGCCTGCCGGTCGATGGCGTGGGCCATGGCCTGGCGCACGCGGATGTCGTCGAACGGAGGCTTCCTGTTGTTGGTCGCCAGCACCACCTCGCCCTCGGTCGTGCCGACCAGCACCTTGAAGCGCGGATCGTTGGCGAAGACATCGAGCGCCTCGGCCGCCATGTTGTTGGTGCCGTCGACGTCGCCGGCGAGGAGCGCGTTGATGAGCGTTGCCGTGTCGCCGATGAAGAGGAAGGTGGCGCGGGTGAGGGCCGGCGTCTCGCCCCAATAGGTGTCGAACCGCTCGAGGATCACCCGGCTGCCCCGGTCCCACTGCACGAAGGCGAAAGGCCCGGTGCCGATGGGCACGCTCGAATTGTTCTCGGCGCTCTCGGGCGCGACGATCACCGCGTCGGGCCGCCCGATATCGAAGAGGAAGGTGCCGGTTGGCCGCGAGAGGGTGAACTCCACCGTCTGCGGATCGACGACGGTGACGCTCTCGATCGGCTCATAGAGCGCCTTCTGCGCGTTGAGGCTGTCCTCGGCGAGGATCCGGTCGAAGGTGAACTTGACGTCCTCGGCGTCGAACGAAGACCCGTCATGGAAGACGACGCCCTCGGCCAGCGTGAAGACGTAGGTCAGTCCATCCTCCGAAATCGTCCATTCGGTCGCAAGGCCCGGTTCGACGCCGCCGTTCTCGTCGATCCGCGTCAGTCCCTCGAAGACGTTCTGGTAGACGACGATGTCGACCGCCTCGGCGGCGTTTGCGGTGGGGTCGAGGGTGGGGGGCTCGAGCGCGACGGCGATGCGCACCGCGCTCTCCTGCGCCCCCGCCGCGCCGGTCAGCACCGCGCCCAGGGCGACGACGAATGAAAGGAGGGCCAAGGCCTTGCGCATGATTCTGCTCCCCAACAGGCGTTTGCGTTCCGTTATAGAGCGTGTCGGGCTTGATTGAAATCGGCGGTTCCTCCGCCTCCCTCCCCCTTGAGGGGAGGGATTGAGGGTGGGGGTGGTACGGTGAGCCACCGCAGTTTTCCCCCTCCACCGGCTGTCATCCCGGCGAAAGCCGGGACCCAGTACACACGGGCTATGCGATCGAGCCGAGCAGCCGCACCTGCCGAACGTCCTCAGCAAAAGCCGCACCCGCGCCGTTTACTGGGTCCCGGCTTTCGCCGGGATGACAGCCGGTGGGTAGGGTCAGCCCGGCGAGCTACAGTTTTCGCCCCGAGCCGATCCGCGTAGCAAGAACGACCGGCACCAGTCCTGCCAGTACGATGAACAGCGCCGGCATCGCGGCTTGCGCGAAGAGGCTCACATTGGCGTGCGAGTAGACGATGGTGGCGAGCGTGTCGACGCCGAGCGGGCGCAGGAGGAGCGTCGCCGGCAGCTCCTTGACGATCTCGACGAAGACGAGCGTTGCCGCCGTCAGGATCGCCGGGGTGAGGGTCGGCAGGTCGATGCGAAAGAGCAGGCCGAGCCCTCGCGCGCCCAGCACCCGCCCGGCCAGCAGCATATTGTCGCCGCGCTTCTTCATCGCCTCGTCGAGGGTCGAGTGCCCGACGGCAAGGAAGCGGATGGTGTAGACGTAGACCAGCGCCAGCATCGAGCCCGAGATGACGAGCCCCGGCCGCCAGTCGAAAAGCGCGATGGTGGCGCGGTTGATCCAGAGGTCGGCCTTGCCCAGCGGCTGCAATAGCCCCAGCGCCAGCACCGTGCCGGGAATGGCGTAGCCGAGCGTCGCGATCTTGATCGCGCCGCGCGACACCGCCGGCCCGGCGCTTTGCTTTGCCGCGATCAGCCCGATGACGACGGTGACCAGCGCCCCCGCCGTCGCCAGCACGATCGTCGGCCCGAGCGCAGTGAGGGTGAGCGAAACGGTTTCCGGCGAGACGCGGCGGAAGGCGAGATAGACGAGCAATCCGAACGGCAGGCCGAAGCCGAGGCCGAGGAGCAGCGTGCAGTAGCCGCTGGCGATCGCGGCCCATCCGCCTTTCAGCCGCTCGCGCCCCGGCGGCACGCGGCTGTCGCGGTGTGATTGGTAGACGCGGTTGCGCCGCGCCGCGCGCTCGAGAAGGATGAGCAGCGCGATGACGAGGACGATGGTCACCGCAAGCTGGGCGGCTCCCGGAAAGTCCGAGCGGTTGATCCAGGTGGAATAGATGATGGCGGTGAGGCTGTTGACGCCGAAATACTGCACTGCGCCGAGGTCATTGACCACCTCCATCATGGCGAGCGTCACCCCGACGACGATGGCGGGCCGCGAGATGGGCAGCGTCACTTCGAAAAACGTGCGCGCCCGGCTGGCCCCGAGCGTACGCGCGGCAAGGTCGAGCGAGGCCGACTGCATGAGAAAGAAGGCGCGGCAGGCGGCGTAGACATAGGGGTAGAGCACGGCGGAGAGCACCACGCTCGCGCCCCAGTTGCTGCGGATGTCCGGAAACCAGTAGTCGCGCAGCGTCTCAGCCCCCGTCAGCATCCGCACGAACTGCTGCACGGGGCCGGTGAAGCCGAGGAATTCCACATAGGTGTAGGCGGCCAGATATGTGGGCACCGCCAGCGGCAGGATCAGCGCCCAGTCGAAGATGCGCCGGCCGGGGAATTCGAAATGGGTGACGAGCCAGGCGGCGACGAGTCCCGTGACGCCCGTGGCGAGCCCGACGGTCAGCATCAGCAGCACCGTCTCGCGCAGCGCCGTCGGCAGCATGGTGGCGGTGAAGCCGTTGCTGCCGGTCGCGGTCATCGCGGCAAGCCCGAGCCAGAGGATCGGCAGGCCCATCACCAGCACCAGCAGAACGGGCACGACCGGCAGGCGCCGGCCGGAGCGGTAGGGGCTGGTGGTGAGCGGCTCGCTGGCGATGTGGCTTGCCTCCGGATGACTCCCCTCCCCCTTGAGGGGAGGGGAGTCATCCGG
>NZ_JZEX01000166.1 GCF_000969415.1 Devosia geojensis | reverse complement strand
GGCGTCGGATGGGGTTAAGGGCCGGCGCTGAAGCGGACGGTTCCTTCGCCTCCCTCCCCTCTGAGGGGAGGGAGGCGAAGGAACCGTCGGCTTCAGCGTCGGGAAAGGCACGCTGATGTTCCGGCTCGGCGTCACCGGCTCCATCGCCACCGGCAAGTCGACGGTTCTCGAGGCCCTCGCCGAGTTCGGCGCCAGGGTTTCGTCCGCCGACGCGATCGTCCATGAGCTTTATGCCGGCCCCGCGGTCGAGGCGGTCGAGGCGCTGTTTCCTGGTGTCGCCGCCGATGGCGCCATAGACCGTGGACGGCTTTCGGCTGCCCTTGCCGCGCAGCCGCAGCGGCTCTCCGAGCTCGAGGCGCTGATCCACCCCATGGTGCGGGACCGAATCGCCCGGTTCATGGACGTGGCAGAAGCCGAGGGAGCCGCCCTCGCCGCGGTCGAAGTGCCCCTGCTCTTCGAGAGCGGCCATGACTACGGGTTCGACGCGGTGGCCGTCACCGTCTGCGACGAGGCCGAGCAACGGCGCCGGGCCCTTGCGCGGCCGGGAATGACCGTGGAAAGATTGCAATCGATTCTTGCCCGGCAGATGCCGCAGGCCGAAAAGAAGGAGCGGGCCGATTACGTGATCGACACCACCGGCCCGGTGGAAGAGACGCGCCGGACGGTCAAGGCCATGGTGGCCAAAATCCAGGCGCAACAGGCGAACCAATGAAGCGCGAGATCGTCCTCGATACCGAAACCACCGGCCTTTCGCCGGCGACCGGCGACCGGCTGGTCGAGATCGGCGGCGTCGAGCTCATCAACCACATCCCGACCGGACGCACGTTCCACGTCTACATCAATCCCGAGCGCGACATGCCCGAGGAGGCCTATCGCGTCCACGGGCTCTCCAACGAGTTCCTGGCCGACAAGCCGCTGTTCGCGGCCGTCGCCGAGGACCTCGTCGATTTCCTCGACGATGCGACGCTCGTCATCCACAACGCCGCCTTCGACATCGGTTTCCTCAACGCCGAGCTCGAAAAGGTCGGGCGTCCGGCGCTGACCAACGAGGTCATCGATACGGTCGCGCTCGCCCGCCAGATCAATCCGGGCGCGCGCGCCAGCCTCGATGCGCTCTGCAAGCTCTACGGCATCGACAATTCGCGCCGCACGCTGCACGGGGCGCTGCTCGACAGCGAGATCCTGGCCGATGTCTATCTGGAGCTGATCGGTGGCCGCCAGGTGGCGCTGGCGCTGGTCGCCGAGACCACGGTCTCGTCGGGCCTGACCCTCGTCGACCGCGCTCCGGCCCGCCAGCGGCCGACCCCGCTCGCCGCCCGCGTCTCGTCCGATGAGCTCGCCGCCCACGCCGCGCTCATCGCAACGATCGGCGCCGATGCGTTGTGGAACGCCTATGAGGACGCGGTAGCGGCCTGATGGGCTGCCCCCTGGGCCCCATACCAACCACCGGCCGTCATCCCGGCGAAGGCCGGGACCCAGCCCTGATGCTATCCATTTCACGGGAAGATCGGCCGCTGTCTGCCGCGTTCATGCACCTTGCGGCTGGCGAGGCATCTCAGGATGGGCCCCGGCTTTCGCCGGGGTGACATCGAGGTGGTGGATGTGCCGGTGCATGAGCCGCGGATCGTGTAACGCGGCAGCCCAGCGACAAAAACTCAGTTCGGCTTGTCGCTGGGGGCGTCGCTGTTGGCCGGTGCGGCCGGGGCCGTGCCCTGCTGCTGGGCGGCGAGCTTGGCCAGGTTCTGCCGGTAGATGGCGAAGAAGTCGACCGGCTCCATCATCAGCGGCGGGAAGCCGCCCTGCTGGGTGACGTTGGCCAGCACCTGCCGGGCGAACGGGAAGATCAGCCGCGGGCATTCGACCATCAGCAGCGTCGAGAGCTGGTTCTCGGGGACGTTGCGGATGCGGAACACGCCGCCATAGACGAGCTCGACGTTGAACAGCACCTGCTCGGCCCGGTTGGCCTTGGCGTTGAGGTTGAGCTCGACCGCATAGACGTCGTCGCTCTGCTTCTTGACAGCGACGGAGATGGCGACGTTGAAGGCGGGATTGCCCCCGCCCAGCATGATCGAGCCGGGCGCGCCGGGGTTCTCGAAGGAGAGGTCGCGCACGTACTGGCCAATGAGGTTGAGGCTGGGGGCCGTGCTGGTATTGGCGCCGGGCGTTGCCGCGTTCGCGGTCTGGTTGTCGTCGGCCATGGGTCTGTCCTTTTTGGAAAGAAAGGCTGGAATTGGCCGCCTCGCTAACATCTTTGGCCGCGTGTCACAAGGCGCGGCTGCTCCCCTCCCCCTTGAGGGGGAGACGCATCGTGCCGATCCGATTATCTCTGCCGATAGTCCTCGTCGTCGAGGTCGATGGTGCGCGGACCGCGCACCCGCGGGTCCTGGTAGGAGCCGGCGCCGGGATCGACGACGACCATGCGTTTGGAGAGCGCGGCATAGACCAGCGACCTGACCGGCGGCAGCAGGAGGGCGATGGCGAGGATGTCGGAGAGGAAGCCCGGGAGGACGAGCAGCACCGCCGCCAACCCGATCATGATCGCGTCGGCGACCGTGCGGGCCGGCAGCCGGCCGGTCTCGACGCTCGCGCGCATCTGCCCGACGACGGCGAGCCCTTCGAGGCGCAGGAGCAGCGCGCCGCCCAGCGTTGCGGCGATGAGGAGCCCGATCGTCCACAGGAGTCCGATGGTCTGGCCCACCTTGATGAGGACCGCGATCTCGACGATGGGGACGAGGATGAGCCCGATGAGGGCGATGCGTGCCAAGGATGTTCCTTCCCGTTTCAAGGCGCGTGCCTGCGCGCTCGCGGCAATTCGTCCAATCGTGAACTGGTTTCGCGGCGCACTTTGCCTATATATAGGACGACTTGAGGGCTCTGCGAGCCGTCGCTGCAAATCTGACACAAGCGTCAACCGGGTGTGACTGGCCACATGGACGAGTTTTTCGATCTTCCGACCCTCATCGTCATCGGCGTAGCCGTGGTGATCCTGTTCCGGCTGCGCTCGGTGCTGGGCACCCGCACGGGCAACGAGCGGCCGCCCGTCGACCGGACCCGTTCGGAAGAGGCGAAGGCCCGGGCCGGCGAGGAAACCGTCGTGCCGCTGCGCCCGCAGCAGGGGACCCCTGCCCCGAACCTCGACGACGAGCGGCGCGCGCGCAAGCTCGAGGCCGAGATCGAGCAGTCCGCCCATGGCGACGCAGCGCTTGCCGAAAACCTCAAGGCCGTGGCCGACGCCGATCCGACCTTTACCCCCAAGTCGTTCCTCGAAGGGGCCAAGATGGCCTACGAGATGATCGTCACCTCCTTTGCCCAGGGCGACCGCGCGACGCTCAAGAACCTCCTGGAAAAGGACGTGTTCGACGGCTTCCAGCGCGCCATCGCCGAGCGCGAGGCCGCCGGACGGCGTGTCGACTTCACCTTTGTCGGCCTGCCCAAGATCGAGATCTCCGACGCCGAATACGACAAGCGCGTGGTCAACGTCACCGTGCGCTTCTATGCCGAGGTCGTCTCGGCCACCTACGAGAAGGACGGCCAGCTCGTCGAGGGCCATGCCGAGCAGGTGCAGAACATCGCCGACGAATGGACCTTCTCGCGCAACCCCAAGTCGCGCGACCCCAACTGGAAGCTCGTCGCCACCAGCCAGCTCGACTGATCGCACGACGTGCAGGCGGCGACGGCCATGGCCAGACGCGGTCCGAAATCCCCGGTGCCCGATTTTCACCTGTGGACCGCCGTCACCCGCACCGTCGACCCGCTGCGCAAGCCGCGCGTGCTGCGTGAGCCTGCCGAGCCGCTGCCGCTCCCCGAACCCTCCGCCCCCGCCGACGTTGCGCAATTGAAGCGCGCGCCGGTCAAGCACCCGCCGCCGCTGCCGATGCCGGCCTATCAGGCGCCCCCCCAGCGCGTCGTTCCCGAGGCCGCCATAGAGCCGCGCCTGCGCCGCAAGCTGCGGCGCGGGCACATCGAGATCGACGGCAGCATAGACCTCCACGGCATGCGCCAGGACGAGGCGCGCTTGGCGCTCGGCCGCTTCATCCCCGCCCGCGCCGCGCGCGGCGACCGCACGGTGCTGGTCATCACCGGCAAGGGCTTGAAGAAGATCGACGAATTCGCCACCGTCATCATCGAGCGCGGCGTGCTGCGCGCCATGCTGCCGGTCTGGCTCTCCGAACCGCACCTGGCTCCCTATGTCTCGGGCTGGCATTCGGCCGCCCAGGGGCATGGCGGGGAAGGCGCGTTCTACGTGCGCCTGAGACGTCCCGGAAGGGCCGCGCCATGACCCCGCTCGGCGCAAAGCTGCGGTCGCTGCGCGAGGAGCGCGGCATCTCCTTGAAGGAAATGGCCGCCGCCCTCAACGTCTCGAGCGCCTATCTCTCGGCCCTCGAGCACGGCCGGCGCGGCCGGCCGACCGGCTTCATGCTGCACCGCATCATCACCTTCTTCAACGTCATCTGGGACGACGCCGAGGAACTGCAGCGCCTCGCCGAACTTTCCGACCCCAAGATCACCATCGACACCGGCGGCATGGCGCCCGAGGCGACGGAGCTGACCAACCGCCTCGCCCGCGACATCGCCCGGCTGGAGGTCGAGGACCTGGTGTTCCTGCGCAACGAGCTGGTGCGGCGGGCGGGGCGCAAGCCGGGGTCCTGACCCCGGACTCCAGGGCTGGTAAGTTCTCGTTCATTTTTCATAGGGTAGCGCTGGTTCTCCTGGAGAACCGCGACCATGTACGCATTCGGCAACGAAACCACCATTCCCGGGCTGCACTGCGCCTTTCCCGACGAGACGATCGCGTTCCTGACCGCGCTCGGCTTTCGCCTGACCTACGAGATGCGCCGGCCCTATCTCTACCTCGCCTTCGCCTGGCACGGCGTCGAGCTGCACTACGCCGCCGCGCCCAAGGACCTCGACGTCGACGCCGAGGACACCGGCGGATGCCTGGTGCTGGTCGACGAGGCCGCGCCCTACCACGAGGCTTTCACCGCCGCCATGCGCAAGGCTTATGGAAAGGTGCTGGTGACGGGCAGGCCGCGCATGACCCGGTTCCGCCCCGGCCAGAGCCGCTTCTCGCTGATCGACCCGTCCGGCAACACCTTCATCTTCGTCGAGCGCGACGAGCCCGAGGACCTCGAATACGGGGGAGCCGCTCATCTCGAGGGGTTGGAGCGCGTGCTCGACAATGCCCGGATCCTGCGCGACTTCAAAACCGACTACGCCGGAGCCGGGCGGGTGATCGATACGGGCCTGCGCCGGCACCCCGACGCTTCGGCCGTCATCCGTTTCCGCGCGTTCGCCATGCGTGCCGAGCTCGCCATGTTCATCGAGGATGCGGATGGCGCCCGGCAGGCACTCGCCGGGTTGAGGGCGGTGAACCTTGCGCCGGCCGAACGGGAGGGTCTCACCGAGGACCTGGCGCGCGAGCAGGACGTGGTTGGCTGGCTCGAGGACAAACGCGCCGACTAGAGCGCGTACTCATAAGCGGTTGCGAGGGATTTGGGTTGATGATTCAAGGTTCCGAAAGGAGCTCTTGAATGGGGCGATACGATCTCAGCGAGACGGAGTGGCGGATGATCGCTCCGTTGTTGCCGAACAAGCCGCGCGGGGTTGCGCGGGTGG
>NZ_JZEX01000165.1 GCF_000969415.1 Devosia geojensis | reverse complement strand
ATACCCCCACCCTCATTCCCTCCCCTCAAGGGGGAGGGAGGCGATAGAGCCGCAAAACTCCGCGCGAATATGTACGCCCGGCGCGCTTCAACTCAACCCTAGCGTCAGTGGCTCTCGCCCGAGCCGCCGAGCGCGACGATGTTGTAGGGCATGCCTTGGACGGCGATGTCCCGGTCGAGGGCGAAGCTCTCCGTGCTGACGACATGGATCATGCTGTTGAGCGGATCGGTGACGGCGATCTCGCTGCCCGCGACCGCGATGCGCGGACGCGGCAGGCTCCATTCGCCGTCCATCGAGTAGGGCTGCGTCACCTCGAGCGTGCGCGAGATCGTGCCGGCGACGATGTCGATCTCGTTGAGCACGCCGTCCTCGGTCAGCACATAGGCAAAGCCGGCGCGCGCCGGATCGATGGCGAAGTGCACGCGGCGCGACGGCAGGTCGACGAGGCGGAACGGCACCTCGTCGGCCGGATCGATGATCGCCACTCGGTCCGCGCCATAATTGCCGAGCCAGTACTTCAAGCCGACGCCGCCGAGCAGGGTCGTGACCTTTCCTTCGGGCAGGTCGTCGGTGTAGGCGACGAACTCGATCTGCGGCTCGGGGGAACCTTCGTCGACGAAGAGGATGCCGGCGGCGCAGGCGATGGCGAGCGTATGGCCGGAAGTCGCCTCGCCATGAAGGTCCGGGCACTCGTGCAGCTCGCCGATCTGCTCGCCGTCCGCATCGAGCACGTCGATGCCGACCGGCAATGCCTTCGGATCGTCCGCGTTGGGTCGGGTGACGAGCACATGGGCGCCGACGGGTGCGGCAACGCCGTGATGCGGCGCATCGGTCGTGAACGTGCGCGGCGCGGATTCGCCGGCAAGCAGCGCGCTTTCCCGCACGACCTGCACGACGCCCGACCCGTCGAAGAACAGCGCCACTTCGCCGTCATGGGCGACGAAGTGCACCGGCCGCTCGTCCTCGAGCGTCACGTCGAGAAGCGCAGGATCGGAAACCTCGAGATCGCCGTGGTCCCCGTGGTCCTCGAAGGCGAGGCCCGAGGAGATGACCGAAACGCGATTGCCCGCGCCCTGCACCGCATAGACCGCGGCTTTGCTTTCGGTCGTGTAGAGCGTTGCGGGCGAGGCGAGCGGGAAGGCGCCGATCTCGTCGCCCGTCGGCAGGTCGATGGCGCGCACCACCGGCTCGCCGTGGTCGGCGACGAACAGCCGCCAGGCCGAAACCGTATCCTGCGCGGATGTGGCGAGCGTGCTGGCGGCAAGCATCAGCGCCGCGCTCGCCGTGAGCATGGTCAGTCGCATCAATGTCTCCCAAATGTTATTACGTTACGAAGCTGAATCGAGATTTCGCCTTTCCAAGGCGGGCTCGGCCCCTTTCCTATCCGTAATGTTATTACATAATCAAGTGTGACATTGCCGTTTTCCGCAGCCGCGCAAAGCAGTAGCATCGCGTGTGACAGGGAGCGTCATGGAACCATCATGCAAGCGTCATCTGCTCCAAATAGGTGACGGGCGGGCCGAAGGGCGGACAATCCCGCCCCGGCCGACACAGGGAGCCGTAAGAATGACAAGGACCGCCTTCTCCGCCACGGTTTCGCTCGTGGCGCTTCTCGCCTCCGGCGTTTCCGCCACCGCCCAGACCGATCTCGACGCCCTCTATGAAGCGGCCAAGGCCGAGGGCATGCTGACCACCATCGCCCTGCCCCACAACTGGTGCGGCTATGGCGACGTGATCGCCGGCTTCAAGGCCAAGTATCCGGGCATCGAAGTCAACGAGCTCAACCCCGACGCGGGCTCCGCCGACGAGCTCGAAGCCATCCGCGCCAACATGAACAACACCGGCCCGCAGGCGCCGGACGTCATCGACGTCGGCCTCGCCTTCGGCCCGCAGGCCAAGGAAGAAGGCCTCATCCAGCCTTACAAGGTCGCGACCTGGGACGAGATCCCCGACGACGCCAAGGATGCCGACGGCTACTGGTACGGCGACTACTACGGCGTTCTCGCGTTCCTGGTGAACACCGACCTCGTCTCGACCGTCCCAACCAGTTGGGCGGACCTGCTCAACTCCGACTATGCCGCCTCCGTCGCCCTTGCCGGTGATCCGCGCGCCTCGGCCCAGGCCATCCAGAGCGTCGTCGGCGCCGGTCTTGCCCGCAACGGCGGCGACATGGCTAATGCCGGTGAGGCAGGCCTTGAATACTTCGCCGAGCTCAACGGCTCCGGCAACTTCGTGCCGGTGATCGGCAAGGCCGCGTCCGTCGCCCAGGGCACCACACCGGTCGTCGTCGCCTGGGACTACAACGTGCTCGCCTGGCGCGACAGCTTCGAGGGCAACCCGGCCGCCGAGGTGGTGGTCCCCTCCGACAACGTGCTCGCCGGCGTCTACGTGCAGGCGATCAGCGCCTATGCCCCGCACCCGAACGCGGCAAAGCTGTGGATGGAATACCTCTATTCGGACGAGGGCCAGCTCGGCTGGCTGAAGGGCTATTGCCACCCGATCCGCTTCAACGCGCTCGCCGATGCCGGCAAGATCCCGCAGGACATGCTCGACGCGCTGCCGCCGCCCGAGTCCTACGCGGCTGCCGTCTTCCCGACCATCGCCGAGCAGGATGCCAACCGCGAGGTGATCACCGCCGGCTGGGATTCGGTCGTCGGCGCCAATGTCGCCGAATAGCGCGCCTTGAGCACCGATCAGAACACAGCGGCCGGCCCGGAACTTTCCGGGCCGGCTGCCCGCACCACGACCGCGCCGCTGCGCTGGCTGCGGGAGGCAAGCCTTGGCGACTGGCTCGCCGTCCTGCCGTTCCTCGTCTTTTCCGTAATGTTCCTCGTGCTGCCGACGCTCTGGCTCTTCGCCAATGCCTTCGCCGACCGCGCCGGCAACTTCACCTTCCAGAACATCCTCGATCTCGGCACGCCGCAGATCATCGCCTCGTTCTGGATTTCGATCCGCGTCTCCTTCGCCTCGGCCGCGCTCGGCGCCGTCATCGGGCTGGCCATCGCGCTCGCCATCATCCGCGGGCGCCTGCCCGCACCGATCCGCTCGGCCGTGATGACCTTTTCCGGCGTCGCCTCCAATTTCGCCGGCATTCCCCTCGCCTTCGCGTTCCTCGCGACCCTCGGGCGGCTGGGGCTGGTGACCGTGCTGCTCGACACGGTTTTCGGCTTCAACATCTATCGCGCCGGCTTCAACATCCTCTCCTTCTGGGGCCTGACCCTCACCTACCTCTATTTCCAGATCCCGCTGATGGTGCTGATCATCGCGCCCGCGATCGACGGGCTGAAGAAGGAGTGGAGCGAGGCCGCCGCGACGCTCGGCGCCAGCCCGTGGCAGTTCTGGCGCTATGTCGGCCTGCCCGTGCTCTGGCCCAATCTCCTCGGGTGCCTGTCGCTGCTCTTTGCCAACGCCTTCGGCGCCATCGCCACCGCCTATGCGCTGACCGGTTCCTCGCTCAACATCGTGCCGATCCTGCTCTATGCCCAGATCCGCGGCGACGTGCTGCAGAACCCCGGCCTCGGCGCCGCGCTTGCGCTCGGCATGGTGGTGGTCACCGCCCTCGCCAACGTCATCTACCTCGTCGTGCGCGCGCGTGCCGAGAGGTGGCTCAAATGAGGTCGGGACGCATCTGGGCCTGGATCGTCTTTGCGCTCGGCGCCGCTTATTTCCTCGTGCCGCTGCTCGCGACCTTCGAGTTTTCACTGCGCATCCGGCGCGAGGGCTATACGTTCGATGCCTACGCCAACGTCTTTTCCGACCCGCTCTTCCAGGCGACCTTCGGCTATTCGCTGCTGATCGGGCTTTTGACCATCGTCGTCGGCGTGCTGATCGTCGTGCCCGCCGCCTATTTCGTGCGCCTGCGGATGCCGGGCCTGCGTCCGATCATCGAGTTCGTCACGCTCCTGCCGCTGATCGTGCCGGCCATCGTCCTCGTGTTCGGCTATATCCGGCTCTACAATTCCTCCTCCTGGCTGCCGCTGACCGGCTCTCGGCTCGGCACCGACCTCCTCCTCATCTTCGGCTATGTGGCGCTCGCCCTGCCCTACATGTACCGCGCCATCGACACGGGGCTGCGCACGATCGACGTCAAGACGCTGACGGAAGCCGCGACCATTCTCGGGGCCAACCAGGCCACGATCCTCATGCGGGTGATCTTCCCCAACATCGCCGTCGCCGTGCTTTCGGGCGCGTTCCTGACGCTTGCCATCGTCATGGGCGAGTTCACCATCGCCAGCCTCCTCAACCGCCCGGCCTTCGGCCCGTATCTGCAGAATGTCGGCGCCAACCGCGCGTTCGAACCCTCGGCGCTCGCCATCGTCTCCTTCGTCTTCACCTGGGCCGCCATGGGCATGATCCAGCTCCTCGCCCGCTTCGCCCCCAAAACCGCCGCCAGAACCGATTGACGAGGACCGATTGATATGGCCGAGACCTTTCTTGCAATCGAAGGCGTGACCAAGAGCTTTTCCGGCACCCAGGTCATCAAGGGCGTGGACCTCTCGCTCGGCAAAGGCGAGTTCGTTTCCTTCCTCGGCCCCTCGGGCTGCGGCAAGACGACGGTCCTGCGCATGGTCGCCGGCTTCGAGACGCCGACCTCCGGGCGCATCCTGATCGGCGGCGAGGAGGTGACCCACCTCAAGCCTCAGCAGCGCAAGATCGGCATGGTCTTCCAGGCCTATGCGCTCTTTCCCAACATGAACGTCGCCGACAACATCGGCTTCGGGCTCAAGGTCGCGGGCGTGCCGCGTGACGAGGCGAAGAAACGGGTCGGCGAGATGCTCGACCTCATCGGCCTGCCGCAGCTGGCCGAGCGCTATGCCTTCGAACTTTCCGGCGGCCAGCAGCAGCGCGTGGCGCTCGCGCGTGCGCTGGCGCCACGCCCGCGCATGCTGCTGCTCGACGAGCCGCTCTCGGCGCTCGACGCCAAGATCCGCGTGTCGCTGCGCGACCAGATCCGGCAGATCCAGCGCGAGCTGGGGATCACCACCATCTTCGTGACCCACGACCAGGAGGAGGCGCTCTCGATCTCCGACCGGATCGTGGTGATGAACGCCGGCGCCGTCGAGCAGGTCGGCGCCCCGTTCGAGATCTACAACAGCCCGGCGACGCCCTTCGTCGCCGGGTTCGTCGGCACCCTCAACACCATCCCCGCCGTCGTCGCCGAGCCGGCGCGGCGGGAGGTGACGATCGGTGGGACGACGCTCGCCGTGCCGACCCTGCCGGAAAACCTCGAGAGGGGCGCGCGCGTGGCGCTGGCGCTGCGCCCGGAGGCGGTGCGGCTGGCGGCGGGCGAGCCAGGCGAGGTCGCCATCGACGGCACCGTCCGCCAGGTGAGCTTCCTCGGCTCGGTGATCCGGCTCGGCGTCGAGGTCGCCGGCGGAACGGTCAGCCTCGACCGCTTCAACGACCGCCGCACGGCGCCGCCGCAGGTCGGCGAAAAACTCAAGATCGGCTTCGCGCCGGCCGACATCGTCTCGGTGACCCGCCCGATCTGACGGCGATTAAAACGCATGCCGACAGTTTGCAAAATTTGACTCAAATGGTGCTCGAATAGGCAAGGATCGCGTTGGCTGGTTGACAGCTATCTTGTTGATTTAGAGCGTTTCACGATTGGACGGAAACACCCCCTGCC
>NZ_JZEX01000164.1 GCF_000969415.1 Devosia geojensis | reverse complement strand
CCCCCACCCTCATTCCCTCCCCTCAAGGGGGAGGGAGGCCGATCGTGCTTGGGGCGATTCCCCACGCCGCCGGCCGCGTCTTACCGCGTGTTGTGCAGCATCCCCTGGAAGGCGCGGTAGCTGGTGCGGGGGGTGCGCTTTTGCGTGGCGTAGTCGACGTGGACGAGCCCGAAGCGCTTGGCGAAACCCTCGGCCCACTCGAAATTGTCCATCAGCGACCAGGCGAAGTACCCGCGCACGTCCGCGCCTTCATTGCGCGCGTCGAGCAGCGCCTTGAGGTGCGCTTCGTAATAGGTGACGCGGCGCGGATCGTCGTCCATGTCGACCTCGGCCATGCCGTTCTCGGTCACGTAGATCGGCAGCTTGGTGTAGTCGTTGGAAACGCGCACCAGCAGGTCCGTCAGGCCCTTGGGATAGATCTCCCAGCCCATCTCTGTCTTTTCCAGCGGCCCCTCGACGGCCTTGACCGGGAAGATGGTGTTGCCCGGATCGCGGGTCAGCAGCGAGCGCGAATAGTAGTTGATGCCGGCCCAATCGAGCGGCGTCGAGACCGTCGCCATGTCGTCTTCGAAGTTCGCCGGCAGGTAGGGCGCCAGGGCCTCGACGATATCGGCGGGATACTGCCCCTTGTAAACACCGTCGAGATACCAGCGGTTGAAGACGCCGTCATAGAGGTGGGAGGCGGCGGCGTCCGCTTCGCTGTCGCTTGCCGGCTCGCACTTCTGCAGATTGGTGACGATGCCGAGATTGCCGACGCCCTCGGCGCGCAGGGCCTTGATCGCCGAGCCGTGGGCGAAGAGCACGTGGTGCATGGCGCGCGCCGCCGCGCGGGCGTCGCGATAGCCGGGCGCGTGGATGCCGAGGTAATGGCTGAGGAAGGCCACGCACCAGGGCTCGTTGATCGTCGCGGTCGCGTGCAGGCGATCGCCGAATTTCCTGCCGATGAGCGCGGCATAGTCGGCGAGCCAGTTGGCGATATCGCGGTTCATCCAGCCGCCCTTGTCCTGCAGGGTCGAGGGCAGGTCCCAGTGATAGAGGGTGGCGAAGGGCTTGATGCCGCGCTCGATCATGCCGTCGATGAGGCGATCGTAGAAGGCGATGCCGGCGTCGTTGACGGCGCCCGTTCCTTCCGGAAGCAGCCGGGGCCACGAGAACGAGAAGCGGTAGCCGTCGAAACCGCCGTCGGCGATGAGGTCGAGGTCCTCGGGCCAGCGGTTGTAATGGTCGCAGGCGATGGTGCCGGTATCGCCCTTGTGGGTGTTGCCCGGGGTAGCCGAGAACGTGTCCCAGATCGACTGACCGCGGCCATCGGCCTGGCCACCCTCAATCTGGTAGGCGGCCGTGGCGCAGCCGAAAACGAAGTCGGAACCGAAATCCGAGCGCGAAAGCGAGAACATGAAACCTCCGGGGAGAAACGCGAGAATCCGGGCGCGATCCGGATTCGACCCTTTATGAAATCGATTGCATATCAGGCGACCGGATGGCTCGCAACCCGCGCTCTGGTCGCTCGTTGTGCTTGCATACCTGCGGCCGGAAAGGCACGAGCCCATGGACAACACCCAGCGCCTGCGGGACTTCTTCTTCGGCTACGGCCGGCTGATGGATACGGGCGTCAAGACCGGAAAGGTCGACGCAAAAGCGCTCGAAGCCTGCTTTGCCGAATACTTCGTCGGTGCCAGCCCTTTGGGCGTCATGGGCGGCGAGGCCGGAGAGGATTTCGCCGACATGATCGTTGCGGGCGTCGACAACTATCGGCGGATGGGCGCCACCGAATTCGTCGCCGAGGAGGTCGCGGTCACTCCCATCGACGCGCTCCACGCCATGGCGCGCGTCTTCTGGCTCTTCGGCTACAAGCGCCCGAGCGACGGCAAGACGGGCACCATCCGCTTCGAGAACGTCTACTTCGTCAGCCTCGCCGGCGGCGACCCGAAGATTTTTGCGTGGATCACGCCCGACGAGCAGGCGGCGCTCAAGGAGCACGGGCTGATGTGAGCGGCCTGGGAGCCACCGATGTCACCCCGACGAAAGTCGGGGCCCATCCTGAGATGTTTCACCAGCCGCAAGGTGTATGAACCGGACAGGACACCGCCCAGCCGCCCATTCGGTGCCAGTGGATGACGTCAGGGCTGGGTCCCGGCTTTCGCCGGGATGACAGCCGGTGGATGGGGCGCGATGGCGCACAGCCGCGATCCCCCAATCATCACCGATCATCCTGATGCTTCAGCGCCGGCAAATCTGCGAGCAGTTTTTCCACGATCGCCCGGAACGCCCGCGCTTCCGCTCCGTCCGGTTCGGCGACCATCACCGGCGTGCCGGCGTCGGAGCGCTCGCGGATGGACATGACGAGGGGGATTTCGCCGAGGAAAGGGATGCCGAGGTCGGCGGC
Source organism: Devosia geojensis (assembly GCF_000969415.1). Classification (GTDB taxonomy): domain Bacteria; phylum Pseudomonadota; class Alphaproteobacteria; order Rhizobiales; family Devosiaceae; genus Devosia; species Devosia geojensis. Next base: position 3,297 of record NZ_JZEX01000164.1, on the reverse strand, counting down.
CGCCCGCTGGGCGCCGCCGGTGCCGAAGATGTCGTAGCGCTTGCCGGTGTCGGGGGCGATGAAGTGGCTCATGTTCTCGACGAGCCCCAGGAGCGGCACGCCCATGCGGCGAATCATGTCGATGGCCTTGCGCGCATCGATCAGCGCCAGCTCCTGCGGGGTCGAGACGATGACGGCGCCCGACACCTCATTCTGCTGGAAGAGCGAGATGTGGATGTCGCCGGTGCCGGGCGGCAGGTCGACGACGAGGACGTCGAGCCCGCCCCAGTCGGTCTCGCGCAGCAGTTGGCGCAGCGCCGAGGTCGCCATAGGGCCGCGCCAGACCACGGCCTGGCCAGGCTCGAGCATGGCGCCGATCGACATGGCCTTGAGGCCGTGGGCCTCGTGCGGGGAAAAGATGCCGTCCTCGCGCACGGCGGGCTTGCCCTCGAGCCCGAGGAGGCGCGGAACGGAGGGGCCGTAGAGGTCGGCGTCGAGCAGGCCGACTTTGAGGCCCTCGGCAAGGAGTGCGAGGGCGAGATTGGCCGCGACGGTCGACTTGCCGACGCCGCCCTTGCCCGAGCCGACGGCGATGATGTGACGGACACCCGGCACCGGTTGCTTGGCCGGTGGGCCGGGGCGCCCGGTGGCCGCCGCCTGGCCGGTGGCGGGAGCGCGGTCCGAAGTCAGCGAGACCATGACCTTGCGGCCCTCGGCGACGGCCTCGGCGGCCTTCTGCGCCGCCTCGCGCGCGGGCCCGAAGGCGGCTTCCATGCCCGGGGCGACGGAGATGGCGAAGGCCACGGCGTGCGAGGTGACGATGATGTCGGAGAGCCCGCCATAGCCCGCCAGCGCCCCGCCGCCGGGAATCTCGACGGCCCCGAGGGCGGCTTTGATGCGGGCGGCGAGTTCGGTATCGGGCATGTGGAGCTCCGGAGGTCGAGCACCCTCCCCTCTCCCCTTGTGGGAGAGGGTGGATCGGCCGGAGGCCGAGACGGGTGAGGGGTTGGTCAGAAAGCCGCCGCTGCCGTTCGAGCCGCGGCACCGCTCCCCCTCATCCGGCGCTGCGCGCCACCTTCTCCCACGAGGGGAGAAGGAACCCTGGCCGAACCGACCGTTCAGCGATCCCTAGAGGATCGACTGGCCCGTGGACTTCCAGTCCTTGACGAAGTTCTCGAGCCCGCTGTCGGTCAGCGGATGGGCCGCAAGCTTCTTGATCACCGCCGGCGGGATCGTCGCGACGTCGGCGCCGGCGAGGGCCGCCTGGGTCACGTGGTTGGGCGAGCGGATCGAGGCGGCGAGGATTTCGGTCTCGAAGTTGTAGTTGTCGTAGATGGTGCGGATCTGCTCGATCAGCTCCATGCCTTCCAGGTTGATGTCGTCCAGCCGGCCGATGAAGGGCGAGATGTAGGTCGCGCCGACCTTGGCCGCCAGCAGCGCCTGGTTGGGCGAGAAGCAGAGGGTGACGTTGATCTTGATCCCCTCTTCCTTGAACGTCTTGGTGGCCTTGAGGCCGGCCAGCGTCAGCGGCACCTTGACGACGACGTTGGACGCGAGGGCAGCAAGCACGCGCCCCTCGGCGACCATGCCGTCATAGTCGGTCGCGGCGACCTCGGCCGAGACGGGGCCCGGCACGATTCCGCAGATTTCCTTGACGACTTCCTTGAAGTCACGGCCGGACTTGGCGACGAGCGAAGGATTGGTGGTCACGCCATCCAGCAGCCCCGCTTCATAGAGTTCGCGGATTTCGCTGATTTCCGCAGTGTCGACGAAGAACTTCATCGTTCCCTCCAAACTTCCTCAGGTTGGGCGCCGATCGGGGTCGGGGCCCGTTCGGGCGATCAATAGCACGGCTCCCCACAGCCGCAAGGCGAATTGACGGGATGCTATTTGATTGCCGCGATCAGGGCGTCGGCAAGGACGCCGACGCGATCTTCAGGGATGCCCGCCACGTTGATGCGGCTGTCCCCTATCATATAGACACCGTTGGTGACTTTTAAATGATCGACGGCCTCGCGCGGCAGCCCCAGGAGCGAAAACATGCCCCGGTGCTCGCCGATGAAGTCGAAATCCTTGGAATTCGAGCGCTGGCGGATCGCCTCGGCGAGTTTTTCGCGCAGGCGGATCATGCGGGCGCGGGTCAAGTCGAGCTCGGCCTCCCACTCGGCGCGCAGGTCCTTGTCCTCGAGGATGACGCGGATGATCTCGGCCCCGTGGTCGGGGGGCTGCGAATAGCTGGCGCGGATGATGTTCATCATCTGCGAGTTGGCGATATCGGCGCTCGCAGCATCGCGTGCGACGAGGATGGCGGCGCCCACACGCTCGCGGTAAAGCCCGAAGTTCTTGGAGCCGGAAAAGGCGATGAGCGCCTCGGGCACGCTTTCGACCACCTTGCGGGTACCGTAGGCATCTTCGGCGAGGCCATCGCCGAAGCCGAGATAGGCGAGGTCGATGAGCGGCAGCGCGCCGGTGCGGGCGAGCGAAGCGGCGACCGCATCCCACTGCGCGTTGGTCAGGTTCGCGCCCGTCGGGTTGTGGCAGCAGCCGTGCAGCAGCACGACATCGTCCCTGCCGAGCGCGTCGAGGGCGGCCAGCATCTCGTTGAACCGGACGGCGCGTGTCGCGGCATCGAAATAGGGATAGCTCGCGACCTTCAGCCCGGCGTTCTCGGCAATGGGCTGGTGGTTCGGCCAGGTGGGGTCGGAGAGCCAGATGGTGGCGCCCGGCCGGGCGCGGTTGACGAGCTGCATCAGCACCCAGAGCGAACCGGTGCCGCCGGGGGCTTGCGCGATGCGTACGCGATTGCGGGCCACCGCGTCGCCGAGGACGAGGTCGAGCACCGCCGCGCCGAAACCCTTGTTGCCGGAAATGCCGAGATACGTCTTGGTCTTGGCGCCCGAAAGCATCCGTTCCTCGGCTTTCCTCACCGCCGACATGATCGGGGTCACCCCGTTCTCGTCCTTGTAGACGCCGACGCCGAGGTCGATCTTGTCGGTGCGGGGGTCCGCGGCGAATTCGCCCATCAGCGCAAGGATCTTGTCGCCGGGGGCTTGGGTCAGGGTCTCGAACATGGTGCGGATATCGGGAGTTGAGCGCTTGAGGCAGGCGCCGTCTTTATAAGCGGCACCGGTGGATTTGCAATTGGTTTGGCGGCAGCCTCCCTCCCCCTCAAGGGGACGGACCGGAGGTGGGGGTCCATCGTGGCTCACCGAACCACCCCCCTCAATCCCTCCCCTCAAGGGAGAGGGAGGCCGATCGTGCGTATGGCGCCATCTTACCACACGCACAGGGTTCACCTTGTGGGGGAGGTGTGGGGGG
>NZ_JZEX01000206.1 GCF_000969415.1 Devosia geojensis | reverse complement strand
AGATGGTGCGCGGCGGCGCCCGGCAGGGGAGACGCGGCGTGGGCGGCGTCGGCCCCATGGGCGCCGCGCGCGGGGACCGCGAGGGCCGTGAGCGTCGCCTGCTGGTGCGACGTGGCGGCTGCACCACGCGTGCCGAGACCTACCGATCGTCCGGGCAGATGAAAGTCTCGCACTGAAGAACCCCTCTTTGTTCAGGCAACTAGGCAGACTGCGGCGAATTCGCCGCAGTCTGCCTAGTTGCCTGAACAAAGAGGGGTTCTTCAGTGCGAGACTTTCATCTGCCCGGACGATCGGTAGGTCTCGGCACGCGTGGTGCAGCCGCCACGTCGCACCAGCAGGCGACGCTCACGGCCCTCGCGGTCCCCGCGCGCGGCGCCCATGGGGCCGACGCCGCCCACGCCGCGTCTCCCCTGCCGGGCGCCGCCGCGCACCATCT
>NZ_JZEX01000163.1 GCF_000969415.1 Devosia geojensis | reverse complement strand
CACCCCCGCCAGCCCGAACGTCTCCCAGCGGGAGGGAAAGAGATAGATGTCGGCGGCCGCGAGCAGCGCGCCGAGCTCTTCGCGCGGCAGGGCGCCGACGAGGTGAAGGCGCTGCGCGACGCCGAGCCGCCGCGCCAGCAGCAGCAGCGCGCGCTGCTCTGGCCCGTCGCCGGCGATGACGAGATGCGCCCGCGTCAGCCGGGCGAGGGCGGCGACGGCCAGCCGGTGGTTCTTCTGGTCGGCGAGCCGTCCCGTCGCGACGAGGACCGGGGCGTCCGCTGCGATGCCGCGCTCGGCGCGCCAATCCCGTGGTCGCGAGGGCCGCGGCAATTGCGCGACCCCGTGGGGGATCTCGATGATCCGTCCGCGATAGCGCCGCGGATAGCCGGCAAAGGCCGCGCTTGTGGCTCGCGAGTTCGAGATGATGTGGGTATGGAGCCCCGTCACGCCGGCCAGCCGGTCCCACAGGCGCCAGGCCGGCCGGATCGCCTCCGGTATCGCTGTCTGGTGCGTCGCCCGCACGCGGACCCTCGCGAGCATGCCGAAAAACGCACCGATGAGCGCTGCCGCCGGCTGGTAGCCGAGAATGACGTCGGGCCGGGCGCAAAGGATATGCCCGGCAATCCCCGCCAGATGCACCAGCTTCCCCGGCAGGCCTGCGCCATCGGCAAGGCTCAGCGTCCGCACCGCGCAGCCGCGTCCGGCAAGCCCCGCCGCCACGGTCTCGGCGAGCGTCCTCACGCCCCCGACCTCGGCATTGCTGACCAGCTGCAGGACGCGCGGCGGTCTCATCGGGCGAGCGGCGCGCGCGACCAGAGCGCAAGGCACGCGATCGAGACGAGCCCCGCGAACCAGATGGCGTCGCCCCGGTTGAACAGCACCGCCTCGAAGGACGAGATCATCATCAGAAAGAGCCAGCCGGCGACGAGGAACTCGAGGAACGCCCGCTCGCGCGCGCTCCTCAGCCCGCGTTTGATGGCAAGGATATGCCGCAGCGGCATTACCAACGTCCACATCAGCACCAGCACCAGCCCCGGCAACCCCGCGGCGATCGCGGTCTCCAGAAACCCGTTGTGCGCATGCGACATCAGCGCGGCGGTGCTGCCGGTGTCCGCCACCGAATAGGTGAGGCTCGTATCCCAGAAGAGCGCATAGCCGTAGCCGGCGACCGGCGCGCGCCCGATGGCATCGAGCGCCAGCGACCACACGTCGCTGCGCCCGGTAAAGCTCGCATCCGGCAGCACGGCGGCGACTGCGCCCTGCAGGCCCGGAACCAGCACGGTGCCGACGGTCGCCAGCCCCAGCCCCCCGATCGCGCCGAGCGCCACTATGACCGTCACCCAGGCCGACCGCGCGCGAACGATGATCGCGGCGCCGGCGAGCGCCGGCAGGAAGAGCAGCGCCGCCGATTTGGCGCCCGACATGGCGAGCAGCACCAGCGCGCTCGCCAGGATCCACGCCCCCCAGGCCGGCCGCCCCGCCCGCATCAGCAGCAGGCCGAAGAACGCGAAGTGCGCCGCCATCGGCCCGAGGTCGTTCTTGTGCTTGAAGATGCCGCGCCAGTCGCCGGCGAGCCCCTGCTCGACCACGTCCATGGCCGTATGGACGGCGAGCTCGGGCACGGCGAGGACGCCGAGGAAGCTGAGGGCGATCGCCGCGCTCGCGGCGACGCCATAGGCGGCGAGGAACGGCTCGAAGCGGTCGAAAAGCAGCGGCAGCGCATAGGCGATAAGCACCACGCTTGCGGCCAGCGCCAGCCGGTTGAGCGCCAGGCCCGGCGCCGGCGAGAACACGGCGGCGAGGGCGAACCAGACGAACACCGCCGCCAGCCACGCGCCCGCCGCCCCCGCAAGGCTCCCGAACCTTCCGCGCATCCACACAAAGCCCGCGCAGGCGAGCGTAATGGCGATGGTCGAGAGCCGCCGCCAGCCGTTCGACTGGGTCGGGTCCGAGAGCGATCCGTAGTCCTGGAGGCTGGCGAAGGGCTGCGCCTGCGTCCAGATGACGAGGGCAGCGATGACGAGCAGCGCCGAGGCCGAGGCTGCGCCCGCGAAGCCGGCCGAAGGACGCGCGGTCAAGGCGTACGTCATCTCAGCGGCTCCGCAGGCGCGCCCGGCGCACGCCGCGCTTGCTGTGGAGGAGCAGCAGCAGCGCCGCGCGCGGATTGGTGGTGAGGTATCGCATCGCCAGCCGCCGCGGCTCGATCGCCGTGCGGAACGCCCATTCCAGCCCGCTCCGCTGCATCCAAGCCGGCGCGCGCCGGGCCGAGCCGGAGAGGAAATCGAAGAGTCCGCCGCCGGTCTTGATCAGTCCCACCTGCGGCAGGGCATGGGCGAAGCGCATGTAGAAGTGCTGCTCGCGCGGCACCCCGAGCGCCACCCAGAGGATGTCGGGCGCGAGCGAGTTGATCTCGTCCAGCCGCTCGATCCATTCGGCATGGCCGCGAAAGCCGTGCAGGCGTCCGGCGATGCGGATGTGCGGGTAGAGCTGGCGCACGGCCTCGACCGCCCGGCGGTTTTCCTCTTCGCGTGCGCCGAGGAAGAACATGCCGACCGAACGCCCCCGCGCGGCCTCGGCCACGTCGTGGAAGAGATCGGTCGTCGCCACCCGCTCGGGCAGGGCCGCGCCGGTCATCGGGCCCGACGCGGCGACGAGCGGCTGGCCGTCGCAGCTGACGAGATCGGCGTAGAGCAGCGCCTCGCGCAGGCCTTCGTCCTGGGCGGCAATGGAAAGCACCTGTCCGTTGACGCTGGTTGCGACCCAGGGGCGGCCGGCGCGCCGGTAGTCGCGCACGAGCGAGAGCATCAGTTCGGCGGTCTGCCGGCGATCGAGCCGGGCAACCGGCAGGCGTCCCAGCTCCACGGTCTCGATCTCGGGATAGACGATCTGCAGCATCGCTCACCCGCCCGTATCGCGCCCGGCGAGCCGGCGCAGGTGCGCGCGCACGAACGCGCCGTAGTCGGAAGGGGTGGCCCCGTCCGCCGCCAGCAGCGCCGGCGCCGCCCCCGGGCTGTAGCACCAGGCCGTGTGTCCGAGGCCGAACCCGTCGAGCACCGTCTCGATGAACGGCCGGCCGAAATCCTCGATGGATCCCTGCAGGCCATCCGAGCATTCCGGGCAGAACCCCCATTCGGTGACGACGACGGGCTTGGTCTCGTGCAGACGATCGAGGCTGCGCAGCCATCGGTCGGGCAGGTGCCGGTCCTCGTTGGGATAGGCGTGCCAGGCATAGGCGGCGCGCGGATCGGAGACGGGGTTGTCGGCGACGCCCACGAGGTCGTGCGCGAAACGCCCGCCGGCGCAGAGCACGACGTTGTCGCTGCGCATGCGGATCTCGGCGACGATCTCCTCCCAGGCGGCGCGCAGCACCGGCCAGTGCTCGCCGGTCGAATCCCAGAGGGTCTCGTCGACGACGGGCTCGTTCCAGATTTCGAGGAGGATGGCCGGGTCCTGCCCGTAGCGCCCGGCGATGTGCCGCCAGAAGCTCCTGGCCAGGGCGATGTCGGAAAGATAGACGTCCGGCGGCAGGCCCCATTCGGGCGGCGGCGCCGGCTGATAGCCGCCGGGAAAGCCGATGGCGTGCCAGTCGATGATGACGAAAAGGCCTTCGGCGCGCGCCGCCGCGACATCGGCCTCGAGCAGCTGGTCCATGCGCGCCGGATCGATCCGCCAATGGCCGGGATGCACGCTGATGCGCACGCAGTTCGCCGCCCAGTCGCGCGCGATGACCACATAGTCGGAAGCCGCCCGCCCGGCCCGGATGTAGTAGGGATCGCCGACGGCAATCCCGACGAGCCGCAGGGGCTGGCCGCCATAGGTCAGGCGGTTGCCGGCGACTTCGATGCGCGTCTGTGTGCGGGCCCAGGCGCGGGGCAGGGGCGCGAGAACGGCGGCCGATGCCGCGCCAGTTAGGAAACTCCGGCGACGGAGGCGCAGGCGGCCCGACTCCCCTCCCCCTTGAGGGGAGGGGTCGGGGG
>NZ_JZEX01000162.1 GCF_000969415.1 Devosia geojensis | reverse complement strand
AGCACAATGCGTGCCCCTCAAGGGGGAGGGGCACGCATTGTGCTTGTGGCAGCATGGCGCCCGCCCACCGGTGCGGACAGGTGCGCGGTACGCTCTCACTGCCGGTGGGGAGATGGCAGGCCTTCGGCGGCGTAGAAATCGTGGGCGCGGGCTCGCGGCGGGTCGTCGATGGTCAGCCAGATGACATCCCCTTCGTCCTCGTCATAATCCCGGTAGCGCTCGGCAAAGCGGGCGAGGGCGGAGCGGGCGAGCTTTACGGCCAGCGACAGGTCGGCAAGGGTCAGCGTCGCGTCGGCCGGGTCGACGCGGGCCGTCGCGACGCGTCCGGGCATGCGCGAGACGGTGCGGCCGACAGCCGAGAGGAACGCGGCAACGCTGACGCGTTGCGCATGGGTGCTGGCAGGCCCGCCGCCCCGGCCGGGTGCGCCCGCGTGTCCGAGCAGCGTGGCGAATTCCTGCCCCAGCACCTCGCCGTCCCTGTCGGCGGCCTCGTAGCGCCGCACCAGGGCGCGGGTGGTGAACTTGGTCTCTGCGTGACGCATGAGCTTGTCTCCAGCCATTAGGTTCGGCCGGCAAGGATAAGACCGCACGCGCCGGCGGGGATAAGTTGACCGGTGCCGCGCTCCGTCGACAGGCTCGCGACGGCTCCGGGGCGCTGCGCGGCACTCCACCGTGAGCGCTCCTGAACTGGCAGGGAATCAATATCAGCGCCCTGGTGAGGTGCGAGCTCCTGCGCGCCTCGAACCGTCCTGAACGCGCTGAAGGGGGCGTGGCGCCAATCCCTCAGAGCCGCCGCAGCGTCTCCTCGTCCTCCTGCCCGTTAAAGAACGCCACTAGCGCGGCGCGGAAGGGCCAATCGCCCGGCAGGTCCTCGGCGGCGCGGGCGAAGAGGGTCATCGAGGAGTGGAATTTCATGTCGTCCGGCGACCCGAAGATCCGGCGGACGCTCTTACCGCCTTGGCGCTCTCCCGGCGCATGGGCGAGCACCGCCCGCGTCGCCTCAACGAGCCGCGACCCGAGTACGGGATGCTTAAGATAGGCCCGTGCCGCCTCGACCCCCGCAAGCGCAAACCGCCGCGACATGTCGCTCCGCCCCAGCCCCGCGACCTGCGGAAAGACAAACCACATCCAGTGCGTCCGCTTCTCGCCCGCGCGCAGCTCGGCGAGGACGGCGGGGTAGATGGGGTCCTGGGCGGCGAGGAAGTAAGTTAACTCACCCAAACGCCTTTAGCACCGTCGGATGAAAGACGATTTCACCGTCACGCTGATAACTCCGGTTCCCCCGATGATAGGATTGTATAACCATCAGCTGGTTCTCATCCTGTTTTCTCGTGCCAAATATCCCAAGTATATATAAAAGGTCCAAAAAATGATCGAAATCATAGAATGCTTTATTGTTTCCTCGCGCGATGTCGTATATCGGGCGCATAATGCCGGAGAACTCCTCGTATGAATGTTTGTGCCTGCTAGAAATAGCATTGGGAACGACATCTCTGAAAACAGATTCTAGAGCGGCTATGCTGCTGCCGTTCATGAATGGACTCGCTGACGATTTAATTTCATTCCAAGCCTCCTGAGCATAGCGTCTCCATACAGTATTCAGCTGTGAACGATTTAACGCCGACAAGTTAGGATATAAATCCTTCGCGCACTTGAAAAATCTTATAAAATCGCGAGGTTTTGACCAAGTTCGATTCATAAATTCGTCTATATCAACACCCCTCATATAGACGCTCAAGAAATCTCCAAATCTAAAAGCTTCCCCTATGGACAATTTAAAGCGTTGATAGATTAAGTGTAAAAGAGGATGTTCGAGATTTACGGGAAAATTCGACCAGCTTAGCTGGTACCCAATTGATTCTACCGTATGATTGATGTCCGCAGAAGAAATTATAGGATGTTCCAAATACTCAGCTCTAACTGCAGCGTAAATTCGAACATCAACCCCTTCTTCTACGAACCTGTCGCTCAGGGCATGAATTGCCAGCAGGCAATCCCTAACCAACATAGCGTCTTGCTGCAGAGATTCCTCACTTCTGTACGCGAAATGGATCTCGTCAACAAAGATGGCTATTTTTGCTTCTTTTCTCCGGAGTCGTCGTACCAAATATGAAAGCAAATCATCGTTGTTTCTCTTGAGCGCTTTTGCAGAATTAGCGAGAACAGTCTCACCAGTTAATTTACCAATATCAACTTGAGCAGAATCGATAATTGTCTTTATTGAATCAAACCCAAGTTGTATCAAGTCGCCAAGCGCTGCCGATCTTACTCGGTCGACGAATGTTCTGTTCTCCGCATAGAACGAATCTGACTGATCTCCGCCATCCAGAGCAAAAGAGTTAAATACCTTCTTCAATATTATCATTATTAATATGCGCTTAATAGCATGATGATAATGTCTGATGCCCTTCAGCTCCTCCTCGTCAACCGCTAAGGGAATTTTAGTTATATCAAGGAGATCGCTTTCTTCGAGAAAGGCTCTTTTAAATATTATGAACTCAGTTGAATGAGTCTTTCCAAGAACATCCTGTATGTATCTAAGTGCTGCAGTCTTTCCAGTCCCTTTTTGTCCATATATCAAAAAATTCTGACCCGAAATGAAATCTTCGAGTGGAAACTGTGGCAAAGTAAAAAAAGAATCTATGTAGATTGGACGCTCTCTAGATCTGATAGAATTTATATACTCGACATTGGCGTCAGGTTGGCCAATTCGGATGTCGCTAAGGCGTGGAAACTGAATAACCGACATCGAGGTGTTCAACGGCACTTTTGAACTCAGTCGTGAGTGTTTTCTTCTCCTGCGCCAAGTTTTAGCCTTTTCATTCGGTTCCATTTTGACCCTCCCCCGCACCCGCTGAGATACGGCATATTTTCCACCTAAATAACATCCCGATCAAGAATCCAGCCTTCAATGCGCCTCATCCCAATTCCTGGCCGCATGCGCATCCACCTGGATCGGCACCGTCAACCGCACGGCGGGTTCCGCCGCCCCTTCCATCACCTGCTTGATCACCGGCATCGCCTCGTGCTCGGTGCCCTCGTCGACTTCAAAAATCAGTTCGTCGTGCACCTGCAACAGCATGTCGGCCGCGATGCCGGCCTGGGCTAGGGCCGGTTCCATGCGGATCATGGCGCGGCGGATGATGTCGGCGGCGCTGCCCTGGATGGGGGCGTTGATGGAGGCGCGTTCGACGAACGAGCGCTCGGCCGCGTGCGAGGAATTGGCGTTGGGGAAACGGATGCGGCGCCCGAAGATGGTGGTGACGTACCCTTCCGCCTTCACCAGGCGGCGCTGGTGGTCCATGTAGTCCTTGATGCCGGGGAAGCGCTTGAAATAGGTGTCGATGTATTCGCCCGCCTCCGAGCGGGGAATGCCGAGCTGGTTGGCAAGGCCGAAGGCCGAGATGCCGTAGATGATGCCGAAATTGATCGCCTTGGCGCGCCGGCGCACTTCCGACGGCATGCCTTCGATCGGCACCTTGAACATTTCGCTGGCGGTCATGGCGTGGATGTCGAGGCCTTCCTCGAAGGCGTCCTTCAGGGCCTCGATATCGGCGATGTGGGCGAGGACGCGCAATTCGATCTGCGAATAGTCGGCGCTGATCAGCATCTTGCCGGGCGCGGCGACGAAGGCCTCGCGGATCTTGCGCCCGTCCTCGGTGCGGATGGGGATGTTCTGCAGGTTGGGGTCGTTCGACGAGAGCCGTCCGGTCAGCACCGAATGCTGCGAATAGGTGGTGTGGACGCGGTTGGTGCGCGGGTTGATGTAGGTGGGCAGCGCATCGGTATAGGTGCCCTTGAGCTTGGTCACCCCACGCCAGTCGACGATGACCTTGGCGAGCGGCACGTTCTCGCGCTCGGCAAGGTCTTCGAGCAGCCCCGCGCCCGTCGCCCACTGGCCGGTCTTGGTCTTGGACCCGCCGGGCAGGCCCAGCTTGCCGAAGAGGATGTCGCCCAATTGCTTCGGGGAGCCGAGGTTGAAGACCTCGCCGGCGAGCTCGTGGGCCTCGGCCTCGAGCGCTGCGGCGCGCTGGGCGAAATCGCCGGAAAGCCGGGCGAGGATCTGCCGGTCGATGGAGATGCCGCGCGCTTCCATGCGCGCGAGGACGGGGGCGAGCGGGCGCTCCAGCGTCTCGTAGATGGCGGTCGAGTTCTCGGGGACGAGCCGGGCCTTGAGGATATGCCAGAGGCGGATGGTCAAATCCGCGTCTTCGCCGGCATAGCGGGTGGCCTGCGCAATCTCGACCTGCGCGAAGGTGCGCTGCGTCTTGCCGGTGCCGAGGAGTTCCTTGATGGGGATGCCGGCGTGGCCGAGCCAGTGGTCGGCGAGCTCGCCCATGGTGTTGAACTGCGGCCCGTCGAGCGCGTAGCTCAAGAGCAGCGCGTCGTCCGTGGACGCGACCTCGAGGCCGTAGCGCACCAGCACGCCATGGTCGAACTTGTAGTTGTGGAAGATCTTGAGGATCGAGCGGTCGGCAAAGACCGGGCGCAGGAGCGCGAGCGCCTCCTCCATCTCCATCTGCC
>NZ_JZEX01000161.1 GCF_000969415.1 Devosia geojensis | reverse complement strand
CGACATCGGGGGTTGGGGGAATATCGGCGATCCACCGCCCCCTCACCCCTCCTCGGTCGAAACCTAGCGCGCCCGCTTGTTGCGCGCGGCCCAGGTCCGCAGCCGCAGGCCCTGGAGGCGGATGAAGCCGGCGGCGTCCTTGTGGTCGTAGGTGCCCGAGCCTTCCTCGAACGTGACGAGGTCTTCCGAATAGAGCGAATAGGGCGAGGAGCGGGTGACGAGGCTCGCCGAACCCTTGAAGAGCTTGATGGTCACCTCGCCGGAAACGAACTCCTGGCTCTTGTCGATCAAGGCCTGCAGCATCTCGCGTTCGGGCGAGTACCAGAAGCCGTTGTAGATGAGCTCGGCATAGCGCGGCATGATGTCGTCCTTCAGATGCGCCGCGCCACGGTCGAGGGTGATCGACTCGATGCCGCGGTGCGCGACAAGCAGGATCGTGCCGCCGGGCGTCTCGTAGACGCCGCGCGATTTCATGCCAACGAACCGGTTCTCGACCATGTCGAGCCGGCCGACGCCATGCTTGCCGCCGAGTTCGTTGAGTTTCGTCAGCACGCCCGCCGGTGAAAGTTTTTCACCGTTGACCGAGACCGCATCGCCCTTCTCGAAACCGATGGTGACGAGCTCTGCCGTATCCGGCGCCTTCTCGGGATCGACGGTCCGCTGGTAGACATAGTCCGGCGCGGGCTCACCCGGGTCCTCCAGCACCTTGCCCTCGGACGAGGTGTGCAGCAGGTTCGCGTCGACCGAGAACGGGGCTTCGCCGCGCTTGTCCTTGGGCACGGGGATCTGGTTGGCCTCGGCATATTCGATGAGCCTGGTGCGGCTCATCAGGTCCCACTCGCGCCAGGGGGCGATGACGCGGATGGCGGGGTCGAGAGCATAGGCAGTCAACTCGAACCGCACCTGGTCGTTGCCCTTGCCGGTCGCGCCATGGGCGATAGCGTCGGCGCCGGTCTCGTGGGCGATCTCGACCATGCGCTTGGCGATGAGCGGGCGGGCGATCGACGTGCCGAGGAGGTAGACGCCTTCGTAGACCGCATTGGCGCGGAACATCGGGAAGACGAAATCGGAGACGAACTCCTCGCGCAGGTCCTCGATATAGATCTCCTTGATGCCGACGAGCTCGGCCTTGCGCCGCGCCTCCTCCAGCTCGTCGCCCTGGCCGAGGTCGGCGGTGAACGTCACCACCTCGCAGTCATAGGTGGTCTTCAGCCATTTGAGGATGACGGAGGTGTCGAGGCCGCCGGAATAGCCCAGCACGACTTTCTTGATGTTCTTGCTCATCTGTACGTCTTGGTTGCAGGCCCGACAGCCGGGCGGAAATCGCGGGCACCCTAGTCAAGCCACCGGTCGCGTGCAATTGTCCCGTGAAAGATTTGCTTTCGGACCTGCTTTTGATGCCCGCCTTCCTGCCCGACCTCTCGGTCATCGCCGCCTTCGCGCTCGCGAGCTTCGTGCTGGCGGTGACGCCGGGGCCGGACATGGCGCTCTTCGTCTCGCGCACCATCAACCACGGCCTCGTCCACGGCTTTGCCACCATGGCCGGCGCGCTGACCGGCATCGCGGTGCACACCAGCCTCGTTGCTTTCGGCATTTCGGTGCTGATCGTCGCCGCACCCGCCGCGTTCATGGTCCTGAAGATCGCCGGCGCCGTCTATCTCCTCTGGCTCGCCGTGCAGGCGATCCGCGAGGGCGGGGGCCTGCTCGTCACCCGCGCCGCCGGCAACCGGCCGAGCCTGGCGCAGAGCTATTTCACCGGCCTAGGCATCAACCTCACCAACCCCAAGGTCGCGCTCTTTTTCGTGACCTTCCTGCCCCAATTCGTCTCTGCCGCCGACCCTGCCGCCTCGGCAAAGCTCCTGTTCCTCGGCGCCGAGTTCGTCGTCGTCTCGCTGCCCATCGTCATCGCCATCGTGCTTGCCGCCGAATGGCTTACGACGACGCTGAAAGAAAACCGCTGGGTGTCGAAGGCGCTCAACTGGAGCTTCGCGGCGGTCTTTGCCGCCTTCGCCGCAACGATCCTCTTCGCCGAAGGCCGGAAATAACCCTCAGCCCGCCCGCACCTGGCTCATGATGGCGAGCGGCCGGCCTTCGTTGTCGGAAAAGAACGCCATCCATTCCTCGGTGCCGTCGGCGTGGCGGTGGATCATGTGCGGGGCGCCGAGGAAGGTGATCCCGCGCGCCTGCATCTCCTCGTAGCTTTGCGTGATGTCGGCGACGCGGAAATAGAGGACGCCTGCCTGCGGCGGGCCGCCCTCGTCGTCGGCCGAGAGCATCAGCCGGGTGCCGCCGCAGTCGAAGAAGGCGAGAGGGCCGAAGGTGTAAAGGTGCGGCAGGCCAAGGACGTCGCGGTACCAGCGCTCGGCCGCCGCGATATCGGCGACTGAGCGGGCGATCTGCCCGATAGCGCCGAATGTCTCTGCTGCCCTAGTCTCCATCCGAACCTCCCTCGAATTGAACCATTCTAGCGCGGATCGTCGGCGATTTGCCGACCCCGATCGGGCACCTCGTCGATGTCCCATTCGTAGTAAGCGAAAACGTCCTCCTTGCCGGCAAAGCCGCGATAGAGGGCGTTGGCCGCGTCGTTGTCCGTCTCGGTGCCGACCCAGGCTTCGCGCGCGCCGCGCTCGCGGCCCCAGGCGAACATTTCGGCCAGCATCGCCCGCGCGATGCCTCGCCGGTGGTGGCTCGTGGCAACGCCCACTTCGTCGACATAGAGCTCGTCGACCTTGTCGGGATGCTTATGGATGACGGCGGCGCACTGGCCGACGACGAGATCGCCGTCGAGGGCGAGAATCATCAGGTGGCCGGGCTCGGCGAGATAGGCGGCGATGCGCTCGGGCACCACGGGTTCATCGAACACGTCCGGAGCGATATCGGCAAAGAACGCTGCGTCCTGCGGACCCAGACGCTTCAGGGTGATAGGCATGCGGAGACTCCTTTTCGCGGGAAAGGCGTCACCGGTTGTCGGATCAGACGTGCCGCGGGTTGGCTCCCGCGTGCACCGCGCCGGGTGGTGGATCCTCTAGAGGGCGACGGCACCCTCGAGCGCGTCGCGCTCTTTCTTGCTGAGCCGCTCGCTCTCGCTCTTCAGCTGCCCGCAGGCGGCGAGGATATCGCGGCCGCGGGGCGTACGCACCGGGCTCGCATAGCCGGCGCGGTTGACGATGTCGGCGAAGCGCTCGATGCGGTCGGACTTCGAGCAGCCATAATTGGTGCCCGGCCACGGATTGAACGGGATGAGGTTGATCTTGGCCGGAATGCCGGCCAAGAGCCGCACCATCTCGCGCGCGTCCGCGTCGCTGTCGTTGATGCCGTCGAGCATCACGTATTCGAAAGTGATGCGGCGCGCGTTCGAAAGCCCCGGATAGGTGCGGCAGGCGTCGAGCAGCTCCTTGATCGGCCACTTCTTGTTGATCGGCACCAGCACGTCGCGCAGGTCGTCGCGCACGGCATGCAGCGAGATGGCGAGCATGACGCCGATCTCGCGCCCGGTCGGCTCGATCTGCGGCACGACGCCGGAGGTCGAAAGCGTGATGCGGCGCTTGGAAAGGCTCATGCCGTCGCCGTCCGAAGCGATGAGCAGCGCTTTCTTCACATTCTCGTAATTGTAGAGCGGCTCGCCCATGCCCATCATCACGATGTTGGTGATGGCGCGGCTGTCGCCCTCGGAGCCGCCCGAGCCACGCGGGGCGGGCACCAGGCCGTCGGTCGGGCGCACGCCGCCGGGGAAGTCGCCGAGGCGCTCGCGCGCCATCAGCACCTGGCCGAGGATCTCGCCGGCGGTGAGATTGCGCACGAGCTTTTGCGTGCCGGTGTGGCAGAAGGTGCAGGTCAAGGTGCAGCCGACCTGCGAGGAGACGCAGAGCGTGCCGCGATCTTCCTCGGGAATGTAGACGGTTTCCACCTCGACCGGCGGCATCAGCGGGGCATGGGGATCGCGGAAGCGGAAGAGCCATTTGCGCGTGCCGTCGGACGAGACCTGCTCGGAGACGATCTCGGGCCGGTCGATGACGAAGTTGTCGGCCAGCAGCTGGCGCGTCGCCTTGCCGATATTGGTCATGGCGGAAAAGTCGGTCGTGCCGTTGACATAGAGCCAGTTCCACAGCTGGCTCGAGCGCATGCGCGCTTCCTTCTCGCCGACCCCAGCTTCGACCAGCGCGCCCGCAAGCTCCGCCTTGCCCATGCCGACGAGCGAAGGCCGCGCCTTGGCTGCCGGTCGCCGGGCAACGGCATGATCGAGGTCGAGAGCGATGCTCATGGCAAGCGAGGTCCGGGACTGCTGGGGGTTCGAGCCGCGCCCAATACCACAGGATGCCAAGGAAGGCAAAGTCACGACGACTTGCGCAATTGTCATCCAGCAGCGACCGCCCATATGTTGTGCGAACGGGTCAACTGCAAGGGCGTCGTCTATGACTTTGATCGACCAGACCCATGGCGGCACGTTCGACGATCACGATGTCGCCGCATACTACGCCTATCGCCCTCCCTATCCGCCCGAGCTTTACCGCTTCCTGCTCGACCTCGTCCCGAGTCGCCGGCGCGCGCTCGATCTCGGTTGTGGTCCGGGCAAGATCGCTCGCGTGCTCGCCGGACATTTCGATCGCGTGGAGGCCGTCGATCCGGCCTCTGCGATGATCGAGGCCGGTCGCAGGCAGGCGAATGCGCTTCCCAACATCGAATGGCTCGCAACGACGGCCGAGGACGCCCCACTCATCGGGCCCTATGACCTAGGGCGTGGACTCATAAGCTTTAGTCCAGATGCGGATTGAAGCGAGCAGGACGGCGGCGAGGAAGTTTCTTGCCAGCTTGTCGAAACGGGTGGCGACGCGTCGGAACTGCTTGAGCCTGCAGAA
>NZ_JZEX01000160.1 GCF_000969415.1 Devosia geojensis | reverse complement strand
GAAGGGTCCCCTCCAGGGGGAGGGGACCCTCCCGGTCATTCGGGCAGGTTACGAGGCTCGCGGCTCGCGCGCGCCCCTCCCCCTTGAGGGGAGGGGTAGGGGTGGGGGGAAGCTGCCGCATACCCCAAGTTGTCATCCCGGCGAAGGCCGGGATCCATCCCTGAACACATCCATATGCATGCAAGACGCCGTCGACCACATGCCCGTTGCGCGTCATTACCATCTTGCGGCTGTGGAGGTATCTCAGGATGGGTCCCGGCCTTCGCCGGGATGATATCGGTGGGGTGGAGGTGATCCTTCGCGTCATGGGCGCTGGCGCTCCGGCCGCTGGAACCGGCCGGTGCCGGGCTCGGCCAGCACATCGGTCCCGTCGAACACCAGCTGCCCGCGCAGGTACGTCGCGCCGACCGTCCAGGGCAGCTCGATGCCGTTGTAGGGGCTCCAGCCGACGACGTTGTGGCCGCTCTCGGCCGCGTCGTAGACCTTGGGGCGGGGCAGGAGCACGGTGATGTCGGCGTCCTTGCCGGGGGCGAGGGCGCCTTTGACGTGGTCGAGGCGGAAGTGTTTGGCGGGGTTGGCGGCCATGAGCCTGGCGGCTGACGTGAGGGGGATGTCGCGCTCAAAAGCGCCCTTGACGAAGAGCGGCACCATGGCTTCGAGGCCGGGCACGCCCGAGGCGTTGGCGAGCATGTCGGGGTTGGTCTTGCGGTCCTCCGACCAGCTCACATGGTCGGTCGAGACCAGGGTGACGTTGCCGGCCGCGACGTGCTGCCAGAGCTTTTCAACCTCGGCGCGCGGGCGTATCGGCGGGTTGATCTTGGCCTTGCCGCCGAGGCGGGCGACGTCGTTCTCCTCGTCGAGCGTGAGATAGTGGATGCAGCACTCGATGGTGGCGGCGTGCCCCTCGTCGCGGTAGCGCCGGGCGATCTCGTAGCCGCGCGACAGCGAGCAGTGGACGACGTGGGCGGGGCAGCCGGTCGCGGCGCCGATCTCGTAGATTTCGAGCGAGGCGAGGAGCTCGGTCAGCGGCGGGCGGGAGAGGCCATGGGCGCGCCAGTCGGTGATGCCGGAGGCCTTGACCTGCTCCATCGCGGCACGCACGAACCCGTCGTCCTCGTTGTGGACGCCGGCGGTGAGGCCGGTGGGCGCGATTGCGGCGAAGCACTCGGCGAGGAGCTTTGGCGGGATACGCGGGAAGCGCTTGGGGTGGGTGCCGAAGGTCGAGAACTTGAAGGCGGCGACGCCCGCTTCCACCATCTCGGGGATGCGGGACGGCCCCTCTTCGGGATCGATGGTGCCGTAGAGGGCGAAGTCGACGCGGGCCTGGGGGGAGGCGTGGTCGACCTTGCGCTGAACGGCCTCTGCCGATGAGACGAGGTTGCCCTCGTCATAGGGCATGTCGACGATGGTGGTGACCCCGCCCGCGGCGGCCGAGCGGGTGGACCAGATGAAATCCTCCTGGTTCTTCTGGCTCAGCGAATGCACCTGCGCGTCGATGGCGCCGGGCAGGATGAGGGCATTGCCGAGCTCGTGCCGCTCATGGGCGGAAGGCGCGCGGCCCTCGCCCACATGCACGACCTTGCCGCCGCGCACGGCGACGTAGCCATCCTCGACGACGAGGTCGGGGAGGACGACGGTGCCGGAGAGGACGAGGTCGAAATCGGACATGGGTTACTCTGCTAAAAAGCCGGTGGCTGCCATCGAACGTGCCATACCTACGATGTCATCCCGGCGAAAGCCGGGAACCGGTACACGCCGAGTTTGCGGGTTTCGCACAACCGCACCAACTCCCACCGGGTCATTCCCGCGAAAGCGGGAATCCCTGTTTGCGCTGTCGATCCCGAAACGGAGGTCCCCGCTTTCGCGGGGATGACCCTGGGGTGGGGACGAGATCGTCGCGCCGACGCTAGGCCTGTGTTTACTGGGTCCCGGCTTCCGCCGGGATGACACGCGGATGGGGGTGTGTGGGTACATCTTACTATTATCATCCCCTTCTCCCCGCTTGCCCGGTCCGCCGCATCAGCATTTGCTCCACGGCAGATAGTCCATCATAGATCAGAACCGCGAGCACGCCGACGATGAGGCCGCCCTGGGCGACGAACGCGGTGTTGTTGGAAAGGAGCCCGGCGATGATAACCTCGCCGAGGGTCCGCGCCGCGACTGTCGAGCCGATGGTGGCGGTAGCAAGCGCGATGACGGTCGACAGGCGTATGCCGGCGAGGATGACGGGCAGCGCTAAGGGCAGCTCGACGCGCATCAGGCGCTGCCGGCCGGTCATGCCCATGCCGCGCGCCGCCTCGGTGACGGCGGGCGGCAAGGTGGTGAGGCCGGTCAGCGTGTTCTCGAAGATCGGCAATAGGCCATAGAGGAAGAGCGCGACGAGGGTCGGTGCGGTGCCGAAGCCGAGGATGGGGACGGCGAGCGCCAGCACGGCGACCGGCGGGAAGGTCTGGCCGATATTGGCGAGGCTGCGCGACAGCGGCAGGAACTCGGCGCCGAACGGGCGGGTGACGAGGATGGCGAGGCCGACGGCGACGAGGGTCGCCACCACCATCGCGGCGGCGACGATGGCGAGGTGGTTGAGGGTGAGGTCGAGGAGGTTCCCCTGGTTGTAGATCACCGGCTGGTTCGGCCGCGCCAGCGGCTGGAAGACGAAGGCGAAGGCCTCGGGCATCACGAGGAAGGCGACGAGCAGCGCCAGCACCACGAGCCGGATGACGAACCCGACGCTCATTGCGGCCTCGCCGCGAGCCGGGCGAGCGCATCGCGGGTGACGCGGCCGAGGGCCTTGCCATCCTCGACGACCGGCAGGGCGTCGCGGCCCGACCAGAGGCACTCAGCATAGGCATCGCGCAGGGTGGCCCCGGCATCGATGGGGGCGCCGGAGGCTTCGCCCGGCTCGATGTGGTCGGCGACCTTGGCGAGCGAGAGCAGGCGGAAGGGCCGGTCGCCGCCGATGAGCTCGGCAACGAACGCGGTCGCCGGATTGGCGATGATCTCCTGCGGCGTTGCGTATTGCAGGAGCTTGCCCGCATCCATCACGGCGATGCGGCTGCCCAGGTGTATGGCCTCCTCCATGTCGTGGGTGACGAGGACGATGGTGGTGCCGAAGCGGCGCTGGATGGCAAGGAGATCCTCCTGCGCCTTGGCGCGGATGACCGGATCGAGCGCACCGAACGGTTCGTCCATGAGGAGGATGGCGGGTTCGGCCGCGAGCGCCCGCGCGACGCCGACGCGCTGCTGCTGGCCGCCGGACAATTCGCTCGGCAGGCGGTCGCGGTATTCGGCGGGATCGAGCTGGAAGAGCGAGAGCAGCTCGTCGACGCGGGCGGTGGACTTGGCCTTGTCCCAGCCGAGGAGGGTGGGAACGGTAGCGATGTTCTCGCCCACCGTCCGGTGCGGGAAAAGGCCATGGCCCTGAATGGCGTAGCCGATGCGGCGGCGTAGGAGATGGGGCGGCTCGGAGCGCGTGTCCTTGCCGTCGATCAGCACTTGGCCGGAGGTGGGCTCGACCAGCCGGTTGATCATGCGCATGAGGGTGGTCTTGCCCGAGCCCGAGGTGCCGACGACGACACAGATCTCGCCGGCGGGAACGGTCAGCGACACCCGGTCGACGACGGCGGTCTCGCCATAGACTTTGGTGAGGTCCTGGATTTCGATCATTACGTGCGCCCCCCGACGCTGACCATTTCGACGAAGGCATCGAGCACAACGGCGGCGGCGAAGGCCAGTGCCACCGTGGGTACGGCGCCGAGGAGGACGAGGTCCATGGCGGTTTGCCCGACGCCCTGGAAGACGAAGACGCCGAAGCCGCCGCCCCCGATGAGCGCGGCGATGGTCGCCATGCCGATGTTTTGGACGAGGACGATGCGGATGCCGGTGAGGATCACAGGGAAGGCTAGCGGCAGCTCGACGCCCATCAGGCGCTGGCGATTGGTCATGCCCATGCCGCGTGCCGCGTCCTCGGCGGCCTCGGGCACGTTCTCGAGCCCGACGACGGTGTTGGCGACGATCGGCAAGAGCGAATAGGCGAAAAGCGCAACCATCGCCGGCGCAATGCCGATGCCGGAAATGCCGATGGCCGAGGCGCCGGGCACGTTGGCCGCCACCCACGCGAGCGGGGCGATGAGGAGGCCGAAAAGCGCGATCGAGGGGATCGTCTGGATGATGTTGAGGACATTGAGCACGCCCGCCCGCAGCGGCCGCACGCGATGGCAGAGGATGCCGAGCGGCACGCCGGCGATCGTTGCGGCCGCGACCGAGCCGAAGGCGAGCAGGAGGTGCGTGCGCCCCTCGTTCCAGAAGGCGGCGGCGCGGTTGGCGTATTCCTTGAGGATCGAGAGATCGTTCCACACCCCGCTCCAGAGGAGGAGCCCAATCGCCACGGTGACGGCGGCGAGGATGCCGATGCGCGCCCAGGGGCGGAACCGCAGGCGCGCCAGGGCGTCGGTGACCATCAGCGCGAAGGCGAAGGTGAGGAGCCAGAAGCCGGCGCCGGGCGAGACGCGCGCGAAGGTGTTGTCCGGGGGCGTCAGGTAGGTCGCCGACTGGCCGACAAGAACGAAGAGAATGGCGAGAACGACGAAGGAGACGGCGAGCTTGACGAGGGGCGCGAAGCGCCCGACCGCGACGAGGCTGCCGATGACGATGGCGGCGATCATCACGCCGGCGGGAAGGACCGCGAGGGCTTCCGTCAGCATCCGCCCTTCGCCGGCCGCGATCCGTGTCGGGCGGAAGACGCTGAACGGCAAGGCAGCGCCCGCTGCCACAATGAGCGCGATGAGGATGCCGAGCTTGTCGAGCGCGGGGATCGGACGGGCAGTGGCGGTGGAAGCAAGGGTCATCGGATGGTGACGGGGCTCGCGGATACCCCCCTCCCAACCCTCCCCCGCAAGGGGGGAGGTGCTGCATCGTGCTTGAGGCATCGTCTGGCCAGGAGCCCGAAAGTTGCCTCCCCCCTTGTGGG
>NZ_JZEX01000159.1 GCF_000969415.1 Devosia geojensis | reverse complement strand
GAATGAGGGTGGGGGTCGTTGTGTTGACCACCGATGGACCCCCACCCCCGGCCCCTCCCCTCAAGGGGGAGGGGGGCGATCGTGCCGTCCGCCACCATCACTGCCCCTCCGGCAGCGCTTCGCCCGGCCGCCACTCGCCACGTTCCTTGAGGGCGTCGGCGATTTCCTTGGGGATATAGGTCTCGTCGTGCTTGGCCAGCACATTGGTGGCGCTGAACGACCCGTCGGGCAGGAGGCTCCCCTCGGCCACCACGCCCTGCCCCTCGCGGAACAGATCGGGCAGGATGCCGGTGAAGGTCGCCGCGATGTCGGCCCCGTTGTCGGTGACGACGAAGCTGTTGCGCTCGCCCTGGCGCGTCCAGGAGCCCTCCTTGACCAATCCGCCGAGGCGGATGGGCTGGCCGGGCTCGACGCCGCGCTCGATGATGTCGGCGGGGGTATAGAAGAAGACGATCTGGTCGCGCAGCGCGACCAGCACCAGCGTTGTCGCCAGCGCCAGAACGAGGCCGAGCCCGGCGATCATCGCCAGTCGCTTCTGCTTGCGGCTCCAGCCGCGCCGTGCCGGCAGGCCGTGCGAACTCATTGCCCGCCTCCGTTGAGTGTCAGTCCCGCATCGAGCGCGATGGTGTCGAGATCGCCGCGATCGAACGCGCGGGGGTATGCGGCGACAGCATTGTCATAGGCCGCCTGCGCCGCGTCCCTATCTTCCAGCACCAGATAGGCGCGCACAAGCTGCGTCCACTCCTCGATGCTGCCGCCCTGTTCTTCGAGCCGGGCCGCCAGCCCCGCGACCATGCCGCGGATCGCCTCCTGCTCGGCGGCGGCGTCAGGCTCTCCGGCGACACCCTCGGCCTGCGCGAATTCCAGTCCGCGCCGGGCGGTGGCGAGCCAGGGCTCATCTCCCTCCGCCAGGTCGATGAGGTCCTGCCATGCTTCCGCAGCCGCCGGATAGTCGCCGGCGCGGGTCAGCTCGCCCGCGATGTAGAAGCGCGAGCGGATATGGGCCGGGTCGCGCCCGGCGGCGCTGCGCAGGAGCTCCATCGGCTCGCCCTCGGCATCGCCGCCCCTCTGCATCATCAGCGCCTCGGCAAGATCGGTCTCGCGCTCGGCATCGGGACCGGCGAGCTCGATGATGCGGCGGAAGGCGCGCTCGGCATCGGCATAGCGCTGCAGTTCCATGTAGGCGGGCGCGACGACGGTCCAGCCGCGCAGGTCGTCGGGCGCGGCGGCGAGCCGCGTCTCGATCTGCCCGATGGCGGCGTCGAGGTCCATGTCGCGCGCGGCGATCTCCGGGCGGTCGGCAAGCGGCGCGCCGGGCAGGTCCGGACGGCCGAGCAGCACATAAAGTCCCAGCGTCAGTCCGGCGACCAGCAGCACGCCGAGCGCGATCGGCCCCCGTCCCAACGGCTTTGCGGCGGAAGGTCCGCCTTCGGCCTTCTGGCGCAGCATCTCGCGGGCAAGCTCCGCCTTGGCGGCCGTCGCCTCGGCCTCGCCGAGCTTGCCGGCGCCGAAATCAGCGTCGATCCCCGCCAGCATGCGGCGGAAATGCGCATCGCTGTCTTCCGGGACCGCGCCCGCGTTGACCCGGCGCCCGGCCGACGCATAGTAGAGCGCGGCGCAGGCGATCAACGTCAGCAGCAGGGCAGTCGACCAGAAGACCATGAATTCCCAACGGTTTGCGCCACGGCGCCATGGACGGGGCGCATCTAATGGCGGATTATGTCTAAAAACCACAAAAACCCGTTGGGGTGAGGGGGACGCATTGCCACAGGTTGCAGCGGGCAAGCGCGAAGGCTGATGGAAGTCCGGCAGGTCGACATCGCGGTTTTCGGCGGGACGCCACTGGCGCGGCTCGTCGCCGGGCTCCTGGCTCAGGCGCACGACCGGCGCGTGGCGCTCGTCGGCGAATCGAGCGCGGCCTATCGCCTGGCGCGCGGGCTCGACCTTTCGGCCGCCCCGGCAACGCGCCCGGAAACCTGGGCGATTCTCTCCGACACCGTGCCGGAAACGTTGCGCCATCTCACCCGCCTCGGCGCGCGCTCCGCCATCCAGCGGCTCGATCCGCTGTTCGTCAGCGCCACGCCGCATGGCCGGCAGGCGCTCGCGCATGTGCGCCACATGGCCGCCGGCTTCGGCCACGACGCGCAGGCCGTGCCCTCCGAGATCGCCGGCGCGAATCGCGAAGGTTTGATCTTGCGCGACACGGCGCTGATCCTCCGCGCCGAGGCCGAGCCGCTGCTCGATGCCTGGCTCGCACGGCTCGACGTCGCCATGGTGCCGCCGCGTCTTGCCGCAAGCGAAGTCCTCGACGACGGCACGGCGCGCGTTGAGGTCGGCGACATCCGGCTCGAGGCCGGAATGGCGGTGCTCGCCGACGATGCCGCGATCCTCGCCCATGCCGCCGGCACGCTCGGCGCCCTGCTCTATGCCGTTCCGGCCACCGCGATCCTCACCGAACCCGCGCCGCCCCTCGCCTCTCCCGTGCTGCTCGATGTCGACCGCGAGGCGCAATTGCTGCAATTGCCGTCGCAGGCGATCACGGCCGTCGCCTCGGCCGGCACGGCCGGCACCGCTTCGGCGGTCGCGGCGCTCCTCAAGCGCCCGCGGCCGGTACGGCTCGCCGGCCATGTCGGGTTCCGCCGGCTGGTGACGCGGGACGGCGCGCCGGTCCTCGGGCGGTCCGCCGGCAGCGGCGGCGTCGTGCTGGCCGGATTGGGGACAACCGGCGCGTTCCTCGCCCCCGCCATCGCGCGCTGGCTGGTCGGCGCGGCAAGCGGGGCCGAGGACGCCTATTTCGGCGCGCGCGGCTTCTCGCGCCCGCTCGAACCATCCCCGGTCGGCGAGTTCGGCGCCATGCGCCCGGCGGAGGCCGTCGCGTGAAGGGCCAGCCCAATCGCCTCGAGCTCGACCCCCGCCACGCGTTCGCCGGCCACGCCCTCGACCGGACGCGCCCGCTGCGCATGCGCCTCAACGGCCACCCAATCGAGGGTTTTGCTGGCGATACGGTGCTGAGCGCCGCCATTGCCAATGGCCTCGATACCTATGGCATCCACGAGGGACACCCCCTCGCCCTCTCGCTGCGCTTTGCGCCGCTCGTCGCGCCGGTCGACGCTCCCGATCATGCCGTTGCGATGGCGCGCCTCGCCGCAGCCGACGGGCTCGATCTCGTCACCCTGCCCGCCGGCGCCTCCGGCCGTTCCGCCCTTGCCCGGGCAGGGCGGATGCTGGGACGGGCGCCCCGCTCGCTGGGCATCAGGCTCGACGCCGCCCCGGTGCCGCCCAACGCAGCCACGGATTCCGCCGAAGCCAGAGCGGTCGATATGGTGGTGGTCGGCGGGGGTATCGCGGGAATGGAGGCGGCGGTCGCGGCGGCGCGCGGCGGCCTTTCCGTCGCCCTCGTCGAGCGCCGCCCGATGCTCGGCGGCGACGCCCTGCTGTTCGGGCGCACCGAAGGGGAGGAAGCGCCCGAGGACGCCATTTCGCGGCTGAAACGGGAGATCGTCTCCCTTCCCGATATCTCTGCGCACGTCGCGAGCGAGGCCGTCGCGATCAATGGCCATCATGTGCAGATCGAAAGCGTCACCCTCGACGGCAGACGTCCGAAGTCCACCGTCACGGTTCTTGAAGCCAGGCACATCGTGGTCGCCACCGGCGCCGTCGAGCGGCTGCCGCTCTTTGCCGGAAACCGGCTGCCCGGCGTCGTCGGCACCGCCGAGGCCTTCCATCTCGCTCACGCCTACGGCGTGTGGCCCGGCCGCTCGGCGGCGGTCGCCACCGTCTCCAACGCCGCCTACCGTCTCGCCATGCTCGCGGCGGACGCGGGCATTGCCGTGCCCCGCATCCTCGACCGCAGACCGGCGCCGCAGTCGCGCTTCCTCGAGTTCTGCAAGGCCTACGGCATCACCATGGCGGGCGGCGTGGTGCCGCTTTCGGCCGCTCGCGCACCCGGCGCCGCCGCCCTTGCCGTGCGCACGGCGGTCTCCATCGAGAGCTACGAGAAGGAGGAGGAGCCGCTCGTCGTCGACCGGTTCATCGTCTGCGGCGGCTGGCAGCCCGAGCTGACACTCTGGCACATGGGCGGCGGGCGCAGCCATTGGCAGGCGGGCCGGCTCGTTGCCGGCGAAGGTCCAACGCATATCGTCCTCGCCGGCGCCGCCGCCGGATATCTCGGTACGCAGGCCTGCCTCGACAGCGGCCGGCATGCCGTTGCCCGGCTTCTCGGCGAGCCGCACGATTCCCCTCGCGAGACGATGATCGACCCCGCCTATGAGACGCCGGACGCCGCCGTCCCCATCGCCCGGCGCGAAAGCGGGGCCGCGCCCCTCGCCTATCTCGACGGCGGCGCCAGCCTTGCCGCGCGCCCGCAGGCGTCCGAGCCCGGCCTTCTCGCCCGGCTGCGCCCTTCCCGACGGCCGAAAACCCTCCGCCTTGCCGACCAGCCGCGGGTCCTCGGCATCGCGGACGTCGCCGCCGGCGTCGACCTCGAGGCCATTCCGCCCGCCATCGCCGGCGACGTGGCGCGCGAACGTGCATTGGGCGCGGGCGAAGCGTTCGAGCCGGCGGACATCGTCCATTCGCCAGAAGAGGCTCCGCCGCACCTGGTGCCCGATTACCTCGCCAATCGCTACGGCCCCAACACCACCGTCTGGCTGGTGCAGTCGCTGGAGCGCCGGCGGTTGGAGACGGGCTCGCTGATCTTCATCAATTCCGACCAGGCCAATCCCGCCTACGCCATCGGCGTGGTGCTGGGGCCCCTCCCCGGCGAGCGCGGCAGCGCCTGGGCGCTCATCGGCAAGATCGGCGCGACCCCCGGCGAGGGCGCGACTCTGCGCGACCAGAACCGGCCCGTGCCGATCCGGCTGGTGCGCCCGCATGACGGGGTGTTCGAGCCGGCGGAAGCTGGCTCCCCTCCCCCTTGAGGGGAGGGGCTGGGGGTGGGGGTCCGTCGGTGACGCACACAACGACCCCCACCCTCGTTCCC
>NZ_JZEX01000158.1 GCF_000969415.1 Devosia geojensis | reverse complement strand
CCACTGAACCACCCCCACCCTCATTCCCTCCCCTCAAGGGGGAGGGAGGCGAAAGAGCCGCCGGTTCCGTCGGACCTGGCAATACTCCAACCTGTCGGCTAGGTGTTCATCGAATCGAAGAAGTCGGAATTGGTCTTGGTCTGGCGCACCTTGTCCATCAGGAACTCCATGGCGTCGATCGTGCCCATGGGGTTGAGGATGCGGCGCAGCACGTACATCTTTTTCAGGATATCCGGCTCGACCAGCAGCTCTTCCTTGCGGGTGCCCGACTTGGTGATGTCGAGGGCCGGGAAGACGCGCTTGTCGGCGACCTTGCGGTCGAGGACGATTTCCGAGTTGCCGGTGCCCTTGAACTCTTCGAAGATCACCTCGTCCATGCGGCTTCCGGTATCGATCAGCGCCGTCGAGATGATGGTCAGCGACCCGCCGTCCTCGATGTTGCGCGCCGCGCCGAAGAAGCGCTTGGGGCGCTGCAGGGCGTTGGCGTCGACACCGCCGGTCAGCACCTTGCCTGAGGATGGCACCACGGTGTTGTAGGCGCGCCCGAGGCGGGTGATGGAATCGAGGAGGATGACGACGTCGCGCTTGTGCTCGACGAGGCGCTTGGCCTTTTCGATCACCATCTCGGCGACCTGGACGTGGCGGCTAGCCGGCTCGTCGAAGGTCGAGGAGATGACCTCGCCGCGGACCGAGCGCTGCATGTCGGTGACTTCCTCGGGACGCTCGTCGATGAGCAGGACGATCAGATAGCACTCGGGATGGTTGGTGGCGATCGACTGGGCGATGTTCTGCAGGAGCACCGTCTTGCCGGTGCGCGGCGGCGCGACGATCAGCGCGCGCTGGCCCTTCCCGAGGGGCGCGACGAGGTCGAGGATGCGGGCCGAACGGTCCTTGACCGTCGGGTCCGGCAGCTCGAGGCGCAGCCGCTCGTCGGGATAGAGGGGAGTGAGGTTATCGAAGTTGATCTTGTGGCGGACGTTCTCGGGGTCTTCGAAATTGATCGTGTTGACCTTCAAAAGCGCGAAATAGCGCTCGCCGTCCTTGGGGGAGCGGATCTGGCCTTCGACGGTATCGCCGGTGCGAAGGCCAAATCGGCGGATCTGGCTGGGGCTGACATAGATGTCGTCGGGCCCGGGCAAGTAGTTGGCGTCAGGGGAACGAAGGAACCCGAACCCGTCGGGCAGGACCTCGACCACCCCCTCGCCTGTGATATCCACCTCCTTGGCGGCCAGCTCCTTCAATATGGCAAACATCAATTCCTGTTTGCGCATGGTCGAGGCGTTCTCGACCTCGTGTGTCTCGGCGAACGCCAGGAGTTCTGCCGGAGACTTGGCCTTGAGCTCACTGAGCTTCAGATTCTGCATGTGGTGGATGACCCTTTAGGGAAATCGTGGGGAAGTAAAAGGCGGGAAAGAGGGGAAGGGGCATCGGACGGGCGACCGGTTGAGACTCGATCGCGCTCTTTCGACGATGCGTTGCCCTCACATAGCGTGGTGCACCGCCGGTTTCAAGGACGAAACCGGTGTGTGACGGCAAGATTCACGTGAAACGCATCAAATGCCGTTCGTCAAAACGGACGCACGATCACGGCGATGACGATGCCGATCATCAGGAGGGTCGGAATCTCGTTGATCATGCGGAAGTAGCGCGCCGGCTTGTCATTACGGTCCTCGGCAAAAGCCTTCGTGTGCCGCACGAGGAGCCCGTGATAGCCGGACATGGCGATGACCAGCACGGCCTTCACCCATACCCAGCCCTCGGCAAAGCTCACCGCCTGGAAGCCGATGACCATCCACAGCCCGAAGATCCAAGCGGCGATCATGGCGGGTGTGGTGATGGCGCGCAGGAGCCTGCGCTCCATCACCTTGAAGGTCTCGGACTGCTTGGAACCGATCTCGGCATCGGCGTGGTAGACGAAGAGCCGCGGCAGGTAGAAGAGCCCGGCCATCCAGGCAATGACGGAGATGACGTGAAATGCCTTGACCCATTCCATGGGTTTCCCCTCACCCGTTCCAGAGCATTTTCAGCAAAAGTGGTCGCCACTTTTGCGGTTCGAAAATGCGACAAACAAAAAGTGAGCTTTCCCGTCCTGACACCCGTCAGGACGGGAAAGCTCTGACGATGTCGACGAGCCGCTCCACGTGGGAAATCGGCGTCTCCGGCACGATGCCGTGCCCGAGATTGAAGATGTGCGGGCGATCCGCGAAAACCGAAAGAATCGCCCGCGCCTGATCTTCCATCTGCCGCCCGCCGGCGACAAGCCGCAAGGGATCGAGATTGCCCTGGACGGCGATGTCCTTCGGCACGGCCTTGTCGGCGAAGGCGGGGGGCGTCGCATAGTCGAGGCCGACGGCATTGACGCCGGTTCGCTCGACATATTCGCCGATCATGCCGGCGGCGCCGCGCGGAAAGCCGATGATAGGGGCATCGGGCACCCGGCGCCGCAGGCCCTCGACGATCCGCCGGTTGGGCTCGATCACCCGCTCGCGGAAGGCCGGCTCGTCGAGGTTGAGCGCCCAGCTCTCGAAGAGCTGCACCACGTCGGCGCCGGCCGCGAACTGGGCGGCGAGGTACTCGATGCTGGCTTCGACGAGGACATCGACCAACGCCGCGAACGCCTCGGGCTCGCGCAGGGCAAAGAGCCGCGCCGCGGCCTGGTCGGACGAGCCGCGCCCGCCGATCATGTAGGTGGCGACCGTCCAGGGCGAGCCGCAGAAGCCGATCATGGTCTTGGTCCGGGGCAGAGCCGCCTTCACCCGCTCGAGGGTCTCCAGCACCGGTGAGAGCCGCTCGACGACCCGTTCCGGCTTCAACGCGGCGATCGCTCCGGCGTCCACCGGATCAAGGAGCGGTCCCTCGCCCGTCTCGAAGCGCACCTTCTGGCCCAGCGCATCGGGGATGACGAGGATGTCGGAAAAGAGGATGGCCGCATCGAGCTCGAATCGACGCAAGGGTTGCAGCGTCACCTCGGCGGCGAGCTTTGGGGTGTAGCAGAGCTCGAGGAAGCCGCTGACCCCGGCCCTCACCTCACGGTACTCGGGCAGGTAGCGTCCGGCCTGGCGCATGATCCAGATCGGGGCGCGCTCCTGGCGTCGGCCCCTGACCGTCTCGAGGAGGATCTTGCCGCTTGCCCCGGTCACGCGGCTCGCTCCCGTCCAAACCGATAAAAAGAGTCTTCTTCTTTTATCTTTATCATCATGGCGGTGTTTTGCCCCAATTCATGGGCGCCCACAATCGCGCCGTCTCGCGGCAGAAGCGCACAGCGTCATGGTTAACGGGGTGTTAACAACCGTCGGGGGACATCGTCATCCTTCCGGCGCAAACGGGCGCGTTAACGGGCCGTTAACCATTCGACCCCTGGGGACGCACGCTGGGATGAGCCTGTTCGAATCTCCGCTCCCCGAAGCGCCGGCGAAAACGGGTTTTCCCCGCTCCTATCCATAGCCCTCAGCGAGTCAGCAGCGGGGTCGACCTGTTAACGCCTCGTTTACCAAGTCGAACAACTTGGCCGCTCGGCCAAAACCATCCTCCTAACGCACAAGGAGGGCTTGAGCTTGCGGGGACAGTGTGGAAAACCTTGATCCCATGCTGATCCTCGCCTCGCAGTCTGCCGCGCGCCGCGCCCTGCTCGCCGGGGCCGGGCTCGACTTCGCCGTCGAGCCGGCGGCTGTGGATGAACGCGCCATCGAGGCGCAGGCGGAAGCGGCGGGAGGCGATGCGCGCGACATCGCCCTGCTGCTCGCCGCCGCCAAGGCGAGGGCCGTCGCCGCCGCCCGCGACGGCGCGCTGGTCATCGGCGCCGATCAGACCTTGTCGCTCGGCCCGCGCATTTTCCACAAGCCCGACAGCATGGCGGCGGCCGCCGAGCAGCTCGATACCCTGCGCGGCAAGACCCATCGCCTGCACGCGGCCATCGCGCTGGCGCGGGGGGAAGCGGTGCTGTGGTCGCAGGTCGAAACCGCCGAGCTCACCATGCGCGAGTTTTCGCTCGAGGAGCGCGACGAGGTGCTTGCCCTCGAGGGCGAGGCGGTTCTCGGCTCGGTCGGCGGCTACCGGCTGGAAGGCCCGTCGATCCGCCTCTTTGCGACGGTCACCGGCGACTATTTCACCATTCTCGGCCTGCCGCTGCTACCGCTGCTGGCGGCGCTGCGCGAATTCGCTCCCGAGCTCCTTGCGAAAGCCCCCGCGTGACCACCAGAGCCTTCGTCATCGGCCACCCGATCGCCCATTCCCGCTCGCCCCTGATCCACGGCACATGGCTTGCCGAACACGGCATCGACGGCAGCTATGAAGCCATCGACGTGGCGCCGGATGCGCTGGAGGGGTTCGTTGCCCGCGTGCGACGGGGCGAATTTGCCGGCGGCAATGTCACCATCCCGCACAAGGAAGCGGTCTTCGCCCTCTGCGACGAGGTCGATCCGCTCGCCCGCCAGATCGGTGCGGTCAATACGCTGGTGATGCGCGACGGCAGACTCTTGGGCACCAACACCGACTATCTCGGCTTCCTCGGCAATCTCGATGCGGGCGCGCCGGGGTGGTCGCAGGGACTCGAGCGGGCGCTGGTCCTCGGCGCGGGCGGCGCGGCGCGGGCCATCCTCGTTGCCCTTGCCAGCCGCGGCATTCCCGTCATCCTCCTCAACCGGACGCGGGCGAGCGCCGACCGCCTCGCCGCCGAGATCGACGGCGACATCACCGTCGGCCAGCTCGACGATATCAACGCGGCCGCCCCGCTCGCCGGCCTCGTCGTCAACACCACCTCTATCGGCATGCACGGCAGCCGCTTCGAGACGTTCGACCTCGACATGCTGCGCCCCGATACCCTCGTCACCGATATCGTCTACGTGCCGCTCGAAACCCCGCTGCTGGCCGACGCGCGGGCGCGGGGGCTGAAAACCGTCGACGGCCTCGGCATGTTGCTGCACCAGGCGGTGCCGGGATTCGAGGCCTGGTTCGGCGTGCGCCCGCAGGTGACGCCGGCGCTGCGCGCGGCGGTCGAAGCGACATTGGGGCACTAGGGATGGGGACGATCATCTCCAGCTTCGCCGGCTGTGCCCCCCTCCCCCTTGAGGGGAGGGGGGCCC
>NZ_JZEX01000157.1 GCF_000969415.1 Devosia geojensis | reverse complement strand
CCCCCACCCTCAATCCCTCCCCTCAAGGGGGAGGGAGGCGATGGAGCCGCCAATTCCCATAAACCTGACACACCCAGGCGGGAGGCGAGGGCATGCGGG
This sequence comes from Devosia geojensis, assembly GCF_000969415.1. Taxonomy (GTDB): domain Bacteria; phylum Pseudomonadota; class Alphaproteobacteria; order Rhizobiales; family Devosiaceae; genus Devosia; species Devosia geojensis. Next base: position 104,705 of record NZ_JZEX01000157.1, on the reverse strand, counting down.
CGCTGGTCTACGACACATATGGCCCTCCCGAAACCCTGCGGCTCGAGGACGTGCCCGTGCCCGCGCCCGCTGCCGGCGAAGTGCTGGTGCGCGTCGCCGCGTCCTCGGTCAATTCCTGGGACTGGGACCTGATGGTCGGCAGCATGCTCGGCCGCGTCGGCGGTCTCTTCAAGCCGCCGCACAGGATTCTCGGAGCCGACATCGCCGGAACGGTCGTCGCGGTCGGTGAGGGCGTCGAGCGCCTCAAGGTCGGCGACGCCGTCTTCGGCGACATTTCCGAAGGCGACTGGGGCGGGTTCGCCGAATACGTTGCCGCCAAGGCCGATGCGCTTGCCATCAAGCCCGAAGCGCTCGGCTTTACGCAAGCCGCGGCCTTGCCGCAGGCCGGATTGCTCGCCCTCAAGGGCTTACAGAAGCGCGATCTCAAGCCCGGCGAGCGGGTGCTGATCAACGGGGCAGGTGGAGGAGTGGGGACGTTCGCCATCCAGTTGGCGAAGCACGCCGGCGCGCACGTCACCGCCGTCGACCGCGCCGATAAGCGCGAGGCGCTGCTGGCGCTCGGCGCCAACCGCTTCATCGACTACCGCACGACCGATTTCACCGCCGAGAACGAACTCTACGACCTCATCCTCGACGTCATCGCCATGCGCTCGCCCTCGGCTTTCGCGCGGGCGCTGAACCCCGGCGGCAATCTTGTCGTCATCGGCGGCAGGATCGGTGCGTTGCTGCAGGTGGCGGTGTTCGGCGGCGCCGTCGGCAAGCGCAACGGCCAGAGCCTCGGCATCCTGGTGCACAAGCCGACGATCGCCGGCCTCGACGATCTCGCCGCCCGCTGTGTGCGAGGCGAGTTGAAGGCTATCGTCGACAGCACCTGGCCGCTGGCCGAAGGCGCCAAGGCCCTGCGCCGGGTAGGCGAGGGCCATACCATCGGCAAGGTGGTCATCCTACTGAACGGCTAGTCCGCCACAAGGCCGTTTCGGCGAGGCAGCGAGGTGGCGCAGCCGCCCGGTAATGTAAAGCTAACTTGACAAAGCGACCTGGCAATGTAAAGTACACCTTACTCGAAGGAGACGCGCTTCATGCAAAGTCACTCCAATCGGCGTTTCGTTACCGTGACGGCAGTGTCGATGGCGATTTTTCTTCTGTTCAGCCTAGTCCTGAGGTGGGCCGAGGAAACGGACGCCGTTTCCACGCCTTTGCTGTGGATCGGCAGCATCCTGCCCATCGCCGCTCTTCTGACGCCGTTATGGGCTCTATGGCGTTACCTCTGGGAGATCGACGAGTATCTGCGCAGCATCCAACTCAAGGCGATATTCTTCGGCCTGACGGTGCTTCTGCTGCTGGCCTCGGCATGGGGGTATTTCGAGCTGTTCGTGGACGCGGCAGGGATCCCGATGTTCTGGCTCAATCCCATCTACTGGGCCGCATATTCGATCGGTGCGCTTTATTTTTCCCGCCTGGAAGGCCGGGAAGCTTGAAGAACCGGCTCAAGGAATTGAGAACCGCCCGTGGTTGGTCACAGGCGGTCCTCGGAGATAAACTCGGTGTTTCGAGGCAGTCGATCATCGCCATCGAAAGCGGCCGCTTCGATCCTTCTCTGCCTCTCGCCTTCAAGATTGCGAGGCTTCTGGGCGAGACGATCGAAGCGATTTTTCAGGACGATGACACCGATTCCTGATTGGGGCGCTACTGGAACGCCGTCTCGGCAAAGCTCCTGAGCTTGCGTGAATGCAGCCGCTCGGCCGGCTGGTCGCGCAGGATCTCCATCGCCCGCAGCCCGATCAGCAGGTGCTTGTTGACCTGCGTACGATAAAAGTCCGAGGCCATGCCGGGGAGCTTGAGTTCCCCGTGCAGCGGCTTGTCGGAGACGCAGAGCAGGGTGCCGTAGGGCACGCGGAAGCGGAAGCCGTTGGCGGCAATCGTGGCGCTCTCCATGTCGAGCGCGATGGCGCGCGACTGCGAGAGGCGCCGCACGATCTCGGCCTGGTCGCGCAACTCCCAGTTGCGGTTGTCGAAGCTCGCGACGGTGCCGGTGCGCATGATCTTCTTGGTCTCCAGCCCCTCGAGCTGGGTGATCTCCTGCACGGCCTGCTCAAGCGCCACCTGCACCTCGGCGAGCGCCGGAATCGGCACGGAAAGCGGCAGATCCGCGTCGAGCACGTGGTCCTCGCGCACATAGGCATGGGCGAGCACGTAGTCGCCGAGCTCCTGCGAGTTTCTGAGGCCCGCACAGTGCCCGAGCATGATCCAGGCGTGGGGCCGCAGCACCGCGATGTGGTCGGTGATGGTCTTGGCGTTGGATGGGCCGACGCCGATGTTGACCATGGTGATGCCGCGGCTGCGTCCGGCGGTCAGGTGATAGGCCGGCATCTGCGGCGTGCGGGTCGCCTGCACGCCCGTCGTGCCGCCGCCGAGCCGCGCGTTGCGGGTGACGTAGTTGCCGGGCTCGACGAAGCTCTCGTAGTGCGGGTGCCCGGCCTCCATGTACTCGTAGGCGACCCGGCAGAATTCGTCGATATAGAACTGGTAATTGGTGAAAATCACGAAATTCTGGAAATGCTCGGGCTCGGTGCCGGTGTAGTGGTTGAGCCGGTAGAGTGAATAGTCGACGCGCGGCGCCGTGAAGGCGGCGAGCGGGTAGGGGCCGCCGGGCGGCGGCACGAAGGTGCCGTTGGCGATCTCGTCGTCGGTATGGGTCAGGTCCGGCGCATCGAACACGTCGCGCAAGGGAATGCCGAGCTCGGCGAGCGCGGCCCCGTCGATCGGCGCATTGGCGGCGAGCGCGAAGTGCAGCGGGATCGGCGTCTGCGATTCCCCGATGTCGATGGTGCCGCCGTGGTTCTTGAGGATGACCGCGAACTGCTCCTCATAATAGGTGCGGAAGAGGTCCGGCGACGTCACGGTCGTCCGGTAGATGCCGGGCGTGTGGAGATAGCCGTAGGGCAGGGTGGATTCGCTCTTGCCGTAGCTCGTCGAGCGCACCTCGATCTGCGGATAGCAGGCCCGCACCCGCCCCTCAGGCACCGTCCCGCGCGAGAGCGCCTCGAGCTTGTCGCGCACGAACCCGGTATTGCGGTGGTAGATATGGGCCAGATACTCCCAGGCGGCAGCGGGCTCGGTGAACGACTTCTTCTCGAGGGGCGGCGGGCTGATCGTCGTTCTGATGTTGCTCATATGCTTCTCGTCAGGGCTGCGGCCTGGCTCGATCACCGGGCCAAACAGGCCTCCGGGCGGCCTCTTCCGGCATGCCAGCAATCGGCCTCGGCGGCAAGCGGGGTGGGAGAGCAAAAAACACATTCACCTTTCGGTGATAGCTCTTTTAATGCCGCATTCGCGCGCCATCTTGAATGCAGTTCACTGGCCAAGCAAGCGACCCATGCACCGGTGAGCCAGGGAAGATTCGTTCGCCGCTTGTCCCCCAAGCCCTCAACAGCGCGGTGAACTGGCTTCCCAATCGGGGCCACGCCAGCAGAGATGCGGCGTGGCCCTTTTCATTTGCCTCGATGCTAAGCGATCAGTTGAAGCGTCGCGCCGTGATGGTCGTCGGCTGGTAGCCGCCCGCCGCCGGCCGATAGGTGCAGTTGAGCGCCCCGAGATAGGGCACATCCGGCACCAGGATGCGCGACAGAATGCCCTGGAATATCCCAGCGCCGCGGCAGCTCATGCGGTCGGCGCTCCAGGCGACGCCATTGCCGCAGCGCGAGCGCTGCAGCTGGATGGAGACATCGCGTCCCGACGCCGTCCAGTTGAGCCGCCCCTGGCAGTTCACGCCGCCGCCCGTCACCTGATAGGTGCCGCGCCGCTCGAGGCAGAAGGTCAGGCGATAGGGCCCGTAGATCGAGCGCGTGACGCGGTAGCACCCCGCAATCAGCGCCCCGCCCGGACGATCGGGCACAATGACTCGCGTGCTGTTGTCCTGCGCAAGGCTCGGGCCCGCATGGCCCAGCATCATCATGGCCGCAGCCATCAAACCGAAGAAGAACTTCCTGACTGACATCGCATCCCTCCTGCGTCCGGCCGATCCGGAAGTGTAGGCTAATCAGTCCTAGAGGAAAAAATCCAGCAATATGAGTGACCTAACTTGCCTAAACTCGACACCTATTCCAATACGGGCCGCCAGGCACTATGCACAGGCCAAATCCCTGCCGGAGTGACCTCATGACCGCGACGATCATCGATGGAAAAGCCTTTGCCGAAAAGCTGCGCGGACGCGTGGCTTCCCATGTGGAGCGGCTCAAGGCCGAACATGGCATCGTGCCGGGCCTGGCCGTCGTCATCGTCGGCGAGGACCCGGCAAGCCAGGTCTACGTGTCGAGCAAGGCCAAGCAGACCGTCGAGCTCGGCATGGCGTCCTTCAAGCACGAGTTGCCGGCCGATACGCCCGAAGCGGACCTCCTGGCGCTCGTTCACAAGTTGAACAACGATCCGCAAGTGCACGGTATTCTTGTGCAAATGCCGGTTCCGGATCACATCGATCCGAACAAGGTGATCGACGCCATCTCGCCGGATAAGGACGTCGACTGCTTCACGCCGGCCAATGTCGGCAAGGTGCAGATCGGTCTGCCGGGCCCCGTCTCCTGCACGCCGCTCGGATGCCTACTGCTGCTGCGTGAGCACCTTGGCTCGCTCGAAGGGCTCAACGCCGTCGTCATCGGCCGCTCCAACCTCGTCGGCAAGCCGATGGCCCAGCTCCTGCTGCGCGAGAACTGCACCGTCACCATCGCCCACTCACGCACCCGCGACCTCGCCGAGGTGGCGCGTCGCGCCGACATCGTCGTCGCGGCCGTCGGGCGTCCGCTGATGGTCAAAGGGGACTGGATCAAGCCGGGCGCCACCGTCATCGACGTCGGCATCAATCGCGTGCCGGCGCCCGAGAAGGGCGAAGGCAAGACGCGGCTGATCGGCGACGTGGATTTCGCTGCTGCCGTGGAGGTGGCTGGGGCCATCACACCCGTACCAGGCGGTGTGGGTCCGATGACCATCGCGTGCCTGCTGGCCAATACTGTGACGACCGCAAGCCTCATCAACGGGCTGGAGCCGCCGAAGGATTTGACGGTTTAACCGGCGCGATCCACGAAGGCCCCCTCACCCGGCCCTGCAAGCAGGGCCGACCTCTCCCCCAGAGGGAGAGGTGCCGCCGCGTGCCCTTTTCACCTCTCCCTTCGGGGGAGAGGTCGCCCGTAGGGCGGGTGAGGGGGCCTTCCTGTTACGCGGTCACACCCGCCACTCTGAACCGACGCCCTACGGTGTGGTCTCGCATCGCTCGCGCTGGCAGGCGCCCTTCGAGCGCCGCGACCACCGGCTCCACATCCGCCAGTGCCCTGGCGTCCAGCAGCACCGAGCGGAATGCCGGCCGCAAGCCCTGCCGCGCACCCTCCAGCAGATCGAAGAGTTGCGCCCGCACGTCCGAGCGCGCCTCGCACGCGGGGCAGTAGTCGCCGTTGGCGTGGGCGTGGCCGGTTTCCGGTTCCAGCCGCAGCACGGCAACGCCCGGGCCGGGCAGCGGCATGGCCTCGCCCGGGCCGATGACCGTCACCGGGATTGCTCTGCCGGCGGTGTCGAACTGGCCGGCCATCACTCGGCCGCCTGGATCGCAGGGCCGGGCGTGTAGTTGAGGATGGGGCCGAGCCAGCGCTCGACCGCCTCGACCTCCATGCCCTTGCGCGCCGCATAGTCGAGCACCTGGTCGCGCTCGACCTTGGCGACGCCGAAGTAATAGGCCTCCGGGTGCGACAGGTAGAGGCCCGAAACCGACGAGCCCGGCCACATGGCATAGCTCTCGGTCAGCGTGACGCCGGCTGCCTTCTCGGCGTCAAGCAGGCGGAAAAGCGTCGTCTTTTCCGTGTGGTCCGGCTGGGCCGGATAGCCGGGGGCAGGGCGAATGCCGCGATAGCCCTCGAGGATGAGGTCATCGGGCGTCAGCGCCTCGTCCGCAGCATAGCCCCAGTGGTCCTTGCGCACCTCTTCGTGCATGTATTCGGCCAGCGCTTCGGCGAAGCGGTCGGCCAGTGCCTTGACGAGGATCGATGAATAGTCGTCGTTGGCGCGCTCGAAGCGCTCGGCGATGGCGACCTCCTCGATGCCCGCCGTCACCACGAACCCGCCGACATAGTCGGCCTTGCCGCTCTCGGCGGGCGCGACGAAGTCGGCGAGCGCCATGTTGGGCTTGCCGTCGCGCTTGGTCAGCTGCTGGCGCAGCGTGAAGAGCGTGGCGAGCTCGTCCTTGCGAGTCTCATCCGCAAAGAGCCGGATATCGTCGCCGACGGCGTTGGCCGGCCAGAAGCCGATAACCGCGCGCGGGGCGAACCACTTCTCCTCGATGATCTGCTTGAGCATACGCTGCGCGTCCTCGTAGAGCTGGCGCGCCGCCTCGCCCTGTTTCTCGTCCTCGAGGATCTTCGGAAAACGCCCCTTCAGTTCCCAGGTCTGGAAGAAGGGCGTCCAGTCGATGTAGCGGGCGAGGGTGGCGAGGTCGAAGTTCTCGAAGATGCGCGTACCGAGGAATTTGGGGCTGGGCGGCGTATAGCCGTCCCAATCCGGGCGGAACGCGTTGGCGCGGGCCCGCGCCAGCGGCAGCCGCTGCTTTTCGGCTTCCGCCCGGGCGTGGGCGGCCGCAGCCTTGGCGTATTCGGCGCGGATGTCGGCGACGAACTTGTCCTTCTGGCTCGACAGCAGGTTCGAGACGACGCCGACGGCGCGGCTGGCGTCGTTGACGTAGACCGTCTGCCCGCGCTCGTAGCGCGGGTGGATCTTGACCGCCGTATGCACGCGGCTGGTCGTCGCCCCGCCGATGAGCAGCGGAATGTCGAAGCCTTCGCGCTCCATCTCGGCCGCCACATGCACCATCTCGTCGAGCGAGGGGGTGATGAGGCCGGAAAGGCCGATGACGTCGACGTTCTCGGCGCGCGCCGTCTCGAGGATCTTGCTGGAAGGCACCATCACGCCAAGGTCGATGATCTCGTAGTTGTTGCAGGCAAGCACGACGCCGACGATGTTCTTGCCGATGTCGTGCACGTCGCCCTTGACGGTCGCCATCAGCACCTTGCCTGCGCTCTTCCTCTCGCTCTCGCCATTGGCGAGCTTCTCGGCCTCCATGAACGGCAGGAGGTAGGCGACGGCCTGCTTCATCACGCGGGCGGACTTGACCACCTGCGGCAGGAACATCTTGCCCGAGCCGAAGAGGTCGCCGACGACGTTCATGCCGTCCATCAGCGGGCCTTCGATCACGTGGAGCGGACGCGCGAACTGCTGGCGCGCCTCCTCGGTGTCGGCCTCGATGAACTCGGTGATGCCGTTGACGAGGGCATGGCTGATGCGCTCGCCGACCGGCAATTGCCGCCAGGAGAGGTCCTTGCCCTTGGCTTCACCGCTCGCCTGGCCCTTGTAGCGCTCGGCAAGCTCCAGGAGCCGGTCCGTCGCGTCGTCGCGGCGGTTGAGGATGACGTCCTCGCACGCCTCGCGCAGCTCCGGATCGATCGTCTCGTAGACGGCGAGCTGCCCGGCGTTGACGATGCCCATGTCCATGCCCGCCTGGATGGCGTGGTAGAGGAACACCGAGTGCATCGCCTCGCGCACCGGCTCGTTGCCGCGGAACGAGAACGAGAGGTTGGAGACGCCGCCCGAGATGTGGGCATGGGGCAGGGTGGCTGTGATCTGCCGGGTCGCCTCGATGAAGGCGACGCCATAGCCGTTGTGCTCCTCGATACCGGTCGCGACCGCGAAGACATTGGGGTCGAAGATGATGTCCTCGGGCGGGAAGCCGACCTCTTCGGTGAGGAGCTTATAGGCACGCGTGCAGATCTCGACCTTGCGCTCGAGCGTGTCGGCCTGGCCCTGCTCGTCGAACGCCATGACGACGACGGCAGCACCATAGGAGCGGACCAGCCGCGCATGGTGGAGAAAGGCCTCTTCGCCTTCCTTCATCGAGATCGAGTTGACCAGCGCCTTGCCCTGCACGCATTTGAGGCCCGCCTCGATCACCTCCCACTTGGAGGAGTCGATCATCAGCGGCACGCGGGCGATATCGGGTTCGGCAGCGAGGAGATTGAGGAACTCGACCATCACCTTCTGGCTTTCGATCAGGCCCTCGTCCATATTGATGTCAATGACTTGCGCGCCATTGTTGACCTGATCTCTCGCGACTTCCAGCGCGGCAGCATAGTCGCCGGAGGTGATGAGCTTCTTGAAGCGCGCCGAGCCGGTCACGTTCGTGCGCTCGCCGATATTGACGAACGGAATGTCGTCGGTGAGCGTGAAGGGCTCGAGGCCCGAGAGGCGCAGGCGCGTCTCGACTTCGGGCACCTGCCGGGGCGCGTGCCTGCCGACGGCCTCGGCAATGGCCCTGATGTGGTCCGGCGTCGAGCCGCAGCAGCCGCCGACGATATTGACGTAGCCGTCGCGCGCGAACCCCTCGATCTGCTCGGCCATGAACTCCGGGCTCTCGTCGTACTGGCCCATCTCGTTGGGCAGGCCCGCATTGGGGTAGGCGCAGATGAGCGTGTCGGCCGCGTCGCTGAGTTCGCCGATATGCGCACGCATGGCGTTGGCGCCGAGCGCGCAGTTGAGGCCGATGGTGAGCGGCTTGGCATGCCGCACCGAATGCCAGAACGCCGTCGGCGTCTGGCCGGAAAGCGTGCGCCCGGAAAGATCGGTGATCGTGCCCGAGATCATGATCGGCAATGAGCGGCCGCGTTGTGCAAAAACCTTCTCGGCCGCGAAGATGCCGGCTTTGGTGTTGAGCGTGTCGGTGATCGTCTCGAAGAGCAGGGTGTCGGCGCCACCGTCGAGCAGGCCTTCGATGGCCTTGCCGTAGGCTGCGACCAGCTCGTCGAAGGTGATCGAGCGGTGGCCCGGGTTGTTGACGTCCGTCGACATGGACGAAGTCTTGTTGGTCGGGCCCAGCGCCCCGGCGACGAACCGGCGCTTGCCGTCCTCAGCCGTTGCGCGTTCGACCGCCCGCCGCGCCACCCGCGCGCCCTCGTAGTTGAGCTCGTAGATATAGGCCTCGTCCTCGAGCCCATAATCGGCCTGCGCGACGCTCGTGCACGAGAACGTGTTGGTCTCGACCATGTCGGCGCCCGCCTTGGCGTAGGCGTAGTGGATATCCTCGATGGCCTGCGGCTGGGTCAGGATAAGCAGGTCGTTGTTGCCGCGCAGCGGCAGGTGCCAGTCCTTGAACCGCTCGCCGCGGAAATCCTCCTCGGTGAGCTTGAGGCGCTGGATCATGGTGCCCATGGCGCCGTCGAGGATGAGGATGCGTTCCCGCGCGGCGGCCGTGATGGCCGCGCGCACTTCCGCCCCGTCGGGCAGGTGCGTTGCAGGATGTCGAGCGCTCTCGCCTTGGGTGCTCATGAGTCTTCTCGTCTTTCTTCCAGATTTCCTGCTCCGACCAGGCGGGGCAGATCGCATAAAGATATCTTTATATCCCTCTGCCGGCAAGGTCGGATGCGTCAACGCAGCGCCAGCATTCGGTTAACGCATCGCACGCGCTTGCTACGCCCAACGCTAACGCTTTGTCACCTTTAACGTCCTCTCAACCACGACGCGCTTCTATGCGCGCCGGCACGTCGCCATTGAGTTAAATTATCAGCGTTTTTTCGTTCGAACGAAGCTTTGCCAGCCGTATGCCCTACCGAACCTGCCGCCTTTTCATCCTGACGGCCGCGGCCGCGACAGTCCTCGCCGCCTGTTCAGGTGGTGGCGTCGGGCCGACTGTCAAGCGCTCGGCCTTCACCTCGTCCGAATACGGCGTCGCCGTCTCCCCGCGTGTCACGAACAATCCCAATCCGCCCAAGGGCGGCGGGCGCCAGATGGTCGGCAAGCCCTACACGGTGCGCGGCAAGACCTACGTCCCGCAGGAGAATCCGGCCGGCTATGCCGCGCAGGGCCAGGCGTCCTGGTATGGCGCGGACTTCCACGGCCGCCGCACGGCCAATGGCGAGATCTTCTCGGCCAACGCCATCACCGCGGCTCACCCGACATTGCCGCTACCGTCCTACGTGCGCGTCACCAACCAGCAGAACGGCCGCTCCGTCGTGGTGCGCGTCAACGACCGCGGCCCCTACATGCCCGGCCGCATCATCGACCTTTCGCACCGCGCTGCCAACATGCTCGGATATGTCGGCAGGGGTTCGACGGACGTCCAGATCGAATATGTCGGCCCGGCGCCGCTCGAAGGCGACGACACCCGCATGCTGATGGCCAGCTATTCGGGTCCGGCCTACCAGGAAACCGGCCCGACCCGCGTGGCCTCGGCTTCCGCGGGCGACCGCTCGCTGGTGGGGATGACGGCCAACTTCATTTCCGGCCTCTTCTCCTATGCCGACACCACGCCGCAGGCCCAGGACGAAGCGATCACCAGCGCGCATGCGGCCGCCAACGCCATGGCGACGCAGGTGCCGGAGCTCACCCAGTACATGCAGGCGCTCGACGCCGACACCCGCGCCGTCAGCATCCCGCTCGGCATCTTCGCCAATCCGAACGGCGCGGTCCTGGTAGCCCGGGAGTTCGCGGTGCTCGGCGCCGTCGATGAAGAGCAGGTCGAGGCTGGTGGCGCGCCGGCGACGCGGCTGACGCTGACGCGCCTGAAGCCCGGCGTCGCCGGCGAGGACGTGCTGGCGCTGGCCCGTCAGCTTGGCCTCGGCGACGTAACCCTCTAGCCGGTTCACCACGCCGCCGAACTTTGTGGCCGGTTCACGCAAACCTGTCTCCACTTTTGCGTAAAACCCACTAGAATCCCAAATCGGATAGTGAGCGGATCGGATGGACCGATCCGCGGAGGTGGGTCGTGCGTTACGTATTGCGTGCATGGGCAATAGTCGCCCTGATGTTGGGTTTTGCCGGCCTCGCCATGGCGCAGGGGGCGCCGCAGTTCTCCACGGCCGCCAAATTCGCGATCCTCGTCGATCATGAGTCCGGCACGGTGCTCTTCCAGCAGAGTGCGGACGAACCTTTGGAGCCGGCCAGCATGGCCAAGCTCATGACCATCGCCGTGGTCTTCAACGAGCTGCGCACTGGACGCCTTTCCCTCGACACCGAGCTCTTCGTCTCCGAGAACGCCTGGCGGACGGGGGGCGCGGCCTCGGGCGGATCGACCATGTTCGCCGAACTCAACTCGCGCGTCAGCGTCGAGAACCTGCTGCGTTCGGTGATCATCCAGTCGGGGAACGATGCCAGCATCGTGCTCGCCGAAGGCATCGCCGGCAACGAGGAGACCTTTGCCGTGATGATGAACGAGCTCGCCGAGGACATCGGCCTCACGGGCTCGCATTTCACCAATTCCACCGGCCTGCCGGATCCCGACATGCACATGACGGCGCGCGACCTGGCCACCCTCGGGCGCTATCTCATCCGCGAGTTCCCGGAATACTACCACATCTTCTCCGAGCCCGAGTTCGAGTGGAACAACATCAAGCAATCCAACCGCAACTCGCTGGTCGAGATGGGCATCGGCGTCGACGGCCTCAAGACCGGCCATACGCAGGCCGCGGGCTATGGCTCGGTGGTCTCGACCGATGACGGCGGGCGCCGTCTGATCGCTGTCGTCCACGGCCTCACCAGCATGGCCCAGCGCACCGAGGAGGCGCGCAAGCTCATCACCTGGGGCACGCGCGCCTTCGAGCGCATCCCTGCCTTCGCCGACGGCCAGATCGTCGGCTATGCCGACGTCTATGGCGGCGAGGAGGGCAGGGTAGGGCTCATCGGGGAGGGTGCCGTCGACCTCTACCTGCCGCGCGGCTCGCGCCGCTGCCTGACCGCCGACATCACCTATGAGGGGCCGCTCCTGCCGCCCGTCAGCGCCGGCGACCGCGTGGCGGAGCTGCGCGTCTACTGCAACGAGCAGTTGATCCAGTCGGCCCCGCTCTATGCGGGCGAGGACGTTCCCCAGGGCGGGATCGTCCGCCGCGCGACGGACGCCGTCAAGCAGCTCGCGTTCGGCTGGCTGTAGGCGTGGTCAGCCGAGCAACCGGTGCATGACGCGCTGGGAGAGATCGGAGGCCTCCAGCAGCGGCGTCAGATCGCTGACCTGATCCAGGGAGCCGATCACGGGCAGTTGCCTTATGCTCGGGTCCGCTATCGCCGCACGGGCAGCCTCGACGGCGTCGTCGGCATTGATCGTCGTGAATGGCCGGTCATGATAGGGCCCCACGATCGGCTTGAACGCAGCGATCCCCAGCGCATTTTGCCGCTGAGCCAACTCCATGTAGGCGGCAGCGAGCGCCTCACCCCGCTCCTTCCATTCGTTCGCGAGAACTGCCTGCTCCAGATGAGGGGACAGGACCCCGGCAATCGGGAGCCTCGCAAAACCGCTGCCGAACCATTTTGCATAGGGCGCGTAGCGGCGTTCGAGCAGGAACCCCATCCTCATCACGTCCCGCACCAGCCGCGCGGCGATGACCCGTGAACCGAGATCGTCGCCCACCTGTCCGGTACGGCCGACAAAGGCCTGTTCTTCGGCGATACGCCCCCACTGGCACGCGATCTTGTACAGCCACACGTCATCCGGGAAATAGGCTAGGCGTTCACGAGCCCGGCTCAAGCGGCCATCGGCATCATGGAAAACCGCGCCGGCCGTGAACGCCAGGAGCTTCTGTTCGGCAAACCCCAGCCACTGGAGTGCGGTGAGGTTCTCCACCGACCGCACGGCAAAGTGGGCTTCCAATCTGGCTTCGAGTGTATGGAACTCGAGCCCGTGCTCGATCGCGCCCGCCGCCTCGGGACCGTTCGCCGGCGGATGTGGCCGGGAACGCCAACCGATGGGCTCTCCAAGATAGTTCGCAGGTACGACTTTGGAGAACTCGGCGACCAGTCGCCTTGCGTGGTCGTCGAAATCAGCTTGGCTCAGGTGGATATGAACGCGAGGGCCCCAGTTGTGGTCCCTGGAAACCTCGTCGTCGAAACCGAGCAGTTCCGACCCATAGCCGATCAGCGCCGCCGAATAGGGCAGCTCCGGCGCAACCTCGCGCAGCCAGGGCCGCACGATGTCGGTGTAGAAACGGCGCGACAGTTCGATTCCCTGCATGGATTCCCCCTCCGGCAAACGTCGTCCATAGCTGCTCCGCCCTGGTTTTGAAACAGGAGTGAAGCGAGCCGCCAAGGCGATGAGTTGCATGAAGCGCTGCCGCGTCGGCGTTGAGCCGCATCACTTCCGTTTGCAGCTACCACGGAATCGATATTGTGGTATCTGCAAGCCGAACGTCCATCGCCATAAGGAACCGCAGCCGCAATGCCCGAACCGCAAAGCTCAGGCGGCGCCCGCTTCATCACTTTCGAGGGTGGGGAAGGGGTCGGCAAGTCGACGCAGGTCAAGCGCCTCCTCGCCCGTCTCAATGAGGCCGGGATCGATGCGGTGCGCACGCGCGAGCCGGGCGGCACGCCCAAGGCCGAGGCCATCCGCTCGTTCATCCTGCAGGGACGATCCGAAAGCTGGGGCGCGGGCGCGGAGGCGGTGCTCTTTGCATCGGCCCGGTTCGACCACGTCAACCAGCTCATCGCCCCCAATCTCGAAGCCGGCCGCTGGGTGCTCTGCGACCGTTTCCATGATTCGACCCGCGCCTACCAGGGGCTGACCGGCGGCGTCGATGACACGCTGATCGCCGCGCTCGAAGAGCTGGCGCTCAACGGCCATTCGCCCGATCTGACGATCGTGCTCGACATGGACCCGGAAGTCGCCTTCCGCCGAGTGGAGACCCGTGCCGTCGAAGAAGCGCTCACCTCCACCGGCGACCGGTTCGAGAAAGAGGACCTCGTCTGGCATCGGCGCCTGCGCGACAACTTCCTCGCCATCGCACAGGCCAATCCCGGGCGGTGCGTGGTGATCCCCGCCGACCAGCCGGAAGCGGCGCTCGAAGAGAACATCTGGCAAGTCGTATCGCAGCGCTTCGCCGAACAACTTGGTGGGCAGCCGGCTTGACCGATCCCGACGCCATCGCCGATACGCTCGCGCCCGAAGTGCAGACGATGCTCGTCGGCCACCAAACCGTGCGCTCGGCCTTGCGCGCCCAGCTCGCCGCCGGCCGTCTGCCGGGCGCTGTGCTGCTGCACGGCCCGCAGGGAATCGGCAAGGCGACGCTGGCCTTCACGCTCGCCCGCGATATCCTCACCGCGACGGGCGATGAGGATGCGCACCGGGTGGACGAACAGGTGGCTGCCGGCGCCCACCCCAATCTCGCTGTGCTGCGGCGTCGGCCGCGCGACGGCAAGGGGTTCTATACCGTCATCCGTGTCGAGGACGTGCGCGAGCTGCGCAACGAGCTGCACATGACGCGCGGCCGCGCCGGCCACCGGGTGGCGATCGTCGACCCGATCGACGACTGCAATCCGAACGCGGCCAATGCATTGCTGAAGACCCTGGAGGAGCCGCCCCCGGAGACGACGTTCCTCCTCGTCTCCCATCGGCCCGGCCAGCTCCTGCCGACCATTCATTCGCGCTGCCACAGCCTGGCGCTGCGCGCGCTCGGTGATGCGGACGTCTCCGCGGTGCTGACGGCCCAAAGAGCAGACGCCGGCGGCGACGAGATCGCACGTGCGGTAGGGCTCGCCCGCGGCCGGCCCCGACGCGGATTCGAAGCGCTGGCGTTGAGCCCGGAAAGCGTCCTCGGAGGCCTTCAGACCTGGCTGCGGGCGCCGCTCCAGCATCCGAGCGCCAGCCACCTCGCCCTCGCCGACGCCATCGGCGCCGACCGCGACGGCCCCGATCTTTCCTTTGCCCGCGAACTGCTGAACGACTGGCTGGCCGAGGAGGCCAGGGCCGCCGCGATCTCGGGCGAGCGCATGCGCCTTGCCTCGGCAGGCGAGCTGTGGGAGAAGGCGGACGCCCTGTTTGCCGAGACCGACGCGCTCAACCTCGATATGAGACAGACGCTCGTCACGATCTTCGATGCGATCAGGAAGCACGTCCAGACCACCTCCTCCCCGGCCACCCAGCAATGACCGCCAAGCCCTTCTACGTCACGACCGCGATCTCCTATCCAAATGGCGCCCCCCACATCGGGCACGCCTACGAGATGATCGCGACCGACGCCATCGCCCGCTTCAAGCGGCTGGAGGGGCGCGACGTGTTCTTCCTCACCGGCACCGACGAGCACGGCATCAAGATGGTGCAGACGGCGGCGGCGCAGGGCGTGCCCGTGCGCGAGCTCGCCGACCGCAACGCGGGCGAGTTCAAGCGGCTGGCGGAAGCGCTGGAAATTTCCAACGACGACTTCATCCGCACCACCGAGCCGCGCCATTACGCCTCGAGCCAGGAGATCTGGCGCCGCATGGCCGCCAGCAACAACGGCGACATCTACCAGAGCGCCTACAAGGGCTGGTACTCGGTGCGCGACGAGGCCTATTTCGACGAGAGCGAGCTGACCGACGGCCCGGACGGCAAGAAGCTCGCGCCCTCCGGCGCGCCCGTCGAATGGGTGGAGGAGCCGAGCTATTTCTTCCGCCTCTCGGCCTATCAGGACCGGCTCCTCAAGCTCTACGAGGACAATCCGGATTTCATCGCGCCCAGGGAACGGCGCAACGAGATCATCGCCTTCGTCAAGGGCGGCCTGCAGGACCTCTCGATCTCGCGCACGACCTTCGACTGGGGCATTCCGGTGCCGGGCGCCGACGGGCACGTGATGTATGTGTGGATCGACGCGCTGACCAATTACATCACCGGTGTCGGCTTCCCGGACGACAAGTCCGAGCAGTTCAAGAAGTACTGGCCGGCGAACCTGCACGTCATCGGCAAGGACATCATCCGCTTCCACACGGTCTATTGGCCCGCGTTCCTGATGAGTGCGGGCATTCCGGTGCCGCACCGCGTCTTCGCCCATGGGTTCCTGACCGTCGACGGGCAGAAGATGAGCAAGTCGCTGGGCAACGTCATCGACCCGTTCGCGCTGGTCGAGGAGTTCGGCGCCGATCCGGTGCGGTTCTTCTTCCTGCGCGAAGTCTCTTTCGGCAGCGATGGCGACTACAGCCGCGACAAGCTGGTGAACCGCAACAACGCGGACCTCGCCAACAATCTCGGCAACTTGGCGCAGCGCTCGCTCTCGATGATCAACAAGAACTGCGATGCGCAGGTGCCGCAGCCGGGCGAGCTGACCGCCGCCGATACCGAGGTGCTGAAGACCGCCGGAGACGCGATCGCGGCAGCGGCCACGGCCATGGAGGCGCAGGCGGTTCACGAGGCGTCGGCTGAGATCATTTCGGCCCTGAGCGCCGCCAACAATTATTTTGCGGCGCAGGAGCCCTGGGCGCTCAAAAAGACCGATCCTGCGCGCATGGCGACGGTGCTCTACGTCACCGCCGAGCTTGTGCGGCGCCTGACCATTCCGATGCTGGCCTTCACGCCGGGCTCTGCGGACAAGCTCCTCGACGCCCTGGCAGTGCCGGAGGACAAGCGCTTCCTCGCCTTCGCCGATGAGACGGGGGCGCTGGCGCCCGGCACGCCGCTGCCCGCGCCGCAGCCGGTCTTTGCCCGCTTCGAACGCTCGGAAAAGGCCTGATGCTGATCGACAGCCACTGCCATCTCGATTTCGACGAGCTCTCCGCCGATCTCGACGGGGTGATGGCGCGCGCGGCGGCCGCGGGCGTCACCGGCATGGTGACGATTTCCACACGTGTGGAGAAGTTTTCCACCTATGCCGGGCTCGCGGAACAGCACGAGAACATCTGGTGCTCGGTCGGGACGCATCCGCACAACGCGCATGAGGAACTGCACATTACGGCCGACGACCTGATCAGGCTCTCGGCCCACCCCAAGTGCGTCGCCATTGGCGAAGCCGGCCTCGACTACCATTACGACAACTCGCCGCGCGAGGCGCAGGCGGAGGGATTCCGCCGCCATATCGCGGCATCGCGCGCCACCGGTCTTCCACTGGTTATCCACAGCCGGGAGGCCGATGAGGACATGGCGCGCATCCTCGAGGAGGAGACGGAGCAGGGGGCGTTCCCCTTCGTCCTGCATTG
Source organism: Devosia geojensis (assembly GCF_000969415.1). Lineage (GTDB taxonomy): Bacteria > Pseudomonadota > Alphaproteobacteria > Rhizobiales > Devosiaceae > Devosia > Devosia geojensis. The sequence continues at coordinate 87,758 of NZ_JZEX01000157.1, read as the reverse complement.
TTTTTCGTCGGGCCCGGAGCTGGCGCGGCGCGGACTGGCGCTCGGCGGCTATGTGTCGTTCTCGGGGATCATCACCTTCCGCAACGCCGAAGAGATCCGCGCCGTCGCTGAGGTGGTGCCGGCAGACCGCTACCTCGTCGAGACCGATGCGCCGTACCTTGCGCCGGTGCCGCATCGCGGCAAGCCGAACGAGCCGTCCTATGTGCTGCACACGGCCCAGAAGCTCGCCGAGGTCCGTGGCACCGATCTCGAGACGGTGGCGAACGAATCGACCGGCAATTTCGCAAGGCTTTTCTCCAAGACGGGACTTGCCTGATCGTGCCGGCAGCCACGCGCATCGAGGCGACCATACTCGGCTGTGGCTCATCCGGGGGCGTGCCACGCGTCGGCAATATCTGGGGCGCCTGCGATCCCGATGACCCGCGCAACCGCCGTCGGCGCTGCGCGCTGCTGATCGAGGGGCGCGGGGAAGGGGAGGGGATCACCCGCATCCTCGTCGATACGGGCTGCGACCTGCGCGAGCAGCTGCTCGACGCCCATGTCGACCGGGTCGACGCGGTGCTGTACACCCACGAGCACGCCGACCACACCCACGGCATCGACGATTTGCGGGTGCTCGCTCTCAACAACCGCAAGCGCGTTGACGTCTTCTTCGCCGAGGAGGCGGGCAAGCGCATCCGGGAGGCGTTCGGCTACTGCTTCGAGGCGCCGCCGGGCAGCGACTATCCGCCGATTCTCAATGCCAATATTATCCGGGCCGGCGAACCGCTCGTCATCGAAGGGCCGGGCGGCGCGATCACCGTCGAGCCGTTCGAGCAGGAGCACGGCAGCATCATCTCGCTCGGCTTCCGCGTCGGCGGCTTTGCTTATTCCTGCGACCTTTCGGGCATTCCCGAACGTTCGGCAAAGGCCGTCACCGGCCTCGACTCCTGGGTGGTCGACGCGCTGCGCCCGACGCCGCATCCGAGCCACCTCAGCCTGCCCGAAACCCTGGAGCTCATCGAGCGCTACGCGCCCCGCCAGGCGATCCTGACGAACCTCCATATCGACATGGACTACGCCACGGTCGATGCGACGACACCCGCCAACGTCACCCCGGCTCATGACGGCATGCGCATAACCGTTGCGGCCTAGAAAGTTTCCAAACCCACCGGGTCACCCCCGCGAAGCAGGGCCACGATCCCCTGAATCCCAACGCGTCTAGGCAAACTTGCTCCTCCGGCAAGCCCTGCGCGCATCCACGCGCACTGCTTTCTCCACGCGACGCTTCACCTAGGAGATTTTTCCCTAAACGCGGAACCTTTCGACGCCGGGAAAACTTGTTAATCTCTACTTCTGCTATAGGCTTTAGTCGAAATCACAACGGGAGAAGGCAATGAAACTTCCTGTGCGACTACTCGCTTACAGTGCCCTGGCCGCGGCGTTGTCCGTCGGATTCGCGACGACCCTTCGCGCCCAGGACGTGACGATCACCAACGTATCCTATGATCCGACCCGCGAGCTCTACCGCGAGTTCGACGCGGCCTTCACCGCCCATTGGCAGGAGACCCAGGGCCAGAACGTCACCGTGCAGGTGACGCATGGCGGCTCCGGCTCGCAGGCGCGCACCGTCATCGACGGGCTGGAGGCGGACGTCGTCACGCTCGCTCTCGAGGCCGACATCAACGCCATTGCCGAAGCCGGCCGCATCCGCTCCGACTGGCGCGGGACCCTCGCCAACAACAACGCGCCCTATACCTCCACGATCGTATTCCTCGTGCGCAAGGGCAACCCGAAGAACCTGACCGACTGGGGCGACCTGATCGGGGAGGGGGTCGAGGTCATCACGCCCAACCCCAAGACCTCCGGCGGCGCGCGCTGGAACTTCCTCGCCGCCTGGGCCTGGGCCGACCGAGAGTACGATGGCGACGAGGCCAGGATCCGCGAGTACGTGACCGAACTCTTCCGCCACGTGCCCGTGCTCGATACCGGCGCGCGCGGCTCGACCACGACTTTCGTCCAGCGCGGCATCGGCGACGTGCTGCTCGCCTGGGAGAACGAGGCGTTCCTCGCGCTCGAGGAACTGGGCCCCGATGCCTTCGACATCGTCGTGCCGCCGCTTTCGATCCTTGCCGAACCGCCGGTCGCGGTCGTCGACGAGGTGGTCGATGCCCGCGGCACCCGCGAGGTGGCGACAGCCTATCTCGAATACCTCTATTCCGAGGAGGGCCAGAACATCGCCGCCCGGCATTTCTATCGCCCGTCGAGCCCGGACCTCGTCGATCCGGCGTTGCTGGAACGCTTCCCCGACCTCGACCTGGTAACCATTGACGACTATGGTGGGTGGCCCGAAGTTCAGCCGGCCTTCTTCGGCGAAGGCGGCATCTTCGACCAGATTTACACCGGCCCCGCCCAGTAACATGGCTCATGTGACCACCGGCTCAAGCGGCTGGCGGTGGAGGCAACCGAGCGTCATTCCGGGCTTCGGGATGACGTTCGGCTTCACGCTGGTCTATTTCAGTCTGATCGTGCTCATCCCGCTCGCCGCGCTCGTCGTGCGTTCGGCGGGACTGGGACTGGACGGGTTCCTGCGTTACGCCAGCGACGCGCGCGTCATCGGCGCCTTGCGCGTCAGCTTCGTGACCGCGCTCATCGCAGCGAGCGTCAACGTCGTCTTCGGCACGCTCATCGCCTGGGTGCTCGTGCGCTACCGCTTTCCCGGCCGGCGCCTGTTCGACGCCATCGTCGACCTGCCGTTCGCGCTGCCGACGGCGGTCGCGGGTATCGCACTCACCGCCATCTATGCACCCAACGGCTCGATCGGCGCTTTGCTGGCGCCGCTCGGCATCCGCGTCGCCTATACGCCGCTCGGCATCGTCGTCGCCATGATCTTCATCGGCCTGCCGTTCGTCGTGCGCACCGTCCAGCCGATCCTCGATGAGGTGAACAAGGAGGTGGAGGAGGCCGCCGCGACCCTGGGCGCCAACCGCTTCCAGATCGTCTGGCGGGTGATCCTTCCGGGGCTGACGCCGGCGATCCTCACCGGGTTCGCGTTGGCCTTCGCCCGGGCCGTCGGGGAATACGGCTCGATCATCTTCATTGCCGGCAACATCCCGTTCGTCTCGGAAATCGCGCCGCTCCTCATCGTCATCCGGCTCGAGGAGTTCAACTATGTCGGCGCCGCGGTCATCGGCACGCTGATGCTCGGCATCGCCTTCATGATGCTGCTCGTCATCAACCTGATCCAGGCATGGAGCCGCAAGAGGTTCGGCTATGGCCAATAGATATCCATCCGCAACGAGCGAAAGCCGGCCGGTGCAATGGCTGCTGATCGCCATCTGCCTTGCCTTCATGGCGTTGTTCCTCGTGCTGCCGCTCTATGCGGTCTTCTCGGAGGCGCTTCGGCAGGGCCTCGGCGCATTCTTCTCGTCACTGCAATCTCCGGACGCGCAGTCGGCCATCCGCCTGACGCTGACGGTCGCCGTGATCGCGGTGCCGCTCAACGTCGTCTTCGGCATCTGCGCGGCCTGGGCCATCGCCAAGTACGAGTTCAAGGGCAAGGCGCTCCTCATCACCCTGATCGACCTGCCGTTCTCGATCTCGCCAGTCATCGCCGGCCTCGTCTACGTGCTGCTGTTCGGGGCAGGGAGCTTCCTCGGCCCCTGGCTCAAGTCCTACGGCATCGAGGTGCTTTTCGCGGTGCCCGGTATCGTCCTCGCAACGATCTTCGTGACCTTTCCGTTCGTTGCCCGCGAGCTCATCCCGCTGATGCAGGACCAGGGCACCGGCGACGAGGAAGCCGCACTCTCGCTCGGCGCCTCGGGCTGGCAGACGTTCATGCGCGTGACGCTCCCCAACATCCGCTGGGGACTGCTTTATGGCGTGCTGCTCTGCAACGCGCGCGCCATGGGGGAATTCGGCGCCGTTGCGGTCGTTTCCGGCAAGATCCGCGGCCAGACCACGACCATGCCGCTGCAGGTGGAAATGCTCTACAACGAGTACAACGCGACCGCTGCCTTCGCCCTGGCCTCGCTGCTGGCGCTGCTGGCGCTCGTGACGCTCGTTCTCAAGAGTCTCCTCGAATGGCGGTTCTCCGACGAGCTGGCGGCGACGAACGGCGGCCACTAAGGGCCGAAACAGCAGTAGAAACATAAAATTAGAGCGAAACCTTCGACTTATCGCAGAAACAGAAGGCGCTCCAGGCAGGGATACTCAATGGAAGTTCGTATCGACAAGGTCCGCAAGGAATTCGACCGGTTCGCGGCGCTGCACGACGTCTCGCTCGACATCCGTTCGGGCGAGCTCATCGCGCTGCTCGGGCCATCCGGCTCCGGCAAGACGACGCTGCTGCGGCTGATCGCCGGGCTGGAACGGCCCACGAACGGCAAGATCTTCTTCGGCGAAGAGGACGCTTCGGACAAGACCGTCCAGGAGCGCAATATCGGCTTCGTCTTCCAGCACTATGCGCTTTTCCGCCACATGACGGTGCTGGAAAACATATCCTTCGGCCTCAAGGTGCGCCCGAAGGAAACGCGACCCGCCAGTGCCGACATTCGCCGCAAGGCGTTGGAACTGCTGGATTTCGTGCAGCTGTCAGGGCTGGACAAGCGCTATCCGAACCAGCTCTCCGGCGGCCAGCGCCAGCGTGTGGCCTTGGCTCGGGCGCTCGCCATCGAACCGCGCGTTCTGCTGCTCGACGAACCATTCGGCGCGCTCGACGCCCAGGTGCGCCGCGAGCTGCGCCGATGGCTGCGCGAAGTCCACGACCGCACCGGCCACACCACGGTCTTCGTCACCCACGACCAGGAGGAAGCGCTCGAGCTCGCCGACAGGCTGTGCGTGATGAGCCAGGGCCGCATCGAACAGGTCGGCACGCCCGACGAGGTCTACGACCGGCCGACATCGCCGTTCGTCTTCAACTTCATCGGCGAATCGAGCGAGCTGGCCGTCACCGCCGAGAACAAGGAGCTCTGGATCGGCGGCCGCGCCATCGGGTTGCCGTCCGACGGTTTCGAAGGCCAGGGCCGACTGTTCTTCCGTCCGCACGACGTGGATCTCGTCGAAGGCGATGCGGCGCTGGCCGGCGTCGTCATCTCCAGCCGCCGTGTCGGCGGAACGCGACGGGTGGAGCTGGCGATCGGCGGAGACGCTCAGAAGATCGAAATCGACCTGCCGTTCGACCATCCGGCCGGCGAACGCAGCCGGCTGGCGTTCCGGCCCAAGCGCTGGAGGCTGTTTCCCACCGCTGAGGTACACCAAAAAGTTCCATAATATATATTATGCGAATCAAAGATATTGGCGCGCTGCCCCGTCCCTCCGCTCGACGGGACGACTCGACAGGTTTCCCGTCGAGCCTTAGTCCTGAGCCATGCAGAATGAAATCGACTGGCTCGACGCCGACTTCCGCACGCTCTTCCGACTGACGCAAGACGACCGCATCGAGCACGAGAACGATCCGGACCTTTCAACGGCACCGCGGTTGTGGCTGGGCGGATGCGCCGAGGGCAACATTGTGGGTGTTCGCGCGGATGTTGCGGACGACGTTGCAAGAGAACTCGAAGCCTTGGCGGCTGACGAGCCGCCATTCCTGCATCCGGAGACGCCGGTGCACTTCGAGCGCTACCTGGCGGTGCTGGCGGAACACAGACCGGTCGAGCGCCACAATTTCGGTATGGTCTATACCCTGCCCAATGAGCTGCCGGACCCCGGCGCCGCCCGGTTGATCGGCAGCGATACGCCGGAAGGCGCGGCCCTGCTGCAATCCCTCGTCAAAGACGGGATGCCCTCAGGTCTCTGCGAACTCGGCTTCCGCGACACCGCGGACTTCTGGCCGCCATGGTGCGCGGCGCTTGTCGATGGCGAGATCGCCTCGATCGCCTTTGCGGCGCGGCTGTCGGAGGTGGGCGCCGAACTCGGCCTCGCCACCGCAAAGGCTTTCCGAGGCCGGGGAATGGGCGCTGCGGCGACGGCTGGCTGGTCGCGGTTGCGCCCGCTGCAATCCCGCACCCTGTTCTACAGCACCGACAGGAACAATTCCTCCTCGCAGCGCGTCGCCGAGCGTCTCGGGCTGCGGCTGCGGGGAGCCACATTGCGGATCACCTAGCTCTACGCCGGTTGCCGCGTGCAGGGCGCGGTTGCTAGAACAAGACCTCGATTCCTCCCCGACCGAGCCAGCCGATGCAACCCTCGCGCGAACTTTCCCGCCTTGTCGAGATCATGGCCGCCCTGCGCGATCCCGACACCGGCTGTCCGTGGGACCTCGAGCAGGATTTCTCGACCATTCGCCACTATACGATCGAGGAAGCCTACGAGGTGGCCGATGCGATAGAACGCGAGGATTTCGAGCACCTGCGCGAGGAACTCGGCGACCTCATCCTGCAGCCGGTCTACCACGCGCAGATGGCGGCCGAGCAAGGGCTGTTCGACATCGGCGACGTCATTTACGCCATCACCGAGAAGCTGATCCGCCGGCATCCGCACGTCTTCGGGCAGATGGAGGCGGGCGATTCCGACGCGGCCAAATCGCGCTGGGAGGCGATCAAGGCCGAGGAACGCGCCCGAAAGGCTGCGCGCAAGGGTGAAGGCACCCCTTCCCTGCTTGACGACGTGCCGGTGGGCCTGCCCGCCCTCACCCGCGCCGAAAAGCTCGCCAAGCGCGCCGCGACGGTCGGCTTCGATTGGCCGGATGCTGCGGCCGTGACCGCCAAGGTGCGCGAGGAAATGTCCGAGGTGGACGCGGCCGCCGACGACGGCAACGAGACGGCGCTTCACGACGAGATCGGCGATCTGCTGTTCGCCGTGGCCAACCTCGCGCGCCATCACGGCGTCGATCCGGAGGCGGCGCTGCGCGACGCCAACCGCAAGTTCGTGCGGCGCTTCACCTATGTCGAGGAGCGCTGCCGGCAGGACGGGATCGCGCCGGCCGACGCCGGCCTCGATCGGCTCGACGCCTACTGGAACGAGATCCGCGCCGCCGACAAGAAAGCAGGATAGCTCAAGGAGCTATACGCGCTCGAGGCGTCCGTTGAAGCGCTCGAGGAACATGGTCAGGTGCCTCGGCTCGACGCGCACCACGAAGCTCGATCCGCGCTCGTCGGGCTCCTCGCGCGACAGCACTTCGGTGTTGCTGTGCAGCCAGCCGATATCGCCACCGGCGCTGTGCGGCACGTGCACCCGGTAGGTGCCGCTGCGGTCCGCCAACGCCGCCTCGACGGCAAGGCGCAGGGTATCGAGCCCCTCCCCCGTCCTGGCGGAAACCGGCACCGCGGCGCTGACCTTGCTCGCCGGCGTGACGCCGGCAAGCGCCGTCTCCCGTCCCTCTTCGCCGGCAAGAAGATCGATCTTGTTCCAGACCTCGATGATCGGCGTCGTTTCGGCCGTGACACCGAGATCGGCGAGCACGCCGAGCACGTCGTTGGCCTGCGCCGCGTGGTCGGGATTGGAAACGTCGCGCACGTGCAGGACGACATCGGCTTCGACCACCTCTTCGAGGGTGGCGCGGAAGGCGGCGACGAGGTCGGTCGGCAGCTCGCTGACGAACCCGACCGTGTCGCTGAGCATCACTTCGCGCCCGTGCGGCAGCTCGATCTTGCGCACCGTGGTGTCGAGGGTGGCGAAAAGGAGGTCCTCGGCGAACACCCCTGCCCCGGTTAGGATATTGAAAAGACTGGATTTTCCGGCGTTGGTATAGCCGACGAGCGCAACGATCGGGAACGAAACGACATTGCGCCGCCGCCGCTGCACGGCGCGGGTCCGCTTGACCTTGTCGAGCCGCTCCTCGATGAGCGAAATCCGCTCCTGCAACAGACGGCGGTCGCTTTCGATCTGCGTCTCGCCAGGCCCGCCGAGGAACCCGAAACCGCCCCGCTGCCGTTCGAGGTGCGTCCAGGAGCGCACGAGGCGGCTCTTCTGATAGTTGAGGTGGGCAAGTTCGACCTGCAGCACGCCTTCGCGTGTCGCGGCGCGCTCGCCGAAGATCTCGAGAATGAGCGCGGTGCGATCCAGCACCTTGGCGCCCGTCTCCCGCTCGAGATTGCGCTGCTGGATGGGGCTCAGGGACGCATCGAACAGCAGGAGCTCGATGCCCTCGGCCTCGACGCGCTGGCCGAGCGTTTCGACCTGGCCGCCGCCGATGAACGTCGCCGGGCGCACCTCGCGCACCCGCACGATCTCGGAGAAGACCACCTCCAGCCGGATCGCTTCGGCCAGCCCTTCGAATTCGGCGAGCCGGGATTCAGCCGTGCGCTGATAACCGCTGCCGCGAACGTCGGGGCAAACGACACCGGCCCGCACAGGCTTCTCCTGGCGGTCGATGAATGCCTGCGGACCGGCGGACCGGTCCGCGTCTTCTGAAAAATCACCCATGCGCAAGTGCGTCAGGCGTTGTCGCCACCATGCTCGGGATCAAAGAGCTGGATCGGAGCACCGGGCATGATGGTCGATATCGCGTGCTTGTAAACGAGTTGCGATTGTGCGTCCCGGCGCAACAGCAGGCAGAAGTTATCGAACCAGGTGATAACCCCCTGCAATTTCACTCCGTTTACCAGAAATATCGTCACCGGGACTTTTTGCTTGCGGACATGATTGAGAAACGCGTCCTGCAGGTTTTGTTGTTTTTCGCCGGGCATTCAGGCCTCTTCTTGCGGCATTCGTTGTCGCTGTTATCGTTGCTTGGTCGCACCAAACCTGCGTGGATGCTGCCGCCTGGCTCCACGCTCGCAGGACCTGGCAGTCCCGCATCAAGAGTATGGCACAGTTAGCAGGGCGTGCCTACCCGCGCTCGGAACAGACCCGCCCTGCCCGACCGCCGGATCAGGTCAGCCCCAGCGACTTGATCTTGCGGTGCAGAGCGCTGCGCTCCATGCCGACGAACTCGGCGGTCTTGGAGATGTTGCCGCCGAAACGCTCGATCTGGGCGAGCAGGTACTGCCGCTCGAACACCTCGCGCGCCTCGCGCAGCGGCAGGCTCATCAGGTGCGCCGACGCATCCGTGTCCCCCACCGTCGGCAGCACCTCGCCGATATCGGACGGCAGCATGACGGCGGTGATGACGCCATCGACCGGCGCCTGATCCTTCATGAGGATGAGCAGGCGCTCGATCGAATTGCGCAGCTGGCGGGCATTGCCCGGCCAGTCCTGCGCCTGCAGCACGGCGATGGCATCGTCGCCGATGGTCAGGCGCTGCAAATTGTGCATGCGGCAGATCTGGTCGATGAAGATCTTGACCAGCGGCGGCACGTCCTCGCGGCGCTCGCGCAGCGGCGTCAGCTGCACCGGCACGATCGAAAGCCTGTGGAAGAGATCCGAGCGGAACTCGCCGGCCTCGATCTGCGCGCCCACGTTCTGCGAGCTTGCCGAGATGATGCGCACGTCGATGGGCACCGCCCCCTGCCCGCCCACGCGGTTGAACCGGTTCTCGACCAGCGTGCGCAGCAGCGTCTGCTGCACCGCCGCCGGCAGCGAGGTGACCTCGGAAAGGTAGAGCGTACCGCCATGCGCCCGCTCGAGGGCGCCGACCTCGGTGCGCAGGATTCCGGTCTTCTCGCGCACCTCGCGCCCGAACAGCACCGCGGCGACCTCGTCGGGCGCATAGAGCGAGGCGTTGATCTCGATGAATGGCGCCTGCGCGCGCGGGCTCTTCTGGTGGATGAGCCGTGCGACCATCCCCTTGCCCGCCCCGGACGGGCCGGCAATGAAGATGCGCGAGTTGGTGGGCGCCGATTTCTCAATGATGCTGCGCACGTGGTGCAGCGTCGGCGAGGAGCCGACGAGCTCGGCCGTCTTGGTGGCGGTGCGCTCCTTAAGCTCGGCCACCTCGTTACGCAGGCGCGTCGCCTCGACGGCGCGCTGCGTGATGTGCAGCAGCCGGTCCACCTTGAATGGCTTTTCGATGTAGTCGTAGGCACCGCGCTTGATGGCCGAGACCGCGGTCTCGACATTGCCATGGCCGGAGATCATCACCACCGGCATCTCGGGATGCTGGGCCTGGAAGATGTCGAGCAGCTGCAGGCCGTCGAGCCGCGACCCCTGCAGCCAGATGTCGAGGAAGACGAGGCTCGGCCGCCGGCGGGCGATCTCGTTGAGCCCGCTATCCGCGTCATGGGCCTGCCGGGCTTCGTACCCCTCGTCCTCAAGGATGCCGGCGATCAGCTCGCGGATGTCGTCTTCGTCATCGATGATGAGTATGTCGAGTGCCATTAATTGCGAACCGCCGCGTGGACTAGCGGCTCCTCCTGTAATCCCGGTTGGCTGGACCGATCATTGCCGGCATGTGCACCAGTCGTATTGGTCGATGAATGCAATGGGAGTGTGAAAGCGAAAGTGGCTCCGACGCGCCCATTCTCGTCGGGGTCGGAATCGAGGAGCTCGATCTGGCCGCCGTGCTGCTCGACAATCTTTGTGACAATAGCAAGGCCAAGTCCGGTGCCCTTCTCGCGCGTCGTCATGTAGGGCTCGAGCAGTCGCAGCCGGTTTTCCTTCGGCCAGCCCTTGCCATTGTCGGAAACGGCAATGCGCGCGAACTGGCCCTCGATATCTGCCTGCACCATGATCCGAGGATGTACAAGGGAGCCGATCTCAATTGATTCAAATGCTTCTACGGAATTCTTGATGAGATTGGTCAGGCACTGGGAAATGAGCCTCGTATCGAAATAGGCATAGATCGGCTCATCCGGAAGGTCCGTCGAAATATTGATTTCCGGCAAACGCACGCTTTCGAGGAACACCGCCTGACGGATGGTGTCGGAAAGGTCCGCCATGGCGGGCGCCGCCTCGGGCATCCGCGCGAAGGCCGAGAACTCGTCGACCATGCGCCCGATATCGCCGACCTGCCGGACGATGGTGTTGATGCACTTATCGAAGACCTCGCGGTCGTCCTCCAGTTTGTTGCCGTAGCGCCGGCGCAGGCGTTCGGCCGAGAGCTGGATGGGCGTCAGCGGATTCTTGATCTCGTGCGCGATGCGCCGCGCGACATCCGCCCACGCGCTGGTGCGCTGGGCCGATTCGAGGTCGGTGATGTCGTCGAAGGTGAGGACGTAGCCCTTCGATTCGGTGATCGAACCTTCGCGGGTGAGCTGCACCTGATAGGTGCGCCGGTCCTGCTCGCTGCCGATGTGGATCTGATCGCGCACCTGCCCACGCCGCGCGGAACGGGCGCGTTCGAGGATGGCCCCGAGCTCGGGCAGGACCTTGTCGATGGCCGCGCCCATCAGCTCGCGCTCCGGCTTGTCGAGCATCTCGCAGGCGCGCGCGTTGACGAGGGTGACGGCGTTGTAGGGATCGAGGCCGACGATACCCGCCGACACGCCCTCCACCACCGCCTCGGTGAACTGGCGGCGCTTCTCGTTCATCTGGCTGGCGCTGACAAGCGCCTCGCGCTGGCTGCGCAACTGCTCGATCATGCGGTTGAAGCGGTTCATCAGATCGCGCAGGTCACCGCGTTCCTCGCGCACCGGCACGCGCACCTCGAGGTCGCCCTGGCTCACCCGGTTCGAGGCCACCATCAGGTAGCGGATGGGGTCGACGAAGCGGTTGGCGAGCGCGATGCCGATCCAGAGCGCTGCCAGCAGCAGCACGACCGCGAGGCCCACATACATGATGGTGAAGGTGATCTGGAACACCAACCGGTTGGACGCATACTCGCGATACTCGGTGATGTTCTCGTCGGTAAGGCGCATGTATTCGAGCACCTCCGGGTCGACCGCCCGGGCGACGAAGAGATAGGTGTCCTCATAGCCGCGCAGCTTGACCACGGAACCGACGAGATTCGTCGAGCCCGGCGCGATGGCCGTGGGCCGACCTTCGACGACGCCGTCGGTGATCCCCTCCGGCAGGCGGGGATAGCCACCCTGCACGTTGATCTGCGCGCGCATCAGCGTGTCGCCCTCGGCGTCGATAAGCGACGAGAAGGGCAACGATCGGGTCACCGCCAGGGCGGTGAAGATGCGCTGGAAACGCTCCCGGTCGCTCTCGAACGTCGCGCGCGCCTGCTCCAGCTCGGTGGCCACCCAGATGATATCGTCGCGCAGCACCTGCGCGTGCTCGAGCATGTAGGAACGCGCGACGAGCCGCGAGCTCTCCACCATCGCGCGGGTCCGCTCGGAGAACCACTGGTCGAGGCCCTGGTTGAGGGAAATGGTCGCCACCACCGCGACGATCGCGGCGGGAATGCCGGCAAGCAGGGCGAACATGGTCACCATGCGCACCTGCAGCCGGGCGCCGGGTTGCCCGTCGATGCGCGCCTGGATCAGCAGCGCCGCCTCGGTCACCACCAGGGCGATCATCAGCAGCACCAGGATGCCGGTGACAACCCAGATCGCCGTCCAGATCTCGGGCGACGGCTCGATTCGCGTCGTGCCGGTGAGAATGAGGAAGGAGACGGACGACATCACGACGGAGGCAAGCACCACCGCGAAGCCGACGATACGCAACGGCCTGTTGTTCTGCACCGCAAACACCGGTGCGCGCGCGGCCTGCGTCGCCGCAGGCTCGCGTTCAGGGTGTGGCTGAGTGCCGGTAGCTACCGTTTCGTCCATTCAACACAATCGCACGGCCCCCTCGCCGCCTCAACGTCCGCAGCCTGACCGAATTGCCGCGACCCTTCAAGACAATTGTTGCCAAAATGCGACACTGGCCCGCGAAGGGCCGGAATCGCCGGGTTAAATGCTCGGAAATTGCGAGCTAGCCGTTCCGCCGCGACTGCTTGATGATCTCGATGCTGTGCACGCGAATCTTCTTGCGCAGCGTGTTGCGGTTGAGGCCGAGGAGGTCCGCCGCCTTGATCTGGTTGCCGCTGCAGGCGTTGAGCGCCATGGCGATGAGCGGGGCTTCGACCTTGTCGATGACCCGCTGGTAAAGGCCCGGCGGCGGCAGGTTCGGCTCGTATTCGCGCAGGAGCTGGCCGACATGAGCTTCGACCGCGACAGCCACGTCCACCGGCCCGGTGATGCCGGAGGCCGGCTGCCGGTCGGTGATGTTGAGTTCGTTCTGCACGATCTCGGCCGAGATCACCTCGTCGGCGTAGAGCGCCGAGAGGCGCCGCACGAGGTTTTCCAACTCGCGCACGTTACCCGGCCAGGAATAGTTCTGCATCAGCCGGATGGCTTCCGGCGAAATGGATTTCATCGGCTCGCCCTCGCGTTGGGCGGCCTGGAGGAAGTGCTGGACGAGGTCGCCGATGTCGTCGACGCGCTCGCGCAGTGGCGGCAGGCGGATCGGCACGACGTTGAGGCGATAGTAGAGGTCTTCGCGGAAAAGGCCCTGCCGGATCATCTGGCTCAAGTCCCGGTGGGTCGCCGCGACTATGCGCACATTGGTCTTGATGGCGGTCCGACCCCCGACCATCGTATATTCGCCCTCCTGCAGCACGCGCAGCAGGCGGGTCTGGGCGTCCATCGGCATGTCGCCGATCTCGTCGAGGAAGAGCGTGCCGCCCTCTGCCTGCTCGAAACGGCCCGAGGAGCGGGCGGTCGCTCCTGTGAAGGCGCCCTTCTCGTGGCCGAAAAGCTCGGCTTCGATCAGGTCGCGCGGGATCGCGGCCATGTTGATGGCGACGAACGGCCCGTTGCGGCGCTTGCCGAAATTGTGCAGCGCCTTGGCGACCAGCTCCTTGCCGGTGCCGCTCTCGCCGGTGATCATCACCGTCAGGTCCGTCTGCATCAGCCGCGCCAGGGCCCGGTAGATGTCCTGCATGGCGGCCGAGCGGCCGACGAGCGGCATGGTCTCGCCCGGCTCCTCAGCCTTGCGCTCGCCCGCCGTCGGCTTTTTGGCATCGGCGAGGGCGCGCGCTACAACCGAAAGCACCTCGGTGATGTCGAAGGGCTTGGGCAGGTATTCGTACGCACCCACTTCCGAGGCGCGGATGGCGGTCATGAACGTGTTCTGCGCGCTCATGACGATCATCGGCAGGTCCGGTCGCAGCTTCTTGATCTTGGGCATCACCTCGAAGGCGTTGCCGTCCGGCATGGCAACATCGGTGATGAGCAGGTCCCCCTCTCCGCGGCTCACCCAGTTCCACATGGTCGAGATGTTGCCGGTGGGGCGCACCTCGTAGCCGGCGCGGGTCAGCGCCTGATTGAGCACCATGCGGATCGCCGCGTCATCATCGGCCAGCAGGACAACGTGATTCATTTGGCCATGACCTCTTCAGAAGGCGTAACTTGAGCCGGATTGGCGACCGGCAGCAGGATGCGGAAGCGCGTCCGCCCAGGCCGGCTGTCGCAGTCGATCACGCCGCCATGATCGCCCACGATTTTTGCAACGAGCGCCAGCCCCAGACCCGACCCGTTGGTCTTGGTGGTGACGAACGGATCGAAGAGGAACGGCAGGATGTCCGGCGGAACCCCCGGCCCGTTGTCCTCGATGACGATTTCGAGCGGCAGTGAAATACGCTCGGAAACTCCGGTCACGCTGATGCGGATGCCAGGGCGGAACGCCGTCGAGAACTTGATCTCCGGTTTCTGCGTCCGCTCAAGGGCTTCCGAGGCGTTCTTGACGAGATTGAGGAAGATCTGGATGAGCTGATCCCGATTGCCCCAGACCGGGGGCAGCGATGGATCGTACTCCTCAGAGAACGTGATGCCGCGCGCCACTCCGTTCCTGGCGAGGAGCTTCACCCGGTCGAGCACGACATGGATGTTGATCGCCTCGCGGTCGAGCGGGCGGTCGTCGCCGAAGACCTCGACCCGGTCGATGAGGTCGACGATGCGGTCGGTCTCCTCGCGGATGAGACGGGCAAGCGGGATCTCGTCGACCGGCACGCTCTGCTCGAGAAGCTGGGCGGCGCCGCGGATGCCCGAAAGCGGGTTCTTGATCTCGTGGGCAAGCATGGAGGCGAGCCCCGTGACCGAGCGCGCCGCGCCGCGCGAGACCATCTGCCGGTCGATCTTATCCGCCATGGTGCGCTCCTGGATGAGAAGCGCGATGCGCCCGTCGCTGTCCGAGAGCGGGCTGGCGAAGACGTCGGCGATGCGCTCGTCCCCGAAACGGGAGGAGCCGACGCGCACGCGGTACTCCGTCATCGGCGCGCGCCGCTGCGCCACCGTCTCGACGAGGGCGATGATCGGCGAGCCGAAGGCGATGAGATCATCGAGCTTCTGGCGGGCGAGGACGCTGAGCGAAGCACCGAAGAACGCCTCGGCCGCGTAGTTGACGAAGGTGATGGAATGGTCTTCGCCCACGACGATGATCGGCTGCGGAAGAGCCTGCAACACGGCGGTGGACGCTTGCGGATCGACTTTGGCTTTCATGCGGCGGCCCTCCATTCCCCCGAATAGATCCTGCCGATCATTGCCACGACCTCTTTGGGATTCTCATTTTCGAGCAGGGCATTGCGGGTGACCTTGTCGAGCGGAATGCCGGCGGCGTCCGCGTACCAACCGAGGTGCTTGCGCGCCACGCGCAGGCCAACAGCCGTGCCGTAGTCGGCGAGCATGTCCTCGTAGTGGGCGCAGATGAGATCGGCGAGCGCGGCACCCTCGGGAGCGGTCGGAGCATCCCGCCCGGACAGAGCGGCTCCGATCTGCCCGACGACCCAGGGCTGGCCCTGCGCGCCTCGCCCGACCATCACCGCGGCGGCGCCCGATTCGGCCAGCGCCCGGCGGGCGCTCGCAGCGTCGATGACGTCACCATTGACGACGACGGGCACATTCACTGCCTCGACGACCGCGCGCACCAGTGGCCAGCGGGCCTCGCCCTTGTAGAACTGCTGGCGAGTGCGGCCATGGACCGTGATCATCTGCACGCCGGCGTCGACCGCGCGGCGGGCGATATCGGGCGCATTGAGGCTCTCGTCGTCCCAGCCCAGCCGCATCTTGACCGTCACGGGCAGCGGAGTTGCACCAACGACCGCTTCGATGAGGCGCAGCGCCTGGTCCGGCACCCGCATCAGCGCCGAGCCGGCATAGCCGTTGGTCACGCGCTTGGCGGGGCATCCCAGGTTGATGTCGATGATGTCGGCGCCGGCCGCACAGGCGATCTCGGCCCCGCGCGCCATCCACTCCGCTTCGCAACCGGCGAGCTGCACGACATGCGGCAGCGTGCCGGCCTTGGCGAGCTTGCGCACCATCTCGTCCTGGCCGGTTGTGAGTGCGGCACTTGCGATCATCTCTGAAACGACGAGACCGGCGCCGAAGCCTTCCGCGATGCTGCGAAACGAGCGGTCAGTGATGCCGGCCATGGGCTCAAGGAATGCGCGGTTCGGCAGGTCGTGACCCCCGATGCTCAAGCCGCAGGCAAACTCAGACACAAACTGCCCCAGAAACGGTCAAAAACTAAGGAATGCCTGCACAATAATCAAAATGACGCGCGACGCAACAGCTTATCTGGCAATCCGGCCCCCTGACGGACGCAGGGCTTGCCGCGTCCGATGGGTCTCGATAGATCAGCGCTGTGTGACAGCACTTTGACCCCGAAGGACCCATGCCCCGCAAAACCACCGCCGTGATCGTCGTAGCTGCAGGCCGCGGCGAACGGGCTGGGAGCGGAGGGGCCGACCTGCCCAAGCAATACCGTCAACTGCTTGGCGAGGCTGTGCTTTCCCGCACGATCAGTGCCTTTCTGGCGCTCGAAGCCATAGACCATGTGCTGCCCGTCATCAATCCCGACCACGCCGGTCACTATGACGCGCTGAACCTGTCCGACCCGCGCCTCCTGCCGCCCGTGACGGGCGGCGCGACGCGCCAGGCTTCGGTGCTGGAAGGCCTCAAGGCTCTGGGCCCCATCCGGCCGGACTATGTGCTGATCCAGGACGCGGCGCGGCCCTTGGTCACACCGGCGGTCATCGAGGATGTGATGGCGGCGCTGACGGCGAGCGACGGTGCGCTGCCGGTCGTACCGGTCACCGACACCATCAAACGTTCGCTCGACGGTTCGACCGTCGCGGGAACGGAAGACCGCAACAGTCTCTTTGCCGCGCAGACGCCGCAGGGGTTCCGCTATCCGCAGATCCTTTCGGCGCACATGCGCGCCAGCGCCCTGCCCCGCGAATTCACCGACGACGCGATGATCGCCGAATGGGCGGGTTTGAAGGTCGCGCTGACCCAGGGCAGCACCGGCAACATCAAGATCACGGCGCGCGAGGACTTCGCGCGCGCCGAACGCATTCTTGCGGGAGACAACGCCATGGAGACACGCGTCGGCACCGGCTTCGACGTCCATCCGTTCGAGCCGGGCAGGTCTGTCTGGCTCGGCGGCGTCGAGATCCCGCATGACCGCAAGCTCAAGGGCCACTCGGACGCCGACGTCGCCCTGCATGCCTTGACCGACGCGATCTACGGCGCGCTCGGCGAAGGCGACATCGGCCAGCATTTCCCGCCGAGCGATCCGCAATGGAAGGGCGCGGCCTCCCGGGTCTTCCTCGAGCACGCCGCCGGTCTCGTCGCCTCCCGCGGCGGCCGCATCGTCAATCTGGACGTGACAATCGTTTGCGAAACGCCGAGGATCGGCGGGCACGTGCCTGCCATGCGCAGCGCGATCGCGGCCGCCTGCGGGATCGGGGAACCCCGCGTGGCGATCAAGGCAACGACGAGCGAAAGGCTGGGCTTCACCGGCCGCGAGGAGGGAATAGTCGCCATGGCCAGCGCATCGATCGAACTGCCGAGGCAGGATTGAAATGGCGGCCAAGGGGGCGCCGGACCCGGCCAGACGCGTCATCGAGCGGCTGACGCAAACCAACGCCACCATCGCCACCGCCGAAAGCTGCACGGGCGGCCTCATCGCCGGAGCGCTGACCGACGTGCCCGGCGCCTCGGCGGCGTTCTATGGCGGTTACGTGGTCTACGACAATGCCGCCAAGACGCGGATGATCAAGGTGCCCGCCCGCCTGATCCATGACTATGGGGCGGTCTCCAACCAGGTCGCCCGCGCCATGGCCGACGGCGCCCGCAACACCGCCCACACAAACTATGCCGTGGCGGTAACGGGCATTGCCGGCCCGGACGGCGGCTCGGAGAAAAAACCGGTCGGACTCGTCTATCTTGCTGTCTCTTCCGAGAACGGAACGAAGGTCATCGAGAGGCGGTTCGGGGATATCGGACGGGAGGCGATCCGCAAGACTGCGGTCGCCGAGGCCCTGGCGCTCGTCCTCGACGTGATCGAGAACGGCACCGATGAAGGCCGCTAGCTGACCAGCGATATTGCGACGTCAACGGCCAGAAGCGGTACGAAAGCGGCCGAAAGCACCTCCTGCAGACGGCGCGACTTCGTAGTGAACACCACCAAAGGTATGGCGACCAGAGGGATATCGAACAGCCCCCACCAGGATATCGGCGAGACCTGGAGGAAGAAGACGTTGGCCAGGAACCCCATGACGAAGAATGCGCTGAGCGCCGGCAGCGCCCATTTCCCGTCGAGCTCGAAGAACTGACGCAGGCTCCCCGCCTCGTCCTCGGGCCGGCTCGGCACCAGCAACGCGGCCGCGACAAACAGGGCCAGCGTCAGCACGACCAGCGCCATGAAATCATGGAAGTTGAAGCTGTCCATCACCAGGGGGAGCTGGTTGATCGCCCACCAGTATTCGAGCTGCACGAGGAAAAGGCTAAAGGCCCAGGTCGGCACGAGCCAGTCGAGCCGCGAGACGCGCCGGGCGCGGAAAATCCCGACGAGCCCCAGCAGCAGCCGAGTGACGCCGAGGCCGAGCACCATGGAAAGGACGACGGATATTAGGCGAAACGTGTCCATGTCCCTCTTCCCATCTAGCTGCCGATGAGCACGAAGATATTGCCGTCGGGCGCGGTCATGACGGCCACATGCCCCTCCTCGATGGGAAAGGGCTCTGCGAGCCACTGCACTCCTGGCCGGCGGCGCAACGTCTCGTAGGCGGCCCGGACATCGGCGACCCTGATCTCGACGTCGATGTCGCGCCGGTCCGGATGAGTGCTGAGGACGAGCTGGGAGCTGGCCCTGTCTGAAAAGTCGAGCCCGATAAGCGTCCAGGGACGGCCGTCATCGAGCGCGCGATCGAGTCGCCACGCTTCGGTGAGACCCATATCCGCAAGGAACGTCAAGGACTTTTCGAGGTCGTCGGTATGGATGCAGACGCAGTCCAGCCGCTCGAACATCTTTAGTCCCCGTAGCGCCGGTCCGCTTCCTCGACGAAGGCATCGAGGATTTCCTGCTGCTTGGCGGCGAACGCCGGCTCGGCCACGGCCGCGATCAGCGGATTGGAGATCTTGAAGTCGATCTCGAAGCGGATGCGCGTGCCCATGCCTTCCGGCTCGAAGCTCCAGACGCTGTCGAGATAGGCGAACGGGCCATCCGTCGCCTTGGCGCTGATGGTGCGGGCGGCGGGATCGAGCGTGACCTTGCTGGTATAGGCTTGCGTTACCGGCCCGAAGCTCAGCGTCATCTTGGCATAGCGCACGTTCGGCGAGCCGTTTTCGCCCCGAACCGACATCGCCTTGCAATTGGGGATGAAACGGGGGTACGCCTCGAGGTCCGCCACCAGCGCGAACATGCGGTCCGGCAGGTGCGGCACGTGATGTTCGAAATATCGCTTCATCACATCCCGAGCTTGGCGAGGCGCGCAGCGCGCAGCTCGGCGAAATCCTCGCCGGCGTGGTGCGAGGAGCGGGTCAGCGGGCTCGACGACACCAGCAGGAAGCCCTTGGTCTTGGCCACCGTCGCATAGGACTTGAACTGCTCGGGCGTGACGAACTCCATCACCGGATGGTGCTTGCGGCTCGGCGCCAGGTACTGGCCGATGGTGAGGAAATCGACCTCGGCGCTCCTGAGGTCATCCATGAGCTGGAGCACTTCGTTGCGCTCCTCGCCGAGACCGACCATGATCCCCGACTTGGTGAACATGGTGGGATCGAGCTCCTTGACCCGCTGCAGCAGGCGGATCGAGTGGAAGTAGCGCGCGCCCGGCCGGACCTTCAGGTACTTGGAAGGCACCGTCTCCAGGTTGTGGTTGAAAACGTCGGGCTTGGCGGCGACGACGATCTCCAGCGCCCCGTCCTTGCGCAGGAAATCGGGCGTCAGGATCTCGATGGTGGTCTTCGGGTTTCGCGCGCGGATGGCGAGGATCACGTCGGCGAAGTGCTGCGCGCCGCCATCGGCGAGGTCGTCGCGGTCGACCGAGGTGATGACGACGTGCTCGAGGCCGAGCTTCTCGACGGCCTTGGCGACGTTCTCCGGCTCATTGGGGTCGAGCGGCCCGGGCAGGCCCGTGCGTACGTTGCAGAAGGCGCAGGCGCGCGTGCAGATCTCGCCCATGATCATCATGGTGGCGTGCTTCTTGGACCAGCACTCGCCGATATTGGGGCAACCGGCTTCCTCGCAGACCGTGACGAGATTGTTCTCGCGCACGATCTTCTGCGTTTCCTTGTAGACCGGGGAGCCTGGCGCCTTGACGCGGATCCAGTCCGGCTTGCGCAGCACCGGAGCGTCCGGGCGATTTGCCTTTTCCGGGTGGCGTGGCCGGGTGTCGATAAGCGTGACCAAGATGATGTCCTGCCTTAAGCTATCAGCCTTGCGATGATGACGACGATGATGGCGCCGACCGTCGAGGTGATGATCTGGCGCACAAAGTCGTTGCGGATGCCGAGATTGATGTTGAGGGCGGAAAAGAGGTATCCGCCGACGAACGAACCGATGATGCCGCTCACGAGATAGGTGATCAGTCCGCCGCCCCCAACCACGAGGCTGGCGAGAAAACCGGCGACGAGGCCGATGGCGAGAAAAACCAGAATAGCGCGGGTGTTGTCGTTGCCCATCGTAAATCCCCCTCCAGAGTCACTGCGCTGCGGCAAGGCCATGATATTCGCCCAAAAAATTCTGCTGCCCGACATATCGTCCTGGCGCTCGGCCGGTTCAAGCCGAATCTAGCCGGCGATGATCCGGGCGAGCGCGAGCACCACGATGGCGCCGATGGTGGCGGTGACGATCTGGCTGAGAAGAGCGTTGCCGATCGGCAGGCTGACGCCCAGGACCGACAGCAGCCAGCCGCCGACGAACGCTCCGATCACCCCGACGATGAGGTTGCGGATCAATCCTCCGCCGCCCAGCAGCAATCCGGCGATCCACCCTGCAACGAGCCCGATGCCGAGGAAGATCAGCAGTTCCGTCATGCCAACGCTCATTTGATCACCTCGGCGATGTCGACCCACTCGCCCTGCCGGTTGGCCGAGGCGATGGTCGCCTGGACGAGAGCGAGGCTGAGGAGGTTATCCTTGCCCGAACTGAAGCGCGGCGGCAACGAGCCCGTCTCCACCACCTTGGCGATGGTCGCGAGGGTGCCGAGCCGGTCGGCGAACTCGATCGGTGCGAGCTTGACCTTCTCGGCCTTGCCGTCCATCGGCCGCAATTCGACGACGTCGGGCTTTTGCTTGCCCATGAAATGGTCGCGCGAGGTCCACCAGATCTCGCCTTCCGAGCAGTCGATGGTCCACTCGCCGGCCCAGGGCGTATAGGAGCCCGTGGAGACCCAGGACGCGCGGTAGCTGACGACGATGCCGCTGTCGAACTCGATGAGCGCGGCGCCGGTCGGATGGTGGGCGAAGGGACTGCCTTCCGGATTCCAGGTGCGGCAGGCGACCCGCACGGGATCGACGTTGAGCACCATGCGCATCAGGTCGAAATGGTGGATCGACATGTCCGCGAGCAGCGGGTCGGGCATGTCCCAGTAGCGGTAGCCCTGCGTCGGGGCGTGCCGGCGGAAGTCGACGGAAACCTGGTTGATCGGCCCGAACTTGCGTGCCGCCATGAACTCGGCGACGGCGATTGGCGCCGGCTGGAAGCGGTAGTTCTGGCTGACCATCAGTACCCGGCTCTGCGCCTCGGCGAGGTCCACCAGCTCCTTGGCCTGCGCCATGGTCGAGGCGAATGGTTTCTCGACAATGACGTTGAAGCCGAGCTGCAGCGCTTCCTTGACCACCGGATAGTGGGCTTCGGTGCGCAGCGTCGCGATGACCAGGTCGGCTTCTACGGCCTTCCCGGCCTCGGCCAGGCTCTGGAAGCAGAGCTTGGGATCGACCTTCAGTTCGGTTTGCACCCGCTCGGTGGCCGCCGGATTGGCATCGACGTAGCCGACCATCTCGATGCCCGGCACCTTGGGAATGACGTCCTGGCTCCAGGAGAAGCCCCAGGCGCCAAGCCCGACCTGAATTGCCTTGACCATAAGGGGACCAGCCTTTCGTTTCTTGTTCCGGCCGAAGTGCGGAGCCCCCCTGCGCGCTCCCGCCGCTCGTCAGATGTTCAGCGCCCGCCCATAGGCGTCGAGAACGCTTTCCTTCATCGTCTCCGACAGAGTCGGATGCGGGAAGATGGTGTGGATGAGCTCTTCCTCGGTCGTCTCGAGGTTCATGGCGACCACGAACCCCTGGATGAGCTCGGTGACTTCCGCCCCAATCATGTGCGCGCCGAGGAGTTCCCCGGTTTTCGCATCGAAGATCGTCTTGACGAGGCCGTCCGGTTCGCCCAGCGCAATGGCCTTGCCGTTGCCGACGAATGGAAAGCGGCCGACCTTGATCTCCCGGCCCGATTCCTTGGCCTTGGCTTCGGTCAGCCCGACGCTGGCCACCTGCGGCTCGCAATAGGTGCAGCCGGGCACCTTGGTCTTGTCGAGCCCGTGCACCTTGAGGCCGGCGATCTTCTCGACGGTGACGACTGCCTCGTGCTCGGCCTTATGCGCCAGCATCGGCGGGCCGGCGACGTCGCCGATGGCCCAGATGCCCTCGACATTGGTCTTGCCATAGGCATCGATGACGATGGCGCCGCGCTCGGTCTTGACGCCGACCTTCTCCAGCCCCAGCCCCTCGATGTTGCACTGGACGCCGACGGCCGAGATCAGCTTCTCGCCCGAGATCTGCTCGGTCTTGCCATCCTTGAGTTCCACATGGGCGGTGACGCCGTCCTTGGTCTTGTCGACCTTGGTGACCTTGGCATCGGTGAGTATCTTGATGCCGCGCTTTTCGAAGCGCTTGCGCGCAAGCCCGGCGATCTCGGCGTCCTCGACCGGCATGATCTGCGGCAGGAGCTCGATGATGGTGACCTCGGCGCCGAGCGAGCGGTAGAACGAGGCGAACTCGACCCCGATCGCGCCCGAGCCCATGACGACAACGGATTTCGGCATCGTCTCGGGCTTCATCGCCTCGAAATAGGTCCAGATCTTGTCCCCATCCGGCTCGATGCCCGGCAGCACGCGCGGGCGCGCGCCGGTGGCGATGATGATGTTCTTGGCCTTGTAGGTGCCTTCACCCAGCGCATTCTTGGGCACCGGCCCCTGCGGCTCGACGATCTTCTTCTTGGTCGGCGCGACCTTGATCTCTCCGGGTTTTGTGATTTCCGCCTCGCCCCAGATGATGTCGACCTTGTTCTTCTTCATCAGGAACTGCACGCCATTGTTCATCTGCGCGGCAATGGCGCGCGAACGCTTGACGATGCCCGGAATGTCGAAGCCGAAGGTATCAGCGGAAAGCCCATAGTCCTTGGCATGGGTCATGTGGCCGTAGATCTCGGCCGAACGCAGCAGCGCCTTGGTCGGGATGCAGCCCCAGTTCGAGCAGATGCCCGCCATGTGCTCGCGCTCGACGATGGCGACCTTCATACCGAGCTGCGCGCCGCGGATGGCGGCGATATACCCGCCCGGACCCGCGCCGATGACGATGAGATCGTATTGGTCAGCCATGGGCGCTTCTCCAGTCTTGCTTTGGTCGTTCTGCTGCTCAGAGGCCGAGCAGGGATTTGACGAGGGGTACCAGCCCTTCGCCGATCGCGCGGGTGTTGGCCGCATCGAGATGGACGCCATCGGCGGGATCAGGCACCGCGACGGTCGAGGCATCGAAGAAGGCGGCGCCGTATTCCTCGGCGCGCATTTTGTAATGGCGGGCGAACTCGCGCGACTGCGCGATGGCGCCCTCGCCGCCGAAATGCATCAGCATGTCGGCATTGTCGGTCTCGCCGATCAGCGGCGGCGCGACGAGCAGGATCTGCGGCACCGTCTGCCCCGGCTCGACGAAGTGCCCGCGGATGACCTGCATCAGCCGGCGCATGCCGTGCGAGGCCGTCTGCGCGCTGCCATGGATGGCGGGCTTCAGGTCGTTGGTGCCGAGCATGATGATGACGAGATCGAGCGGCGAATGGCTGGCCAGCAGCGTCGGCAGGATGCGCGCGCCGTTCCGGTCTACATTGGCAAGGTGATCGTCGAACGCCGTGGTGCGCCCGCCGAGCCCTTCGGGGATCACCCGCGCCTTGCCGCCAAGCCCTGCCTCGAGCACGCTCGGCCAGCGGTCCTCATAGTCATGCCGCGGACCACCTTTGATCGGGCTCGCGCCGTAGGTGAGGCTGTCGCCGTAAGCGAGGATGGTTTTCATCGCCCTGCCCCCTTAGGCCAGCATCATCACCGGGTTTTCGATCAGCGTCTTGAAGACGCCCAGCACTTCCGCGCCGAGTGCGCCGTCCACAGAGCGGTGGTCGCAGGAGAGCGTGACGGTCATGAACTGGCCGATCTTGACCTCGCCCTTCTCGGCATAGACCCGCTCCTCGCCGGCCCCGACCGCCAGGATCGTACCGTGCGGCGGGTTGATGACCGCGCCGAAGTGCTTGATGCCGTACATGCCGAGGTTGGAGACCGAGGTCGAGCCGCCCTGGTATTCGTGCGGCGCCAGCTTCTTGTTGCGCGCGCGGCCGGCGAGGTCTTTGACCTCCTCCGAGATCTGCCGCAGCGTCTTGGTATCGCAGGACTTGACGACGGGCGTGAAGAGCCCGCCGGGTACCGCGACGGCGACCGCGACGTCCGAGCGCTTGTGGTAGAGGATCGAGTCGCCCGCCCAGGTGGCGTTGGCGGCGGGCACGCGCTGCAGCGCCACGGCCCACGCCTTCATGATGAAATCGTTGACCGAGAGCTTGTACTCGGGCTTGCCGTCTTTAGACTTCGGCGCCTGGTTGTTGATCTGCTCGCGAGCGTCCATCAGCGCATCGATCTTGCAGTCGAGCGTCAGGTAGAAGTGCGGAACGGTCTGCTTGCTCTCGGTCAAACGCGCGGCGACGACCTTGCGCATGCCGTCGTTGGGGACGATCTCGTAGGAGCCTTCCTCGTAGAGCGCCAGAACCTGCTGCTTGGTCATACCTCCCGGCATCGCGCCGGCAGCCGCCGGAGCACCGGCGGGCGCAGCCTTGGCAGGCGCAGCCCCGGACCTGGCCTTCTCGACATCGGCCTTGACCACCCGGCCCTTCGGACCCGATCCGGCGACGGTCGCGATATCGATGCCGGCTTCCTTGGCGAGGCGGCGAGCGAGCGGCGACGCGAACACGCGCCCGCCTTCGCGGGTGGTGGGCGCTGCCGCCACTTTGGGAGCAGTGGAGGCCCCCTCACCCGCCGCTTGCGCGGCGACCTCTCCACCCGAGGGAGAGGTGGTGGGGCTCGCGGGCGCTGCGGCCGGCGCCCCCTCTCCCTTCGGGGGAGAGGGCTGGGGTGAGGGGGCCTTCGCTTCGGCCTTCGCCGAAATATCCGCCTCGCTCTCGCCTTCCTGCAGCAGCACGGCGATGACGGCGTTGACCTTCACACCTTCCGTGCCCTCGGCGACCATGATCTTGCCGATCTTACCCTCGTCGACCGCCTCGACTTCCATCGTCGCCTTGTCGGTCTCGATTTCGGCGATCACGTCGCCCGAGGAAACGCTGTCGCCTTCCTTGACGTGCCACTTGGCAAGCTTGCCCTCCTCCATCGTCGGGGAAAGCGCCGGCATGGTGATATCGATCGGCATGAAGACCCCCTTACGAGCGGTAGGTGACGGCGTTCACCGCCGCGATGACTTCGTCGACGCTGGGCAGCGCCAGCTTTTCGAGATTGGCGGCATAAGGCATGGGCACGTCCTTGCCGGTGACGCGGGTCACGGGCGCATCGAGATAATCGAAGGCGTGCTCCATGAGGCGCGAAGCGATCTCGGCACCGATGCCGCCCTGCGGCCAGCCCTCTTCCACCGTCACGCACCGCCCGGTTTTCTTGACCGACTCGACGACGGTGTCGATGTCGAGCGGACGGAGCGTGCGCAGGTCGATGAGTTCCACGTCGACGCCGGCCGCGACCAGCTTCTCGGTCGCCTGCGTCGCGTAGCGCATGCCCATGGAGAAGGAGACGATGGTGACGTCGTTGCCCTTGCGCGCGACCCGCGCCTTGCCGATCGGCAGCACGTAGTCGTCGACCTTGGGCACCTCGCTGGTCGAGCCGTAGAGGATTTCGTTCTCGAGGAACACAACGGGGTTGGGCGACCGGATCGCGGCCTTGAGGAGCCCCTTGGCGTCGGCGGCGCTGTAGGGCGCAATGACGGTGAGGCCCGGGATGTGGCTGTACCAGGCCGAATAGTCCTGGCTGTGCTGGGCGGCGACACGCGCAGCCGCGCCGTTCGGGCCGCGGAAGACCATCGGCGCCGTCACCTGCCCGCCGGACATGTAGAGCTGCTTGGCGGCCGAGTTGATGATCTGGTCGATCGCCTGCATGGCGAAGTTCCAGGTCATGAACTCGACGATGGGTTTGAGGCCCGCGAACGCGGCGCCGGTGGCAAGACCCGCGAAGCCGTGCTCGGTGATCGGCGTGTCGATGACACGCTCCTTGCCGAACTCCTGCAGCAGACCCTGGGTGACCTTGTAGGCGCCCTGGTATTCGGCCACCTCCTCGCCCATGACGAAGACGTCCTTGTCGCGGCGCATCTCCTCGGCCATGGCTTCGTTGAGCGCCTGGCGAACGGTCATTTCGACCATCTCGACGCCTTCCGGCAGGTCGGGATCGGCCGCCGCTTCAAACTTGGGAGCAGCGGGAGCGGCAGCGGCGCTGGGCGCAGCTTCAGCGGCCTTCTCGGCCGGGACCGCCGGCGCCTCGGCAGGTTCAGGCGCGGTCTCGGCCGGACTGGGTCCGCCAGCGGGCGCTTCCTCGCCTTCGGCCAGCACCAGGGCGATCGGCGTATTGACCTTCACGCCCTCCGTGCCCTCGGCCACCAGAAGCTGCTTGACCACGCCGCTATCGACCGATTCCACTTCCATCGTCGCCTTGTCGGTCTCGATCTCGGCCAGCACATCGCCCGGATTGACGGTGTCGCCTTCCTTGACCAGCCACTTGGCGAGCTTGCCCTCCTCCATGGTGGGAGACAGGGCAGGCATGAGGATGTTGGGCATCAGCAGTCTCCAAAGACGCTATAGATCGTTCGGCGGAGCAGCGACAGGCTAGCGCGCCCGCAGTTCAGGTTTGATGACGCGTTATGCGGGAATGGTGATGTCGGTCCACAGTTCCGAGGCATCGGGCTCCGGATCGTTGGTGGCGAAATCCGCAGCCTCGGTGACGATGGCGCGCACCTCGGTTTCGATGGTCTTCAGGTCCTCTTCGGTGGCGTACTTGAGGTCCAGGATGCGGGCCTTGCTGTGCTCGATCGGATCGCGCTCCTGCCGGTATTGGCTCACCTCTTCCTTGGTGCGGTACTTGGCCGGATCGGACATGGAGTGGCCGCGATAGCGGTAGGTCAGCATCTCGAGGATATACGGGCCCTTGCCCGATCGCGCATGCTCGATGGCGCGCCGGGCCGCATCGTAGGTCATGCGCACGTCCATGCCGTCGACCTGCTCGCCGGGAATGTCGAAGGAGAGGCCGCGCTTGGAAAGGTCCGTCGTCGCCGCGGAACGCTCGAGCGAGGTGCCCATGGCGTATTTGTTGTTCTCGATGATGAACACGACCGGCAGCTTCCATAGCTTGGCCATGTTGAAGCTCTCGTAGACTTGGCCCTGATTGGCCGCGCCGTCGCCGAAATAGGTGAGGCTGACCGTGTCCTCGCCGCGGTACTTGGCGGCGAAGGCGAGCCCAGTGCCGAGCGAGGCCTGGGCGCCGACGATGCCGTTGCCGCCGTAGAAGCGGTGCTCGTTGGAGAACATGTGCATCGAGCCGCCTTTGCCCTTGGAAAGGCCGCCTTGGCGTCCGGTGAGCTCGGCCATCACGCCCTTGGGGTCGAGCCCCATGACGAGCATGTGCCCGTGGTCGCGATAGCCGGTGATCTGGGCGTCTTCGCCCTTGCGGCTGGCCATGGTCACGCCCGTGACGACAGCCTCCTGCCCGATATAGAGGTGGCAGAAGCCGCCGATCAGGCCCATGCCGTACATCTGGCCCGCCTTCTCCTCGAAGCGGCGGATCAGCAGCATATCGCGGTAGGCCTCGAGCTCCTGGTCCTTGGTCAGTTCAGGAAGGTTGGATTGCGCCTTGGCCTTGCTGGCCACCGCTTTACGCGCCATTGTCACGCTCCGCATGAGGGATTGGGATCGTCGCTCGCCCGAGTTGGGCATAGAACGCCATAATAGCGCAACCCGCAGCCCTGCGGCAACGGCTCCGCAGCCCAGCGGAAACTAATTAAATATCTGAAGTATCAGAGATAATCGAGTTTAACTGGTTTTCAGCTAACTCAGAAAATGAACCGGATACAGGTTCACCGCTCTGCTTGTCGACCATGACGATGATGTCATCCGCATGCGCCATGTTGAGGAGCGCCCGCGCCCGCTCATCGAGGATATCCGGATCGAGCTTGCGCGCATCGAACAACGTCGCGCGATGGCGATAGGAATCGATCTGCGCCTGCAACGCCCCCGAACGCGCCTTCAATGCACCGATGTCGGCCAGGATATCCTCGCGGCTCTCGATGCCGAACTGTCCGTTGAGAGCAGAATAGCCGAGATACCCCAGGAACCCGAATAGGGCAGCCGTCACCGCAAGGTGGCGCCAGAAGGGCGGGCGTTTGAGGCGGGTGGGCATTGGGCGGAACCGTTGAGTCGACGGATCGACATTAGCGGGGAGCGATTAATAGGGCGTTAGGGGTGGTTTCCCACGGCCTTTTCTCTCGCCCGTCATTGCCCGGACCAGCCGGGCAGTAACGACCGGGAGTTTGCTGCGACCGGCCGGTATCCCTACCCTTCCTGCAACGCCTCCGTCGCCGCGATGGCCGCAAGGTTCACGATTCCGCGGCTGGTCACCGACGGCGCCAGGATGTGCGCCGGAGCGCGCGTGCCCATCAGCAGGGGCCCGATGGAGAGCCCGTTGTTCATCTCCTTGAGCAGCGTCATGGAAAGGTTCGCCGCATCGAGATTGGGGAAGATCAGGAGATTGGCTTCACCCTTGAGGACGGTGTCCGGGATGTAGCGCTCGCGCAGCTCGGAATTGAGCGCCAGATCCCCCTGCATCTCTCCCTCGACGATGAGGTCGGGGGCGATAGACTTCAATTGACGGTAAGCCTCGCGCATCTTCCAGGCGCTGTCCCCATCCCGCGACCCGAAATTGGAGTAGCTCAGCAGCGCCGCCTTGGCCTCGATGTTGAAGCGCTGGAGATGGTCACGCGCCTGCAGCGCTATGGCGACGATCTCCCCGGCGGTCGGGTCCACGTTGACGTAGGTGTCGGCGAAGAAGAATGCCCCCCGCGGCATGATGAGCATCGAGAGCGCCGAGACGTCCCGCACGCCCGCCTGCAGGCCGATGACCGAGCGGATATCGCGGACGTGCTTGATGTAGCGCCCGGTGAGCCCGCAGATCAGCGCATCGGCGTCGCCGCGCTTGACAGCGAGGGCGCCGATGATGGTGGTGTTGGTGCGAACGATGGTGCGCGCCGTGTCCGGCGTCACACCGTCCCGCCCGACCAGCGAGTGGAAGAGCGCCACGTAATCACGATAGCGCGGATCGTCCTCGGGGTTGATGACCTCGAAGTCCTTGCCGGGTTTCAGGGTCAGCCCGAACCGCTCGATACGCGATTCGATGACTGCCGGGCGGCCGATGAGGATCGGTCGCGCGATCTGCTCCTCGAGCAGCACCTGCGTTGCCCGCAGCACGCGCTCGTCCTCGCCATCGGCGAAGGCGACGCGTTTGCCCTGCCCGCGCGCTCGGTCGATGATGGGCTTCATCACCAGCCCCGAGCGGAAGACGAAGCGGTTGAGACCATCGCGGTAGGCGTCGAAATCGGCGATGGGCCGCTTGGCGACGCCCGTCTCCATCGCCGCCTTGGCGACCGCCGGCGCGATCCGCAAGATCAGGCGCTGGTCGAATGGATTGGGGATGATGTGCTCCGGCCCATAGACCGCCGGCGCGCCCGAGGGCGAAACCTCGAGCCCCGGTTCGTGGGCGAGCTTGGCGATGGCCCGCACCGCCGCGAGCTTCATCTCCTCGTTGATCGTCGTCGCGCCGACATCGAGCGCGCCGCGGAAGATGAACGGGAAGCAGAGGACGTTGTTGACCTGGTTGGGATAGTCCGAGCGCCCGGTGCACACCATCGCGTCCGGCCGCGTCTCCTTGGCGAGCTCCGGCATGATTTCCGGATTGGGATTGGCGAGCGCCAGGATCAGGGGCTTCGGCGCCATCCTCGCCAGCATCTCGGGCTTGAGGGCGCCCGCCGCCGAAAGGCCGAGGAAGATGTCGGCGCCGTCGATCACCTCGGCCAGCGTGGTGGCGTCGCTGGTGCGGCGGAACTGTCCGCGCCACTTGTCGTTCACGTCGTTGCGCTTGTGGGTAACGAGGCCATCCTTGTCGGCCACCCAGATATTCTCATGCCTGGCGCCAAGCGCCACCAGCACGTTGAGGCAGGCGATGGCGGCGGCCCCTGCCCCCGAGGTGCAGATCTTGGCGTCCTCGATCTTCTTGCCGGCAAGCTCCAGCCCGTTGAGCACCGCCGCGCCGACGATGATCGCCGTGCCGTGCTGGTCGTCGTGGAAAACGGGGATGGGCATGCGCGCCCGCAGTTCTTCCTCGATCTCGAAACAATCGGGCGCCCTGATATCCTCGAGGTTGATGCCGCCGAACGTCGGCCAGAGCGGCGCGACGGCGTTGATGAACTTCTTCGGCTCCGTCTCGTCGATCTCGATGTCGAAGACGTCGATGCCGGCGAACTTTTTGAAGAGCACAGCCTTGCCCTCCATTACGGGCTTGCTCGCCAGCGCCCCGATGTTGCCGAGCCCCAGCACCGCCGTGCCGTTGGAGATGACCGCGACGAGATTGCCGCGCGAGGTATAGCGCGTAACGGCTTCTGGATCGGCGGCGATCTCCTCGCAGGGCGCGGCGACGCCCGGCGAATAGGCGAGCGCCAAGTCCCGTTGGTTGCCGAGGGGTTTCAATGGCTGGATTTCGAGTTTGCCGGGCTTGGGAAACTCGTGAAAATGCAATGCGGCTTCGCGCAGCGCGGCGCGCTGCTGGTTGGCGTCAGACGGCACGGGGAGTTCTCCTGCGATCCTTCCGCGCCGTAGGTGCCATCAATCGGATCGGAATGAAAGGGGTTTCGCCGCCACTTCCGGCATGCGGTGGCGCCAGGACCCGTCAGGCTGCGCGAATGGAGGATGCCGCGCGCTGCGCGCGGGCCGGCGCCACGGCGTTGAGCGCCTGGGCCAGCTCCTTGAACGCGGATGCCTTGAGGGCGGGAGCGAAGAGGAAGCCCTGCGCCTGATAGACGCCGCGGGCGCGCAGGTAGAGGGCCTGGTCTTCGGTCTCGACGCCCTCGGCGACGATTTCGGTGCCGAGATCGCGAGACATGGCGATGAGGCCGTCGAGCACCGGCACCTGCGCCACGCCCGGCTTGATCATGTCGACGAACACCCGGTCGATCTTGATGATATCGACCCCGAGAGTGGCGAGATACGCGAGGTTGGAGTGCCCCGTGCCCGTGTCGTCGAGCGCCAGCCGCGCACCGAGCGCGTGGAGGCCCGAGATCACGGCGTGGGTCTGCATGGAGTTGCCGAGCGGGCGCCGCTCGGTGATCTCGAACACGAGCTGGGTGAAAGCGATCGGCGAGCCGCCGAATATGGCCTGCACGTCCTCGACGATCGCGCCGTCCTGGAAGTGCCCGTCAAACAGGTTGATGGAGATCTTGAGGTTCGGCATCTCGCGCGCGAGCTGCCCGAGATCGGCCTTCACCTGCTCCATCAGCGAAAGGGTCATGGGGATGGCGAGGCCCGTCGCCTCGGCGTATTCGATGAAGGCGCCGGGCGGCACCATCTTGCCGTTGCGCTTCTCCCAGCGACAGAGCACCTCGCAGCCGAGGAGCTCGCCGGTGCGCAGGTTGATGACCGGCTGGTAGAACGGCTTGATCTCCCCACGCGCGATCGCGCGTTCCAGATCGAAGGCGGGCACACCCGTGCGACGCACGTAATAGAGCGCCAGCACCAGCAGGACGGCGCTCATGAGGCACGCGACCACGGTGAGGCTGAAATCGAGATCGGCATAGCGGGCCCGCGCCATGGCAAAGGGCGTCGCGACCTCCACCCGCAGCGGCAGCGTGCCGGCGAAGGTCTGGGCCGAGACGAAATCGGCGCTCGATGAGCGCCGGTCGAATGCTTCGGCGGCTCCCACGGTGAGGATCGCAGCTCCGTTGGTCAGCGAAACCCGCGCCATCGCCATCGGCGGCATGCCCTGCACCAGCGCCTCGCGCGGCAGCGCCAGCAGCGGCACGAACCCGGAGACGATCCGGCTGTCGCCGTAAGGGCGCGCCAGGCGCAGCGCCGGCATCTCCATGCCCTCCATGCGCACGACCTGCAGGCGATCCGGCTGACCGGAAATCGGCAGGCTCTCGGAAAGGGGCGAATAGCTGACAGTGCGTCCAAAGGCATCGCAGTACTGCACGCCGTCGGCATTCTCGACCAGCACCTGCTTCAGGGTCAGGCGGGACGCGATCTCGCGGTGCACATTGCTGATGAATGTGGGCGTACAAAGCGAGGGGCTGTCGGCAATGATGTGCTGGAGGGACTCGACGGCGCCGTCGGCGGCAGCGCGGATCTGGCCGGCGATGCCATCCGCCGTTTGCTGCAACACGCGCTCCTCATGCGTGCGCACGTAGCCGTCGAGCAGGTAGTCCACCGCCGCAATAGGCAGGAACGCCAGCACGGCGCAGATCAGCGTCAAGACATTTGAGTATTTGGATTTCACGCAAAAACCCGCCCCGCAACAGGAAAGGAGGATTAGGCGCGAGGTGCTAAGGTTTCGCTAATGAATTGAACGGCCAGCGCTAGAGTTGGTGGTCGACCACCAGTCCGTCCTGCAACGTTACGATCCGGTCGGCGCGGCGCGCCAGATCGTGGTTATGCGTGGCGATGAGCGCGGCCGCGCCCTCATTGCGGATCAGCCCGAAAAGCGCATCGAAAACGAGATCGCTCGTCGCGGGATCGAGATTGCCGGTCGGCTCGTCGGCGAGGATCACCCGCGGATGGTTGGCCGCGGCGCGGGCGATGGCGACGCGCTGCTGCTCGCCGCCCGAAAGCTCGGCCGGCCTGTGGCTCGCCCGCGGGCCGACGCCGAGGAGATCGAGCAGTTCCCGCGAGCGCTTCTCCGCTTCCGCCAGCGGCTTGCCGGCGATGATCTGCGGCATGGAGACGTTCTCGAGTGCCGAGAACTCGGGCAGCAGATGATGGAACTGGTAGACATAGCCGACGGTCGAGCGGCGCAACTGCGTGCGGCCGCGGTCGCCGAGACGGCTGGTCTCGATGCCCATGATCTCGATCTCGCCCGATTGCGGGCTTTCGAGCAGGCCGCAAAGATGCAGCAGCGTCGACTTGCCGGCGCCGGAGGGCGCGACGATGGCGACGAGCTCGCCGCCGTTGAGGGTCAGGTCCGCCGCTTCCAGCACGCGCACGAACTTGTCCCCCTCCCCGTAGTGACGGTGGACGCCACGCAGCACCAGGTGCGGTTCACTCATAACGCAGCGCCTCGACGGGATCGTACTGGGCAGCCCGCCAGGCCGGGTAAATGGTGGCAAGGAAGCTGAGAGTCAGCGCCACGCAGACGACGACGATCACTTCCGTCGGGTCGGTGCGCGACGGTAGGCGCGAGAGGTAGAAGATCTCGGGCGGGAAGATCGCCACCCCCAGGGTATTGGAAACGAAGGCGCGCAAGGGCTCGGCATTGGCGGCGATGACGAGCCCGAGCACGAGCCCGATCAAGGTGCCGGCAACACCGATGGCCGTGCCCGTCATCGAGAAGATGCGCATGATCGAGCCGCGCGTCGCCCCCATGGTGCGCAACACCGCGATGTCGGCCGCCTTGTCCTTCACCAGCATGACGAGCGAAGAGATGATGTTGAACGCCGCGACCAGCACGATGAGCGAGAGGATGGTGAACATCACCACCCGCTCGACCTGCAGCGCCGAAAAGAAGGTCTCGTTGCGCTGCTGCCAGTCGGTCAGCACCAGCGGCCGATCGCCCACGGCGTTCTGGATGCGCTCGCGCATGCGCATCACGTCGTCGGGATTGGCGATGAAGATCTCGGCGGCCGTGGCGCGGTAGACCCGGTCATAGGCCGCGTCGATCTCTTCGTCGCTCGCCATCGGATCGAGGGGCCCGAGGCCGGGCTTCAGCACGTCCTCGTAGAGCCTGAAATATTCCTGTGCTGGCTCGAGCGGCATGTAGATGAAGAAGCTGTCGAACTCGACCATTCCGAGATCGAAGATGACGTTGACCGGGTAGGATCGGATCTGCGGCGTCGTGCCGAAGGGAGTCGTCGCCCCGTCCGGGTTGATGATGGTGACGGGATCGCCGATGCTGACGCCAAGGCGCTGCGCCAGCCGGTAGCCGATGGCCACCCCCCTGCTCTCGTCCCAGCCGTCCCAACCGCCCAGAATCGCCGAGTTGCTGAGCAGCGGCAGCTTCTCGATGTTCTCGAGATCCATGCCGCGCACGGTCGCGCCGGTCGACTCGGTCGTCCCCGAAGCCAGCACCTGCCCTTCGACGAAATAGACGGCGGCGGTGACGCCATCGACTGTTTCGATCCGGTTGATCAGGTCCTGGTAATCGGTGAACTGCTGTTCGATCGGAAAGGCGGTGAAGTGCCCGTTGAGCCCGAGGATCTTGGAAAGAAGCTCCTCGCGGAACCCGTTCATCACCGACAGCACGACGATCAGCGCCGCAACGCCGATGGCAACACCTGCCACCGTAAACCCGGCAATGACCGAGATGAACGTGTCCGACCGGCGCGCACGCAGATACCGACCTGCCACCAGCCATTCGAAGCGGGAGAAGGCGCGGGTGCCTTGCGTGTTCTTGTCGAGAACGGGCGGTAGAGCCTGGTTCAAACGTTGTTCCGCCTTTGCGGCTCGATGAGGGACTTGAGGCGCTCGACCGCCTGGGCGATCGGCAGCGTCTCGCGCTCGCCGCTCTTGCGGTGCTTGATCTCCGCCTCACCCGAGGCAAGGCCGCGCGGCCCCAGCACGATCTGGTATGGGATGCCGATGAGGTCGGCCGTCGCGAACTTGGCGCCCGCCCCCTGGTCGCGATCGTCATAGAGCACATCGATGCCGGCGGCCGCGAGCTCGTTGTAAAGCTTGCCGCAGGCCTCATCGCATGCGGCATCGCCCGCCTTGAGGTTGATCAGCATCGCCTCGAACGGCGCAACGCTCACCGGCCAGACGATGCCGGCGTCGTCGTGGTGCGCTTCGATGAGCGCGGCGGCAAGCCGCGACGGCCCGATGCCGTAGGAGCCCATATGCACCGCCACTTCCTTGCCGTCAGGCCCCATGACCTTTGCGTTCATGGGTTCGGAATACTTGGTGCCGAAGTAGAAAATATGGCCGACCTCGATGCCGCGCGCCGAAACGCGTTTTTCCTCCGGCACGCTGGCCTCGTACTCGGCCATGTCGACCATCTCCTCGGTCGCCGCATAGAGCGAGGTCCAGTCGTCGACGATGGGCTTGAGGTCGCCGCGGAAGTCCGTGTCGGGACCCGGAATCGGCTTGTCGAGCAGATCCTTATGACAGAAGACCGCGCTCTCGCCGGTATCGGCGAGCACGATGAACTCATGGCTGAGGTCGCCACCGATCGGGCCGGTGTCGGCGCGCATGGGAATTGCGATCAGCCCGAGGCGGTGGAACGTGCGCAGATACGCAACGAACATGCGCTCGTAGGCCTTGACCGCCCCATCCTTGTCGAGATCGAAGGAATAGGCGTCCTTCATCAGAAACTCGCGCGCGCGCATCGTGCCGAAGCGGGGACGCACCTCGTCACGGAACTTCCACTGGATGTGATAGAGGTTGAGCGGCAGGTCCTTGTAGGACTTCACGTAGGACCGGAAGATGTCGGTGATCACTTCCTCGTTGGTGGGCCCGTAAAGGAACTCGCGCTCGTGCCGATCCTCGATGCGCAGCATCTCCTTGCCATAGGCGTCGTAGCGATCGCTTTCGCGCCAGAGGTCGGCCGATTGGATGGTGGGCATGAGGAGCTGGATGGCGCCGGAACGGTTCTGCTCCTCCTCCACGATCCGCTGGATCTTCATCAGCACCTTGTAGCCGATCGGCAGCCAGGAATAGAGGCCGGCGGCCTGCTGGCGGATCATTCCGGCGCGCAGCATGAGGCGATGCGAGACGATCTCGGCTTCTTTCGGCACCTCGCGCAGCACGGGCAGAAAATAGCGGGAAAGGCGCATGGAAACTCCGTTCTGACTGGCCCGACTCAAGCGTTTTGCCGTCGCACAGTCAAATCGTACTCGTCCATCCGTTGCAAGCATGGAGGGCATGCAGATTCTGCGTGACAGCTTCACGACATGTTGTTAGGGTCGCGCGCAATAACACGAAGGTGGTTCCAAACCGCCGGACGCCGACAACGTCAAGGGAGGAGCGTTGGCCGCCGCTGCATAGCTGGCCTAAGACCAACGTATTGTCGCGCAACTCAATCAAGCAGGGCTTTCATGCCCTGCTTTTTTGTTTCCGGCCCCGAAAGTAATGGTGGGGAGGACCATGGCGAACGCCAACGATCTCAAGCGGATAGCTCAGGATCTCGAAGGGACGGTGCAGGCGCCGCACTTCGAGCGGACCGCCTTTCGCGTCGCACGCATCTACGCAACGCTTGCCGCGGACGGGTTGACCGTCAACCTCGCCTTCACGCCCGACGAGCAGGAGTTCAAGGTGATGATGGCGCCTGCCGCGTTCGCCCCGGTTCCGAATGCCTGGGGCAAGCAGGGCTGGACGACGCTGACGCTCTCCGCGGTGGATGAGGATGAGCTGCGCGCCGCCCTCGAGATGGCGTGGCGGCACGCGTTGCCGAAGCCAAAAACGCCGAAGAAAAGGTCCTAGGACCAGTACTCGCGCAGCGTCGGGTTGGAGAGGCCCCAGAAGACCAGGGCCGTCAGCACGCAGGCAAGTATCGTCGTCGCGAGAAGCTTCGGCCACAGGCGCAGCAGCGCGGGCGCGCCGGGCTCCGTTCCCGGCACCACCCTGCCCTCATCGATCTGGTTGTGCACCTTGAACGGCAGGACCATGAAGAGGCACAGCCACCAGACGACGAAATAGATCGCGATGATCGAACCGATCTGCATGAAGCGAAATCAAACCCTGTGTACGAAGACGGTGACGTTCGGCTTGCGGCCCCAATACGCGTTGACCTCGCCGCGGATGGCCTTGAACAGGGCCGACTGCAGCACCGTCGGGTCGGCCCGGCGCTTGGGCGGTACGCTCTTCAGCGTGCCCGCGATCGTTTCCTCGACGAGCTCGCTCAGCGACTCGTCCTCGGTCTCGGGCAGCCCTTCGATCATGAGGTCCGGGCCCGAGACCACGTCCCCATTGCGGTTGACGCAGAGCGAGAGCACCACGTGGCCGCCGAACGAGAGCCGCCGGCGCCCCTTGACCCCGCTCTCCTCCGGGGTGCAGAGCACCAGTCCGTCGAGGTAGAGCTCGCCGGCGCGCACCTCGGCCGGGAACGCCATCGGCTCGGGAAAAAGCCGCACGAGATCGCCGTTACGCGCCTCGATCACGTCGGGAATGCCTTCCTCGCGCCCGAGCTTTGCATGCGCCTGCAGGTGCATCGCCTCGCCGTGGACCGGCACCAGCACCTGCGGCTTGACCCAGGAATAGAGCCGGCGCAGCTCGTCGCGACGGGGATGGCCGGTGACGTGCACCAGACCGTCCTTCTGCGTGACGACATCGATGCCCCGGTCGATAAGCATGTTCTGGATGTCGATGACCTCGCGCTCGTTGCCGGGAATGGCCCAGGAGGAGAAGATCACCCGGTCGCCCGCGTTGAGATCGATAACCGGATGCTCGCCGCGCGCAATGCGGGCGATCGCCGCACGCGGCTCGCCCTGGCTGCCGGTGCAGATGAGCACGCACTTGTCGCGGGGCACCGATCTGTAGGCGTCCTGGTCATGCAGCTTCGGCAAGCCCTCGAGCATGCCGAGTTCCTGCGCGATCCCCATGATGCGGTGGAGCGAGCGCCCGGACATCACCACCTCGCGCCCGGCCTTCTGCGCGGCCCGCACGATCGAGATCACCCGGCCCACATTGGAGGCGAAGGTGGTCAGCGCCACCCGGTGCGGCGCTTCGGCGATCATGCCGGCAAGCGTTGCGGCGATGTCGGCCTCCGACGGGCTCTCGCCATCCTTCATCGCATTGGTCGAATCGCAGATGAGCGCCAGCGGCAGATCGCTCTCGCTGCCGATGCGCTCGAGCCTCGCGATATCGGTCGGCGGAGAGGCGACGGGCGTCGGGTCGAGCTTCCAGTCGCCCGTATGCAGCACCCGCCCGATGGGCGTGGTGATCAGCAGGCTGTTCGATTCCGGGATCGAATGGGCGACGTTGATCGCCTCGATGGTGAACGGCCCGATGGTAAAGGGCTTGCCCGGCCGCATGATCGTCACGTCGACGTTCTCGACGATTCCGTCCCCGGCGCGCTTGGCCGCCAGCATCGCGGCGGTGAACGGGGTGGCGAACACCGGCTTGTCGAACGCCGGCCAAAGGTCGAGGGTTGCCCCGTAGTGGTCCTCGTGGCTGTGGGTCAGGACGAGCGCCAGCACGTCGTCCATCCGGTCCTCGAGAAACTCCGGGTTGGCCATGATCAGCTCGATGCCCGGCAGGCTCGGGTCCCCGAAGGTGACGCCGCAGTCGACCACGATCCATTTGCGCGCACGCTCGGGGCCGAACCCGTAGGCCCCCATGTTCATGCCGATTTCACCCACGCCCCCAAGGGGCACGAAGACCAGCTCGTCCTGCTGTGTCTTTGCCATAATGTCATTCCCAATACGGGCAGACGCGGCCGGGGCGACTCCCCCATCCGCCGCAGTTCTGCACTCTGTCGTCGGTCAGCTCCGGGCGCTGGCCGTTGCCCCAAAATGGACGTCGCCCGCCGTGATGGCGATGCGCCGGTCGTCGGCGGCGCGCACAACCAGGCGCCCGTCGTCGTCTATCGTTTCAAAAATGCCGCGCAGCACCTCGCCCTGATGGCTGACCGCGACCGGTGCCCCGATGCCGGCCGCCGCCGCGCGCCAGTGCGCGAGCACATCCGCAATCCCACGCCCGTCGCGCCAGAGGCCGAACACATCGACCCAGGCGTCAGAAAGGGCCTCGAACACATCCGCCGCCGAGCGCTCGACGCCAAGCTCGGCAAGGCTGGTCGCCGGGTACGGCACATCCTTGGGCGAAGCGACGGCGTTGACGCCGAAGCCGACGGCGATGGCATGCCGGCCGTCGGCGAGCTTCTGCGCCTCGAGCAGGATGCCGGCGAGCTTGGAGCCGTCCGCCAGCACGTCGTTCGGCCATTTGAGCGCGATACGTGCCGCCCTTCCGCCGGAAACGCCGTCCGCACCATCTATTCCTATACGTACCGCCGCCCCCGGCAGCACAGCGCCGAGCGCCCGGTTGAGCGCGACGCCTGCAACGAACCCGAGCGTCGCGGTCGCCGCCGCATCGGCGTCCGGCACGATGAGCAGCGTCGCAGCGAGGTTCCCGTAGGGCGATGCCCACGGGCGGCCGCGCCGCCCCCGGCCCGACGTCTGCTGCAGCGCGGCGAACCAGAGCCCGCCGGGGTCGCCCGCCGCCGCGGCAGCGAGCGCCTCGTTGTTGGTCGACCCGATGCTGTCGTAGCCCACCAGCCGGTAGCCGGCGGCGCGGGCCTTCGCACCGAGGATGAACTCGGGCACCTAGAGCAGGCTTCCTGCAGCCGTGTGAGCGAGGCTCGCCAACGGGCTGCCTACGGTGAAGTAGTAGGTGACCAGCAGAAAGCCCGTAACGGCCATGATGACGTTGAGCTCGCCCGGCACGGCCTGGAAGCGCGCCACCGGCTCATCGAAGTACATGACCTTGACGACCCGCAGGTAATAGAAGGCCGAGACCGCCGAGGCCAGAACGCCAATCACCGCCAGCACGAAGAGCTGCGCCTCGATGGCCGCGAGGAACACGTGCCACTTGGCGAAGAACCCGGCAAGCGGCGGCAGGCCGATCAGCGAGAACATCAGGATCGCCATGATGGCGGCGACGAACGGCCGTTCCTTGGAAAGGCCTGCCAGATCGTCGATGTTCTCGACATATCCGTCGACGGTCCTCAGCGACAGCAGGCAGGCAAAGAGCCCGACGGTCATGGTGATGTAGATCGCCATATAGATGGAGACCCCCTCGATGCCCGCAGCAGTGCCCGAGGAGAGTCCGACGAGCGCGAAACCCACGTGACCGATCGACGAGTAGGCGATGAGGCGCTTGAGCGAGCGCTGCCCGATGGCGGCGAACGCGGCGAGCACCATCGAGGCGATGGAGAGGAAAATGATGATCTGCTGCCAGTCGCGGGTGATGGGCTCGAACGTGTCCATGACGAGCCGGACCAGCAGCGCCATTGCGGCTACCTTGGGCGCGGTGGCAAAGAACGCCGTGACCGGCGTCGGGGCACCCTCGTAGACGTCCGGCGTCCACATGTGGAACGGCACGGCCGAGATCTTGAAGGCGATGCCCGCGAGCAGGAACACCACGCCGAAGATGAGGCCGATCGAGCGGCCTTCATTGGCAATGGCGACGACGATCTCCTGCAGGTTCGTGTGGCCGGTGAAGCCATAGATCAGCGAAGCGCCGTAGAGCAGCATGCCCGAGGAGAGCGCGCCGAGCACAAAGTACTTGAGGCCCGCTTCCGAGGCGCGCGCGTCATCGCGCTTGATGGCGGCGACGACATAGAGCGAGAGCGACTGCAGCTCGAGCCCGACATAGAGGCTCATCAGGTCGTTGGCCGAGACCATGGTCATCATGCCGAGCGTCGCCATGAGCGCCAGTACGGAATACTCGTACTTGTGCACCCCGTTCTCGGTGGCGTTGGAGAACGAGAGGACGATGGCGAGCGCGGAACCGCCGATCACCAGAGCCTTCATGTACCGGGAGAAGCTGTCGGAAATGAAGACGCCGTTGAACAGCACCCCGTCCGCCCCCTGGAACACGACCATGAAGCCGGCAACGGCGAGAACGACGACTGCCCCGACGGTGACGAGCACCGACCGTTCCTTGTTGACCACGACGCCGACGAGCAGCAGCACGAGCGCCGCAAGCGCAAGGAACATCTCGGGGTAGGCTGGAGCCAGGCTCGCGAAGCTGGTGACGTCCGAGTTCATGGCGACTCCTAGTGGGCAGCAGCCGCGACGACGGGCTCAGCCTCGAGCCCGACGGCAGCGGAATAGTGGGCGACCAGGGCATCGACCGCGCCGGCGGTCGTGTCGAGGATAGGCGCCGGGTAGAAACCGAAGACGATGGTCAAGACGATCAGCGGATAGAGCACCACCTTCTCCTTGAAGGAGAGATCGAGGATGCCCCTGAGCGAATCCTTGGTCAGCGCGCCGAAGATCACGCGACGATAGAGCCAGAGCGCGTAGCAGGCCGAGAAGATCATCCCGGACGCCGCACCGAAGGCCACCCAGGTGTTGATCTGGAACACCCCGATCAATGTGAGGAACTCACCGACGAACCCGGACGTGCCCGGCAGGCCGACATTGGCCATGGTGAAAATCATGAAGGCGAAAGCGTAGCGCGGCATGCGCTCGACGAGCCCGCCATAGGCGGCGATATCGCGGGTGTGCATGCGGTCGTAGACGACGCCGACGCACAGGAACAGCGCGCCCGAGACCAGGCCATGCGAGAGCATCTGGAAGATCGCGCCCTGGATGCCGAGCGCATTGCCCGCGAAGATGCCCATGGTGACGAACCCCATGTGCGCGACGGACGAATAGGCAATGAGCTTCTTGACGTCCTCCTGCACCAGGGCGACGAGCGACGTGATGATGATCGCCGCGACCGAGAGCAGGAAGACGAAATTGGCGAACTGGGCCGAGGCGTCCGGGAACATGGGCAGCGAGAAACGCAGGAACCCATAGCCGCCGAGCTTCAGGAGGATCGCCGCCAGGATCACCGAACCTGCAGTCGGCGCCTCGACGTGCGCCTCCGGCAGCCAGCGGTGGAACGGCCACATCGGCATCTTGACCGCGAAGGACGCAAAGAACGCCAGCCACAGCCAGACCTGCATTTCCGGCGGGAACGGATGGTTGAGCAGGCGGACGATATCGGTCGTGCCTGCGTTCCAGTACATGGCCATCATGGCCAGCAGCATCAGCACCGAGCCGACGAAGGTATAAAAGAAGAACTTGTAGCTCGCCTGGATGCGGCGCTTGCCGCCCCAGATGCCGATGATGAGGAACATCGGCAGCAGCGTGCCCTCGAAGAACACATAGAACATGGCGAGGTCGAGGGTGACGAAGACGCCGATCATCAGCGTCTCGAGCACCAGGAACACGACCATGTATTCCTTGACCCGGCTCTCGACCGAATCCCAGCTCGAGATGACGACGATCGGCATCAGCAGGGCCGAGAGCACCACGAACAGCACCGAGATGCCGTCGACGCCTACCCGGTAGCCGATGTTGTCGCCGATCCAGGCGTGGTTGACGACGAACTGGAAACCGGGGTTGGACGGATCGAACGCGGCCCAGAGCACCAGCGAGAGCGCCAGCACCACCAGCGTCGTCACGAGTGCGATCCAGCGCGACAGGTTGGCGGTGCTCCCCTGCCCCGCCGGCACGAGGAGGATGGCCGCCGCTCCCAGGAGCGGCAGGAAGGTGAGAAGGGAAAGGATGGAATTCTCGAAGGTCATCAAAGCAGTCCCCCGGCGGCGATCGCCCAGGTGAGGATGGCCGCAACGCCGATGAGCATGGCGAAGGCATAATGGTAGAGATAGCCGGACTGCAGCCGCACGACCCAGGACGTGATGTTCTGCACCCGGCGGCCGAGACCCTCGGTGATCTTGCCGTCGATCAGCCAGTCATCGAACCCGCGCCAGAAGGCGCGCCCGATCCAGAGGGCCGGCTTGACGAAGATCCTGTCGTAGAGCTCGTCGAAGTACCACTTGTTGAGGAGGAACCTGTAGAGCCCCGGATTGCGCTCGGCCAGGCGCTTCGGCGTTTCCGGATCGCGGATGTACATGTACCAGGCGGTCACGAACCCGATGATCATGGCGACGGTCGCCGACCACTTAACCCAGGTGGGCACGTGGTGCGCGGCCTCGATGATGTCGTGGTCGACGAAGATCGAGCCGGCGAAGAAGTGCTCGATGTGCTCCACTTCGTGGAAGAACATGCCGTAGAAGACGACGCCCGAAAGCACCGCGCCGGCCGCCAGCACGTAGAGCGGAATCAGCATGACGTTGGGCGACTCGTGCGCATGGTCGTGCGCGCTGCCGTGGTGCCCGTGGCCGTGGTCGTCGGCATGGTTATCGAGCGGCTCGTCATGCGTCTCGGCCGCGGCATGGGCCGGGTCGGGATGCGCTGCGTGACCGTGCGATGCATCACGCGGCGACCCATGGAATGTCAGGTGGACGAGGCGCCAGGAATAGAAGCTCGTCATCAGCGCGGCGATCACCAGCATCCAGAAGGCGAACGAGCCGAGCGTGCCGCCATAGGCATAGGCGCTCTCGATGATCGCGTCCTTGGAAAAGAACCCGGCAAAACCAAAATTCGTGCCCGGAATGCCAACGCCGGTGAGCGCCAGCGTGCCGATCATCATCATCCAGTAGGTGACGGGAATCTTGTTCCGCAGCCCACCCATGTTGCGCATGTCCTGCTCGTGGTGCATCGCATGGATGACCGAGCCGGCGCCGAGGAACAGCAGCGCCTTGAAGAAAGCGTGAGTGAAGAGATGGAAGATGCCGGCCGAATAGGCGCCGACT
Source organism: Devosia geojensis (assembly GCF_000969415.1). GTDB lineage: Bacteria > Pseudomonadota > Alphaproteobacteria > Rhizobiales > Devosiaceae > Devosia > Devosia geojensis. The sequence goes on along the minus strand of NZ_JZEX01000157.1, from coordinate 43,906 downwards.
CCCAAGCCCACGAACATGTAGCCGAGCTGCGAGCAGGTCGAATAGGCGATGACGCGCTTGATGTCGTTCTGGACGAGGCCAACGGTCGCGGCAAAGAACGCCGTGATCGCGCCGATGGCGATGACGACCATCAGGGCGCCCTGCGACGTCTCGAACAGCGGCGACAGGCGCGCCACCATGAAGACTCCGGCCGTGACCATGGTCGCGGCATGGATGAGTGCAGAGACGGGCGTCGGGCCCTCCATTGCGTCCGGCAACCAGGTGTGGAGCAGGAACTGCGCCGACTTGCCCATGGCGCCCATGAAGAGCAGCAGGCAGACGACGGTCATGGCGTGGAAATCCCACGACAGGAACCGGATGGTCGCGCCAGCCGCTTCCGGCGCCGCATGGAAGGCGCCGTCGAAGTCGATGTGACCGAGCACCATGAAGGCGGCGAAGATGCCGAGCGCGAAGCCGAAATCGCCGACGCGGTTGACGACGAAGGCCTTCATCGCCGCGGCATTGGCCGACGGGCGCGTATACCAGAAGCCGATGAGCAGGTAGGACGCCAGGCCCACGCCTTCCCAGCCGAAGAACATCTGCAGGAAGTTGTCGGCCGTCACCAGCATCAGCATGGCGAAGGTGAAAAGCGACAGGTACGCGAAGAACCGGCTGCGGTGCGGATCCTCGGCCATGTAGCCGATGGAGTAGACGTGGACGAGGCTCGAGACCGTCGTGACGACGACGAGCATGATCGCCGTCAGCGTGTCGACGCGCAGGATCCAGCGCAGGTCCATGTCGCCGACCTGGATCCAGCGCATGACCTCGACCTTGAGGACGGCGCCATGGCTCGCCTCGTCGATGACCGCACCGGCGAGCCCGTCGCCAAAGGCGACAGGAAAGAAGACGACCCACGAGAGCACCGCCGAAACGATCAGCAGGCCCGTTGTGATGAGCTCGCTGGTGCGGTGGCCGATGGTGCGGCCGAGCAGCCCTGCGACGAGCGCCCCGATGAGGGGCAGAAAGACAATCGCTTGAATCATGGCGGGTGCCCTAGCCCTTCATCATGTTGACGTCGTCGACCGCGATAGAGCCGCGGTTACGGTAGAAGATCACGAGGATGGCAAGGCCGATGGCCGCTTCCGCCGCCGCGACGGTGAGGATCATCAGCGCGAAGACCTGCCCCTGCAGGTCCCCGAGGTGCGCCGAGAACGCCACGAGGTTGAGATTGACCGCGAGGAGGATCAGCTCGACCGACATCAGGATGATGATGACGTTCTTGCGGTTGAGGAAGATCCCGAAGACGCCGAGCGTGAACAGGATTGCCGCTACGGTCAGGTAGTGACCGAGCCCGATTTCCAAGCCCATTTGCATGCTCCCCTTACAGCCCCTGCCCGCTCTTGACCTTGACGACCTGCAAGGTCTCGCTCCGTTTCCTGCCGACCTGCACCGCCGGATCCTGCCGCTTGACGCCGACTTTGTGGCGCAGCGTCAGCACGATCGCGCCGATCATGGCCACCAGCAGCACCGCGCCCGCCGCCTGGAAGAGGTAGACGTAGCGCGTATACATGATCTGCCCGAGCGCGCGCGTGTTCTCGAGCCCGCCATCGATCGGCACCACCGCCGATCGGGCGATTTCCGGCGAGACCGCGAAGCTGCCCGCGACCAGCAGCAGCTCGAGCAGCAGGACGATCCCGACCAGCACGCCGACCGGCGCGTACTGCAGCATCCCCGAGCGCATCTCGGCGAAATCGACGTCGAGCATCATCACCACGAAGAGGAACAACACCGCGACCGCGCCCACATAGACGACGACGAGGATCAGCGCCAGGAACTCCGCGCCCGCCAGCAGGAACAGTCCCGCCGCATTGACGAAGGTGAGGATGAGGAAGAGCACCGAATGCACGGGGTTGCGCGACGCGATGACCATCAGCGCCGAGGCGACCGCCACGATCGAGAACACATAGAAAAAGAACAGCGGAAGGGTCATCCTCTTCCCTCTTTAGCGGTAGGGCGCGTCGGCGGCGAGGTTCGCCGCGATCTCACGCTCCCAGCGGTCGCCGTTGGCAAGGAGCTTCTGCTTGTCGAAGTAGAGCTCCTCACGGGTTTCGGTGGCGAACTCGAAGTTCGGGCCTTCGACGATCGCATCGACCGGGCACGCTTCCTGGCAGAAGCCGCAATAGATGCATTTGACCATGTCGATGTCGTAGCGGACCGTGCGGCGCGTGCCGTCGTTCTGGCGCGGCCCCGCCTCGATGGTGATGGCCTGCGCCGGGCAGATCGCTTCGCACAGCTTGCAGGCGATGCACCGCTCTTCCCCGTTCGGGTACCGCCGCAGCGCATGCTCGCCGCGGAAGCGCGGGCTGACCGGCCCCTTCTCGAACGGGTAGTTGATGGTGGGCTTCGGCGAGAAGAAGTAGCGCATGGCGAGGAAGAACGCCGAGACGAACTCCTTCAAGAGCAGCGAATTGACGAACTGGGCGGCGCGCATCAGACGACTCCTCCGTGCCAGCCCCAGCCGGTGAGCTTGAGCACGAATGCCACGACGAAGATCATCACCAGCGAAATGGGCAGGAACACCTTCCAGCCCAGCCGCATGAGCTGGTCGTAGCGGTAGCGGGGAACGATGGCCTTGGTCATGGCGAACATGAAGAAGACCAGGGAAAGCTTGAGGACGAACCAGAACGCCCCCGGCAGCCAGGTGAACGGCGGCAGGTCGATCGGCGCAGCCCATCCCCCGAGGAAGAGGATCGTGGTCAGCGCGCACATCAGGAGGATCGAGATGTACTCGCCCAGCATGAACATCATGTACTGGGTCGACGAGTACTCGACCATGAAGCCGGCGACGAGTTCGGATTCACCTTCCGGCAGGTCGAAGGGCGGGCGGTTCGTCTCGGCGAGCGCCGAAATGAAGAAGATGACGAACATCGGGAAGAGCGGCAGCCAGAACCAGTTGAGGAACGACAGCCACGGCAGCCCGATGGCATGGGCGAGCCCCATTTCCTGCTGCGCCATGACGATATGCGTCAGGTTCAGCGACCCGACGCAGAGCAGCACGGTCACGATGACGAAGCCGATGGACACCTCGTAGGAGACCATCTGCGCGGCCGAACGCAGCGCGCCGAGGAACGGGTACTTCGAGTTCGACGCCCAGCCGGCCATGATGACGCCATAAACGCCGAGCGAGGATATGGCGAAGATGTAGAGGACGCCCACATTGATGTCTGCAAGCGCCCAGCCGGCATCGAGCGGCACCACGGCCCAGGCCGAAAGCGAGAGCAGCGCGGTGACGAACGGGGCAAGAAGGAAAAGCGACTTGTCGGCGCCCGCCGGAATGATCGGCTCCTTGAAGACGAACTTCAAAAGGTCGGCGAACGACTGCAGCAGGCCGAAGGGTCCGACCACGTTGGGGCCGCGCCGGATCTGCACCGCCGCCCAGACCTTGCGGTCGGCGAGCAGGATGAAGGCCGTGAAGACCAGCAGGGCGACGAGCAGCAGCAGCGCCTTGTAGATGAAGCCGACCTGCTCCCCCCAGCCGAGGACCGGGATGCCGAGCAGATAGTCGAGCGCGGCGAGAATGAAATCCATGTCCGTCCCCTACTCCGCTGCCTGCCGCTGGCCGGCAGCGAGCGCGGCGCATTCGCCCATGGTGGCCGAGGCCCGCGCGATCGGATTGGTGAGATAGAAGTCACTGACCGGCGACGCCAACGGCGCCGACTTGGTCTTGGTCGCGGCCTTCGCGAGCTTGGCGATGTCGGCGACGTTGCCCGGCGCGATCTGGTCGATGCGCGCCAGGTGCGGGAACTCCGCATAGATCGCCGCACGAAGCTGGCCCAGCGAGTTGAACGGCAAGGGCTGGCCGATGACGGCGGAAAGTGCGCGGATGATCGCCCAGTCTTCCTTCGCGTCGCCGGGCGGGAAGACGGCGCGGTTGGTCATCTGCACCCGGCCTTCCGTGTTGACGTAGGTGCCGCTTTTTTCGGTATAGGCCGCGGCCGGCAGGATGACGTCGGCGCGGTGCGCGCCCGCGTCGCCGTGGGTGCCGATATAGACGACGAAGGCCTTGCCCATGGCCGCCATGTCGTATTCATCAGCGCCCAAGAGGAACAGCACGTCGAGTTCGCCCTTGCCGGCAAGCGCGATCTGGTCGGCCGAGCAGACGCCCCCGTCATGCGGAACAAAGCCGATGTCGAGGCCACCGACGCGGCTCGCCGCATTGTGGAGGAACGCAAAGCCGTTCCAGCCTTCAGCGATGTTGGCGCCGGAAGTCGCGAGCTTGGCGGCGAGCGCGATGACGTCGCGGCCGACCTGCTTGCCGAGCTTGGAGTGGGAAACCGCGCCTTCGCCGACGATCACCAGCGGCTTCGTTGCGTTGGCGAGCACTTCGGCGAAGTTGGTCTTGCCGGCGGCGAGATCCGCCAGCGTCTCGTAGCCTTCGCCGAGATAGTCGTAGGAATAGGTGAGGTCCGCCGCCTCGCCGATGACGGCGATCGGCACGTTCTTGGCGCGCCAGGCCTTGCGGATGCGCGCATTGAGCACCGCGGCCTCGCAGCGCGGATTGGCGCCGATGATGAGGATGGCGTCGGCTTCCTCGATCCCCGCGATGCCGGGATTGAAGACATAGGCCGAGCGCGGCATCGACGGGTCGATCCCGGACATCGCCGGACGCACGTCCGTCATGCCCGAGCCCAGCGAAGCCAGGAGGGCCTTGAGCGCATACATCTCTTCCACGGCCGCCAGGTCGCCGGCGATGGCGCCGACCTTGTTGCCGGCCTTCTTGATGCGCGCGGCGACAGCGGCGAACGCCTCTTCCCAGGTCGCCGGCTGCAGCTTGCCGCCCTTGCGGACATAAGGCCGGTCGAGCCGCTGGCTTTTCAACCCATCCCAGACGAACCGGGTCTTGTCCGAGATCCACTCCTCGTTGATCGCGTCGTTGACGCGCGGGAGGAACCGCATGACCTCGCGACCGCGGCTGTCGACGCGGATGTTGGAGCCGACGGCGTCCATCACATCGATGGATTCGGTCTTGTTGAGCTCCCACGGACGCGCCTGGAAGGCGTAGGGCTTGCTGGTCAGCGCACCGACCGGGCAGAGGTCGATGACGTTGCCCTGCAATTCGCTCGTCAGCGCCCGCTCGAGGTAGGAGGTGATCTCGGCGTCCTCGCCGCGCCCGACGAGGCCCATCTCGGAGATGCCGGCAACCTCGGTGGTGAAGCGGACGCACCGGGTGCAGTGGATGCAGCGGGTCATGGTGGTCTTGACCAACGGCCCCAGGTACTTGTCCTCGACGGCGCGCTTGTTCTCGATATAGCGCGAGCCCGAGACGCCGTAGGCCATCGCCTGGTCCTGCAGGTCGCACTCGCCGCCCTGGTCGCAGATCGGGCAATCGAGCGGATGGTTGATCAGCAGGAATTCCATCACGCCTTCACGGGCCTTCTTGACCATGGGCGTGTTGGTGAACATCTCCGGCGGCTCGCCGTTCGGCCCCGGACGCAGGTCCTTGACCGACATGGCGCACGAGGCCTGGGGCTTGGGCGGACCGCCCTTTACCTCGACGAGGCACATGCGGCAGTTGCCGGCAACCGAAAGGCGCTCATGGTAGCAGAAGCGCGGAATCTCGGCGCCCGCGGCCTCGGCCGCCTGCATCAGCGTGAAATAGTCCGGCACCTCGATAAGTTGGCCGTCGACTTTGATCTGAGCCATCAGCTTTACTCCGCCGCGATCGAGGGTACGGCGCCCTCGGACGTGGAATTGTAGGTGTAGGCGTCGATCCGCTCTTCGATGACGTGGCGGAAGTTACGGATCAGCCCCTGGATCGGCCAGGCCGCCGCGTCGCCGAGCGCGCAGATGGTGTGGCCTTCGACCTGCTTGGTCACTTCGAAGAGCATGTCGATTTCGCGCTTCTGCGCGCGCCCCTCGACCATGCGCTCCATCACCCGCATCATCCAGCCCGTGCCCTCGCGACACGGCGTGCACTGGCCGCAGCTCTCGTGCTTGTAGAAGGCCGAGAGGCGCCAGATCGCCCGGATGATGTCGGTCGACTTGTCCATGACGATGACCGCCGCAGTGCCGAGCGAAGACCCGACTTCACGAAGTCCGTCGAAGTCCATGACCGCGTTGCGGATTTTCTCGCCCGGCACGCAGGGCACAGACGCCCCGCCCGGGATGACGGCAAGCAGGTTGTCCCAGCCGCCGCGGATGCCGCCGCAGTGCTTCTCTATGATCTCCTCGAAGGTGACGCCCATGGCCTCTTCGAAGGTCGCCGGCGTGTTGACGTGCCCCGAAACGCACATGAGCTTCGTGCCGGTATTGTTGGCGCGTCCGATCGAAGCGAACCAGGCGCCCGAACGGCGCAGGATCTCCGGCACCACCGCGATCGACTCGACGTTGTTGACCGTCGTCGGGTTGCCGTAGACGCCCATGCCGGCGGGGAACGGAGGCTTCAGGCGCGGCTGGCCCTTCTTGCCCTCGAGCGATTCCATCAGCGCCGTTTCCTCGCCGCAGATATAGGCGCCGGCGCCGTGGTGGACGATGATGTCGAGGTCCCAGCCGTGGATGTTGTCCTTGCCGATCAGCTTGGCGTCATAGGCCTCCTGCACGGCATGCTCGAGGCGCTGCCGCTCGCGGATGAACTCGCCGCGCACATAGATGAAGGCGAGGTGCGCATCCATGGCGCGGGCCGCCAAGAGGCACCCCTCGACCAGATGGTGCGGATCGTGGCGCAGGATCTCGCGATCCTTGCAGGTGCCCGGCTCCGACTCGTCGGCGTTGACCAGCAGGTAATGCGGGCGCCCGTCCGAGACCTTGGGCATGAAGGTCCACTTCAGCGCTGTCGGGAACCCTGCCCCGCCGCGCCCGCGCAAGCCCGAGGCCTTCACCTCGTTGGTGATCCAGTCGCGCCCCTGGTCGATGAACTCGCGGGTGCCCGCCCAGGCGCCGCGCTTGCGCGCGCCCGCCAGCGTCCAGTCGCCCTGGCCGTAGAGATTGGTGAAGATGCGGTCTTTATCGGCGAGCATGTTCAATCGTCCCGCTTGCGCAAGTATTGGACCCAGGCCACCGCGCCGACGACGACGCTGGCAATGACGAGGAGGAAGGGCTCGATCTCGAACCCGGCGCTGCTCGACAGCCCGAAGACGATGGCAAAGCCGACCGCCACGAACGCAACGCCCATGGCGTAGTCCTTGGCGGCGAGCTTGCCGAATGCGAGTTTCTGGCCGGCCATTTAGCGCGGGTCCTTTCCGAACACCTTGCGGTATTCCTCGACCCCGCCCTTGGCGAGCGCCTTGGCCTGCTTCACCCACTCGTCGCGCTCGATCCGGCCCCGGAAGTTGAGCACGGCATCGACACGCGCGATGTCCGCCTTCTTGAAGGCGGCGACCTGCGCATATTTGGTGATGCCGAGTGCGTTGAGCTTGCCTTCCAGCACCGGGCCGACGCCCGAGATGAGCTTCAGGTCGTCCTTGGGACCGACCGGCGCGGTAAAGAGTGGCGCGATGCCACCCTTGTCGGCCGACGGGCTGACTTCGGCGGGATCGGCGCCTTTGACCTTGCGGACCGGGGCCTTGGCCGTGCCCGCGGAAGCCGCGCCCTCTGCGGGAACGGCCCGCGTGCGCTTGCCCGGCGCCTTGCCGGTATCGACCTTGCCGCCCTCGGCTTCGGAACCGACAGCCCCTTCGCGCATCGCCGTATTCGGCTTGCCGTTCGCCTTTGCCTCGACATCGGCCTGCAGACGCTCGCCCTCGGCCTTGGCCTGCGAGACCTTGGCGCCCTTGCGGGCCGGTTCCTTGAGCGCCGGAGCCGATTCCGCCGTCACATCCTTGGGCTTGGCGGCAGTCGTCGGTGCCGGCGCAGGCGCCGCGGGGGCTGCCGGTGCGGCAGGAGCTTCCGGCGCCGGGGGCGGAACGAACTTTTCGCGCGTGGCGGTCGGCTCTTCGAGCAGGTTTGTGCGCCCGCCAATCGCCGCCGAATTGTGCCGCTCGATCTGCGTGCCCGGCTTGATGGTGTCACCCTTGCCGGCAGCGAACGCGTCGATGATCTCCTCGAGCCGCTCCGGCGTCAGGTCCTCGTATGTATCCTGGAAGATCGCGACCATCGGCGCGTTGACGCACGCCCCGAGGCACTCGACCTCTTCCCAGGAGAGCGTGCCATCCTCGTTGGTATGGTGCGCTTCCGGATGAATCTTCTTCTGGCAGACGGCGCGCAGGTCCTCGGCGCCGCGCAGCATGCACGGCGTCGTGCCGCACACCTGGATGTGGGCGCGCGTGCCGACCGGCTGCAGCTGGAACTGCGTATAGAACGTCGCGACCTCGAGCACGCGGATATAGGGCATGTCGAGCATGGCGGCGACCTTCTCGATCGCGGCGCGGCTGATCCAGCCTTCCTGCTCCTGCGCACGCATCAGCAGCGGAATGACCGCAGACTGCTGCCGACCGACCGGGTAAAGCGCGATGCGCTTTTCCGCCCACTGGGCGTTGTCATTGTTGAAGGCGAATTCGGCCGGCTGGACCGAATCTTCCGCAAGGCGACGCGCAACCATCAGCGATCAACCTCTCCGAACACGATGTCGAGCGAACCCAGGATCGCCGCAACGTCGGCCAGCATGTGGCCCTTGCAGAGGTAATCCATGGCCTGCAGATGGGCGAAGCCGGGAGCCCGGATCTTGCAGCGATAGGGCTTGTTGGTGCCATCCGACACCAGGTAGACGCCGAACTCGCCCTTGGGGGCTTCAACGGCGGCATAGACCTCGCCGGCCGGCACCTTGTAGCCCTCGGTATAGAGCTTGAAGTGGTGGATGAGAGCTTCCATCGAGCGCTTCATCTCGCCGCGGCTCGGCGGCACCACCTTGCCGTCGAGCGAGGAGACGGGGCCCTTGCCTTCCGGCGCATTCAGCTTGGCGATGCACTGCTTCATGATCCGGTTGGCCTGACGCATCTCTTCCATGCGCACCAGGTACCGGTCGTAGCAGTCGCCGTTCTTGCCGACGGGAATGTCAAAATCCATCTCGTCGTAGCACTCGTAGGGCTGGGCCTTGCGCAGGTCCCACGCCGCGCCCGAGCCGCGCACCATGACGCCGGAGAAACCGTAGCCCCAGGCGTCCTCCAGCGGCACCACGCCGATGTCGACGTTGCGCTGCTTGAAGATGCGGTTCTCGGTCAAAAGCCGGTCGATGTCGTCGAGGGCTTTCGGAAACTCGTCGCAGAAAACCTCGATGTCGTCGATCAGCGCCTGCGGCAAGTCCTGGTGCACGCCGCCCGGCCGGAAATAGGCCGCGTGCATGCGCGCGCCCGAAGCGCGCTCATAGAAGACCATCAGCTTCTCGCGCTGCTCGAACCCCCAGAGCGGCGGGGTGAGCGCGCCGATGTCCATCGCCTGCGTCGTCACGTTCATCAGGTGGGCAAGCAACCGCCCGATCTCGCAATAGAGCACGCGGATGAGCTGACCGCGCCGCGGCACCTCGATGCCGAGGAGCTTCTCGACGGCAAGCGCGAAGGCATGCTCCTGATTCATCGGCGCGACATAATCGAGCCGGTCGAAATAGGGGATGGCCTGCAGGTAGGTCTTATACTCGATGAGCTTTTCGGTGCCGCGGTGCAGCAGCCCAACATGCGGATCGACCCGTTCGACCAGTTCCCCGTCGAGCTCCAGAATAAGACGAAGCACGCCGTGTGCGGAGGGGTGCACCGGACCGAAATTGAGCGTGAAATTGCGGACTTCGACTTCGGACATTACTGCTTCGCCTTCTCGTCGCCCGGCAGCACGTAGTCCGTGCCTTCCCACGGCGACAGGTAATCGAACGAACGGAATTCCTGCGTCAGCTTGACCGGCTGATAGACCACACGCTTGCGTTCCTCGTCGTAGCGCACCTCGACGAACCCGGTGAGCGGGAAGTCCTTGCGCAGCGGATGCCCGTCGAAGCCGTAGTCGGTCAGGATGCGGCGCAGATCCGGATGACCGGAGAACAGCACGCCGTAAAGGTCATAGGTCTCGCGCTCAAACCAGTTGGCGCCCGGGAACACGCCCGTGATGCTCGGCACCGGCTCGATGTCGTCAGCCTCGAGCTTGACGCGGACACGCTGATTGAGATGCGGGCTGAGGAAATGGTAGACCACGTCGAAGCGTCGCTCGCGCTCCGGATAGTCGGCCCCGCACACGTCGATGAAGCTGATGAACCGGCACGACGGATCGTCGCGCAGGAACGTCGCGACCTCGACGATTGAGTCGCATGCGACCGTCACGGTCAACTCGCCGAACGTCACCTCATGGGAGACGACCGCCTCGCCCAGCGCGCGCGCGATATGTTCGCCAAGTTCAGCCAGCGGCTCGACTTGAATGATCTCGTCCATGGCTGCCGCCTATCTCTCGATGGTGCCGTCGCGGCGAATCTTCTTCTGCAACAGGAGGATGCCGTAAAGCAGAGCCTCAGCGGTCGGCGGGCAACCCGGCACGTAAATGTCCACCGGCAGCACGCGATCGCACCCGCGCACCACCGAATAGGAATAGTGGTAGTAGCCCCCGCCATTGGCGCAGCTGCCCATCGAGATGACATAGCGCGGCTCGGGCATCTGGTCGTAGACCTTGCGCAGCGCCGGCGCCATCTTGTTGGTGAGCGTGCCCGCAACGATCAGCACGTCCGACTGGCGCGGTGACGCGCGCGGAGCGGTGCCGAATCGCTCGATGTCGTAGCGCGGCATCGACATCTGCATCATCTCGACCGCGCAGCATGCCAGGCCCGTCTGCATCCACATGAGAGAGCCCGTGCGCGCCCAGGTGATGAGCTGCGAGACGGTGGTGACGAGGAATCCCTTGTCGGCAAGCTCGTCGCTGACACCGGTGAAGAACGGATCGTCTGCGCCGACAGCCTTGCCGGTACGCGGATCGAGTGCGCCGGTCGGACGCGGTGCAACCAGCACGCCGTTGTCCTGGCTCAATCCCATTCCAGAGCTCCTTTACGCCACTCGTAGATGAACCCGACCGTCAGCACGAGCAGGAAGATGATCATCGACCAGAAACCGAACCAGCCCACGTCGTGGAACGCCACCGCCCACGGAAAGAGGAATGCCACTTCCAGGTCGAAGATGATGAAGAGGATCGACACCAGATAGAATCGGACGTCCACCTTCATGCGTGCGTCGTCGAAGGCGTCGAAGCCCGCTTCGAACGCGGAAACCTTTTCCGGGTCGGGATTTTTGACGGCGACGAGGAAGGGGGCGACGAGAAGCGCCAAGCCAATGACGCCGGCCAGTCCTATGAAGACAGCGATCGGCAAATATTCGCTGAGCAGATCAGTCATGCGGCAGCCTGTGTTCCGTGCCGGCCGGGGCGGCCGGGTCGCGCGGGCGCACAGGCGATTGGGGCCCCCTGCACCGACGCGGTGTTGATGGGTAGGGCCTATACCTTCCCCGGCATCGTTTCAAGGGAAAGAAAATATGACCATAAACATCATCTATTGGAGATTCCACCACCCCTCGAACAGCGGCGGATGAGCATGCCGCGCCCCCTGCTGCAGGAGGGCCAGAGGCCACAGTAGGTCATCTGTCGGAAGGGTCCGAAAACGAAAAAGGCCCCGCGTTTGCGAGGCCTTTTGCAGCTCCAACAAAACGGCGAACCGTTGCCGGTTCGCCGAATTGAGAGCAAGACGTTGTCCGGACTATCAAGCCCGGGCAGCTTGACGTGTCGCCCGCTTAGAAGTGGTAGAACACGCCAACGGTCGCCTTGGCGGCGTCGAAGAAGTCGTCGTCCGAGACGAGCGGCAGGTTGCCGTCGTCGAAGTCGCCGATGCCGAGCACTTCGCCACGCAGCGAGATGTTCTGGGTGACGGCGAACTCGACGCCAGCACCGAGAGCATAGACCATTTCGCTCTCGTCGTTGGCGAAGATCGAGCCAACACCGCCAGCGGCGTAGACGAGGACCTGATCGGTCACGACGGCACCGACGCGGCCGAGAGCCAGGACGAGACCAGCGTCTTCGTCATTGCCCCAGATGTAGTCGGCCTGGATTTCGATACCGACGAGGATCGGGTCCATCGGGATGAAGTTGGCACCGACGACACCGCCGACAACGCCGTAGGTCTCGTCGTCATAGAAGAAGCCGCCGAGCTCGACGCCGGTGTAGAGACCTTCCCAGTTGAAAGCAGCAGGGGCGGTGTAGACCGGCTCGGGCGTGGTCGGCACGAAAAGATCGGCAGCCTGGGCTCCCGAGGCCATCAGCGCGGCAGCAGCAACGCCGAGGGTGAGCGAACGTACAAACATATCTTGCACTCCTAGTAGAGTTAACCGTAGTCGGACTGATAAATGCCTCAGCCCTCACCGACTGACAACCCCGTTCTACCCCAAATTGGGCAGTGCGGATAAGAATTGATGACCATTTGAGGGTGAGTGTTGCGCGAAGGTCGCGCTACTGGCCCAATTTGAGACACAATTGAATAAAATTGCGCGCTTCTGCGGGTTTGGGAGGGTTGCATATGGCGCGAATCCGTCCGAATCGCGCCAGTCCCCTGCCCCTAGAAATGGTAGCTCGCGCCGAGCGTGAACTGATTCCTGTCTTCCCCGTCGGACGTAGCCGGGAAGCCGTGAAGATATTGCGCACGGAACGAGACGCTGTCGTTGAGCATCAGCTCGACACCCGCCCCCATGAGATAGTCCTCGGCGTCCGGCGCGCCCAGATCGATGCCGTAGCCGCCGGCCGCGTAGATGGCGAGATCGTCGTTGACGATGAGTCCCGCCCGGCCGAGGATCTGTCCGTAGCTGCTCTCGCCGACGTCTCCGGCCACACCCTGCACGGTCACTTCCGCGCCCACAAGATAGAAGTCGAACGCGACGTTCACCCCCGCGCCCACCCCGAGGCCGTATTGCGTGCCCCTGTCGGCGCCCGTCTGCACGCCGGTGAAGATGCCGGCATAAAAGCCCGACCAGTCATAGCTCGGCACATCGTGGACGGGGACGGCCGCAACCGGAGCCGTCGAGGTCGACACGGTCAGGACATCGCTGGCGAGCGCGCCGCCCATGGTCAGGGCGGTGGCGAGAGCGGCCAGAACTGTCGTGCCGATCATGCGCATCGCGGTCCCTCTTGTCTCCGGTTCGGCGTACGACGCGCTGCGCGTCGTAAGACCGATCGGGTCCAAGTCCCTAGCCGATGTTCGCACAGGAAGCCGCCCCGCGCCAACATGGCAAATTCTCACAAGGTTATGAGGACGAAATTGGGAGCTCGGCGGGCCAAAACAAGGCGCGTGGCGCGCAGAGTGATTTCTAGCTCTTGAGCGGGATGACGCGGCCCGTCTGTTCCGCCGGTGTGTTGGCGCCCTCCCCACGCTGCCGGCGCGGGCCGACGGCGCGCGCCAGCTCCGCACATTGCACTGCCGCCGCCTCGACACGCGCGAGGATCGCCGGATCGGCAACCTCGTCATCCTGAAAGCTCGCGTCCTCCGCATAGATCGCGGTGGGAATGGTGAGCGCCGAGAAGAACCCGAACAGCGGCCGCATTTGATGCTCGACGACGAGGGAATGGCGCGGCCCGCCCCCCGTGGCCCCGATCACCACCGGACGGCCGATCAGCGCATCCATGTCGACGAAATCGAAGAGGTGCTTGAAGAGCCCGGTATAGGAACCCTTGTAGACCGGGCTGACCGCCACCAGGATATCCGCCTCCTCCACAGCCTCGACCACCGCGAGCGCCTCGGGCGTCAGTTGCTTGCGGGTGAGCGCCGCGCCGAGCCCGGGGCCGGCATCGAGCACATCGAGGTGCCTGTAGTCGGCATCGAGATGCGCCTGGATGCGGCGGGCGATGAGGGCCGCGAGATTGAGCGAGCGCGACGGACGGCGCGTATTGCCGGTGAAGGCGACGATCTTCTGGCGCGGAGCGATCATGGCTTCTAGTTAGGCCGCGGACGCGCACGCGACAAGTGCCGCGCGAAAACGCCGTCATCGTCTCATTATACAAGGAGAAGGATAATGGCGCGAGTGACGGGGCTCGAACCCGCGACCTCCGGCGTGACAGGCCGGCGCTCTAACCAACTGAGCTACACCCGCGCAAGGCAGGTCGTGCCTGCGAGGTGGCGTCCGTGTAACGAGCGCACGAACGCAAGTCAAGCGCTCTTGTCGGTCACCGGCGAGAACTTTTCACAGCCCTTTTGCAGGGCTTGCGAGGAACGCCCGGCGAGCGGGCGAATGCCTCCTTCGAGCCCATCCCGGTGTGGCAGAATTGCAAGTAGGACCTTGTAAAATATTCAGCATTTGAGGCCCAGCACTTGTGAGTTGGCGCAAGCGGCGTAGAATTCCCGAATTCTCAGTTAGTTAAAATACGTTTCTTTGCGGCGGAGGGCACGTTGATGAGGGCTAATCCTGAGCTTGGGATTCGGGCTGCGATCCTGACTGTTATTTCGGCCGGTGCACTGGCCGGAACATCTTCCCAGGCAATTGCGGCGTGCGTATTCGCGCCCACGGCGGGCGACGATGCTTATTTGTGCGACTCCGGTTCCGCCCCCGGCCTCAATGATCCTGGCGGCAACAACTCGTTGACGGTAGACGGCGGCAGCATCACGGGCCCCGTCAACTTCGGGGGTGGCGCGGACACCGTAATCGTCAGGTCCGGCACGACCGCCGCCATCCAGCAGGGCAGCGGCATCGACCACTACGACATGAGCGGGGGCACCGTCGAATCCCTGCAGCAGGGCGACGGCTACGACACCTTCATCATGACCGGCGGCACGATTACAGGCGCCTTCGTCGACGGCGACTTCGCCGAGCAATACGGCGGCACCATCGGCCGCGTCGACATGAAGCTCGCCGACAACTTCTACTATCTCTACGACGGACGGATCCTCGGCAACCTGGTCACCGGCTTCGGACTCGACACCATCGAGGTCTCCGGCGGCCAGATCGGCGGCAACATCAGCGTCAGCGGCGGCGACGATATCGTGCGGGTGTCCGGCGGCACCATCAACGGCGAGATCCGCATGAGCTTCGGCAACGACACCTTCGAGTGGTCGGGCGGAGCGATCTTCGACGACATCTTGATGGGCGCCGACTCGGACATCGCGCGGCTGACGGGTCTCGATGTGGCGACCCTCGCTGCCGCCGGCGCCATCGACGGCGGCGAAGGCGCGAGCACCGGCGCGCCGGCAGCCAGCGACCTTCTGGTCTTCGACGCCACGTCGGCCGGCACAGGCTCCCAATACATCAACTGGGAGACCGTCCAGCTCACCAACGGATCGATCTTCGAGCTCTCCGACACATTCGCGCTCGGCGACGCCACCAGCGGTGGCGGCATATTCGAGATCGATTCGTCGAGCTTCCTGCAAGCCAGCGGCGCGGCGGCGACGATAGCGTCGGCCGGCGGCGGCACCTCGACGGTCAACAATGCCGGCGTCATCCAGTTGAGCTCGGCCGGCTCACCCAACCCGACCGACAAGCTGACCATCGTCGGCAATTATCACGGCCTCAACGGTTCGCTGCTGCTCGACACTTATCTCGGGACCGATGGATCCGCCTCGGACATTCTCGAGATCTCCGGCGGCACGGCCACCGGCCTCACCGGCATCGGCGTCGTCAACGCCGGAGGGCCGGGCGCCGGCACCACCGGCAGCGGCATCCTCCTGGTGAACGTCGTCAACGGCGCAAGCACCGCGAGCAACGCGTTCGCGCTCGACCGGGCGGTCGCCGCCGGCGCCTACGAGTATCTGCTGTTCCGCGGCGGCGTGAATGCCGGCGAGGAGCAGAACTGGTATCTGCGCTCGCAACTGGTGCAGACGCCGGTGCCGCAGGCGCCGAGCGCCGCCCCGCCTCCGCCCGCTCCCGAAGCGCCGCCCGTCGAGGAAGGCGAAACACCGCAGGAGCCGACGCTGCCGCCGGCACCTGTAGACCCGGCGCCCGATCCGGAAGCGGAAAACCCGGTCGATCCGGCTCCCCCGGCGCCCGTCGATCCGGTCGATCCGGCGCCTCCGGGCCCCATTCCGCCGGACGCGCCTCCGCCTTCGATACCGATCGCCCCGCAGCCCGGCGTGCTGCAGGCCGTGGCGCCGACCAGCCAGGCCACCCTGCCCGACGAATCGCTGCTCCTGCCCGGTGGGGTCATCCCCCTCTACCGCATCGAAGCGGCCAACTACGCGGCCATCCAGCCCGCGGCCTATCTCCTCGCCATCGAGACGCTCTCGACCTTCCATGGCCGGCGCGGCGAGCAGGATTTCCTGACCGACGAGACCGAGCGCAAGCGCGCCTGGTTCCGCGCGCTCGGCAGCACAGGTGAAGTGGGCTGGACGGGTACCGTCGCCCCGACCTTCGATGGAAGCCTCGCCGGCTTCCAAGTCGGCGCAGACCTCCTGTCGTACGACCATGGCGATGCGGGCACCACCCAGGCCGGGCTCTTTGCCGGCTATTCGCACATGAGCGGGGACCTGCGCGGCTTCGCCCTCGGCTGGGCCGACTACGACACCGGCTCGATGGACCTGGGCGCCGCCAGCATAGGCGCCTATACCACCCACACCGGAATCGACAAGTGGTACGTCGACGCTGTCCTGATGGCTTCGCTCTATAATGGCGACGTCACCTCCACTCGCGGGGTCGGCATCGACATCGAGGGCTACGGGCTCCTCGCCTCGCTTGAGGCCGGATATCCGGTCGCCCTGGGCGGTGGCTGGGCCATCGAGCCGCAGGGACAGATCATCATCCAGCACAGCGATTTCGACGACAGCAGCGATCCGTTCGCCGAGATCAACTTCGATGCCACGACCACCCTCACCGGCCGCCTCGGCGCCCGTCTCTACAATCGCATCGAGACCGACGAGGGGTTCATCCAGCCCGAGCTGATGGCCAATCTCTGGCAGCAGCTCGGCGAGTTCACCGTCGATCTCGACAGCGATCGCCTCACCACCGATGGCGACGCGACCTATCTCGAGCTCGGCGGCGGCTTCAGCGGCAAGCTCAACGACGACGTGAGCTACTTCGCCAATGCCAGCTACTCGTTCGACATCGACGGCGCCGAACGCTCGGTCGGCGCCCTCAAGTTCGGGCTGCAGGTGAAGTGGTAGGATTGCAACTTCCGGGCAAGGTTCGCCGCTTCGCGCAAGCGGCGGGCCTGTCCGGAAGAGATGGTGGGCGATGACAGGCTCGAACTGCCGACATCCTCGGTGTAAGCGAGGTGCTCTACCAACTGAGCTAATCGCCCGCCAAAACCGGGACCACCGGCCCCGGACTGGAACGGCGCTCTGATTAGGCATTCGGCTTCGGCGCGTCAACACCTACTGCGTTTTTGGGCAGGCCCGAGTTCAACGCGAGCTCGGGCTGTTCCATTTTGCCGGGCGCGCTTTCCACATGCCGGATCCGATGCTGCCTTCAAAAACATCAAGGCCCCGGCGCAGGGCGCACGGGGCCAGAGACGTCAACCTAAGTCGGAAGCAATCAGTTGATCGCGTCCTTCAGGCCCTTGCCGGGCTTGAACTTGGCCTGATTGGAAGCCGGAATCTTGATCTCGGCGCCGGTCGCGGGATTGCGGCCGGTGGAGGCTTTGCGCTTGGAAACGGCGAAGGTGCCGAAACCCACGAGACGCACTTCATCGCCCCCCTTGAGGGCACCGGTGATGGCTTCGAACACTGCGTCAACAGCTTCGGCCGCCTGTGCCTTGGTAATCGTGGCCTTGTCGGCAACGACGCCAACCAGATCGTTCTTGTTCATAGCGTATCCTCACAGTGAAAGCCCGCCTACGGCGAACCCGAACGCGGAAACCCTTTGTCGATTCTGCGCGAAACGCAAGGATTTCCGGGCGTTTCAGGCCCGCTGGGCAGCGGAAAGCTGTTAATGAACGTCAAAATCCGCTCCGGCAAGGCGCAAATGGCGGTTTTTCCCGGAATTCCGGGCTTTCCCGCCATAGTTTCGCGACTCGCTACTCGGCGGCCGCCGAGCCGCCCCGCGGCGGATGCCGAGCATCAGCGGCAGGGCCAGCAGATAGACCCCGGCGCCCACGATCCAGATGAGGCCAGGCCATGTATCGCTCACCGCGAAATAGGCAAAGCTGAAGAACAGCGGCCCGAAGACGGCCGAGAGGCTGACGAGGCTTGCCAGCACCCCCTGGAGCTGCCCCTGCTTGTCGCTGCCGACCTGCCGGGTCGTATAGGATTGCAGAGCCGGCATGCCGATGCCGCCGAGCGCGAACAGCGGCGCCAGCGCGAAGAGCACCCAACCCTGCGTCGCCACCCCCAGGATGACGAGCGCCGTCAGCTCGAACGCCATGCCGACGACCAGCGCCCATCGCTCGCCGAGCCGGGCCACCGCCGGCCCGGTGAGGAACGCCTGCGCCCCCGCGTGGAAGACGCCGAACGAAGCCAGAGAGAGCCCGATCATCGTGCCGCTCCAGCCGAAGCTGTCCTCGCTGAACAGCGCCCAGATGGTGCCGTACATGGTGCCGACGAAGTTCATGATGACGAAGATCGCCATCAGCGGGATGAGCGCGGAAAAGGTCAGCGCCCACCTCAGCGGCTTGAACGGGTTGAGGGTATCGAAGTCGAACTTCGCCCCCGGTTGCCCCGGCCGCGATTCCGGCAGGACGAAGAACGCGAGCGCGAAGTTGATCGCGTTGAGGCATGCCGCCGCGATGAACGGCGCGCGCACCCAGAAGTCGCCGAGCACGCCCCCGAGCACCGGCCCGATGATGAAGCCGATACCGAACATGGCGTGAAAGAGCCCGAAGCGCCGCGCCCGCTCGTCCTCGCTCGAGATGTCGGTGATGTAAGCCGTCGCCACCGCCATGTTGGCGCTGGTGATGCCGGATATGGCTCGCCCGAGCACCAGCATCCAGAGTTCCGGCGCGAACGCCATCACCAGATAGTCGATCGCCGCGCCGGCAAGCGAGACCAAAAGCACTGGCCGTCGCCCGAACCGGTCGCTGAGCACCCCCAGCACCGGCGAGAACAGGAACTGGCATGCCGAATAGAGCGCCAGCATCACGCCGAGGACCGTCGCGGTCTCGCTGATGTGCCCGACTTCGCGCAGCAGCGCCGGCAGGATGGGGAAGATCAGCCCGATGCCGATGGCGTCGAGGGTCACGGCCGTCAGAATGACGAGGAGCGGCTTGTTCACGAAGTTTACTCCGATGCGTTAGGCCGCCATGGACACGACGTCGAAGGTCGTCTCCCCAATCTGACAGGCACATTGATGTAACCGCTTCACGCGCGCGTGACAAGAGAATGTGCCCGTTTTGTTCTGGTCAGCCGGAAGGATCTCCAATGTCCTTATGACGAGCAGCGCTGACAGATTTCGACAGGAGTTTTGCCGCGAAAATGAAAATGGCGGCCCGAGGGGGCCGCCATTTACTTTTCGGATACCGGTGGTGACGGTGACCCTTAGTGGGTGAGCCCCGCGGTCGCGTCCTCGGTCGCCTCGACGCTGCTGGTCACCGCCGGCTTCTCGTCGAAGTTCCACTCGATCGGCTCGGGCTGGCGCACCAGCGCGTGCTTGATGACCTCGTCCATGCGGCTGACAGGAACGATCTCCATGCCTTCCTTGACGATGTCGGGGATCTCGGAAAGATCGCGCACGTTCTCTTCCGGGATCAGCACGGTCTTGATGCCGCCGCGCAGCGCCGCCAGCAGCTTCTCCTTGAGGCCGCCGATGGGCAGCACCCTGCCCCGCAACGTGATCTCGCCGGTCATGGCGACATCGTTGCGCACGGGAATGCCGGTCATCACCGAGATGATGGCGGTGGCCATGGCGATGCCCGCCGAAGGACCGTCCTTGGGCGTCGCTCCTTCCGGCACGTGGACGTGAATGTCGCGCGTGTCGAACATGGGCGGCTTGATGCCGAAGTCGATCGAGCGCGAGCGGACATAAGCCATCGCCGCGGTGATCGATTCCTTCATCACCTCCTTGAGGTTGCCGGTGACGCCCATGCGGCCCTTGCCGGGGGTCATCACGCCCTCGATGGTGAGAAGCTCGCCGCCGACCGAGGTCCAGGCGAGGCCCGTCACCAGGCCGACCTGCGATTCCGCCTCGATCTCGCCGTGCTTGAAGATGGCCGGACCCAGGTACTTGGCCAGCCGCTCGTCGTCGATCTCGATCTTGTCGACCTTGGTCTTCATGATCTCGGCGACGGCCTTGCGCATCAACTTGGCGATCTCGCGCTTGAGGTTACGCACGCCCGCCTCGCGGGTGTATTGCTGGATGACCTTGGTCAGCATCTCGTTGGAGAGCACGAACTCCTTGGCGTCGAGACCGTTCTCGGCCAGCGTCTCGGGGATCAGGTGCTGCAGGGCGATCTCGCGCTTTTCCTCCTCGGTGTAGCCGGAGAGGCGGATGATCTCCATGCGGTCCATGAGCGGCCCGGGGATGTTCAGCGTGTTCGAGGTCGTCACGAACATCACGTCCGAAAGGTCGTAGTCGACCTCCAGGTAGTGATCGTTGAACGTGTGATTCTGCTCGGGATCGAGCACCTCGAGCAGCGCCGACGACGGATCGCCGCGGAAGTCCTGGCCCATCTTGTCGATCTCGTCCAAGAGGAACAGCGGGTTGGACTTGCCGGCCTTCTTCAGCGACTGGATCACCTTGCCCGGCATGGAGCCGATATAGGTGCGCCGGTGGCCGCGGATTTCGGCCTCGTCACGC
This sequence comes from Devosia geojensis, assembly GCF_000969415.1. GTDB lineage: Bacteria > Pseudomonadota > Alphaproteobacteria > Rhizobiales > Devosiaceae > Devosia > Devosia geojensis. The sequence continues at coordinate 23,342 of NZ_JZEX01000157.1, read as the reverse complement.
ACGCCGCCGAGCGCCATGCGCACGAACTCGCGTCCGGTCGCCTTGGCGATCGACTTGCCCAGCGAGGTCTTGCCGACGCCCGGAGGACCCACGAGGCAGAGGATCGGCCCCTTGAGCTTACCCGTGCGGCTCTGCACCGCCAGGTACTCGAGGATACGTTCCTTGACCTTCTCCAGCCCGTAGTGGTCGGCGTCGAGCACCTTCTCGGCATGATCGAGGTCGCGCTTGACCTTGGACTTCTTGCCCCAGGGCAGGCCGAGCAGCGTGTCGAGGTAGTTGCGCACGACCGTGGCTTCCGCCGACATCGGGCTCATGGCGCGCAGCTTCTTGAGCTCGCCCTCGGCCTTCAGCCGGGCCTCCTTGGAAAGCTTGGTGCGCTTGATGCGCTCCTCGAGCTCGGCGACCTCGTTGGATTCCTCGCCGTCGCCCAGCTCGCGCTGAATGGCCTTCATCTGCTCGTTGAGGTAGTACTCGCGTTGCGTCTTCTCCATCTGCCGCTTGACGCGGCTGCGGATGCGCTTTTCCACCTGCAGCACGCCGATCTCGCCCTCCATGAGGCCCAGGATCTTGGTGAAGCGGTCGGCGAGCGACACGGTCGAGAGCAGGTCCTCCTTCTCGCTGATCTTGACCACCAGGTGGCTGGCGATGGTGTCGGCGAGCTTGGAGTGGTTGTCGATCTGCTGGACGGCAGCGACGACCTCGGCCGAGATCTTCTTGTTGAGCTTGACGTAGTTTTCGAACTCCGTCTGGGCCGAGCGCGCCAGCGCCTCGATCTCGACGGGGTCATGCTCGGGCTCGGCGAGGGTCGTCGCCTCGGCCTCGAAGTACTCGTCCGTCTGCAGGTACCGATCGATGGTCGCGCGGTTGAGGCCTTCGACCAACACCTTCACGGTCCCGTCCGGGAGCTTGAGCAGCTGCAGGACGGTGGCGATGGTGCCGGTCGCGTAAATGTCCTGGGGCGCCGGATCGTCGTCCTGCGCGTTCTTCTGGGTAACGACGAGAATGTGCTTGTCGTCGCGCATGACTTCTTCAAGCGCTTTGACCGACTTCTCTCGACCGACGAACAGCGGCACGATCATACCGGGGAACACGACGATGTCGCGCAACGGCAAGACCGGGTAAACCCGGTCCCGGCTGAACTCTCCGCCGGTCAGATTGGTTTCCGACATCTCTTATCCTTTCCGGGCGCCAGGGGGGAGGATTTCGATGGTGCGCCCGTTATAGGGCCCGATAAATCAACAAGGGGGCCCGATTCCGGTTAATAAATAGGTTCGCCTATGCTCCCCGCAAGTCAACTCCCGCCGGAATTTCGTGAACAGTGCGGTTAATGCCCATGCGCTCAGCTCACACCTGTGGTTCGACCGCACGATCGCCCCACTCGAGCTTCCTGGCCTTCTTGAAGGCCTCGCCCTCGCGCTTCAGCACTCGTTGGTGAGCAAGCCTCGTTGCGGTGCAAAGTTCCGTATCGATTGAAAATTTCGTCGCAGCAGGTGGCTTGATGACCCGGCTCCACCCGCCCTCTCCAGCAAGGGGCGGGCGCGCAGCGACGATATAGCTGAACTTCTCGTCCTCATAGCCGAGCCTTGCGTTCTTCAACGTCTGGTGATCGCGGCTGCGCGCCAGCCTGACGGAGAAATGGCACCAATCGTCCCCGGTCAGCGGGCAGTCATCGGCATGTGGACACGGCGCCACGATTCGCGCACCGGCGGCGACCAGCGCCTTCCGCGCCTGCATCAGCCGCTGATAGTCGCGCGGCCGTCCCGGCTCGACGATGACGAGGACGCCTTCGGTTTGCTTCCAGAGGTCGAGCGCGAGCGGCACAACCCGCTCGTCCGGGAGCTCGGTCAGCGCATAGCCGAGCGTTACGAGATCGTAGCGGGATTCCGACAGCGGCAGCGCCGTCAGCTCGCCGCGCACCGCTCGTGCGGCGCGCAATGCCGGAAAGCTGCTACCCGCCGCCAGCGCCTCGGCGAGCGAGAGAAACCGCTGGTTATGGTCGAGCATGGTAATGTCGGCGAGTTCGGGCCAGATCTCGCATGCCGCCCAGCTCGCCGTTCCCGGCCCTGCCCCGGCATCGAGCAGCGTCTCGGGTGCAAACCCGCCAATCAGCTCGCGCGCCTCGGCAAGTGCGTAGGAAACCGCCGCGTAGGTCGCCGGCATTCGACTCAGCGCATAGGCGAGCGCATCCTCGTCCGCCGCGACGTGCCGAGCTGAGGGGACACGCTCCCGGTACTGCGCCGAGATATGCCCCGACCGCTCGGCCAGACCGCGACGCGACCGGCCGGCCGTGAACGCGCGCAGCGCCAGCTTCAGCTCCTCGGGAAGTTCGGCCAAGTATGCGGCTCCGTTACAAACGAAACCGGAGAGTGCAGGCGCACCCCCCGGCCAATCTCTGTCGGCAATGAGGTTCGATCAGGCGCCGGCCTGAACGTCTTCCTTCTTGCGCTCGGAGTAAATGTAGAGCGGACGGGCGTCCTTGCCGTTCACCACTTCCTCCGAGATCACCACTTCCTCGACGCCTTCGAGCGAAGGCAGGTCGTACATGGTGTCGAGCAGGATGCCCTCGAGGATCGAACGCAGGCCGCGCGCGCCGGTCTTGCGCTCGATGGCCTTCTGGGCGATGGCCTTCAAGGCATCCTCGTGGAAGGTCAGTTCCACGTCTTCCATCTGGAAGAGGCGCTGGTACTGACGCACCAGGGCGTTCTTGGGGGCCGTCAGGATTTCGATGAGCGCCCCGATGTCGAGGTCCTCGAGCGTCGCCAGGATCGGCAGGCGCCCGATGAACTCGGGGATGAGACCGAACTTGACCAGATCCTCGGGCGCCACATCGGCGAGGATCTCGCCGACACGCCGGTCCTGCGGGTCCTTGACCACGGCCGAGAAACCGATGGAGGAGCCTTCGCCGCGCGCCGCGATGATCTTCTCGAGACCAGCGAACGCGCCGCCGCAGATGAAGAGGATGTTGGTCGTGTCGACCTGCAGGAATTCCTGCTGCGGATGCTTGCGCCCGCCCTGCGGCGGCACGGAGGCGACGGTGCCTTCCATGATCTTCAGGAGCGCCTGCTGCACACCCTCGCCCGAGACGTCGCGGGTGATCGACGGATTGTCGGACTTGCGGCTGATCTTGTCGACCTCGTCGATGTAGACGATGCCGCGCTGAGCCTTCTCGACATTGTAGTCGGCAGACTGCAGGAGCTTGAGGATGATGTTCTCCACGTCCTCGCCGACATAGCCGGCTTCGGTGAGCGTGGTGGCGTCCGCCATCGTGAACGGCACGTCGAGGATACGCGCGAGGGTCTGCGCCAGCAGCGTCTTGCCCGAGCCGGTCGGCCCGATCAGCAGGATGTTGGACTTGGAGAGTTCGACGTCCTGGTTCTTGGAGGCGTGGTGCAGGCGCTTATAGTGGTTGTGGACGGCAACGGAGAGCACGCGCTTGGCGCGGCCCTGGCCGATGACGTAGTCGTCGAGCACCTTGCAGATGTCGGCGGGGGTGGGCACGCCGTCGGAGGACTTGACCATCGAGGTCTTGTTCTCTTCGCGGATGATGTCCATGCACAGCTCGACGCACTCATCGCAGATGAATACGGTCGGGCCGGCGATAAGCTTGCGGACCTCGTGCTGTGACTTGCCGCAGAACGAGCAGTACAGCGTATTCTTCGAGGACTCGCCGTTCGTTGTGTCCTTGGACATCCTGTTACTCCCGGAGGCGGGGCGCCTCCCAAATCGGGCATTAACGCATAGGCTAACGCTCGAGGCCTAAAGAAAGTCTAAGCCGAACCGACCTTAGCGGTCGATCCGGCCCGGTGCAATTACACCATTGTCACAGTTGCTGTGCACTGTGGATTGTGCGGAACCTTCACCTAAGCGCTTGCTTCGGGAACGGCCCGCTTCTCGTAGACGCTGTCGATGAGCCCGAAGGTCTTGGCTTCCTCGGGGCTCATGAAACGGTCGCGCTCGAGGGCGGATTCGATCTCTTCGTAGGTGCGGCCGGAATGCTTCTCGTAGATTTGATTGAGCCGGCGCTTCAATCCTTCCACTTCCTTGGCGTGAATCAGGATGTCGGTCACCTGGCCCTGGTAGCCGCCCGAGGGCTGATGGACCATGATGCGCGCGTTGGGCAGCGCGGCGCGCATATCCTTCTCGCCGGCCGTCAGCAGCAGCGATCCCATCGAGGCCGCCTGCCCCATGCACATGGTGGCCACCGGCGGACGGATGAACTGCATGGTGTCGTAGATGGAGAGCCCTGCCGTCACCACGCCGCCCGGCGAGTTGATGTACATGGCGATTTCCTTCTTCGGGTTCTCCGATTCAAGGAAAAGCAGCTGCGCCACGATCAGCGAGGCCATGTTGTCCTCGACGACGCCGGTCACGAAGATGATGCGCTCACGCAGCAGGCGCGAATAGATGTCGAAGGCGCGCTCGCCCCGATTGGACTGCTCGACCACCATGGGAACGAGCGTATTCATGTAAAGATCGACAGGATCTTTCATATTGTTCTGATGCCCCTTTTTCCGCTCCTCGGTTCCGGGAGCGGTCATCTCGGTTTCGGCACGACCTTCCTCCGGAAGCCGGACATCCAATCCCCGGGAGTCGTGCCTTGGAAGTCAATCGGCGCGACTGGCCGACCGCAGACGAAGCCGCATGAAACGCGCGGTAAAGCGACACATAGGCGGCATTGTGGCGCGGTTCAATAGCCGACCACCGCCACGTTCGATCAAGGTTTATGCGGTTTGCTCGCCGGACGCGGCAAAGCTCACCGCGATACCCCGCTTCTTGAAATAGGCCTGCATGGTCTTGCGGCCCTGGCGGTTGTTCTGGGCCAGCCGCCCCGGCTCGAACACGGCCTCCTTCACCCCCTCGCGCCCCATCGCCGCCTTCAATGCGGCGATATGGATATCGAGGTCCCGGTTGTCGTCCTTGAGGGAGGCGTAGATGTTCTCGATCGCCTGATCGAACGTGAGATCTGCCATGGCATATTCCTTGATCGTTGCAGGTCTTGGTCCTACCGATTTTCGTGGGTAGGGCAAGCCAGCTCCTACACCGCCAGCTCGCCCAGCACGTCGGGCACGAGGTCCGGCAGGTCCTCGCTGATGAGCCCGGGCCCGCCGAAGAGCTGCGCGGCCTGCCCATGGACCCATGTCGCGGCGCTGGCAGCCTCGAAGCCGCCCATGCCCTGCGCCAGGAACCCGGCGATGATGCCGGCCAGCACGTCGCCTGCGCCGGCCGTGCCCAGATAGTGCGGCGCGTTGGCGTTGATGGCGACGCGCCCGTCCGGATGGGCGATCACCGTGTCGCTGCCCTTGAGAAGCACCACCGCCCCCGCCTTCAGCGCCGCCGCCCAGGCACGGTCGGGCTTGGAGCCTTCGAGATCGAAGAGCCGTGCGAACTCGCCCTCGTGCGGTGTCAGCACCACCGGCCGTTGCCGGGCCTCTATCGCCGAGAACAGCGTCTGCGGATCGTCCTTGAAGCTCGTCAGCGCATCCGCATCGAGCACCGCGGCCGCCCCCGAAGCGAGCACGGCCAGCGTCATGGCCCGCGTCTCTTCGCCAACCCCGATGGCCGGTCCGATCACGACCGAGTTGAGCCGGGTGTCTTCGAGCAGGGCGGCAAGGCTCGCGGCATCGCCGGCCTCGCGGAGCATGATCGAGGTGACGTGCGCCGCATGGACCAGCAGCCCTTCGCGGCCGCCTGCCAGCGACACCAGTCCCGCGCCCGAACGCAGCGCCGCCGCCGCCGCCAGCCGCGCGGCCCCTGTGTGCAGCGCATCGCCCGAGACGATGACACAGTGCCCCCTGTCGTATTTGTGCGCACCGGCCTGCACCTTTGGAAGGACCCAGACCCCCGGCCCGTTCTCCCAGGTCTGCGGCGCGATCTCGCCGATCACCGCATCCGGAATACCGATATCCGCAAGGACCAACTCGCCGCAGAGCTCCCGTCCGGGCAGCAGCAGGTGCCCGGGCTTCTTGCGAAAGAACGTCACCGTCAGCGCCGCCTCGAGGGCGATGCCGCGCACCTGTCCCGTCGCCCCGTCGATTCCGCTCGGCACGTCGATGCTGATCACGGGCTTGCCGGCGGCGTTGACGGCCTCGATCAGCTCGGCGAACTCACCCTCGACGTCCCGGTCGAGCCCTGCCCCGAGCAGGGCGTCGATGACGAGGTCGGCGTCCTCCAGGTCCTCGGCCAGTTGCGGTCGTTCGGCCCGCCCACCCCACGCGGCGGCGGCCGTTGCGGCATCCCCGCTCAGCGCCGCGCGATCGCCCAGCAGCCGCACCTGCACCGGCCAGCCGCGCTCCTTGAGGACGCGCGCGGCAACGAACCCGTCGCCGCCGTTGTTCCCCGGCCCGCACAGCACCAGCACCGAGCGCTGGTAGTACCGCTCGACGATCGTATCGGCGACGGCAAGCCCTGCCGTCTCCATCAACCTTATGGACGGCACACCCGCCTCGACCGCCAGGCGGTCCGCCTGGCCCATTTCCTGGGGGGTGAGCAGCTCTCTTGCATAAGTATCGGTCATACGAACGCTAACCCAATTTCCTTTGACCTGAGCGATGAACGCACGCTTCAGCTCGTTGTAGCCGGCCCTGCTCGCAGGCGCCCCGGCGGTCGCCCGCTCCTGCTCCAGCGCGGACAATAAAGCCTCGTCACGGCAACAAAAAGGGCCGCCCGTTGCCGGACGGCCCCATTCGGGAAAACACCGCGATCAGTGATCGTGGTGGTGATGGTCGTGATCGAGGCCTTCGTCCAGCTCGTCCGACTGGATGAGCTTGGCCAGCTCCTCGCGCGACATTTCCTTGTCGGTCTGCTTGGCCTTGCTGGCGATGAAGTCGACGACCTTATTCTCGAACACCGGCGCGCGCAGCGAGGCGAGCGCCTGCGGGTTCTGCCGGTAGTAGTCGTAGACCCGCTGCTCCTGGCCGGGGAAGCGCCGCACCTCGGCGATCAGCGCCTGCTGGTGCTCTTCCTCGGTGACGTTCACCTCGTTGACGTTGCCGATCTCGGCAACGACGAGACCCAGACGCACGCGGCGCTCGGCGATCTTGCGATACTGCTCGCGCGCCGCTTCCTCGGTCGTTCCTTCGTCCTCGAAGCTGCGGCCGTGGTGGTCGATCTCGTGCTTGACGCGTTCCCAAATCTGGTTGAACTCGGCCTCGACGAGCTGGGCCGGCACCTCGAACTTGTGGCCTTCATCGAGAAGGTCGAGGATCTGCCGCTTGACGTGCTGACGGCTCATGGAGGCCAGCGCGCTCTCCATCTGGCTCTTGACGGCCTCGCGCAGCTTCTCGAGGTTCTCGAGGCCTAGCCGTTGGGCGAACTCGTCGTTGAGCTCGCCGGCGCGCGGCGCGTCCGCATGCAGGATCGTCACGTCGAAGGTCGCCTTCTTCCCGGCGAGATCGTCGTTCTGATAGTCCTTGGGGAACGTGACCTTGATCTCCCTGGTCTCGCCCTTCTTCATGCCGATGAGTTGCTCTTCGAAGCCCGGAATGAAGTCGCCCGAACCCACGACGAGATGCGCATGATCGGAAGTGCCGCCCGGGAAGGGCTCGCCGTCGATCTTGCCCACGAAGGAAAGGCCCAGGTTGTCGCCCTCGGCAACGACCGCGTCCTCACCCTTGTCCTCGTAGCCGCGGTTCTGGCGGAAGACGCGCTCGACTTCCTTGGTGACGTCCTCGTCGCTCACAGGAACCACGGCGTTCGTCACCTCGAGGCCGTCGAGGTCCATCAGCTTGACGGGCGGCAGCACCTCGTACTCGACCTCGAATGCGAGGTCGGCCTTGCCGTCGAGCACTTCGTTGATTACCGCCTGGTCGCCCGGCAGGTCGACCTTGGGCTGAGCGGCGGCGCGTTCCTCGCGCTTGTCGAGCGTGTCGGAAACGGTCGAGTTGATCGCCTCCTGCATCACCTCGGACATGGCCGAACGGCCATAGACCTTCTTGAGATGGGCCGCCGGCACCTTGCCGGGGCGGAATCCCTTGATCGCGACCTTACCCTTGAGCTCGTCGAGCTTGGCGTCGAGCCGGGTCACCAGGTCGCTGGCGGGAATGGTCACGCTCAGTTTGCGCTTCAGGCCCTCGTTCAGGGTCTCAGTAACCTGCATTCGGTTCAAATCCCGTTAGTATTGTTGTCGGGCGGCCGAGCCCAATTGGTGCGGGTGAGAGGGGTCGAACCTCCACGCCTTGCGGCGCTGGAACCTAAATCCAGTGCGTCTGCCAGTTCCGCCACACCCGCAAGAGTGCCCGTCGGCCGGGTTGGCGAGGGTCTAAACCAAGTTGGCGGGCCAGTCAAAGCCTCTCTCGCCCGCATGCGCGTGAGATTTCACGTCTTCCACCGAGCCTCCGGTCGGCCCGGCGTCCCGGCGCATCGCACAAGAAATCAGCACGGAACCGTCAGGCCGACCACCCTGCATGCCACTCGATTGTGCGTTCAGCCTAAAATATGAGCAAACTATACTTTCGTGACATCTACTTTCTGACACAGAAGTCACAGCAGAAGATTGTTTTAAAAAGGCTTTCCGGTTTGGAATTTGCGTGGCACGGGCCGTGCATACTGCCCTTCGGTACCCGCCCACAGAAGCCACGTGGAGGAAAACGTGAAAAAAATCGAGGCGATCGTAAAGCCCTTCAAGCTCGACGAGGTCAAGGAAGCGCTGCAGGAAGTCGGCCTGCAGGGCATCACCGTGACCGAGGCCAAAGGTTTCGGCCGGCAGAAAGGCCACACGGAACTCTACCGCGGCGCCGAATATGTCGTCGATTTCCTGCCCAAGGTGAAAGTCGAGGTCGTGTGCCCCGATGATCTCGCCGAGAAGGCGATCGAAGCCATCCGCAACGCGGCCCAGACCGGACGCATCGGCGATGGGAAGATCTTCGTCTACCCGATCGAGCAGGCCATCCGCATCCGTACCGGCGAATTCGGCGACGACGCGCTCTAGGCTCTAGGCCCGCACGCCAGCAGACCGAAACCGCCCAACCCAATAACGCTCCGCACTACACAGGGGAAAACTTATGACCACCGGAAGCGACATCCTCAAGAAGATCAAGGATGAGAACATCAAGTATGTCGACCTGCGCTTCACCGACATGCGCGGCAAGCTTCAGCATGTGACCATGGACCAGTCGGTCGTCGATGCCGACATGTTCGAGGAAGGCGTCATGTTCGACGGCTCCTCGATCGCCGGCTGGAAGGCGATCAACGAGTCCGACATGGTGCTGATGCCCGATCCGGATTCGGCCTATGTCGACCCCTTCTTCGGCGCCTCGACCCTCGCCCTCAACTGCGACATCCTCGAGCCGGCGACCTATCAGCCCTACAACCGCGACCCGCGCTCCATCGCCAAGAAGGCCGAAGCGTTCGTGACCTCGAGCGGCATCGGTGACTCCGTGGTCTTCGGGCCCGAGCCCGAGTTCTTCCTCTTCGACGACGTCAAGTACTCCAACACCACCTACAAGGTCGGCTTCCAGGTCGATTCGACCGAACTGCCGGTCAACAACGACGCCGACTACGAGGCGGGCAACAACGGCCACCACATCGGCCTGAAGAAGGGCTACTTCCCGGTTCCCCCGCTCGACAGCGCCCAGGACATCCGCGGCGAGATGCTCGAGGCCATGGGCTCGATGGGCGTGACCATCGAGAAGCACCACCACGAAGTGGCGTCGGCCCAGCACGAGCTCGGCATCAAGTTCGCCCCGATGATCAAGTCGGCCGACCAGGTGCTGATCTACAAGTACGTCATCCAGCAGGTCGCCAACGCCTACGGCAAGACGGCGACCTTCATGCCCAAGCCCGTCTACGGCGACAATGGCTCGGGCATGCACTGCCACCAGTCGATCTGGAAGGACGGCAAGCCGCTCTTCGCCGGCGACCAGTATGCAGGCCTCTCCACCGACTGCCTCTATTACATCGGCGGCGTCATCAAGCACGCCAAGGCGATCAACGCCTTCACCAACCCGACCACCAACAGCTACAAGCGCCTGGTGCCCGGCTTCGAAGCCCCGGTCCTGCTCGCCTACTCGGCCCGCAACCGTTCGGCTTCCTGCCGCATCCCCTTCGGCCAGTCGCCGAAGGCCAAGCGCGTCGAAGTGCGCTTCCCCGATCCGCTGGCCAACCCCTATCTCGGCTTTACCGCCCTCTTGATGGCCGGCCTCGACGGCATCATCAACAAGATCCATCCGGGTGATCCGATGGACAAGGACCTCTACGAGCTGCCCGCCGAGGAGCTCAAGGAGATCCCGACCGTCTGTGGCTCCCTGCGTGAAGCCCTGGCCAGCCTCGATGCGGACCGCGACTTCCTCAAGGCCGGCGGCGTGATGGACGACGACTTCATCGACGCCTACATCGAACTGAAGATGACCGAGGTCATCAAGTTCGAGCACACGCCCCACCCGGTCGAGTACGAGATGTACTATTCGGCTTGAGGCCGGATCAGACGAAATGCGAAAGGGGCCCTCGAGGGCCCCTTTTTCTTTGCCCGGCACGGTCAGCGCCGTACGCGGTAACGCAAGTGGACGACACCGTCCTCGCCTTCCAGCACTCTCACCCGCTCCAGCTCGCGCTGCGGCAGGCCGAGATGGTCGAAGAGGCTGCGCCCTTCGCCCAGGAGGACTGGAACCAGGTGAATTTCGAGCTCGTCGAGCAGCCCCGCCGCGATCGCCCGTTGGGCGATGCCGGCCCCGTGGACCAGCACATTTCTGCCGCCGGCAGCACTCTTCGCCTCCTGCATGGCGACGGCCAGGTCGCTGACGAAATGCACGTTGGGCCAGTCGGCCGCCCAGTCCGGCGCCGGGTTGCGGCTGAGGATGTAGATCTGCACCCCGTCGTGGTGGTCGCCGCCCCAGCCCCTCGCCGGTTCGAACGTCCCGCGCCCCGCTACGACCGCTCCCGTCGTCATACCCTCGTCGAAAACCTGGCGATTGACGCCGCGCAGCCGCGCCACGGCGCCGGCGAAGTCACCGCCTTGCAGGCCCGGAAAAATCCACTCGTGCAGCCGCATCCCGCCATCGCCGAGTCCGTTGTCGACTGTTTCGTTGGGTCCCGCGATGTATCCATCGAGGGACATCGACATGTAGAGTACGCTGGAAGACATTGTTCCGCTCCGTTGTTTGCTGCATCAGCTGCCTTCACAACGAGCGGTCCGATCTGATTTCGACAACTACCCTCCGGCGGCGATCTTCCCCATCCGGACCGCGAGAAACCGCTTCTCGGCTTCCGACTGCGACAACGCGATCGCTTTCTCGTAGGCATCCCGCGCCTGCGATCCGCGCCCGAGCCGTGCCAGCAGATCGGCGCGCACCGCATGGAACGGCTGGTAGCCCGCAAGCACTGGCGCCAGCGGCGCGATGAGGTCCAGCGCCGCCGCGGCTCCCTCGCTATAGGAAACCGCGACCACCCGGTTGAGCTCGAACACCGGATTGGGCCGCATCGCCATCAGCTCGCGATAGATGAGCGCGATCTCGCGCCAGTCGGTATCGGCAAAACTCTCCGCCTCCGCATGGATCGCGGCGATCGCCGCCTGCAGCTGGTAAGGACCCGGCCGGCCCCGCCGCAGCGCCCGCTCGACGAGCGCCGCGCCTTCGGCGATCCGCGCCTTGTCCCAGCGCGACCGGTCCTGGTCTTCGAGCGCCACCATCTCGCCCGCCCCGCCGATGCGCGTTCCGCTGCGCGCATGGTGCATCAGCATCAGGGCGAGCAGGCCTTCGATCTCCGGCACCTTGGGCATCAGGCTGTCGAGCAGCCGCGCCAGCCGGATCGCTTCCTCGCAGAGGTCGATCCGCACCAGCGGCCCCTCCCCGGCGCTGTAGCCCTCGTTGAAGACGAGGTAGATCACCGCCAGCACCGCATCCAGCCGCTCGGCGAGCCCCTCGGCCTGCGGCACCTCGTAGGGGATGCCCGCGCGCGAAATCTTGTGCCGGGCGCGCACCAGCCGCTGCGCCATCGAATCGTCGCTGACGACGAAGGCGCGGGCGATCTCCTCGGTCGTCAACCCGGCGACGGACCGCAACGTCAGCGCCACGCTCGTCTGCCGGTCGAGTGCCGGATGGCAGCAGGTGAAGATGAGCTTCAGGCGCTCGTCTGGGATAGCGCTGCCTTCCTCCACCTCCGGCTCGGCGCGGATGATCTCCTCGAGCACCGCCACCGCACCGGCCTTGGCGCGGAAATTGGCGGCGCGGCGCAGGCGGTCGATCGCCTTGCGCCGCGCCGTGCGCATGAGCCAGGCCGAGGGTGAGTGCGGCAGACCGCTGCGCCCCCAGTGCACCAGCGCCGATTCCAGCGCGTCCTGCAGGCTGTCCTCGGCGAGCTGGAAGTCCCTGAGGTTTGTGATGAGGCATGACAGCAGCCGCCCGCCGTCCTCGCGAACGATCGCCGCGAGGGCCTGCCCGACCGGCTGGCTGTCCGTCATGCCCACTTGCGGTCAGCCGAAGTTCTGGATCGGGCGCACCTCGACAGCCCCATAGCTCGCCGTCGGGATCATCGCGGCATAGCGCAGCGCGTCATCGAGATTGGCGCAGTCGAAGATATAGAACCCGCCGAGTTGCTCCTTGGAGTCGGCGAAGGGGCCGTCCATCGTTTCGGGCTTGCCGCCGCGCACGCGCAGCGTCGTTGCCGTCGAGGCGGTCTCCAGCGCCTCGCCGAGCACCAGCACGCCATCGCGGGCAAAGGCTTCGTTCGCCGCCTGGTAGGCGGCCATGAACGCACCGAACTCGGGCGTGCCGTAGGCGGGCGACGAACCGGGTTCGGCATAGATAAGGGCCATGTACTTCATTTCGGAATCTCCATTGGCTTCACGATCATCCATCCAGCAAGGATGGTGCGCAATGACGAACGGCCGGTGACTCGATCGACTCCGGCCGTCGAACTTTCTCTAGAAAAGCGACCAGACGAGATAAACGACCGCGCCCAGCATCGCGACCTGCGTGCCGATCCCGCCGGCAAGGCGCAGCGGCGCGGCCGGCTTGGCCGAATCAAGCCCGGCGGCATGGGCGATACGCGCGACGACCAGCAGCACGCCCATTGCGTGCAGCCACTCCGCCGGCAGGCCGCGGGCCTCGCAGAGCGCCATCAGCAGCAGTGCGACAGCGAGGTTCTCGGCAAGGTTGCCGTGGCGGCGGATCCAGAGCGCCAGGTCGGTGTTGTCGCCGTGCAGGATCGATATGCCCGTCTGCCCGCGCTTGGCGCTGACGATGTTGGCGAGGACGATCATCCAGACGGTGAGGATGGATGCATAGACGGCGGTGACTTGGAAAGACATGGTGCGAGCCTCCAAAGGCAGTGTTGCGAATGCGCAATGACGAACGGGAAACCGCCGATCGACTCTGCCCCTGGAAATTTTCAGCGGATGAGGAGGCGCCCCTCCACCGCCTCGGCCTCCTGCGTCATGACGAACCGCACCGCAAAGCCGACGTCGAGGTACCGCACCACGCGCCCGACGATCCGGCCGACCGCCAGCGGCGTGTCGATCTCGGGCGTGACCGCGGCGGAGACGGCAACTCCCGAGCAGGAAACGTCGATGACGAAACACGGCACCTGCACGCTGTCGCCGAAGGTGATGATCGAGCGCGGATCACGTGGCGCCCAGCGCTTGTGCTCGCGCCGGTCCGGCAGCTGCTGGAGCACATGCTTCTTGTACCAGCCGATCTTGGCGGCGAGCCTTGCCCGCTCGTCCTCCGCGCCGTCGATGCCGAAGGCGAAGCCCGAATCCACCCGGCGCAGCACTTTTCCGCGCAGGATTCCGAAGGCGTCGAAATGCGCCGTTACGCGATCGCCGGCACGCCCGATCACCGGCGCGACCAGCACCCCCATGTACGGCGAAATCGAGCAAAGACGACAGGCGAAGATCTCGGCGCCGCCCGCGGCGTTAGCCCGGCGTCCGGAAAGCGCGTAGCGTCCTGCCACCGCACCGATGAAGCGTACGTCCCGCTGCGGCGCTTCCGCGTCGTCCGGGATCGGCAACCGCGAACCACCCATTCTGGGTCCCCCAAGCGCGGAAATCCGGGGCGAACGTAGGGGATTTCCCTGAAGCGAGCGTTGAGCAATTGCCGCAAATCCGAAGCTTTGCGTTGAGGAGGCGGCAATCATGGCGGGCGGGTTCTCGCCCGCCCGCGGGATATGTGTCTCAGGCCCCCGCTGCCTGCATCTGCCGGTAGAAGCCCTCGGGACCGTCAACTTCGTTCAGCCTTCCCTTCTCGATGAGGAAATAGCGGCTGGCGACCGCATCGACGAACGCCCGGTCGTGCGAGACGAGGATGCAGCTCGCCTGTTTGTCGAGGATCTCCGCCTCCAGCCGCTCCTGGCCGGCGATGTCGACATGGTTGGTCGGCTCGTCGAGCAGGTAGAAGTTGGGCTCGGCCAGCCGCAGCGCGAGAAGTCCCAGCCGCGAGCGCTGCCCGAGCGACAGCTCCCCGATCGGCCGGCCCTGCTTCTCGATGGCGAACCCCGCTCCGGCCAGAAGGCTCTTGGCGCGCTGATCCGGCACGTCAAAGCGCCTGGAGATGAAGTCTTCGGGCGTCTCCCGCTCCGGCAGTTGCGACATCGCCTGGTCCGCATAGCCGGGCACCACCGAAGGCGTCACCCGGGCGCCGTCGATCTCCTCCCCCGCCATGGCGCGAACGAGGAGTTTCATGAGCTGCGACTTGCCCGTCCCGTTGCGCCCCAGCACCACGATCCTGTCGCCCTTGAAGACGTGGACGAGTCCGGTGCGGAACAGCGGCTCGCCCGCGGGCGTCGTGACCATGAGGCCGTCGAGCGTCACCAGCACCCGCGCATGCGTATCCCGGTTGGAAAGACGGATGTCGCCGCTGCGCTCCTTGTGCAGCGCCTTCTGCGCCTCCTCGATGGCCGCGGCGCGAGCCTTGAGGCGCTTGGCCTTCACCAGCAGCAGGTCGCTGCCGCTGTTGATGCCGACATTGTAGAGTTCGCCCGCATTGCGGCGCAGGCGCTTGGCTTCCTTGAGTTCCTTCTCCTGCCGGCCCGCGTCCGCAGCGTCCGCCTCGTCGAGCGCCGCCCGCGCCTGCGAATACGGAAGCGAGAAGAACCGCGACTCTGCCGGCCGCAGGAACAGCGTCCGGTTGGTGGTCGCATCGAGGAACCGCCGGTCGTGGCTGGCGATCACGACCGGGATCGACCGGGCCGCCTGGTTGAGCCACTCCTCGAGCTGGAAGATGCGGGCAAGATCGAGGTGGTTGGTCGGCTCGTCGAGCAGCAGCGCGTCGGGCTGAGTCACCCACACGCGCGCGATCAGCGCCAGCCGCTGCCAACCCCCGCTGAGTTCGGCCAGCACACGGTCGCGGAACGCGACGGGCGTGGCGAATTCGTCAAGCGCTACGTCCACCCGCCAGGCCTCGTCGCGCCGCGCCTCGGGCGGCAGGGCGTCGGCCACTGCATCCCAAAGGCGCATGGAAAGGAGACGCGACAGCACGTCCTGCTCGACATAACCGACGGTCAGTCCGCGCGAGAGCACGACCTCGCCATGGGTCGGCTCGGCGGTTCCGGCGATGGCGCGCAGCAGCGTCGTCTTGCCGCCGCCATTGCCGGCGACGAGCCCGAGCCTGTCGCCGTCCGAGAGCACGAGGTTGAGGTTCTGGAAAAGGGTTTCGCCGGCGACTACGCCGACATTGCGAAGGCTGATGGAGCCCATGGGAATTTCTCGCTGGTATATAGTGGCGCAAAGGCGCCCTGGTGCAATCTGTCCGCGGCATCTATGCGCGCGCGAACTATGACGTTGCGGACCAGCGATCGAGTGTGACGTAGAGGCGTCAGTTCCCGTTCATTGCCGGCCCTGCAGGCATGACCCGCAGGGCGAAGACAGGACCACGCTGACGGTGGGGATCGAAACGGAACATCACGCGGCCCTCCTCTGGTTTGGGTTGAACGGCGGACGCCTTATAGAACGCGAGATGCGCCGCGGCAACAGCGTCAGACCAGATAGAAGAAGGCGGTGCACGCGAGGATGGAGAACGATCTAGGAACAGCCAGATGGGCAAGCCGGTACGCAGTACCAAGAAATCCGGCTCGCACCCATCCAGCGGATCGGGAATTGGGAACATCGGCCGAAATCAACGCAATACCGTTCGGCGACGCTTCCCGCATACGGCAACTCCAGACACAGACCGTATGGGAAATGTCTAACAGCGCGCCCTTAAGAAAGTCCTGAAAGAAAGCAAACGCTTGGTAAAACTGTCGACCGATCTTGGGACGGGTTGAGCGACCGGTCCCCTACCTCAGCGCCTGCCGATCGATGATGGTGTTGTTGCAGAAATCGAAATCGAGGAGGTAGACGGTCCCTCCCTCCGTGGCGCGCACCTGGATGCGGCGGTCGCCGGCAACGTTGAGCGAGATGTCGGCGTAGCCGCGCGCGGCGATCGCCTGGCGGATCTGGCGATCCGTCATGCAGATCCCGAGCTCCGGTTTGCGGGGCTCATGGGTATCGTTCCAGAATTGCAGGCCGAAGGCGCTATAGGGCTGCGCCAGCGCCGGGCCGCCCATCAGGCACGCCAGCAGCGCGACCGTCGCCGCGGTGCGGATGAAAACTCTAGGTCCAGGCTTGGTCATCGTACTTTCCGCCATGCTCTCGCCCAACAATAGGCGCAGCGTCCGCCTCGCTCAATCGCCGAACGCCTGTCGCCGTTCCAAAGGCGACCATCGGATTGACCGTTCTTCCTACACTACCAGGTGTGAACCGCGATCGTCCCCGCCGTTCATCTTCGGTTCATCTTGACGCCCCAATTCCGTGCAGTTGCCCGACCGGTGCGTCGGCGCGGCAAATCCCGGCGGCGCTTGGGTTATGCTAGAAAGCAAGAAATGCCGATTCGGCCCCCAGACGGAATTGCACGTGTCGCAAGCTGAAGACCTGTTCGCAGACGAGCCCGCTTCCACCCCAGCCCCGGCCAAGCCGCAGGCCGCCAAGCCCGCGCGCGCTCCCCAGGCGGCATCGGGATCCTATTCCGCGCACGATATCGAGGTGCTCGAGGGGCTGGAGCCCGTGCGGCGGCGTCCGGGCATGTATATCGGCGGCACCGACGCCAACGCGTTGCACCATCTCTTTGCCGAGGTGATCGACAATTCCATGGACGAGGCCATCGCCGGCCACGCCAGCCGCATCGAGGTGCATCTCGAAGCCTCCGGGCACGTGACCGTTACCGACAACGGCCGCGGCATGCCCGTCGAGAACCATCCCAAGTTCCCCGGGCGCTCG
Organism: Devosia geojensis; assembly: GCF_000969415.1. Classification (GTDB taxonomy): domain Bacteria; phylum Pseudomonadota; class Alphaproteobacteria; order Rhizobiales; family Devosiaceae; genus Devosia; species Devosia geojensis. Next base: position 6,160 of record NZ_JZEX01000157.1, on the reverse strand, counting down.
ACGCTCGAGATCATCATGACGACGCTGCATGCGGGCGGCAAGTTCGACTCCAAGGCCTACGAGACCTCCGGGGGTCTGCACGGCGTCGGCGCATCGGTCGTCAACGCGCTTTCCGACGATATGGTGGTCGAGGTCGCGCGCGACCAGACGCTCTACCGCCAGGCTTATTCCCGCGGCAAGCCGCTGGGACCCGTCGAGACCGTCGGACGGGTCAACAACCGGCGTGGCACGACCACGCGCTTCCACCCCGATCCCGAGATTTTTGGGCCCCATGCCCACCTCTCGGCCGCCCGCCTCTTCCGCATGACCCGCGCCAAGGCCTACCTCTTCGGCGGCGTCGAACTGCGCTGGAGCTGCGATGAGTCCCTTGCCGGCGAGGAGGTGCCCGCCAAGGCGACCTTCCACTATCCCGGCGGCCTCAAGGACTTCATGGGTGCGCGCATCGAGGGCGAGACGCGCATCGTCGAGGAGATCTTCTCGGGCAGCGCCGGCCGTCCCGGCGGGCACGGCGCCGTCGAATGGGCCATCGCCTGGACCCTCGGCGACGGCGGCATCTCCTCCTACTGCAATACCGTGCCCACCCCCGATGGCGGCACGCACGAAACGGGCCTGCGCACCGCACTGCTGCGCGGCCTCAAGAACTACGCCGAACTCACCAAGAACAAGGCCGCTGCCGTCCTGACTGCCGAGGATATCTTCGCCGGATGCAGCGCCATGCTCTCCGTCTTCGTGCGTGAGCCCGAGTTCGTCGGCCAGACCAAGGACAAGCTCGCCTCGGGCGAAGCGACCCGCATCGTCGACAACGCCCTGCGCGACGCCTTCGACCATTGGCTCGCCGCCTCCCCTAACCAGGCCGGCAAGCTCCTCGACTGGGCGGTCGACCGCGCCGAGGAACGCCTGCGCCGCCGCAAGGAGAAGGAGATCGACCGGGCGAGCGCGACGCGGAAGCTCCGCCTCCCCGGTAAGCTAGCCGATTGCACGCAGACCGCCGCCCAGGGCGCCGAGATCTTTATCGTTGAAGGCGACAGCGCCGGCGGCAGCGCCAAGCAGGCCCGCAACCGCGCGACACAAGCCGTCCTGCCGCTGCGCGGCAAGATCCTCAACGTCGCCGGCGCCAGCCGCGACAAGCTGGCCGCCAACCAGTTGATCGCCGACATGATCCAGGCTCTCGGCTGCGGCACGCGCGAACGCTACCGCGGCGACGACCTGCGGTACGACAAGATCATCATCATGACGGACGCCGACGTCGACGGCGCCCACATCGCTTCGCTTCTCATCACCTTCTTCTTCCAGGAGATGCCCAAGCTCATCGACGAGGGCCACCTCTACCTTGCCATGCCGCCGCTCTACCGCCTCTCTCAGGGCGGCAAGACGGCCTATGCCCGCGACGACGCCCACAAGGACGAATTGCTGGCCACCGAGTTCTCCGGCAAGGGCAAGGTCGACATCACCCGCTTCAAGGGCCTGGGCGAAATGCCTTTCGCGCACCTGCGCGAGACGACCATGGCGCCGGCGACCCGCACCTTGCTCCAGGTCAAGGTCGTCGACGATCGCGACGAGACGAAGATTACGGTTGATCGCCTCATGGGTACTCGCCCCGAGGCCCGTTTCGAATTCATCCAGGAGAATGCTGCGTTCGTCACGGACCTCGATATTTGATGAACTTGCGCGCCAACTTCAGCAAATCCTTGAAATACCGTTGACTTGAGAAGTCCATGCGTTATGGTCCGCGCCGCCTGGATTTTTCAGCGCGCTCGGCCGGCGGCAAGTCGGCTCGCTGAGGAGCCCAAGACAACTGTCGATCATCACAATCGCCACAAAGGCGGAAGACCGGCACCGCAACCCGGATGCGGCGTATCTATTTTTCCCACCGGGAGCCCTACGACCGATTGTCGGCAAGCATGGCGTTGCCCCACGCAAGTCTTGGCCGAGCATGATGAATGGACCACTGATTTGACCGAAGATTTTTCCGGGCTTGGTCTTTCCAGCAAAGTCACCGATGCCGTCGCCGCGGCTGGTTACACCAAGCCGACTGACATTCAGGCCAAGGCGATCCCGCATGTCCTCGACAAGAAGGACATCATCGGCATCGCTCAGACCGGCACGGGCAAGACCGCCTCGTTCGTGTTGCCGATGCTCACGCGCCTCGAAAGCGGCCGCGCCCGAGCCCGCATGCCGCGCACGCTCATACTCGAGCCGACGCGTGAGCTGGCCGCCCAGGTGCACGAGAACTTCGAGAAGTACGGCAAGAACCACCGGCTTTCCGTAGCCCTGCTCATCGGCGGCGTTTCCTTCGAGGACCAGAACAAGATCCTCGACCGCGGCGCCGACGTTCTCATCGCCACGCCCGGACGCATGCTCGACCAGTTCGAGCGCGGCCGCATCCTCCTGACGGGCGTCGAAATCCTCGTCATCGACGAGGCCGACCGCATGCTCGACATGGGTTTCGTGCCCGACATCGAGCGCATCTGCGGCCTGCTGCCGCCGCGCCGGCAGACCCTCTTCTTCTCGGCCACCATGCCGCCTGAGATCGAGAAGCTGACCAAACGGTTCCTGCGCGATCCGGTCAAGATCGAGGTCGCCCGGCAGAGCTCCACCGCCGAGACCATCACCCAGAAGCTGATCAAGGTCGGCTCCAAGCCTGAAGAGAAGCGCGCAGCGCTGCGTGACCAGATCCGCGCCGCCGAGAATCTCACCAACGCCATCATCTTCTGCAACCGCAAGCGCGATGTGGCCACCCTCGCCCGCTCGCTGGAGCGCCACGGTTTTTCGGTCGGCGCCCTCCATGGCGACATGGACCAGAAGAGCCGCATGGAAACGCTCGACGCGTTCAAGACCAACAAGCTGACGCTGCTCGTCGCCAGCGACGTCGCCGCCCGCGGCCTCGACATCCCCGCTGTCAGCCACGTCTTCAACTTCGACGTGCCGGTCCACGCCGAGGACTACATCCACCGCATCGGCCGAACGGGCCGCGCCGGGCGTTCCGGCGCCGCTTTCACCCTCGTGGCTCCGGCCGACAGCAAGCATCTCGACGCCATCGTCAAGCTCATCCAGCGCGACATTCCCTGGACCGAGAGCGCGACTGCGGCTCCCGCCGAGGAACCGTCGGAAGAACGCCGCGGCCCCCGCCGCCGCAAATCCGATGACGGCAAGGCCGAGGCCGGCAAGCCGGCAAGGCCCGCCAGGACTTCGAGAAGGGGCGATACGCGCAAGGACGACGAGCGCCGGGAAGAGCCCCGCCGCAAGCCGGACCCGCGTGAGGCCGCAGCGCTCGGAATCGATGAGAATTCCCCCTTCGGCGCCGACGGCCCGGTGCCCGCCTTCCTGCTGCGAGAAGTATCGCGCCCGCGATAAATATTTGTGGGTACAGGAAATTTTCCGCGATAGTTGATGTTCTGCCCGTTGATAAGTGTACATGCGCGGGCATATTTACCGAGTTTTAGACGAGATGGTGTGTAGTCGGGGTGCCCAACGGCGGGCGCCCGAGCAGAACGCGAGGACATCGTGTCGGAACAGGAATACAGGCGCGTACTTGGCTATGGGAATGCCGCCTTTGACCTGCTCAAGCGCAGCAGCATTCCGCCCTATCCGAATTTCTACGAGCTCCTCTATACCTATGCCACGGGCGTCAACCCGGCGCTGAACACCCGCATCAACGAGATTTTCCGCCAGGGCCACTCGCCCACGGTCAATCTGGCCGAGGCGCTCTACAACGAGTTCCTGAAGTCCGACCTCGACGAGCGCATCAGCGCCGTCTCCGAGCGCATGCATGCACGCATCGAGGCCGTGCACGACGCCATCGACAGCGCCATGGTCACCGCCAACGCCTATTCAGGATCGTTGCAGGCCGCCCGCGGCGATCTCGAGGCCGAGGTCACTCCCGAGGCGCTGAAGACCATGGCCGAACGCCTGCTGGCCGAGACCCGGCGCATGCAGGACACCAACCGGCATCTTGAAATGAAGCTGGAAGCCTCGCGCGACGACATCGCGGCGCTCCGCCGCGACCTCGAGAACGTGCGCCGCGAGTCCCTGCTCGATCCGCTGACCAAGATTTCCAACCGCAAGAGCTTCGACGAGGGGCTCGCCGCGGCCATATCGGAGGCGCGCCGCGACGGACTGCCGCTCTGCCTGCTGCTCCTCGACATCGACAGCTTCAAGAAATTCAACGATACCCACGGCCACCAGACCGGCGACCAGGTTCTGCGGCTGGTGGCGATGACCTTGAAGTCCAACATCAAGGGCAAGGATCTGGCCGCCCGCTATGGTGGCGAGGAGTTCGCCGCGATCCTGCCCCACACCGACCTCGAAGGCGCGGTCATCGCCGCCGAGAACATCCGCAAGGCCATTCAGGCCAAGCAGCTCCTCAAGCGCTCGACCAACGAAAAGCTCGGCCGCATCACCGCCTCCTTCGGCGTCGCGATGCTGCGCGATGACGATACCGCCTCGTCCCTCATCGATCGCGCCGACCGCTGCCTCTATGCCGCCAAGCACGCCGGCCGCAACCGGGTGGTCAGCGAATCCGAGCTCGCCAACATCGAAGCGGCGTAACCGCTTGCCAGATCCGCGCCGTTTCCCCAGATTGGGTAAGCCCTTAGGGTAAGCCACCCCAATCCGGCAGGGAGCGATCGTGATCGGCGTCGACGACATACTGCGTGCGTTCCGGGCCGACCTGCACCTCGTCGCCCTGATCCTCGCCGCCAATTATGCGCTCGCTGCGATCTGCGCCGTGCGCGAGGTGATGAATTCGCGCACCTCCCAGGGCTCCATCGCCTGGCTGCTGTCGCTCCTCCTCCTCCCCTTTCCGACCGCGCTTCTCTACCTCGTTTTCGGCTGGAAATTCTTCGACGATTACGCCATCGACCGCATCAAGCTCGGCCGCACGCTGCGCCCCGTGCGCGCGCGTGACCTGGCCCTCATCGATCAGCAGGCGGACAAGGAATGGCCGGTGCTTTCGGGCGTGGCCGAGCTGCCCTTCCTCTCCGGCAACAAAGTCGAGGTGCTGATCGACGGCAAGGAGACCTTCGATTCCATCTTCGACGGCATCTCCAGGGCCCGCTCGCAGATCCTCATCCAGTTCTACATCGTGCGCGACGACCGGCTGGGCCGCGAGCTTGCCGATCGGCTGATCGAACGGGCCCAGGCTGGGGTCAAGGTCTACTTCATTTACGACGAGGTGGGCAGCACCGGCCTGCCCAAGACCTACCGCGAGCGCCTGCGCGCCGCCGGCGTCAAGATCGCCGCTTTCAACCGGCGCCACCGGTTCCTGCGCATGTACGGCCCCGCGCGGCTCAACTATCGCAACCACCGAAAGATCGTCGTCGCCGATGGCGAGATCGCCTGGGTCGGCGGCCACAATATCGGCGTTGAGTACCTCGGCGAGGACCCGCGCTTCGGCCATTGGCGGGACACCCATGTGCGCGTGCGCGGCCCCGCCGCGCTCGCCTGCGCCCTGGTCTTCCGGGAAGACTGGGAATGGGCGACCGGCGAGCTGCTGCCCGCCGATCCGCCCGAGCTCGTGCAGACGCCCGGCGACCAGTCCGTGCTCGTCATGGGCACCGGCCCGGCCGACAGGCTCGAGGAGTGCGCCATCGCGTTCACCGATGTGATCGCGCAGGCGCGCGAGCGACTATGGATCGTCACCCCCTATTTCGTGCCGGATACGGACGTGCGCACGGCCCTTTATGCCGCCGCCATCCGCGGCGTCGATGTGCGCATCATGCTCCCGGAAAAGCCCGACCATCTGCTGGTCTGGCTCGCCAGCATCGCCCATGCCGATGCCATGGTCGAGCACGGCATTTCCATGTACCGCTATACCGATGGCTTCCTGCACCAGAAAGTGCTGCTGATGGACGATCGCATCGCCTCCATCGGCAGCACGAACTTCGACAACCGGTCCTTCGCCATCAATTTCGAGATCACCCTCTGGTTTCCCGGCCACGAGACCATCGACACCGTCGAGCGTATGCTTCTTGCCGATTTCGAGCACTGCCGGAAGGTTTCCGCGGCCGAAGTCACCGGCCGCTCCCTCGTCTGGCGCTTCGTCGCCCAAGCGGCCAAGCTCTTCTCCCCGATCCTCTAGGACAGCGAAAACGGGATCTCTGGGCACCATGTCGCCACAGGCACAATGCTGCCCCTCCCCCTTGAGGGGAGGGGATAGGGG
>NZ_JZEX01000156.1 GCF_000969415.1 Devosia geojensis | reverse complement strand
GAGGGGAGGGATCGAGGGTGGGGGTGGCGCGGTGGGCCGCCGGTGGACCCCCACCCCCAGCCCCTCCCCTCAAGGGGGAGGGGAGCGTATCGTGCCGACCAGTCCGCCTGGCGATCACCTGATATGAGAAACGAGCGCTGCACTAGAGGTTTTCGCGGCCGATGGGGGTCTGGGCGCGGGCCTGGGCGCCGATGGGGGCGGCGGCATCGATGGTCGATTGCAGGCGCTCGGCGAGATCGACGAGCTTGCGGGCGGCCGCGGGCGTGAGGCTCGGCGGACGTTCGTCGGCGGCCTCCGCCTCCTCGGGCGCTTCGGCCACGATCGTCTGCTCGGGCACGAAATCGACCCCGAAGAGCGGCTTGATCTCGGTGTTGGTGTGGGCATAGGCCATGAACTTCTGCCAGGCGATGGCCGGCAGGGTGCCGCCGGTGAGGTCCTTTGTCGGCCGGTAATCGTCGTTGCCGAACCAGACGGCGGCGACGAAATTGCCGGTAAAGCCGCAGAACCAGGCGTCGCGATAGGAGGTGGTGGTGCCGGTCTTGCCGACGGCGGGCACGCCGGGGACGTCGGCGCGCCGGCCGGTGCCGCCGGTGACGACCGTGCGCATCATCATGTTCATGTCGGCGACCGTCCGCTCGCTGAGAATGCGCTCGCGCGGCGCATCGGCCTGCTTCTCGTAGACGAGATCGCCGCCGAGGGTGGTGACGCGGGTGATGCCGAAGGCCTGGGTCTTGAGGCCGCCGCTGGCGAAGACCGCGTAGGACGAGGTCATGTCGAGCACGGAAACCGAGGCGACGCCGAGCGCCAGCGAGCGGGTGATGGGATAGTCGTTGCGGATGCCCATGCGGTGGCTGAGTTCGGCGATCGGCTCGCGCCCGGTCTTGATCGAGAGGGTGACGGGCACGGTGTTGATCGAGGCGGCGAAGGCCGAGAGCAGGGTGGTGGAGCCGCGGTAATTGCGCCCGTAGTTCTGCGGGCACCAGTCGCCGATGCACACCGGCCGGTCCGATATGGTGTCGCTCGGCCGCAGCCCCAGCTGCTCGAAGGCCTCGGCATAGACGAAGGGCTTGAAGGCCGAGCCTGGCTGGCGGGTCGACACGATCGCACGGTTGAACTGGCTCTTGCCGTAGTCCATGCCCCCGACCATGCCGCGGATGGCGCCGTTGAGGTCGGTAACGACCATGGCCGCCTGGCTGACGTTATAGGCCTCGCCCTGCTCGCGCACGACGGACGTCACCGCCTCTTCGGCATAGGACTGCAGGGTCGAGTCGATGGTGGTGCGCACGATGAAGTTGTTGGAGGTGGCGCGGTTGGCCTCGATGATCGCCTTGGTCTCCTCGAAGGCCCAGTCGAGGAAATAGTTGGGGGAATTGAGGTCCGAGGCGCGGTCGATGGGGCTGGCCGGATGCCGGCGCGCGGCGGTGACCTGGCCCTCGGTGAGGAAGCCGGCCGAGACCATGTTGGTCAGAACGACGTTCGCCCGGCCGCGCGCGGCAGCAAGGTCCACATGCGGGGCAAAGCGCGTCGGCGCCTTGTAGAGCCCGGCGAGCATGGCGGCTTCGGCGAGCGTGATATCGGTGACCTGCTTGCCGAAATAGTAGTCGGCCGCCGCCACCACGCCGAAATTGCCGCCGCCCATATAGGCGCGGTCGAGATAGAGCTTGAGGATCTCATCCTTGTTGTAATGCCACTCGAGCCAGACCGAGAGGAACGCTTCGACGATCTTGCGCTCGAGCGTGCGCTCGGAGGTGAGGAAGAGGTTCTTGGCCAGTTGCTGGGTGATCGAGGAGCCGCCCTGGAGCGAAGTCTCGCCCGAGGCGTTGCTCATCAGGGCGCGCAGGGTTCCGACGACGTCGATGCCGAAATGCTCGTAGAACCGCCGGTCTTCGGTCGCGAGCGTCGCCTTGACGAGGAAATCCGGCAACTGGTCGAGGGCGACGGAATCGTCGGAGCGGATACCGCGCCGGCCGATCTCGTTGCCGTAGCGATCGAGAAAGACGACGGAGTAGTTTTCGGCCCGGTTGTATTCGCCCGAGGCGGTGATGTCGAAGGCGGGCATGGCCAGCGCCGTCATCAGCACGCAGCCGATGGCGCCGAACGACAGGGCGTCCGAGAAGATCTCGACAAAAAACCGCTTGATTCCCGAGACATGGAAACGGGACATGAAATCCTGGAAGCGCGTGTAACCGCGCCCGAGCGCCCGCCAGGAATCGTAGAGCGAGGAATCGAGCCAGGCGTCGGCCGCCAGAAAGCCGGATTTCCTGCGTTTCGGCCTTTGATTGGTCTGGTCCTGCACGTTCGTCCCGCCTGGGGTCTCTGATCCGCGCCCCGCGGGACCTTACGCCCGGCAGGTTAGCGGACCATTGCTAGCAAAGTTTTGTGCGTCCCGGACGCACATTTCGTTGTAGTGGACTGATTATGAACCGCATCCGATGCCGGGCAAACACATATCGCCGGCAAGGGTGAACGTGAGACAGGACAGCATGCCCTTCTGGGAAGAAAAGACGCTCGCAGAGATGAACGAGGCGGAATGGGAAGCGCTCTGCGACGGGTGCGGGCGCTGCTGCCTCATCAAGCTCGAGGACGAGGACAGCGGCGAGATCATCACCTCGGACGTGCATTGCCGCCTGCTCGACGGCGACACCTGCGCGTGCAGCGACTACGAGAACCGCAAGGCCAAGGTCCCCGACTGCATCAAGCTGACGCCCGAAAACATCCTCGAGATCAAGTGGATCCCCAGGACCTGCGCCTACCGGCGGATCGCCGAGGGCAAGGGGCTCGCCTGGTGGCACCCGCTGATCTCGGGAACGATGCAGACCGTCGAGGACGTCGGGGTCTCGGTGCGCGGCAGGACGATGAGCGAGCTCGACGTCGAAGCCGGCGAATGGGAAGAGCACGCCGTCGACTGGCCCGAATGGGAGCCGCCGGAGGAGCGGTAGGCGAGGCGATCTTCACCTCCCGTTAACCATGTCCCGCCAGACTGGCGGTGCGCATACTCCTCGCACCACCAGCAGGCCGGACATGAGCGACACCTTTCTCGTCAAGGACGAAAACGACGCCCTTTGGGCGCGTATCCGGGCGGCTCTGGAGGCGATGCGGCCGAGGGGTGGGCGGGAGCGGGAGCCGGCTTACGGCCGGGCCGCGATCGCGCGGGCGCTGGGCGTACGCGCGCCGCTCGGCGGGCGGATCGAGGAGGCGCTGGCGCGCGCCTGGAGCCATTGCGCCGAGCGCAAGGTGACGCTCAGCCTTCTCGTCATCGGAGCGGACCGGTTCAAGGACCTCCACCTCGTCTACGACAAGGACGGCATCGACCACCAGATGCGGCGGGTCGAGAAGGCGCTGCGCAAGAGACTGGCGCAGGCGAACGCAGACTGCCTGCGCCACGGGCGCGGCGAATTCGTGCTGCTGCTGCCGGACTGCCCGATTCTCCTCGCGCGCAACCTCGCCGAAAAGCTGCTGCGCGACGTGCAGGGCCTCGGCATCGCGCACAAGGAAAGCCACGCGGGTGTGCTGACGGCCGGCGCGGGGCTGGCCGCGATTAACCCCGCCGGCGCCCCCGACCGCCGCTTCTTCGAGGCCGCCGCCAGCGCATTGGCCAAGGCGCAGCGGCGCGGGCTCGGGCGGATCGAGATGGTGGACCTGCGCGCGCACCAGCAGCGCAAGGCAGGGTAGGGCCAGTCCACTTCCGGCTGGTGCCGCTTCGGGTTGGTTTACGGACGGGCTGCTTCCGATTGGAAATTGCGTCGCGCCAACCCAGCTTTCCAATTGTGCAGTTTCTGTGGCCGCGTTCAGCGTATCCGGATTCAGACCACCAGCGAAATCTGTTTCGTTCCAAGACCTTATAGTGTCATCAAACTATAATTTGATGATAGCGGCTTCGCCGCTAGCATCGTCATTTGCGGGAGTGAGATTTGGGGATTTCACTGTCACGTTTGTCTTACAAAGTAGCTCACGCAAAAGGAGGGGCTCATGCCCAAGAAGCTGGTTACTCTCACGCTTATTTCCGTAACTTCGGCCCTACTGTCGCTTACCTCGAGCGCCTTGGCCGGAGGCAACTACGACAGCGCCGAAGATCATTACAATAATTATGTGTATGATAGTGCTGAAGAGCATTACAATAATTACGTCTATGAGGATGCTGAAGAGCACTACAATCATTATAACTACGATAGCCCGGAAGAACACTATAACAACTACGTATGGTGACGTGCAGGGCGCCCTGCCAAGCAGTCTTCCGCTTTACACTTCATAACTTCACCTGCCACGTTCGATCGAGCCGAACGTTGGTTTCGACGTTGCCTGCCCAAGCAAAAGGCTGGTCTTTGAAGACCGGCCTTTTGCATCTTCAAACCTCTGTCGGCCGCTACGCGACAACTTCCGGGGAGCCGGCAGCATCGCCGTTGTCGTGACGCGGACGGCAGCGGGGTGGGAAGCGGTCACCGTGATAATCGCTGGCAAGCATCAGCTTAGCGCCAAAAGCGGACCTTCAATTGATCGACCGTGACGTTCGCTAAAGCCCCAGCGCGGCTGCGGCCATCTGGGCGATTGTGAGCTCGCGCGCCTCTTGGCCACCGCCTTCTCGTTTCATGGTCCAAACCGACTTCAAGCCTGCATAGGCCAAGATCCACTTCAAGAGTCGCTTCGGATCTAGGTTCGCGTGCCGTGCCACGATATCGATCCGTTGATCTAGCCGGCCAGCTTCTGTGGTAACCTTGGCTTCGGGGTGGCAGAACAGGTTGGCATAGTCGAAGGCCCGCTCGCCAAGCACCCCTTTGGGATCGATCGCGAGCCAACCGCGCTCGTCCCCATCGAGGATATTGCCATGGTGGATGTCGCCATGCAGTGGAACGACGTACTGGGGCGTAGCTAGAAGTTCGCGTGCCGCCGCTGCGGACTTTGTCAAAACGCCTCCCAATCGCGCCGCCGCAGGCTCAAGCTGACGAAACCACGTCGCCATCGGATATAGCGTTTCCGGCGGCATGCGGTCTCTCGCCGCGTGCAGCCTCGCCACGACCGCGCAGATGATCTTCGTTGCCTCATCCCCCCGGCCTGAGCGTTCCATCTCGATGAGGCTTTTCTGTCCACTGAGACGCTCAAGCAGCAGGCCAGGACCGTCATGGGCGAGCACGCGAGCAGCACCGTTCCCGGCATACCAGGCCATGAGGTGCGCGCCGTTGAGCTCTTCTTCGGCCGTGGCGATCTTCAACATCGCTGGCACGCCATCCCTTTGCACCGGCAGCAGGAGGCTGCTGTGCGTACGGATGGCGTCGCCTTCCGGCACCAAACCCCAACGTGACAGCCAAGGTTGGAAGTCATCTTCCGACACCATGGCAAGATTATCCCAAATTTCCCATGCGCATGGCGCGGACCCTATCTGCGGGCAGCCTCTCGGGGAAGCAAAAGTGCGGCGTAAATCCGAACGTCTGCTCGAGGCCAGAAGCAGTCACCGCGGAAGAGCACGCCAATGGCCGAAATAGGGTCGAAAGCAGCCGGACAGCCCCGCGCTCCATTCGGTCATTCGGGCCACCTTGGCGATTTTCTGAAAGCTGCCGGTCTGCCTGGGGCGCTGCAATGTCCATCACGGGGTTGAAGACGGCAGTCCGCTTCCGACCTCGCGACCGGATGATAGACCGCGCCTACCCTCCCGACGTCTCGAGGTAGGAAAGGCACACCGTCATGAGTTGGTGGCGAATGGCGGCCTGTTCGGATGCGGGCAGGTTGCGCTCGAAGACGTTGCGCACTGTGCCGAAAATCACCGACAAGAGCGTGACGTTGACCAGGTCGATATCGGCATAGTCGGCGTCGGGGGCGCTTTTGAGCATGGCGATGGTTGCCGCGTCCATGCGCCTGGCGAACGCGTCGACAAGGGCCTGATTGTCGAGTTCGACCACGGAATTGTAGAGCGCCCGGGTGACGTCGCTGCGCTCGGTCTTGGCTTGCCAGTAGGCGGTGACGAGCGCTTCGACCATTGCCTTCGTGGTCGCACCATGCTGCGCGCGGCAGGCTTCTTCCACGCGCTCGGCCACCAGGTCCAGATAACGCTCGTTGAGCGCATAGAGCAGTGCCTGCTTGTGCGGAAAATACTGGTACATGGTGCCCACCGACACCCCCGCCCGTTCGGCCACGCGCGTGGTGGTCAGCCGGTGGATTCCGTCACCGAGCAAAACCTGAATGGTCGCTTCGAAAATCGCCTCAACCGTCGTCACCGAACGCACCTGACGCGGCTTCTTGCGGGCGTTGAGGTGCCGGGGCGGGGTGGCGTCCATATGCGAATCCTAAACGCGAATGATCCTTCATATATTGGTGCAGCCTTTCGGCCAATATCTGAAGGACATTCGATGACCGACACCAAGAAAATTGCGCTCGTGACCGGCGCCAACAAAGGCATCGGGCTCGAGGTCGCCCGGCAGTTGGCGGAGAAGGGCATCATGGTGCTGATGGCGGCGCGCGACCTGAAGCGCGGCCAGGATGCCGCCGGCGATCTGGCGGACGCCGGGCTCGCCGTCAAAGCGATCGAAATCGACCTCAATGACGAGACCACCATCGCTTGCGCGGCCGAAATGATTGCCGCCAGATATGGCCGCCTCGACATTCTCGTGAACAATGCCGGCATCGTCGATGCCGAAGACGGCCCGCCTTCCGTTGCAACGACCGCCGCAGCCCGCAGGCTCATGGAGACCAATTTCCTCGGCACTCTTGCCGTGACGCAGGCCATGCTGCCGTTGCTGCGCCGGTCGAAGGCTGCTCGCATCGTCAATCTGTCCACGACGCTGGGTTCGCTGGCCGTCAATGGCGACCCGACCTCGCCTTACTATGAGGCCCGGCTCATCGGATACAATGCGTCCAAGGCGGCCCTCAACATGCTGACGGTGCAGCTGGCGGCGGAACTGAAGGACACTTCCATCGTCGTCAACGCGGTGGCGCCCGGTTATGTCAGGACGGACCTGACGGGAGGCAATGGCTTCATGACCCCCGCGGAAGGTGCGCGCCTTCCCGTCGAATATGCAGTGCTCGGGCCCGATGCCGTAACGGGTCGCTTTGTGGAGCCGCAGGGCAACGCCCCCTGGTAGGCCCTGCACGCCCCAGGACCGATCGCCATTCAGCCGAAATGGCAGTTTTCTGCCCTAAGGCACGTCAAACTCTATCGGAATCGGCGGCTCCTTCGCCTCCCTCCCCCTTGAGGGGAGGGAATGAGGGTGGGGGTCGTTGTGTGGATCACCGATGGACGCCCACCTCCGCCCCATCCCCTCAAGCGGGATGGGCGACCTCCGGCCCGTCTTTCAGTCACATCCAGACGTCA
>NZ_JZEX01000155.1 GCF_000969415.1 Devosia geojensis | reverse complement strand
TATCTACCCCAGACCGCTCGTCGGCAGCGTCAGAGGGGTATAAGAGACAGCCCCTATCCCCTCCCCTCAAGGGGGAGGGGGACGCATGGTGCTTGTGGCGGCATCTCGCCCACCCACCGCTGTCATCCCGGCGAAAGCCGGGACCCAGTACACACCGAGGTCAGAGCTCGTGCGCAGGAGTGCTCTTCAGCTCCCCAGCAAAGCACCGGCGGCGCCGTTTACTGGGTCCCGGCTTGCGCCGGGATGACAGCGGTGGGAGATGGAACTTTCCAGTACAACTGGAGTGCCGCAAACGTTGCCCCGTTCGCACACCTTGCGGCTGATGCGGCACCTCAGGATGGGCCCCGGCTTTCGCCGGGGTGACATCGTGGGTGGAGGGGGTAGCGGTGCCTAATCCCGCACCTTGTACGGCTTCTGATCCCGCCAGAAGCGCATGAGGCTTTCGAGGTCGGGGTCGCCGCCGGGGGGCAGGACGATCTTGACGTTGACGTAGAGGTCGCCGTCGCCGTAGAGGCCCTTGCCCTTCAAACGCAGCGACTTGGAGGTGTCGACGCCGGGGGGCAGGTTCAGCTCGACAGAGCCGTCGAGGGTCGGCACGCGCGCCTTGGTGCCGAGCACGGCCTCGTAGAGGGTGATCGGCAGGTCGGTCCGCAGGTCATGGCCGTCGAGGCGGAAGGTCTTGTGCTTCTCGAACTTGACGGTGATGAGCGCGTCGCCCGGCTGGCCGATGGGCGAGGGCTGGCCCTGGCCCTTGAGGCGGATCTGCTGGCCGTCCTCGACGTTCTTGGGGAGCTTGACCGCCAGCATCTTGCCGTTGGGCAGGCGCACGTCGATCGAGCCGCCGCGATGGGCGTCCTCGAGCGAGACGGCGGCGGTGGCGGTGAAGTCCTCGCCCTTGGCTCCGCCGCGCTGGGCGGTGCCGGCGAAGGGGTCCCACTGCGCCTCGCTGAACGTGGTGCGCGCGCCCCCGCGCGGCTGCCCGCCAAAGCCGCTCATGAACTCCTTCAAGATGTCTTCGGCCGAGAAGCCGCCCGCGCCCGGCCGAGCGCCGCGCGCGGCGCCGCCGAACCCGCCATTGCCGAAGCCGGCAAAGCGCGGGTTGCCCTCGGCATCGATCTCGCCGCGGTCGAACTGGGCGCGCTTGGTGGCGTCGCTCAACAGGTCATAGGCAGCCGTCGCTTCGGCGAACTTCGCGTGGGCGCCGGGATCGTCCGGATTCTGGTCGGGATGGTAGGCCTTGGCCAGCTTGCGATAGGCGGATTTGATCTCCTTCTCGCTTGCCGTGCGGGCCACCCCGAGCACGCTGTAGGGGTCGCGCATTGTCTCCAATCGATTCGTTCGTGCCGAACCGGCCAAGTGGACACCACTTTGGCGGCGCGGTCACGCAGGATTCATAGATGGTGCATGGCACCTGGGGCGTTGCACGCCCTGCTGTTCGCCTTCTATATGGCGAGCGGCCTGCCCGTTGTCCAGTAACCGGCCGGGAACGGCCGGACCGAGGTTGACCCATGACCGAACCGCTGACACTGCGCCTTTTCGACGATCTCGACGCCGGCGAGATCGATCCGTTCGCCCTGTTCGAGGAGTGGTTTGCGCTGGCTGCAGCCAACGAGCCCAACGACCCGCATGCCATGGCGCTGGCGACGGCTGATGCCGATGGCCTGCCGGACGTGCGCATGGTGCTGATGAATGCGCGCGACCAACGCGGCTTCACGTTCTTTACCAATTTCGAGAGCGAGAAGGGCCGGCATCTCGCCGCCAACCCGCACGCGGCGTTCGTGATGCACTGGAAATCGATCCGCCGGCAGGTGCGCATGCGCGGGCCCGTCGAGATCGTCGCGCCCGAGGAAGCGGACGCCTATTTCGCTTCGCGCGCCCGGGGCTCGCAGATCGCCTCGTCCGTCTCGCGCCAGTCGCGCCCGCTGGCGAGCCGCGCGCTCCTGGCCGCCGGGGTGGCCGAGCTGACCGCCGAACTGGGCGAGGGACCGGTGCCGCGCCCGCCGCACTGGTCGGGGTTCCGCCTCGTGCCGCAGACCATCGAGTTCTGGAAGGACGGCGAGTTCCGCCTGCACGACCGGGTGCGGTTCACCCGCACCGGGCCGGGCGCGCCGTGGAGCCGGACGCGGCTCTATCCCTAGAACCGGCGGAATTGGCGATTTATTCAATTTAAGGCGATAGTTAGGTCACGAATTTCCCGCGAACCGGCCGGACCGCCTTTGCGCATACTCATCCGCACATCGAAATGGGCCATCAGGGCGCGGCGGCTGGCGAGCCTGTCGCTGCCGCTGATCGTCATTCCGGTGCTGCTGCACAGGCAGGGGCTGATCGAGAGCAACACGTTCCATGTGATGCTGTGGGTGGCGTTCGCCGTCGTCGTGGCGACGCTCGCCTGCGCGCTGATCGCGCTGGTGCGGCTGTGGTTCACCGGCGACCGGGGGTGGGACCGGGCGATCGTCGGGCTCGTGGCCGGGCTCGTATGCCTTGCCCCGTTCGCCTGGGCGGGCGCGATGGCCTCGCGCTATCCGGCGGCGACCGATATCGCCACGGCCGACAGGCAGCGCCTGCCGCTGGTGCTCGACGGCGCGACGGCGACGATGAGCCCGCCGCTGGTGCCGAATGCGGCGGCGCTCGAGGCGACGTTCCCCAACGCCAAGACGCGCACCTATCCGCTGACCGCCCAGCAGGTGTTCGACGTCGCCATGCGCCTCGTCGAGGATCGCGGCTGGGACCTGCAGGCGCAGACCCGCCCGCCCGCGCCCGGCGCCGAGGGGCGGATCAACGCGCGGGTGACGACGCTCTTCGGCTGGCGCGACGACGTGGTGATCGCGCTTGCCGGCGACCCGGAGGGCGCGCGGGTCGACATGCGCTCGGCCTCGCTCGCCGGCCGCCATGACCTCGGCGCCAACGGGCAGAGGGTCGAGGAGTTCCTGGGCGCCATGGACGCGGAAGTGACCGCGCTCCTGCGCGACAACCCGAATATCGGCCAGCCGATCATCGAGCCGCCCGCGGAGGCGGGAGATGCCGAAGAGGTGGCACCGGGGCAGTGAAGGACCCCTCACCCTGACCCTCTCCCCGGAGGGGCGAGGGGACGCGAGGGGGACGGTTCCCCCTTCTCCCCTTGTGGGAGAAGGTGGCGCGAAGCGCCGGATGAGGGGTTTGCGATGTCTCAATGAGGCGCGGCGTCCGTGGCAACATCGCGGACCCCTCACCCTGATTTTCCGCTGAACGCGGAAAATCTGTCCCTCTCCCACAAGGGGAGAGGGAAGGGGTCTACTCCGCGTGTCCCCGCTCGGCCAGCCACTCGCGCATTTGCGCGATCTCGGCCTCCTGCGCGCTGATGATCTCTTCGGCGAGGGCGCGGATTTCGGAATCGGAGCCGTGCTCGATGACGACGCGGGCCATGTCGATGGCGCCCTGGTGGTGCGGGATCATCGAGAGCAGGAAATCGATGTCGGGATCGCCGGTGTAGTCGATCTCCATGGCCGCATGCATGTCGGCGTTCGCCTGCGCATAGGCGGCGGTGGCGGGCGATTCGCCCGCCGGTGCGCCGTGGCCGGAGTGGTCGGCCTGGGCGAAGGCCGCGCCGGCGAGAACGAGGGTCACGGCGGCGGAAGCGAGAAAGGTGCGCATGGCAATCCTCCTGTTGGTCTTGAGGACGCCGACCCTGCGGCCTTCCCATGCGGGAAGGTCAAGGGGGGGCGAGGAGGAGCGCGAGACGCGAGCCTTGCGGTGGCACCGCACAACCCCAACCACCGGGTCATTCCCGCGAAAGCGGGAACCTCCGTTTGCCGTGGTGGGGTGGAAACAGAGGTCCCCGCTTTCGCGGGGATGACCCGGTGGGGTGTGGGTGTTCGTGCCCCTATGGTTGTGCCCGGTAGGCGGCGCGCGGCAGCTCGGAAAGTACTTCGGCGCGGCCGTTGCGGATGATCACGATTTCCTCGAGACGGACGCCGAAACGTCCGGAAAGGTAGATGCCGGGCTCGATGGAAAACACCATGCCCTCGTCGAGAACGGTCTGCGACGTCGCGGTGATGTAGGGCGGCTCGTGCACGTCGATGCCGAGGCCGTGGCCGGTGCGGTGGAGGAAGTAGTCGCCGTAGCCCTCTGCCGCGATGATGTCGCGGGCGGCCTTGTCGACCTGCCTGGCCTCGACGCCGGGTCGGGCGGCGGCGATGGCCGCTTGCACTGCGCGCTCGAGGATGGCGTGCACCTTCTCGAACTCTTCGGGCGGAGCGCCGAGATGGGCGACGCGGGTCATGTCGCTGGGGTAGCCGTCGAGGCGGCAGCCGGCGTCGATCAGCACCGCGTCGTTGTCCTTGAGGCGCGTGTCGCCGGTGTGGTGGTGGGGGAAGGCGCCGTTGGGCCCGAAGCAGACGGTGATGAAGGCGGCGCTGGCTCCGTTTGCTTCGTAGACCTGCCCGATGACCTCGGCGATCTCGTTTTCGGAAACGCCGGGCTTCAGCGCGCCGAAGGCCGCTTGGAACGCTTTGTCGTCGAGGAGGGCGCTGGCCTTGAGGCGCTTGTACTCGTCGGCGTCCTTGCGCGAGCGCAGGTACCCGACGGTGTCGCCGGTGAAGCGCCGGCGCGCGCCAGGCAGGGCATCGAGCAGCAGGAGGGCGAAGTCGGCGCGCATGGTTTCGTCGAGGACGACGCTCGGGCTGGATCTGTCGATGCCGGTGGCCTCGATCAGGGCGTCGAGGGCGCTGTCGGGGCCTTCCGCGTCGCTCCAGGGGAAGAAGGGCAGGTCGGTGTGCTGGCGGGAGCTGTCGACGTTGAGCGCGGGCATGAGGAAGCCGGCGTAGTCCTGGGAGACCAGCAGCATCACCGGCCGCTCGTCGCCATGCGGGGAGAGGCCGGCGAGCCAGACCATGTGGCTCGAGGGGCCGATGGCGACGAGATCGGTGTTCGTCTGCGCCATGCGGGCGCGCAGGTTGGCGAGGCGGGTGGAGAGGGTAGAGGTCATGGTGGTGCTCGGTTTCTAGGACGTGGGCGCCTCACCGGCGCTTTGCGCCGAGGGGATTGAGGGTGGGGTGATGCAGTGGGATCACCGATCTCATCCCACCCCAGATGTCACCCCGGCGAAGGCCGGGGCCCATCCTGAGATGCAACCGCAGCCGCAAGGAGTGTGAAACGGGACGGAAAGAGCGCAGCCGCTCTTCCCGTGGCCCGTGGATGCGTTCAGGGCTGGGTCCCGGCCTTCGCCGGGATGACAGCCGGTGGGTGGGGCGCGATCGTGCGTGCGCACGACCGGCCTCTCCTCGTTGGTCTTGGATACCCTACTCCTTCGTCACCAGACGGTAGAACACGAAGTCGGACGTCGCGCCGTTGACGTAGCCGTCGACGTTCGCGCCCATGGCGACCTGGTAGGCGGCCTGGAACATGATGACGATGGGCGAGGACTCCTGCACCTTCTTCTGCAGGTCGAGATAGATCGCCTCGCGCGCGGCCGGATCGGCTTCGGCGAGCGCGGCCATCGTCTCCTCGTTCATCTCGGCGGGCACGGCCCAGGCGTTACGCCAGGTGGTCGTCGCCTGATAGTTGTCGTCCGAATTGTCGGAGTTGTAGGCGAAGGCCTTGGCGTTCGAGTGCGGATCCATGAAGTCCGGGCCCCAGTAGAGGAGCATGGCCTGGTGGGTGCGCTCGCGGTACTTGGTGATGACCTGCGCGCCCGTGCCGGGGATGATCTCGAAGTTGATGCCGGCCTCGGCGAAGGTCGCCTGCAGCGACTGGGCCATGTCGGTGAAGGGCGTCGAGTTGATCACGTCGAGGGTGACGTTGATCGGCGTCTCGATGCCGGCCTCCTCGAGGATCTGGCGGGCCCGGTCGGGATCGTAGGTGAAGGGCGTGTCGGTCAAGGCGCCCGGGAACCCTTCGGGCCAGAAGGCCTGGTGGATGTCCATCTGCCCGGCCAGGAACGACTGCGTCATGCCCTCGTAGTCGACGAGGTAGCGCGCGGCTTCCCACACGGCTTCGGGAGTCAGAGACTCGGTCTTCTGGTTGAACGAGAGGAAGTGGACGGCCGCCTGCGGGAAGACCTCGACCTTGACCGCATCGCCCGTAAGGCCGGCGATCTGGTCCGGGGTCAGGTTCTTGGCCATGTCGACGTCGCCGGAGGTCAAGAGGAGCTGCTGGGTTGCAGCCTCGGCCACATGCCGGATGATGACCGAGCCAATCGCCGGCGCGCCCTTGAAGTAGTTCGGGTTGGCCGTCAGGCGGATGATCTCGCCCGGACGATAGTCGGCAAGGTTGAAGGCGCCCGAGCCCGCGGAGTTGGCGTTGAGCCAGGCATTGCCCATGTCGCCGTTCTCTTCGTGCTCCATCACCGTCAGCTCGTCGACGACGGAAGCCGGGCGGGCGGCGAGCACGTTGAGGACGAAGGCGGAGGAGAAGTCGCCGTCATAGCGCACGGTGACGGTGTTGCCTTGCGCGGTGACCATCTCCTCGATGTTCTCGGGCGTCCAGCCGAGCTGGGTGAGGATGAAGGCGGGCGTGAGGTTGAGCGTCACGACGCGCTTGAACGAGAAGACGACGTCCTCCGGGCGCACGGGATTGCCCGAGTGGAAGGTCGCGCCGTCGCGGATGGTGAAGGTGATGGCCTTGGCGTCGTCGTCCACGGTCCATTCGGAGGCAAGGCCCGGGGCGAGGACGGTGGTGTCTTCCGCATCGTACTGCACCAGGCGGTCATAGACGTTGGTGACGAGCTCGCCCGAGGTGAACTCGTAGGCCTGGGCCGGGTCGATGGCGACGATGTCGTCGATGTTCTGGGCGACGACCAGCACGTCGGCGGGGGTGGCGGCGAGCGTTGCGGCAGTGCCGAGCGGCAGCGCCAGGCCGCTGGCCAAGAGGGCGGCTCTCATGAGCTTCATCTAACGTTTCTCCTTGCGAGTGACGATTTTTCTGTTGGTTGCCGGCTTGATGCCGCCGGTCTTGCGCTTCGCCTCGGGCAAGAGCTTGGGCTTGGCCGAAGAGCGGAAGAGGGTGAGGGTGCCCGTCCAGAGGAGTCGGGCAGGCTTGTCCGTGTGGTTGGACCAGGCGTGCGGATGATTGCCGCGGAAATGCAGGCTGTCGCCCGCGTTCATCACCATTTCCTGGTCGTCGAGCCGCTGGGTGATGGAGCCCTCGAGGACGTAGAGGATCTCCTCGCCTTCATGGGCGACGGTCTCGGACCGGTAGCCGGGGGGCACCGTCATCAGGAACGCCGAGAGCGTCGAGCCGGGGAAATCGGCGCCGAGCCGCTCGTAGACGACCGAGGAGCCGTCGACCGAGAAGCGCGGCCGCTCGCCGGCGCGGGTGAGGGATTCATGCGGGGCCGGGGCGGCGATGAAATAGTCGATGCCGACGCCGAGCGCCCGGGCGATCTGGGCGAGGGTGCCGAGGGAGGGCGTGGCGTGGTCGCGCTCGACCTGGCTCAAATAGCCGACGGAGACCTCGGCCGCTTCGCCGAGGGCCTGCAGCGTCATATGGAGCTGGCGGCGACGGGCGCGGATCAGCGCCCCGACCTTGGGGTGCCCGTCGTTCACGGCGGTGGCGAGGACGGAGGTCATCGGGTTGCCCCCGAAAGGGGAGATTGCGAACTCGCAGCTCTTGTCGGGAGAACGCCACGAGCACGAGTCGCCTCCCTCCCCCTTGAGGGGAGGGATTGAGGGTGGGGG